>CACWFV010000005.1 GCA_902760315.1 uncultured Bacteroidales bacterium | reverse complement strand
GCGCGCAGTACAGATACAGGTCGCGATAGGTGCCGTTGGGGTATTCTGTAGCATGGCCGATGAGGTTGCGACTGAAGCGGTCGCACATCCACACGCCCAGCTTGTTACTCCACGCGTCGGCAAAGGACTGCTCGTAGGCGCCTGCCGAACAGATGGCCAACACGCCGGGGATGCCCTCAAGGGCTTGTCCCATATTGGCCGAATAACACGGTTCCAGACAGACAAGCATCTGGCGGAACTGCTTGTTGTCGGCCATTTCTTGTAGTGTCGCGGACAGCATCTGTGCAGTCATGCCTTGTCCGGTGGGATTGGTGCGCCACACCATCTCATTGCTGCCGTTAACCTCCTTGCTACGACCATGTCCGCTCCAGAACAGCAGCACGTTCTGCCCCGCATCAGCAGGCAATACCACGGGGGTCTTATCAGTCTTCACGCCCTTGAGGATGTTACAGACGTCCCGTGGCGTGAGGTCGGCATTCTTGTAGTCGATGACAGCGCCCTCGCGCAGGTTCTTGCCGTCGGGCTCGGTACGCACGGCACCCTTGTCGCTATTCTCAGCAGCATAAGCGCAGTCGTCGGCGCTGACAAGGATGATGTGGTCGTCGTCATAGCCGTTTGCCTTCAGCATCTGGTAGATGCTCAGCACGTCGGCCTCGTGGCGGTAGTTATCCCAGCCATTGCTGCCCTGCACCAGTACGGCATACTGATTGGTGAGGTCGGGGTAAGTGATGGGGTTGATGCTCTTGCTGTATTCGGAGTCGAACTTCTTCTCAGCATCCTTCACCAGATAGTTCCACGACGCCAGCGTCTGACCAGTCTGGGCATTACCCGTCGTGCTGAAATAACTACGATGGTAGATTTTCCCTTCATTGATATACCAGTTGACGTAGGTCGTATTCAAGGCGGCTGTATAGCACTGGCTGTCGAATTGCACGGCACCTGAGGCACCCTTGAATCCGATCAGCTGCCCCTGTTCGAGGGCCGAGAGGTAAAGCTCCATGCCCGTCTCACTCCATGCGTAGCCGGAAAGCATATTATCGGTGGTGCAGATATCAATGATGGCATCGTTCAGATTGGTCACCTCTGGGTGGTGCTCCAGGTAGTTTGACGCAAAGGCTGCCAGCAGCAGTGCGTCGTAGAACTTGCACTCTGCAAAGGTAGGCTTGGTGTCATAGCGGGCCTCATAGCTCATCTCGAAGCCCGTCATCGGGTCGGCGTAGGGTGAGAACCCCTGATACTCGTCAATCAAGATAATACCGTGGGGACCCAAATTGGCGATGCCCTCATCAGTCAAATTGGGAAGCACATAATAGACGGGTGACCATCTCACTATGAGCCTGCCCAAAAAATCATTAGAAAACCACTCGTCAGGATTAATCCCCCACCATTCGATACGGATGCGGGATATATCATAGACCTGCCTCACATCGTTGACAACAAGGAACTGAGGAATATTTAAGCTTGCCCCTACGACACTGCCAATTTCATCGTAATACGCACGCATGTTCTGATAGAAAGCAGTGGTGTCGGCATACTGTTCGCACACTTTAAGACTGATGCCGAGTTCGTTGGCCTGGAAAGGAGCCCACTCCACAAATGTCTGACCGTAGGTACCGGCAGGCGCATAGAGTGCAGCTTGCTTCGAGCCAGTAATCTCATACTCTTTCATGTGAGCCCCCATGAGGAAATCCGCATAGTATGACATGACTAATTCTACCAGCGATACGTCGGTCTCTGTGAGCGACCAGAGGAAGGGCTGCTGTCCGTCGCCTGTGCTGGTGATGGCAAAGCGTCGGATGACAGTCTCGCTGGTGGCGGTGGGCAGGATGAGCGGTTTCTTGGTCTGCTGACAGTAGGGCGCCAGCTGCTCCACATTGTCGCTGTCGAAGGGACCAATGACGGCCAACAGGTCATCGCGTTTAGCCAGCCGTTCGCCTAAAGCTTTCATGTTGTTGCCGTACTCGTCGTACCACTCCAGTTTCAGGTCGATACACAGTGTGTCGTGCAACTGGGCGTTGTGCAGGCTCTGAAGCATCCAGTCGGCGGTGCGTTCCAGACGAGCCTTCATGATGGGGTCATTAAGCGGTGCCACCACGGCCACCGTCTTCGTCACCCAGCGGCGCGAGTCTTTATAAACGATGGTATCGTCCTCGGTTTTGCAGGAAGTGAATAGTGAACAGTGAATCATAAACAGTGCTATGGCGCACAGCCACATCAGCCTTCTTCTCTGACCATAGTCAGAGTGTGGCGTTGCGAATTCATCAGCCATCAGCCTTCTTCCATCAGCCATCTTACATCTTCCATCTACCATCTTACTTCTCATATCGCTCCACCTCCTTTCTGATAGCTACTTGGCGCAGACTGTCCAAATCAACCCGCTTTTTGAAATACTCATATCCATTAGCACCGGCATATTGGTATCCCTCCCTGATGGTGCCAGTAGCCCCGTCAGCAAGCCCCAGTGTCTGGTGCTTAGGCATCGATTCCTTGAGCCATAGTCCAATATAATCAACCATCACCTTGTCGATATGCTTTACAACCGAGAAGAGACAGGACTCGTTGTCGTAGCACATGTCGCCATCAATGCCTACGTAACAGTCGTAGTCGTAGAGAAGTGAATTAGTGTGCAAAGCACGGAAGATGGCATGCATGGCTCCTCCGCATATCGGGACGAAAGTTACATTATTATCTTTTTCCTTACTGAAGTAATGTTTTTCCTCTTGATAAATGCGCATGGCAGTGGTGTCGGCCATCGTAAAACCGCCCACGGGCTCGTCACTCAGATAGCGCACATGCAGTTGAACAGGATACTGATCGTTCCAATGGCGTGAGTCGTTATAGCCTGCTATGAATCCCTCGCCTGCCTCTCGAACGGTCTGCGTATAGGGATTGGCCAACAACACGGTGAGCAAATCAGAGACGCCATAGTGTGCCATACAGCCGCCCATATACATGGCGCCGTAGTAGTCGATATAGAAGGTAGAGCCCTTGCCCTCCAGCGGTGTGGTGGTCTCCATATACAGCAGGTCGGCATAGGGGTTCTTCTCCAGTCGTTTGTTGTTCTTGCGGATGAAGGCATCATACACGGGACTGGGCGTGATAAACAATCGTCTGACGGTGTCGGTGGCGTTCTCCATCTGGCTGAACATCGTCTCCAAATAGGCCAGTCCCTGCTCCTCGCTCTCAGGTGCCAGCTGCAGGGTACGCACGCCATACTGCTTGGCGGCTGCCTCCACGCCCTTGTATATCAAGTCGCAGTACGAGCGGTCGCCCAAACTGTTGGGACCATATATCACGGTCACCAGCGGTGTCGTGGCGGGTTGTTCCTCGCCAGGTGTGGGCTTGTAGATTGTGTTGCCCTCCTTGGTACAGGAAGTGAAGAGTAAACAGTGAATAGCGAACAGTGCAGTGCACAGCCCCATCTTCCATCTTCCATCACCCCTCTTACCTCTTACATCATACATCATCCATCTTCCATCTTCCATCATACATCTTCCATCACCCTATCGGTTGTCACCTGTAGCACCTTCGTTCGAGATGCCAGTACCCTGCGTGCTGTCGTCACCCGCATTGCCGCCCCAGGCGACAGTGGTATCGCTGACAGAGAAGTCCTTGGCGAAGGCACGAGCCAGCTGACAGTTGGCAGTGATGGCACCCAGATACTGTCCCAGGCCGTCGGCATAGAATACGGCCTCCATATCGGGTGTCTTCTCTGTGGCCCCTGCCTTGAGCTGCTGACCATCCTGGTCGAGCCAGCTGTAAGTGGCTTGTCCATTGGCACTGAGGGTGTACTCTTCCTCATTGACAGCGCCTTTCAGTGTGGGCTGGATGTTCAATCCCGCCTTGTTAGGCAATGGGATGGTGACACTCTTCGTCCAGGTGGTGGACGACATCTGCTCCTGTGCCACCTGACCGTTCTCACCGATATAGCGCACGGTGACCGTTGCTACGTCGAGCAGCTGCTGCGAAACAGTAGCACTATAGTCTACTTTCACACTCGTTGCCACCTTCTCGGGAGGTGTTGGGGGGGTGTCTGTGCTGTCGTCACCACCACCGCAAGCGGTAAGGCTGCCGAGGACCAGCAGGCCCCCGAGCAGCATATTCATTATCTGTATCTTCTTCATTGCCGTTTATCTATTAATAACTTTCTTACCATTGATAATATTGATTCCCGTTGTCGGAGTTGACAACTGGCGACCGTTCAGGTCGTAGATGCGCTCTGTGCCATCGCTGTCGATGGTGCGCAGCTGCTCGATACCGGTTACGTCTTCCAGCGTCATGCCGATAGCACGGGCACCTGCTACACCACGGTTCTGCAACAGATAGGCACGGAAGGGCAGGATGCGGGCGGCACGGTGCTCGTCACTGTCAGACATCACGGGGTGCCACTTGCCGTCCTGCTGCAGGGTATAGGCGCCCAGCCCGGCAGCCTCAGCATTGCTGATGCCGTAGAGGGTGCCGCGCATTGAGAAGCCTGGAGCATCGTTCTGCTTACCGAAGGTGTTTCCGCCGCTGGCAGGAATCTCAGCCGCATCGGCATTCAGCGAAGCGTCGCCACTGGTTGTCCAGATGAGGTATGGCTGCAGCGCCTGCAGCGTCTCCGTTGTCTGGGTGAAGATCAGCTCATTGGCGCTGCGGCCCGACAGTCTGTAAGCCTTGGCGCCGTTTGGTATCTGCATGCTGTAAGGCAGACAGATGGTGTAGGGTGCAGCACTCTTGGTCAGTGTGCGGGTATTCTCCACCTTTGCGGCATTGAACTTGTAAGGCACGTCGTAGTCCTGACCGTCAATCAGCCTGTAGTTGGCGCAGTTCATCACGCCGGTGGTGTCGCCTATCACCACGTTCACCTCGTCAGTCTGTCCGTAAAGTTTCGGCATAAAACACAGTATGTTCTCTGTGAGTCCCTTCTTGCGCAAGCCACCGTTCTGCAGCTGTGACATCAAATCCGTGTTTTCGCACATCATGAAATCGGCCCAGTGCAGATTCGTAGCATTGCTGAAGCTATTGTCATCGAGGCTTCTCAATGGCAACGGCATGGCAATCCGTTCCAATTTGGTCAGCGGCTGCAAATCGGCAGCTTTCAGCGAGTCTACCTGTGTGTAGCGCAGCAGTGAGAGGTCGGTGATGTCCTTATAATCGCGGAACCATCCGTCGACATTGGTAACGCCTACCAGGTCGTCCTCGGTAGCTGCGGCATGTGATGCAAAGGCTCCAAACGAGTCGTCATCTTTGAAGATACCAGTAGAGATGTTGTTGGTGCGCTGCCATGACGAGCCTACGTAGTCACTATCGCCGATGTAGTCTTTGTAGATACTCGGGCGCACATAGAAGGCATCGAACGTCGGGTTATAGTTGTTGCACATATTGCGCCAGAACCAGTTGTCGGCATCCATCTTCGGCTTCTTTGTAGCAAGGATGTACATGCGCGTAAGTGCAGCGTCGTCATCGAAGGCACTCCAGTTGATTGTCTCAATGTCGTCGCCGACAACGACCGTCTCCAGTGCCAGGCACTCCATGAGCGAGCGGGTGTCGATGGTTTTGAGCGTCTTTGGCAGGATGATCGTCTTCAGGGCGTAGGCGCGACGCATGGCAAACGGCGGCAGCACATTGTCTTCCTTCACCTTGTCGTCGGTGGCAAACCATCGGTCTTCAGCGAAGATGGCATCGCTCTTCACCACCTGTGCGTCGTACAAATCAAGATATTCCAGTTTAGCAGCGCAGTTACGTGCGTCTTTCCATTCGCTGTAGCCAGCCAGGAAACGTAGCACTGCGAAATCCTCGCCCGAGATGGGACCGCTGACTTTCAGCCGTCTGATGGTGTTAATATCTCCGAAGACACCACGCACATACTTTGTCTGACCATTGCTATAGAGGACCCGCTCTGTGCGCAGCCCCAGTTTCTCGGCCACCTGACCATATCCGGTGGTGGTAATCTCGATGAGATCGCTTTTATACTGGTTGGCACTGCCCACGATATGGTCGGCATATTCAGCCCACTCGGCACGATAGCGTTTGGCCAGGGTCTTTGGTACGAAAATCTTGAACGATGCTGGCAGGTCGCGCAGCGCACCCTGTTCCATCGTCGGAACACTGTCGCAGTAGACATAGATGCTGTCCAGGCTGGCACATCCGCGGAAGGCGTCATAGCCCATCTCTCGCAACGAGTCGGGCAGCACCGTGCGGCGCAACTTGTCGCAACCGGCAAGGGCAGCTCCAAGCGAAGTGAGTTTGTTGAAGGAACTCAACTCGTCGAAGGTCTGTATATTGCTGCCTTCGAGGATGCCGTCGATGCTGCTCAGCTGGAAATACTCTGAGGGGAAGAAATGCCCCTTGGCAGCAAAGGCACGGAGGACGGCATCATCCTTGAACGGGGCGACGATATTGCTGGTATATTGAGTGATAGCCGGTTCGTTGACATAGTCACCGATTTGTGAATTGGGCACGAAGACAGCCTCGATAGGCGTCTCCCATGAGTCGTAGTTCATCAGTCCGCCAAGGGCATCGCTCTTAGCACTCTGGCGCGTGAGGAATACCAGTTCCGAGAGGCCGTGTACATACCGGGTTATCTCATCGTCGTAACCACGCGTCTCATCACTCACCACCAGTTTCTTCAGATTGGTGGCGTGCTCAAAGCAGCTCTCCTGTATGTAAGTGGCCGAACGCGGCAGGATGACGGTTTCCAACTTGTCGCAATAGTAGAACATGAAACTGCCCGTTTCATTATCTTTATCCAGGTAGTTGTTGAATCCGTGACACTGGAAGGGGTACGTCATGTCCCGTTTCAGTTCGGCATTGTAGAGATTCAGGTAGCGCAGCTGACCACAGGTGGGGTCGCTATTGTTGACGTCAGCACCGCCCAGGAAGCGCAGCACACCGATGTCGAGACCATTGAGCGGACCGCTCACGGTGAGCGAGTCGATATTCCAATAAGCACCCTTCAGGCCTGCCAGGTATTTGCCGTCCATCACGGTCTCCAGGCCGAGCTTCTGCGCGAGTTGTCCTGGGGCAGTGGTGGTCACTACCTTCGGGAAGGCAGTCTGGCCTTCGTCAGCCACGATGTAATCCTTATAATCGCTCCATTTCTCCTTGTAGGCATCCACAGCTTCGGCAGGCACATAGATCTTAAAGCCTTCAGGAAGTGCCAAATGCGCTACAGGCACGTGGTTCACGAATTCCATTTTGGTATATCCGAAAGCATCCTTTCCGAGTGTGGCGGGCTCACTACCCAGACAGCGCACAGTCTTCATGTGAAGGTTGTTTGCAAAGGCATATTCCTTTATCTGCTCCACGGCAACAGGGATTTCTATCTCGCGCAGGTCACAATCCTGGAAGGCATAGCCGCCGATGCTCTTGATGGTAGAAGGCAGTTCGATGGCTGTCAGGTTCTTACAGGCCACGAACCACGAGCCGCCTACATAGTCGAGGCCAGCTGTTTCAAACCATTTGAATTCCGGGAACTGCTGGATGTCGGTGTTTCTGGAGAATCTGTCGTCGAGCCAGTCGAAGCCTTTGTCTTCCAGCTGGCTCATATCGATGAGATCCGACCATTTCTTGGAGATAAAAGCGGCACTGGAAGTGAAGCACAGGTCTTTCAACACCTTTCTCACCGCCTGGTCGCCAGGAATAATGAAACAGGGCAAAAATTGATCCTTATAGACAGCCCATGCGGAGTCGGCCTCGAACCAGGCTACCTGCTGGGGCTGCATCTTGAAGCGGACATTAGGACAATCCGCAAACACGTAGTTGCCCAATTTGATCTGCTCTGGTCTCAGGGGTTGGGCATAGTTCTTGCCAAACTCCCACGAGCCCGGATTGAATAATTCAGCCTCTCCCTTACCCTCTGTGCGCAAGTAAATCAGGTTGAAGTCTCTCAGCTGGTAGTTGCTGGCAAAAGCGCCCTCTTGCAAGGTAATGTCGAAGTCGAGATAAGTCTTACCGAAGGGACCGAGTCCCTGAACGTCCCAGAACGTCACGCTCGTCACTTCTCCGTGGCCACGGTAGGCATCCCTCTTGACGCCGTCCAGCTTGTAGTTGTTCCAGATACCCACATCATTAAACAGTGCCAACTCGCCTCCGCATTTTCTGATCTCAGAAACGTCGTCGCCCACAGCTATCAGATGTTCCACCTTGTGGCCACCCACCTTCTCTACCAGCTGTACGCCTCCGGAATAGGTGTATGCATAGTGCACGCCAAAGTCATCTTGACAGACTGTTTCTTCGATGGGTTCATAAACAAAGAACCGCTTATATTTCGCCCACTGCTTGTCGGCCAGGAAGTCTTCCTTGCGCTCTTCGGCAATGATGATACACAACTTTGTGGAGTCGAGTCCTGCAAAGATGCTGTCGCCACAGAGGATAAAGTTTTCCGGGCCCAGTGCACGGGTGCCGTTCTCCTTGGTCCTCAGACGCAGGTCGAAGGTGAGCAGTCCGGTGCAGCCCACGAAGGCCGAGTCGGGAATGGCAATAGTACCGATGCTCATGTTATGACTGTGCACATCTTCGTTCTCCATGAAGACGACGCTCTCCAGATTTTTCTTATTCTGGAAGGCCCGGCTGCCAAAGCCCACCAAGCGTGTATCGCTGTCGGGGCTGTATCTGATGATGGCAGTCTTCACGTCGTCATCAACGGCTTTGATACAAGTATGATAGATCAGTTCTTTCGATGGTGTGGTGATTAAGGTACCGCCCACCATGCCGACTTGTGTCATGTTGGATGCGATGTTGGCACGCATACCATCACGGAACTTATCCGGACTCACTTGGTCGCCGAGTGCACAGAAAGCCTGGAAGCTGCCATTGACTCCGGCAGCGATCGCCGAATTCATGGCAGTCGTTTTCATGAGACTCTTGCCCGCAGCTTTCAGAAATGCTTCCTGGAAGATTGTTGACTGGAGTTTTTCAATGATGGAGCCCTTCACCATCTCTTTCAAGACGGTTTGATGAGCGACAATGTCGGGAATCAGATCATTGCACAGCTGAAGCACGAGTGAGGCCAGCTCTCTGACCTCAATATTGGTGAGTTTCAAAAAATCGGCCGTAGAGAGAAAAGTGCCAACAGTCGCGTATCCTTTTTCCGCAAGTTGTTCAGTCACTTCGCTGTAGAATCTTTTCGTGCCGGCAGTAGTCCACCTTTCAAGGTCTTTACCGCACAATCGTACTAACACCTTTTTTAGCGTCTCGCCATAAGAGGATCTTATCGAGGTCTTAAGTGCCGTTACTTCAGTCAACGTCTTGGTGGTTTCTGCCAGTTCCACCTTCAAGGCTTCACCACCTGCTTCGGAGGCTCCGCTACTACCGCCTGAGGTGGCAACCATGACGGCTATCTCAGCCAGGATAAGGGGCACATTCCACCACGACAGCCCCTGCATCACCACCTGATCGGTGAGATGAGCGCCGGCCGATGTGGCAGCAAAGGCGTAGGTGATGCCGTCTTTCAAGATGTCTTTTTTAGTGGAAGGCACGTAGTCGGCAGGCCGCAGCAGGTCTAGGTAGGGTATCCAGTTGGGGTCTTCGCAGAAGTCGAGGTAACGGTCAGGCGAAACGATGATGACCGGCGATGTGGCTTCTGCTTTCCCTTCAAGAAAGTCCTCGTATTGTTCGTCGATTCCGAAGATGTCGGGACCAGGGATTACGTTCTCAGGCCCGAGCACCTCCCAGCGATCATCGCCGTCCTCCACAAAGTAGAACAAACGGATTTCCTTCAGGTTTTTACAGCCGCGGAAGGCGCCATTCTCAATGCAGACCTTCAGGTCGCTATACGAGTTGCCGCTGCGGCCGTTGGTCTGCCAGAACTCCACGGCCTTCAGGTCTTCGCAGTTGGCAAAGGCACCGCGGCGGATGGCGATGTTCTTGTAGTTATAATACGAGCCCACGTCGTTATAGACCCTCAGCACGCCGTCGTGACTTTTCAGATAGTCGGCATCGGCTCCCTCGATGGTGGTGTAATATATGGTAGCGCCGTTGTCGGCAGGTGCCATCAGCGAAGTGGCGTTAAAGCTCTGGTAGTCGGCATTCCACAGACGCAGCTGGTTCTTCACCTCCTCGCGCTGTTCGCCGTCATTGGTCAGATAGGTCTTGCCGTCCTGTGCCAGCATACACTTGTAGCGGGCACCGTACTCCTTGATCTCGTAACCCGAAGGCTCGTAGCTGATGATGCGGTCGCGGTGCTTGGCCCACACACTGCTGTTGCGGTAGTCGTCGAGTGTCGAGGTGGCCACGCGGATCATGGCGTTGGGTGAGCCGTCGAGCATGGTGCCCCAGGCCAGTTTGACAGCCGTTACAGGCATGGGCTCCCAGTGGTTGGTGCCGCGCGTGGTGTACTGCATCATGTCGATCTTCTCCAGGTTCGGCGCATTGGCAAAGGCCTTGTGACCGATGAAGAACTGGAAGAGAGAACTGGCGTTAAAGGCCTGCGCATCAGCATCCTGGAAGTAGATGCGCTTCACCTTCGACTCGCCGGTAAAGCCCTGATCGGCCACACAGCCCAGATGGGTGTGACTGGTGAAGTAGCCCACCAGGTCGTTCAGGATATACACCTCACCGTTCTCGGGCACGCTTTCTTCGTCGATCGAGGCGGCCACGAGGTAGTTGCCGTTGGGATCGACATACCAGCCGTCTTCAGTCACCCACCATCCGTAGCTGGTAGGCGTGTGCATGTTGGTATCGAAGTAGCGATTCCAGTTGTTCTCCGAAATATATGTGTACTTCACACCTTTGTAAGTGTAGGTGTAGTCTTCGCTTGATGCGCGTCGGGGCACCTGCATCGCCTTCACAGTGCGGCCGTCGCTCATCTGCACTAGTTCATCGGCAGGGATGTTGTCGGCCACTGTTTCGGGGCTTTTCTCAGCCCATACGCCCGTAGCAGCTATCGTCAGCCAAAGGGTCAATAGAACTTTCGTTTGTTTCATATATATAGTAATTTATATTTGCTTTAAGCGGTTGTCCGGCTATACATACATTTAGTAGTATACATATTGATTTCACAAATTTAATGTTTTAAATTGAAAATCATATATATATTAATGTGTGATTATTTAAAAATTAACTTATTTTAAATATGTTTGCGCAAACAGATAGAGGGCATGGTCAAAGAGCTCTATGCCGGCAAAGGTGCCTTACGTACTACGTTACATAAGTACGTCAGCACACGCTAAACCTTGCTGCCATCATAAATTGTCGCACCTAATACCGATAGTATTAGGTGCGACAGTTGTTTTACCTATTATATAAGGTATCTTATCTGCACAGGCGTACCTCGTGGATGCGTGGTGTCTGCCGACCAGACTCTGCGGCGAGAGTAAGGGTAACTGTCGTCTGTTGGAGGACTGCAGGCAGAGTGACGACGGCAAGTCCCTGGCCATTCAGACGGACGATGTCCAACTGCTGGCCGTCAATGCTGACCACGATACGCTCATGAGCGGCAAAACCTTTAAGTCGGACGGTTTTGGCACCCTGAGCCTTCAGCTGGTAAGAGAACGAGCCGCGCGTCTGGCGCCACTGCATACCCTCGTCGTAGCCGTTCCATGCTGCTGTTGCCTTGAAGAAGTGGTCGCTCTCGGACTGCTGCTCACCACAGAACACCTTGTCGACGGTATTGGCCTCTAACTCCATCTTTGCCTTTTCTGCAGCGGCCAGTTCCTGTTGCTTGGCAGTCCACTCTGCCTGCGAATACAGTGGGAAGTATATCTGGTAGCGACACTCATAGAGCTGATAGAACGGTACCAGCTGGATGCCCTCATAGGCCGGTGTCGACAGTCCTGTCAAGGAGAATGTCAGCGGTTTGCCCTCTACGGCGTGCAGGTGTGACAGCACCTCGTCGGCAGTACCGATGATGGCGGGCATCTGGGCCTGCGGTATTTTCGGACCGTTGGCAATATGCCCACCACGGCTGTCGTCGGCAAAGAGTCCGTCCTGGCGGTCGGTGCCAGTCTTGGCAGCCAGCACGATGGGACCATAGAGGAATGAGTACTGAGGCTTGCCGTCAGGGGTCGTCATGGCGGTGAGGTGCATTGGCATGTCCAGGTGAATCTGGTCACCGTCCTGCCAACGGCGGTCTATGACGAGGTAGCCGTTGGCAGCTATCCGGTAGTCAACGGGGGAACCGTTGACCGCTAGCTGCACAGTGGTGGCCCACGCAGGTTTGCGAATCTTCAGGGCAAACTGGCGGGCCTTCTTCATGTTCAGCGTAATGGTGGTAGACGGTTCCTGCGGGAAGCGGTTCTCCTGCTTGACGGTCAGGTCGTCCCACGTCAGCTGAGAGGGAATGAAGAGGTTGACAATGAGGTCGCGGCCCTCGTGGGCATAAATCATCTCGCCGTAGCGTGCAGGATTCTCCAGTCCCGTACCCACACAGCACCACATGCTGGTCTGGGGCTGCGAATAGACGCGGTAGTGGCCGGCACGCATGGGGGTGAAGTAGACAAAGCCGCCCTGCACGGGGTTGAGGATAGAGAGGATATGGTTATAGAGCGCCCGCTCATAGTAGTCAATGTAGCTCTTGTCGGCCGTGGTCTGGTAGAACATCTTGGTCAGTCGCAGCATGTTATAGGTATTACAACTCTCAGGGCCCTGCTCCGATGCCAGCAGTCCGCTGAAGTCGTCGGTGGGGTTGAAGTGCTCGCGCATGGAGTTGCCGCCAATGCTGACGCTGCGCTGGCCGACGACGACGTCCCAGAAGAACTTGGCGGCAGCGTCCCAGTCGCTGAGTCCCTCCAGGTCGGCTATGCGCTTGTAGCCGATGACCTTCGGTATCTGCGTGTTGGCATGCTTGCCAGTCAGGTTGTCTTCTTTCTTCAACAGTGGCTGCAGCATCTTCTGGTCACTAAACTGATGAGCCAGGCGAAGGTACTTCTTGTCGCCCGTTATGGCGTAGACGTCGGCAAAGGTCTCGTTCAGTCCGCCCTGTTCGCTGATCAGCATCTGCTGTATCTGGTCGTCGCTGAGCTGGCTCACTTCGTGTATCATCCAGTCTGTCAGCTTGATGAGCATGGCTTTGGCCTCCTGGCGGCCGGCAATGAGGTAGGCGTCGCGCAGTCCGGCGTAAATCTTATGGATGTTATACAGCGGCACCCAGCGGTCGTTCAGTCCGAAGCTGTTGGCGCGGATGTCGCCCTTGGCTATCTGGCTCCATATTTGGTCCGGATTGGGCACACCACCCAGATAGCCGTCCTTGCGGGCGTCCTGGCAGCGCTTCAGTTCGCTGAGCACGTAGTCCAGGCGCTGGCTAATCTCTTGGTTGCTGGTGGCGGCGGCCATATAGCTCAGTGCTGACAGGTAGTGGCCACCGATGTGACCGTCCAGTCCGGTGTTCTCCCAGTTGGTATAGTTGTCGGCCTTAGGTGTCAGTCCGGCTCCTTTCAGGTAGGGTGCCAACAGTCGGTCAGCGTCCAGTCCGAGCAGGTAATAGATGTCGGCCTGCTGGTTCTTCAGAAACTGGCTGTCGCCCAGTTTCACACTACTGATGGGGAATGTCTCAATGCGCTGTGCCGGTTCGGCACTGGCGGTTAAGGTGACGGCCATGAGGCCCAGAATAAATAGTTGTCTCATAGAATGTTCGTTAGTCTGAGTGCAAAGGTACAAAAAAATTAAGAATTAAGAATTAAGAATTAAGAATTATTTGCTATCTTTGCACCTCGTATGAATACAATTTTTATTGTTTTACCCATCCTGGTCCTGCTGATGTTCGACCTGGGACTGACGCTGCGCCCTGCCGACTTTCGGCTGGTAATGGAGCGCCCCAAGGCTGTACTGGTGGGCTTTGTGGGACAGATTGTCCTGTTGCCGCTCATTGGTTTGGCCATTGGCTATGGCTTCCAGATGGAGGCCGTGTTCTTTTTAGGTGTCATGCTGATAGCGTGCAGTCCCGGCGGCAGTTCCAGCAACGTGTTCTCCATGCTGGCGGGTGGCGACGTGGCACTGTCGGTGTCGCTGACCATGCTGAGCAGCATCGTCACGCTGTTCACCGGACCGCTGGTGATGAGCTATGCCACCGGACTGGTGGGCGAGAACCAGTCCATCACGCTGCCGGTGGGCAATCTGCTGGTGCAGAACCTGGTACTGATGCTGGTGCCCATCGTGATGGGACTGGCCGTGGCCATGTGGCGCGCGGAACTGGCCCGGCGGATGCACGGCGTGCTGAAGAAACTGGCTTTTCCGGCCCTGATACTGCTGGCCACCATCTTCTTCATCCAGAATCGCGAGACCATCGTCCGCGAGTTTCCCCGCCTGGGACTGGCCATGACGGTACTCATCCTGGTGGCCATGGCTGCCGGCGGTCTGCTGTCGCGGCTGATGAGCCTCAGCGGGCGAGAGCGCCGCACCATTGTTATAGAAATAGGTATGCAGAATGCTGCCCAGGCCATCTCCATTGCCAGCAGTCCCTTCGTCTTCGGCAACGACGTCATGGCCATTCCTGCCATTGTCTATGCGCTGATGATGAACGTCATCCTGCTGACCTACGTGGCCGTCAGCAAGACCAAGACCGCTACTAAATGATGGGCAGCGAGATGCCGTTAATCTTCTGGTACACATCGAGGGCGTAGACGTCGGTCATGCCTGAGATGTAGTCAATGACGGACATGAGGCGCACCTCCAAGTCGGGGTCGTCGATGTGGTACTGGCTGGACACGCGCCCAATGAGCTGCTGCGAGTAGTAGCGGTCTGGGTGCATGACGGCCTCGACCATCTGCTGCATCAGCGTCTCCATAATCTTGTAACCCGACAGTTCCACGTCCAGCACCGGGCGGCTGCGGTAGATGCGCTCCACGGAGACCTTGGCACAGCGCCGGTAGGCGTCGCGCTGCAGGGGACTGATGTGGTCAATGAGACTGCCCGTGAACGTGCCGCTCAGTATCTCGTCCTCATGCTCTATGAAGGTGTTGACACACTCATTCTCCAATTTACCGATGACGCAGGCTCTCAGATAGACTATCTGCTCGTTCTTGTCGGTGAGCTGTTCGCTGGCTATGCGCTGCAGGATGTGCTGCTGGGTCTCCGCGTCAAAGAAGTCGAGCATCAGCCTGGAGGCTTCTTCAAAGGACACAATCTTCAGCTTATGGGCATCCTCCAGGTCCATAATCTCATAGCAGATGTCGTCGGCGGCCTCCACGAGATAGACCAGCGGATGGCGCACGTAGCGCAACGGCTCACCGGGCTTGGAGAGGCACATAATGCCCATTTCGCTGGCAATTCGTTGGTAGGTTGACTGCTCACTCCTGAAGAATCCGAACTTGCCCTTCTTGCTGGCGGCAGAAGAGGCATAGGGGTACTTCACGATGCTGGCAATGGTGGAATAGGTCATGACGAAACCACCGGGGCGACGCCCCTTAAACTGGTGGGTCAGCAGGCGGAAAGCATTGGCATTGCCCTCAAAGTGGGTGATGTCGTCCCAGAAGGCGGGCGACACCTGCTGTTGCAACGCATTGCCGGGACCCTCGGTGAAGAACGTCTGGATGGCCTTCTCACCGGAGTGGCCAAACGGCGGATTGCCCAGGTCGTGGGCCAAGCATGCCGTGGAGACTATCTGACCTATCTCCTCAAACAACGTGCCACGCAGTTCCGGACGGCGCTCGCTGACGATGCGCTGCGCCACGTCGTTGCCCAGCGACATGCCCACGCTGGCCACCTCCAGCGAGTGGGTCAGCCGGTTGTGCACAAAGATGCTGCCCGGCAGGGGGAACACCTGTGTCTTGTTCTGCAGCCGCCGGAAGGGGGCCGAGAATATCAGTCTGTCGTAGTCGCGCTTGAATTCTGAGCGGTCGTCGTGGCGCTCGGTGTGGCGCTGCTCCTGGCCGAGTCGCTTATTAGATATGAGTCGTTTCCAGTCCATCATGGGTGCAAAGGTACGAAATTATGGGCAAACGGCCAAATCTTCTCAGGCCAGTCTCTTCAGCAGTTCGATGAGTACCTGCCAGATGTCCTCGATGGTAGACAGTTCGATACGCTCGCTGGTGGAGTGGGGCTCCACAATGCGCGGACCGATGCTGGCCATCTGGATGCCGGGATAGTGCTGCACGAAGAATCCGGCCTCCAGCACAAAGTGCATGGCTACCATGCGGGGGCGCCAGCCCAGCACGTCGAGGAAGGTGTCTGACGTCAGCTGCAGAAACGCCGACTGCTGGTCTTCCTGCCATGCCGGAGCTGACATCACCAGTTCGCTCTTGCCGCCGTAGCTGCTGAAGACGTTGGCGATGTCCTTGCTGAGTGACTCCATCTCGCTGTCAATGAAGCTGCGGGTATGGGTGGAAACCAGAAAACAGTCTTCCTCTGTCACGATGCGCCCCACGTTGTTCGATGTCTCCACCGTGTCCTTCATGGTGTCGCTCATCTTCACCACTCCCTGAGGAATCTGCTCCAGACACCCCATCAAGGCTTCAAGGGCCTCGGTGTTGACAACCGTCTCCTGGCGCTCGCACTTGCTGATGACGCAGTGGATGTTGGGGTCTCTGTCGCCATACTCCTCGCGCAGCCAGTCGTTCAGCATCTGTTCTTGCTGCTTCACGAATTCTGCGCCCTCGCCGGAGGCAATGCACAGCACTATCTCGGCAGAGGAGGCAATAGAGGCGTTGGCCTCACCTATCTTGATGGAGGCCACGTCGAAGGCATACTCATTATAAATGGCAGCCAGCACAGCCCATGCCGGAATGACGGCACTACAGCGGCCTTTGTTGATGTCAACACCCGAATGGCCGCCCAGTCCGCCCTCAATGCGGATGCAGTACCAGCGGCGCTTGCCGCCGGGAGCGGGTTGGCGCACTATGGGGATGCGGTGAAACTGCAGACAGGCGCCGGCAGCCCCAGTGGTGATGGTATCGTAGTCTTCTGAGTCGAGGTTGATGACTTTGCGTCCCTTCAAGAAGTCCCGGCTCAGCTGCGAGGCTCCCGACATGCCGTCCTCCTCGTTGGTGGTGGTGATGACTTCCAGCGGACCATGCACAATGTCGTTGTTCTCCAATACGGCCAGGGCCATAGACAGACCGATGCCGTTGTCAGCACCCAGCGACGTGCCGCGGGCCTTCATCCACCCGTTTTCCACATAGGCGTCAATAGGGGTGTTCAGCGGGTCGGCCATGCCCACACAGACCATGTCCATGTGGTTCAGCAGCACGATGGGCTCAGCGTCCTCATGTCCCGGCGTTGCCGGTTTGCGTATGACGACGCAGTTTTCCTTGTCACGCTGGTAAGCCAGTCCTAGGCGCTCAGCAAACTGGCAGAGATAGTCGGCCACACGCTCTTCGTGGTGCGACGGACGGGGAATCTGGTTCAGTTCCTTGAATATCTGGAACACACGTTCTGTTGTAGGTATCATACTGTTACTACTGTTTTGTTTATCTTAAAACGCATCACTACGCTATTTATTGCCAATGGTACTAAAAACCTCATACTGCAATTTCAAAAAAATGCGTTGATGAGTGATAAAAAAATGTCGCCGACTCGTGATGAGTCGGCGACAGCTATTTAGTAGTAAGGTATAGGAGCGCTTACAGCAGATTCATCGTGTCGGTGGCAATCATCAGTTCTTCGTCGGTGGGGATAACAACAACCTTGACCTTGGAGTCATCGGCAGAGATGACGGCCTCTTCGCCACGCACTTGGTTCTTCTGTTCGTCAAACTTGACACCCAGGAATTCCAGTCCCTTGCAAACCTCAGAACGCATTGAGATCTGGTTTTCACCAACGCCGGCAGTGAAGACGATGACATCGACGCCACCCATGGCGGCAGCATAGGCACCAATGTACTTCTTGATGCGGTAGAAGTACATCTCCTGAGCTAGGATAGCGCGTTCCTCGCCAGCCTTGGCAGCATTCTCCACGTCGCGCATGTCGCTTGAGCCGCCAGTGATGCCGGCTACACCCGACTTTTTGTTCAGTAGGTTTGACATGCCGTCAGCATCCAGACCCAGTTTCTTCTCCAGGAAGGTAACGGCGCCACCGTCGATGTCGCCAGAGCGAGTACCCATGACGAGACCCTCCAGCGGGGTAAGACCCATAGAGGTGTCTACGCACTTGCCGTCGACGACAGCAGCCACGGAGCCACCATTGCCGATGTGACAGGTAATCATCTTGGTGCCCTCGGCCTGCATGCCCAGGAACTCCAAGGCGCGGGCAGAGACGTAGCGGTGAGACGTGCCGTGGAAACCATAGCGGCGCACGCCATACTCCTTGTAGAGCTCGTAGGGGATGGCATACATATAGGCCTTGGCGGGCATGGTCTGGTGGAAGGCGGTGTCGAAAACGCCCACCTGGGGCAGACCGGGCATGAGCTCCTTGACGGCATTGACACCCTTCAGGTTGGCGGGGTTGTGGAGCGGAGCCAGGTCGGAACACTCCTCGAAGGCCTTGAGCACCTCGTCGGTGAGCACTACAGACTTGTTGAACTTCTCGCCGCCGTGCACCATGCGGTGGCCTACGGCGTCAATCTCCTTAAGATCCTTGATAACACCAATCTCGGGGTCGGTGAGCAGGGAGAAGATGAACTTCACGCCCTCCGTATGCTCTGGGATGTCGTGCATAATCTGTTTCTTTTCGCCGTTAGCCAGCTTCACCTTGACAAAGGCACCGTCCAAGCCTACGCGCTCGGCGCCGCCACTGGTCATCACACTCTTATCGTCCATGTTGTACAGTGCGTACTTGATAGAGGACGAACCACAATTCAATACTAATATCTTCATAATCTATGCGGTAGCAAATTATTCACTTTTTACTTCTTAGCATCCATGGCCTGACAAGCGGTAATGGCAATCATATAGTAGATGTCGTCAACAGAGCAGCCACGAGAGAGATCGTTGACCGGACGGGCAATACCCTGCAGGATAGGACCGATGGCGATGGCGTCGCCCAGGCGCTGCACCATCTTGTAGCCAATGTTGCCAACCTCCAGGTTGGGGAATACCAGCACGTTGGCTTTGCCGGCAATGTCGGAGCCGGGAGCCTTCTTAGCACCTACTGAGGGCACCAGGGCTGCATCGGCCTGCAACTCGCCGTCAATCTTCAGGTCGGGAGCCAGTTCCTTGGCCAGACGGGTAGCCTCGATAACCTTGTCGCACACCTCGTGCTTGGCAGAACCCTTGGTAGAGAAGCTCAGCATAGCCACGCGGGGGTCAGCAAAACCAGCCACAGACTTAGCGGTCTGGGCGGTGCAGACGGCAATCTGAGAGAGCTGGGCAGCATCGGGCATGGGGGTTACGGCCACGTCGCCTACGACGAGCACACCGTCCTCGCCATACTGTTTCTGCTTAGAGATGAGCAGCAGGCCACCGCTGACGCAGGTAATGCCGGGCTGACACTTGATAATCTGCAGGGCGGGGCGCAGCGTGTCGCCAGTGGTAGACAACGCACCGCTGATCTGACCGTCGGCACCCTCGGTCTTGATAATCATGCAACCCAGGTAGAGCGGGTTCTTCACCAATTCGCGGGCCTGCTCGATGGTCATGCCCTTTGACTTGCGGATTTCAGCCAGTTTCTCGGCCAGTTCCTCACTCTTTTCATAGTTTTCAGGGTCGATGAGGGTAGCCTTTCCGACATGCTGCAGGCCCTTCTCCCTGGCCAGCGCCTCCACCTTGGCAGGATTGCCAATGAGGATGATATCTGCCAGACCATCAGCCAATGCTCTGTCGGCTGCACACAGTGTACGCTCCTCTTCAATAATGTTTTACTTGTCTGCAAAGTTACAAATTAATTATCAATTATCAATTATCAATTATCAATTATTTAGCGTATACGTTTACATAAGCTCCTGGGTCAGGATGCTCTCCAGCTTCTCTGCCGAGAGGCGGAGCTGGAAGTCGCTACGGATGGCTACGGAGATGCTACCCGTCTCCTCGCTGACGACGATGGCTATGCAGTCGCTCTCGTGGGTGATGCCCAAAGCGGCACGGTGGCGCAATCCCAATTCCTTAGGGATGTCGAGGTTGTGGCTGACGGGCAGGATACAGCCAGCAGCACGGATACGCTGGCGGACAACCACCAAGGCACCGTCGTGGAGCGGCGAGTTCTTGAAGAAGATGTTCTCTATGAGCTGCTGGCTGATGCGGGCATCGATTTCCTCACCCGTAGCCACGATATCGTCCAGCGGTGTGGCGCGCTGTATGACTATCAGGGCACCCACCTTCTTCTTGCTCATCGACATGCAGGCCATGACGATGGGCATGATGGTACGCTTCAGTTGCTCTGCATTCTGCTTTCTGTCGTTGTTGGAAAAGAGGCGTCTCAAGGCCCTCATGCGCTGGTGGCCGCCAATGTTGTAGAGAAACTTGCGGATGTCCTCCTGGAACAGGATGATGAGTCCGATGACACCCACCGACACCAGCTTGTCGAGAATGCTGCCCAGTAGCTTCATCTCCAGCACTTGCGAGACGACCAGCCAAAAGACTATGAACATCAGGATGCCCATGAAGACGTTCAGCGAGCGCGACTCCTTCATCAGCCGGTAGACATAGAACAGCGTCAGGGCGACGAGTACGATGTCGATAATATCCTTGATACCGAATTCAAAAAACATAGCTTACCAATTTTATCGTTTCTACTGCTTCACGGACGTCGTGCACCCGCAGAATGGCAGCACCCTTCATCAAAGCAACCGTATGGAGCACCGTAGTACCGTTCAGGGCCTCAGCTGGCGTAGTAGCAAACAGTCGCCATATCATGCTCTTGCGACTGACACCCACCAGCAGGGGCAGGCGCAGCATCTGCATGCGCTCCAATTCCCGCACAGCAGCGTAGTTCTGTTCCAGCGTCTTGCCAAAGCCGAAACCTGGGTCCAGCACAATATCTTTCTGTCCCATGGAGCGCAGCGTGTCGACTGCCTCGGCACAGTCAAGCAGAATGTCTGTCATGGTGGCTTTGCGCGACATGTAGACATAGGGTACTCCCAGCCGGCTCACCATGCGGAACATAGCCTGCAGGCTGTTGGCAGAAGCATTAACCGGTGCCCCCACGTCGTTGATGATGTCAGCGCCAAACTCCTCGACCACCATGCGTGCCACGTCAGGACGGTAGGTGTCGACGCTGACTACAGCCTGCGGAGCCTCGCGACGCACCACAGCCAGCGCCAGCCGCAGTCGCTCCATCTCCTCGGCCTCTGTCGCTGGCTCGCTGTCAGGACGCGTCGAACAGGCGCCACCAGCATAGAACGAGTCGGGCGTAGCATTCAGTATGCCCATCACCTGTGGCGTTGTCAGCTCCAGCAATTTCCCGTTGCAATTCAGCGTATATTCCATAATAGTTGCAAAGTTACGAAATAATTTGTTATGTTTCGTACATAATTGATAATTATTTTGTAATTTTGCCCCAAATTATTAGAACAAGATGGACATCAAAGAACTCTATAAGCTGTATCAGCAGCATCCGTGCATCACCACCGACAGCCGTAACTGTCCGCAGGGCAGCATCTTCCTGGCACTAAAGGGTGCCACGTTTAATGGCAACCAGTTTGCCGAGGCCGCACTCCAGAAAGGGTGTGCCTATGCCATCGTAGACGAAGCGGTGGCTTCAGACTCCGACAGGATTATCCGCGTGGACGACTGTCTGCAGACCTTCAAAGATTTGGCGCGCGAGCACCGCCGGCAGTTTGACATGCCAATGGTGGGCATTACAGGCACCAACGGCAAGACAACGACCAAGGAACTGATTCGTGCCGTGCTGTCAGAGTGCTATAGCGTGATGGCCACTGAGGGCAACTTCAACAACGACGTGGGTGTGCCCAAGACGCTGTTCCGGCTAGACGACATGGCTGATATTGCCGTGGTGGAAATGGGAGCATCGCATCCCGGTGACATCAAGACGCTGGTGGAGACGGCAGAACCTACATGTGGTCTTATTACCAATGTAGGCAGAGCCCATCTGCTGGGGTTCGGCTCGTTTGAGGGTGTCTGCAAGACCAAGGGTGAGCTATACGACTTCCTGCTCGGCCACGACTGTCCGCTGTTTGTCAACCGCGACAATGAACATCTCATGCAGATGCTCCGCCAGCGTATCACGGACAGAAACACTCAGCCCGACATCTACTATTATGGCCAAAGCGACTCTGAGGACATTCTGATACGTGGCGAGGTCGTCTCGTGCGCGCCCTTCCTGAAGTTTCGCTGGAGAGAGCAAGACCACGATACCGGCTACCAAAGCGAATGGATGGAAGTGCAGACACACCTGATTGGCGCCTACAATCTGGACAATATGCTGGCCGCCATCACCGTGGGCTACGTCAATAATATTCCCTTTGAGCAGATTAACCACGCCCTGTCGAACTACGTGCCTACCAACAACCGCTCGCAACTGACGGAGACAGAACATAACCACCTCATCGTTGATGCCTACAACGCAAATCCCACCTCCATGAAGGCCGCTATTGACAACTTCCGCCTGATGGAGGTGAAGCCTAAGATGGCAATTATCGGACAGATGGGCGAACTAGGCGACGTCAGTCAGGAGGAGCACCGCAAGGTGGTGCGCATGCTGGAAGAAGCCCGTTTTGACAAAGTCTGGCTGGTGGGTGCTGAATTCCAGAAAGCTGTCAGCGAAATGTCGTCGGCCGGCGAGTATCCATGCTTCCGCGTCTTTGCCAGCACAGAGGAAGTAAAAGCTGCGATTGCCGAACAGCAACCGCAGCAGTACTATATCTTGATAAAAGGCTCTAACAGCGTCAAACTCTACGAGTTGCCCGCTCTGCTTTAGAAGACGATAGTCACCGACTTCTTAGCAAGACTCTGGGTGGCGGGTGTGCCCACGATGGTTACGCAGTTGGCTGCCTGGTCAGTCTCGTCAGCACTCTCGTAGCCATTGTCGCATGCCCAGCTCTTTTTCACCGTGACATGGAATGAACCGCCACTGACGATGATGCCCGTGTCGCTTTTCACCCCCTTGGGTTTAGCGTCGTTGTTGGACCCCGTTGTTGTTACTGTCATCGAGCCCCCACTGAACACCACGTCCCGGTCGCAGTTGATGCCCTTGCCGCCGTCGCCTGAGCTGGTCAGTGTGATGTTGCCCCCGCTGATGTTGATGGCGTAATCGCCTTTGATGCAGGCTGCCGAGCTATAGTCAGCAGCGTCCTCGTCATAGACGCAGCCACCAGTAGTGCTGATGTTTAGCGTGCCCCCAGTGATGAAAGTGGTGGAGTCATTCTTTAGTCCCTTGCAGCCGTCACCGGTGACGTCAATGTTCAACGTACCGCTGTTCATTTGGAAACCGTCGTTCACCGAAATGCCATGACCCGTCGATGAGGTCGCGGTGATGGTGGCGTCGTCGATGACGATGTAGTCGTCACAGGCAATGGCATTCTTCGTGGAACCGGTCACGTTCAGGGTTCCCGTTCCTGAGAAGTAGAGCTGTCCCTCGCTGAACAGGGCGCCCTTCTGCTGAATGGCATTGCCGTCGTTGTCGGTCACGTCAGCGTAGCTGGAGCCGTCGGTCAGCGTGTTGGTAGTGCCCGCAGCCACTTCGACGTAAAGCGACTTGCCACACTGGTTGTTGATGGCAGGACCGTCGCTGTTATGGATGCTGACGCCGTTCAGCCGGATGCCAAACTTGCGCTGGCGGTAGACGAGGAGCGAACCGTCGCTGGTCGTGCCGCTGAGCACCAGCAGCAGTGAGTCGGTGGCCGACCCCGTGTTGACAATGACATCGGCTCCGCTGGTGCTGACATAGCCGTTGGTGTCGCCTGTGACGCTGACGCTCGTACCATTATAATGGATGTAGATGGCGTTGTCAGCCGTAGCCTCTCCGTCAGTATATGCGCTGAAGTCGCTGTCGTCGTTCTGGCAACCGACGAGTGCTATCGCAACCATGAGGCAAAATAGTGTTTTCTTCATCGTGTAATCTGTTTTTGCTGTGTTTAGAATTTGAACTTATAGCCCACACCGATATAGTGCATGTCGGGGTCGTACTCGTCAACGTCTACATTCTTCATGTTCTGATAGCGGTAGAAGAGGCTGAACGTATGCTGCTTTGACGGACTGTAGTCGGTGCCAATGGTGTAGCGAATCTTTTCCACGGCCCACGAGTTGTACAGCTCCACGTTGGCGTATGGGGTGAAGAGCGCCCCTTTCTTGTCGTACTCCAGCTGCAGACGGGAGCGCAACTGGTTCTTGCCCTTGCCGCCGCGCACCTTGTCTTCCCACCAGGAGTTGTCGAAGTCCCAGCGTGTGACGGTCTTCTCCGGGCGGTAGGTGTATTGCCAGCGCTCGCGCAGCGAAATGCGCAGGTTGTTCTGAAACTTGTACGTGCCGGTGACAGAAGCGTTCACGCGGTGGCGGATGCCCCAGTAAGAGGGGCGCCAGTTGTTGTACGACCCGTCGGCATTGTAACTCACGTCCTCGCGGAAGTTGTTGTTGAGCAGGGTGTAGCCGGCGTCCAGCTTCAGATACTTCACCGGTTTATACTCGGCGTTCAGCCCAATGCTCCAGCGGTCCATCGTTTTCAGGTCGTTGCGCGTGCGCAGGTCGGCTTCCAGTCCTACGCTGAATTTTTTCGACAGCTTCTTCTCTGCGCCCAGCTCCATCCACAGGCCGGTTTCGCTCTGGGCTGTCATGGGCAGACTCATCGCTGTCAGCGCGGCTACCACAAGCAGTTTAAACGTGTTCATATTCCGAGTTCTTTATTTTTATCTTGTTGTCAACCTCCTTGTCGGCCGTGCCGTCAGCCTCGTAGTGTACGCGCAGCATGGCCATGTCGCGCAGAAAGTCGATGGCGCCCACGTCAATCTTGGTGACCTTCAGCCCCGTGCGCTCTTCAATGTCCTGGATGAGCTCCTGGCGCTTCTCTGGCTTGATGAGTTCAATGCGGTCATACTGAATGAGTTTTGAGGCGTCGACCTTCAGCAGTCTCTCAAATGCGTAGATGACGCCGATGATGACAATGTCGATGGTGACGAGTTCGGCCAGTGGTGTGCCGATCATCTTGCCCAAGTCGTCGACACCCAGATTGTCGGCCATGGCGTGGACTACTGACAGGCAGACGACAACAAACAGATAGGTCATTTCGCGGACAGGCATCGTGTCGGTGCGGTAACGCATGATGCTGAAGATGCCGAAGAGTCCCAGGCCTACGCCCATCGTGGCTTTGCCGCGGTCCATGCCCATCATCAGGTAGACGAGGAAGAAGATGGCTACCGAGATGATGACGAAGGTAAAGTAGAAGTCGCGGCGGTTGGCCTTCCTGAAGTACAGGAAGTGGACAATAAACCAGTTGACGATGAGGCAGATAAGAAACCTTATCATGGTGTCACCAAAGGTGATAGAAAACAAATTCTCCATAATTATTCCGTTTTTTGTGTGTGTAGTCGTTGTGTGTTGTTTTTTTATAGATAGTGCTGGCGCTTGTCATGCTGCCAGAATTTTCCTGATTTCAATGAGTTTGCGCTTGAACCGGTTGCAGGGCAACTGCGGATTGGTGAGTGCCGACCCCATGCAGTATTTCGAGAAACCGTGGGGGTGGATGTGCAGTTGGCGCAGCATGTCGAGTACCGGGGAGGGCATGCGGCCGTCGCGCTTCAGTTCGATGATGACCAGTTTGCCCATGTCCTTCTCCTGGCCGTTCACCAGGTTGTAGAAACTGAGGTGACTGTCGATGGTCAGCCGCTCCGTCTTGGCCTTGTTCACCAGCGTGATGCGCGAGAAGTGGTTGTGCAGGGCCGGCTGCAGCGTGTCGACGTCGTAGTGTAGGTGCTGGCCGATAAAGTTGCGCTTGTCGTTGTCGTGCAAATCCATGTCGCTTACCTCGATGCGCTTCTTCTTGGTGCGGCCGTGATTGTTCTTGGTTTTCACCTCCATGAACTGCAACCCTGAAACGCAGTAGGTGCGGAAGCGAATCTTCTGCCGGTTGGCGTGGTTGTGCTGGTGCTCGCTGTACATGTCGAACTGGGTGGTGTCGAAGTACGTCGTGTCGTACTCCAGGTTGCGCTGGCCGTCAATCTCCTGAATGTAGTAGTCCTTGAGAGCCATCTGCAGCAGTTGCCGCAGCCGCTCGGTGGTGGTGACGAACTTCGTGTCGGTACGGTTCATCAGCTTCACGCTCGACATCTGTTCCAGCGATATGGGTGCAAAACTGTTCAGTAGGTCAGTCATACTTGTTTTCTGTTTCATCTTGTTAGCGGGTGCAAAGGTAATCTTTTCTTTCAAAAGGAGCAAATCTATTCAGCGAAAAACCATCATTGCTCAGCGAATTCCTTGTCGCCCTACCAGCCGCGGCCGCCACCGCCGGGGCCTCCGCCACCGGGCTGGCCACCGCCACCGGAGTAGCTGCTGAGCGTTACGCTGCTGCCACCGCTGAACGCCGCGTAGCCATTGCCGCTCCAGAAACTGTCGCCGCTGCCTGTCACGCCCTTGCTGAGCGCCGCGGTGCCAGTGGTGTAAACGGCCATGGTGGAACCCATGGAACTGTTGGAGGGAACCTTGAAGGCAAAGGCCTGCTCGGAACCATTGGAGAGTCCGTACCAGGTACTCTTGCTGTAGCTGGCCGACTTAGCCGTGCCGCCCGTGATGCTGGCACCGCTCTCGAAACCGCCGATGGCTACCACGTTGCCGCCCGTGATGTAGAGCTGCTTGCCGCCCTCGGTGTTGGCGTCGATGCCTACTTCCGGTTGAACGGAGGCTATGGCCACCACGTTGCCGCCTTTGATGTAGCAGTTGCCATTGGCGTCGATGCCGTCGTTGCCGCTGGCACTGGCCATGACGTAGCCGCCTGTTATCGTCAGGTCGCCGGCTGAGTTGATGGCGTCGTCTTTGGAGGTGACGTAGACGTAGCCGCCGCTGATGGTCAGCGTGCTCTTCGACTCGATGCCCTCGTGGTTAGAGGACGAGGCCGTGATGCTGCCGCCGCTGATGGTCATGGCCCCGTCGCTCTTGATGCACTTGGGCGAGGCCGTGGCGCTGCTGCTGTACTTATACTGCGAGCCCGTGGACTGGGCCGTGATGGTGCCACCGCTGATGGTCAGCGCGCCGTCACACTTGACGCACTTGCCGCCGGAGCCTGTCGACTTCAACGTCAGCGTGCCGTCCGCGATGGTCATGTTGCCGTCGCTCTTCAGTGCCGCACAGCCTTTGGCGTCCTGCTCGTCGCTGTCGTAAGCGCCCGTGCCCGTGGTGGTGACGTTGAGGGTGCCGCCGCTGATTAGCAAGTCGCCTTCGGCCTTCAGTCCCTTCGAGGCTGCCGCCGTGATGGTGGCCGTCAGCGTGCCGCCCTCTATGTAGATGTTGCCCGTGTCTTCATCCTCGTGGTCGGTGGTCTGGCCGGTAGACGCCGTGCCGCCCAAGTCGCACTGGATGCCATCGTCGCCCACACCGCTGATGGTCACGGTGCCGCTCTTCAGGAGCAGGTACTCCTCGCAGTTGATGCCGTCGCCCACGGCAGCAGTGATGTTCAGCGTCAGGTTCTTCATCTCTATATACGATGCCGACTTGATGGCATGCTTGTAGTTGCCCGCGACGTTCAGCGTGCCGTTGCCCTGCAGCTGCAACTGCCCTTTGCTGTAGATGCAGGCCTTCTGCGAGCCGCTGCCGTCGGCCAGCGTGTTGGTGGTGCCTTTCTTGGCGCTCAGTTGTATGCGTTTGGAGTTGGTGATGTTGATGGCTGCACCGCTGGGATTGGTCAGCGTGACACCGGCCAGCGCCACGGTACACTTGTAGGAGCCGCCGAGCACCAGCGAACCGTCGGTGGTGGAACCGGAGAGCTGGTAGGTTATCTCGTCGTTGTCGACGGCGTCGGTGTTCGACTGCGTAATGGTGACGTGGGCACCGCTGACGGAGGGCGTCACGTACTGTGCCACGTTGCCGGCCACGTAGACCGTAGCTGATGAGGCGCCGTAGACGATGCTCACCAGATTATCAGTCACTTCGCTGTCGTCAACAGCGATGCTTGCGACGTCGGCCAGCGTGAACGACTTGCCCATGACGGTCAGTGTGGTGCCGTCGGTAAAGGTCATGTCGCCCGTCTGGGTGGCAGGAAACTGGTAGACCACATTGCCTACCGTGACGTTCAGGGTTTGTGCTCCGGCCGTGATGGTCAACAGGGCGGATAGTATGGTTAGTATCTTTTTCATTTCATGTTCACTTTAAAGGTTCCGTTCTTTGTCTTCACTACATAGATGCCGTGCTGCATCTGACTCTTGCTGACCTTGCGGCCCTGCAGGTCGAATATCTCGGCCTCGTCGTCGATGACCAGCTGCGAGTTCTGGACGACCGAGATGCCTGTTGTCTCGCCCGATGCCGAGAAGTACATCTTGTCCAGTCCGGCCAGGCTGAAGGTCTTTCCGCCGGCCGTCAGCGTGCCGTCGGCCAGGCTGATGGTGAGCGAAGCCACGCTGACCGAGGTCTTGGTGCCGTCGGTGGTGACAAACGTCAGGTAGGGGTAGTCGAAGTCGGTAGCCCGGCTATGTGAGACACTCAGAAGGCTCACGACGCAAAATACGAGGAATTGTTTCATAGTGCGTGTAGTTTGGATTTGTTCTACGTGTTCTTGTTATAGTGTTCTTACTTGCAAAGGTAGTGTTTTGGTGCCCGGCGGCCAACTTTATTCAGCCAACAGCCTGTTTTTATCAGCAAAAGCCATCAGGCCCTTTCGTCTCAGAACCGTTACGCTACCCCTTAGAGTACTATTGTTTTTTCGCTCATACGTGCGCCTCTTTCAATAAGGTGTATACCTATTTAATAATGTGTGTACCTATAATTAGTTATGCACGCCTCGCTGAGAAAATCCCGAATTCTGCTGAAATCATTTGGCGGAACAGTGGAAAAGCGTTACCTTTGCAGCGTACAAAAAAATGATAAGGATGAAACAGATAGTTATGACGCTGCTGCTGGCTGTTGTCGCACTGACGGCCACGGCACAATCGGCCGAGAAACTCTATCGTGAGGGCAAGGCCTTGTATGACGCTAAAAAGTATGAACAGGCTTTCCCAAAGCTGAAGGCTGCCGCCGAGAAAGGTCACAAGAAGGCCCAGTACCGGCTGGGGCGCTGCTACGAGAAAGGGCGCGGCGTGGCTGAGAGCGATGCCCAGGCCGTGGTGTGGTATCAGAAGGCCGCCAATCAGGGTTACCACAAGGCTCAGTACCAGTTGGGCAAGGCCTACAAGGATGGCGAAGGCGTGGAAAAAGACCGCAAGAAGGCCATTGTTCTGTTCGAACAGGCCGCACGCCAAGAGAATGCCGATGCGCAGTACCAGTTGGGCAAGGCCTATATGAAGGGCAAGGGCGTGACTGCCGACGAGAAGAAGGCCCGTTCGTACCTGAAGAAAGCCGTCAAGAACGAGAAGGGTGGTGACAAGATACTCCAGAAAATCAAGGACGACGCCAAGGATGGCGACGAGGATGCGAAGCGTATGCTAACACTCATCAAGTAGGTGAACGGCAAATTCCTTTATGTTCTTGTACTCCTACTCCCACAATTCTTTCAGTACGCTAAGGCTCTTGAGCTCAGGAAATTGGGGAATGTGGAGATGGTAGTATTGCAGCAGAGCTTCGGTGATGCTGTTTCGCTCATGGCGGGATAATCGGAAGAGATGCATGGTGGGGAAGTCCATACGCATCAGCGTGTGGATGAGGCGGGCTTCATTGGCGCCAAGAAACTCACGGTGAGTGGGCACCACGGATGAGAAGGTGGCGGTGCGCATGTCGAAGACGGCACCCTCGGTATAGTCGCTGAGGTTGGGATAGAAACCCAGGAAGCGGCTGAGTCGCATCAGGAACGTCAGGTGGAAATTGGAATACCCCGTAGAGGCCGTGTCGAGCCATTGCATGGAGTCAGCAACGTAGGCAAACAGCAGTTCGTTCTGCTGCTCAGAGCGGAGCGCATAATACAGAAACTCGGCCACAAAGAGCGTGATGGCCAGTTTTTCGGGAGAAAAAGGTATCGACGTGTAGGCCGTCAGCAGGCGGGCGTCCCTCAACTTCTGCAACTGCAGGCGCTGGCGCAGGTCGCACTCCACCTCCAGCAGCGTCATGGGCTGGAAGTACTGTTTCTTCAAGCGCCCCCTGGAGGTCTTCGGAATGGCAACGGCAACCGACAGGCGGCCTGCCTCGCGGGTAAACATATCCACTATCAGCCGCGTCTCGCCATACTTGAAGGAATGGAGCACAAGAGCCTCTGTTTTCACTATCACGACTGCGAAATTACACAAAAATCATTGAAAAACAGCATTTTTCCCTCAGAAAATTTTGATAAACGAAAAATTTAACGTACCTTTGCACCCGCTTTTAGCGAAATAGCAAATTGCAAATTGCCAAATCGCAAGCGAAAACGGTCCCTTCGTCTATCGGTTAGGACGAGAGATTTTCATTCTCTAAAGAGGAGTTCGACTCTCCTAGGGACTACCAACAAAAAAATCTGGCATCTGCACAGCCAAGTGCTACCAGTCAGTGGGGACACGGTGCCAGAGGGCTCTCCGAGAAGAGTCCGCCCGGGGCAGTCCGCAAGCGACGCAAGACCCTTAAGCTTTTACATTAATCATTTTAACAACAAAAACAAAAATGGCAAATCACAAGTCAAGCCTGAAGAGAATTCGTCAGGACAAGAAAAAAGCAGAGCACAACCACTATTACGCAAAGACCATGCGCAACGCAGTACGCAAGCTGCGCGCCATGACCAACAAGGAAGAGGCTGTAAAGTTGTACCCTGCAGTACAGAAGATGCTGGACAAGTTGGCTAAGAACAACATCATCCACAAGAACAAGGCTGCCAACATCAAGTCAAGCCTGTGCAATCACATCAGCAATTTGTAAGCAGTGTAGTTTACAACAAATAACAATTAAGAGTCGCACGCCCGTCCGGGTTTGCGGCTTTTTTTTCGTAACTTTGGCTTCAGCGAACTTACCGGACACTCGGAAACGAAAAGAAAAACATGCTTTTCTTTTGCGTTTCTCTCGTTTTTTTTGTAACTTTGCATCCAAATTGCAAATTCACAGAAATGGCAGAAGAATTGAACAAAGAAAGCAACTATTCCGCGAGTAACATTCAGGTACTCGAAGGACTTGAGGCCGTGCGTAAACGTCCGGCCATGTATATTGGAGACATCAGTGAGAAGGGTCTCCATCACCTTGTCAACGAGACGGTTGACAACTCTATCGATGAGGCTATGGCAGGCTACTGCACCCACATCGAGGTAACCATCAATGAAGACAACTCTATTACCGTACAGGATAACGGCCGCGGTATTCCCGTCGACGAGCACGAAAAGATGCACAAGTCAGCCCTGGAGGTCGTCATGACGGTGCTCCATGCCGGCGGTAAGTTCGACAAGGGCTCCTACAAGGTCTCTGGCGGTCTGCACGGCGTAGGTGTCAGCTGTGTCAATGCCCTGTCTACGCACATGATGTCGCAGGTGTTCCGCAACGGCCACATCTACCAGCAGGAGTACGAGAAGGGCAAGCCGCTGTACGACGTCAAGATAGTAGGCGACACCGACCTGACTGGTACGCGCCAGCAGTTTTGGCCCGACGGCAGCATCTTTACCACCACAGAATACAAGTACGACATCATAGCCAAGCGCATGCGCGAACTGGCCTACCTGAATGCCGGCATCACCATCACGCTACAGGACATGCGCCCCGACGAGGAAGGAAATCTGAAGAAAGAGGTATTCCATGCCAAAGAGGGCCTGAAGGAGTTTGTACGCTACGTAGACCGTCACCGCACGTCTATCATTGGCGACCCCATCTGTCTGAAGACCGAGAAGGATGGCGTGCCCATCGAGGTAGCCCTGCTGTATAACAGTGACTATTCAGAGAACATCCACTCTTACGTGAACAATATCAATACCATTGAGGGTGGTACCCACCTGACGGGTTTCCGCATTGCCCTGGCACGTGCGCTCAAGAAGTATGCCGACGAGGACGACCAATTGCGCAAGCAGATTGAGAAGGCCAAGATAGAGGTGGCCCAGGACGACTTCCGCGAGGGTCTTACGGCTATCATCTCGGTAAAGGTGGCTGAGCCCCAGTTTGAGGGCCAGACCAAGACCAAGTTGGGCAACAGCGAGGTGAACGGTGCCGTACAGAAGGCCGTCGGCGAGGCCATGACCAACTATCTGGAGGAACACCCGAAAGAGGCTCACACCATCTGCGAAAAGGTTATCCTGGCCGCTACAGCTCGCATAGCTGCCCGCAAGGCTCGTGAGAGCGTGCAGCGCAAGAGTCCGATGACGGGTGGCGGACTGCCCGGCAAGTTGGCTGACTGCTCAGAGAAGGACCCTGCCCGCTGTGAGATATTCCTCGTAGAGGGTGACTCGGCAGGCGGTTCGGCCAAGCAGGGGCGTGACCGTCACTTCCAAGCCATACTCCCGCTGCGTGGTAAAATCCTGAACGTTGAGAAGGTACAGTGGCACCGTGTCTTCGAGGCAGAGTCTGTGATGAATATCATTCAGAGCATCGGCGTACGCTTCGGCGTTGACGGCGAGGACTCAAAGGATGCCAATATTGACAAGCTGCGCTACGACAAGATTATCATCATGACCGATGCCGACGTCGATGGCTCTCACATCGACACATTGATTATGACGCTCTTCTATCGTTTCATGCCACAGGTCATCCAGGGCGGTCACCTCTATATTGCTACACCACCTCTTTATAAGTGTACCTTCAAAAAGGTCTCTGAATACTGCTACACGGAACAGCAACGCCAAGCCTTTATTGATAAGTATGTGGCTGGCGACGAGAATGCTTCGGCACTGCACACCCAGCGCTACAAAGGTCTTGGTGAGATGAATCCCGAACAGCTATGGGAAACGACGATGAACCCCGAGAACCGACTTCTGAAACAGGTCACCATCGAGAATGCTGCCGAGGCCGACGAGATATTCTCCATGCTGATGGGCGACGACGTGGAGCCGCGCCGCCAGTTTATTGAGAAAAACGCTACCTACGCCAACATTGACGCATAGCATAGCCGACGGTGGGCTGAGTTCGTTTTTGAGAACATGCCTGTGCAACGTCAAAAATGCACAAGCAAGATAAACATAGTAAAGGGTAGAGGACTTACAAATCCTCTACCCTTTGAATATGGTCTGTCCGGACAGGTCGCTCCAGCAGAAAGCGGTCTATAAAGGCCTGGACCTCAGGCCACTGCGTCTGCGGAAGTTGACAATGACCATGCTTGCCGACGATGCTCCACCCCATGCGGTCAGCAATGCCGAAGCGCTGCCAAACCTTTCGGGCAGCCTCGGCAGAAGGCAGCATGGAACCGTCGGCCAGCCACTCGAAGTCGGGATTGCCCAACAGCAGGAGGGCACGCGGACACACCATGGCACAGAGCTCATGCTGGTCGTAAGGCAGGCGGTAGACGCTGTCACCGTGGAAATTCAGTTTCTGACTCTCCAGGAACCAGTGGTAGTCGGTCTTGTCGAGATCCTCCAGGTTCTTGCCGGCCAGGGTAGCCTCGTGCGACTTACGCCAGGCCGCAGCACCGCCGCCGCCAGGCTCCTGGGCAATGGTCAGGGCAATGCGCTCGTCGAAGGCACCGCAGTAGAGAGCCATCTTACCGGCATAGGAGCATCCCGTCACACCGATATGTTTCACGTCAATTTTCGTCACCTCAGGCCCCAGCTGCTGCAGGCCGTCAATCAGTCGGCTCATGCCCCACGCCCACTCGCTATAGGCTCCATTGTCCTTGAGCTGCGGATAGAGTCGGTCAAAGTGGTGGCCGCCGCGGTCGTGATGAGGTCCGAACTGCTTGTAGTCGTTGACCTGAGCCGAGGTAAAGGTAGCAGTGGCAATGGGACGTTCCTCGAAGAGTTGGCGCGGCAGGGCTATCATGTCTGTGCCAATCATCAGCGCATAGGGCGGCTGTCCCACCTTGGGGTAGCGCAGATGCGACTTCAGCGTCAGCACCTGGCCACCCACGGTGACATCGACAATGAGCGTGTCGCCGTCCATGCGGGCTGCCACCTGCCCAGGCTCGACAGCCGGTTTGGTGCCGATGCCGTAGTGTTGAATGAGGTGGGAGATGTCACTACGCCGCCGCGCCCAGTCGCTGAACGACTGTACGCCCTGCAGGGCATCAGGCAGTTCACGGACTACGGGCAACTCATCGGGAGCCGGCATCTGTGGCGCAGCAAAGTGGCTGCCAGTGTGTTCTACGTTATAAACGTAAGAAACAGTGCGTTCCTGGGCCGACGCAACAGTCATGGGCAGCAGCGCCAGCAAGGTCATCATGGTCTTTTTCATAGTTTTACGTCGTGTAGGTATAAGTATTGTCGGTTATGAGTTCTGAACAGTGCGGCCGTCAGTTGGTTACCTCGACGGCTGAGAAGTAGTGATCGCGCAGGGACTTGGTAACCTTCTGCCCCTTCAGCGTGATGTCCTGTTCCAGACGGATGTCAGCCGACGACGCACCCACGCGGACGGTGTACGTTCCCGGCAGGATGTTCCACTGGCGCTGGCCGTCGTGGGAGTAGTAGCCAAACTGGTCGGTATAGAGTTTCATCTCCACCCGCTTGGTCTGGCCGGGTTCCAGCGTGACACGGGCAAAGCCCTGCAACTGAATGGGCCGCAGCGGCTGGCTGTCGGCAGTAGGCGACAGATAGACCTGGGCAATCTCGGTAGCTGCCCGCTTGCCGGTATTCTTCACCTCGAAGGAGAGTTCTACGTAGTTGGCGCTGATGCGTGCCGACTGGTCTAGGAGCAAGTGTTTATACTCAAAGGTGGTATAGGTCAGGCCGTATCCGAAAGGCCATTGTAATTTACTATTTGACAATTGGTCATGGCCGTAATTGTAGCAGATGGGCTCGTAGATCTCCTCGCGCGGATAACTGACAGAGAGTTTGGCCGAGGGCGAGACAAGGCCATAGAGAATATCGGCCACGGCATGGCCACCCTCTTCGCCGGGATACCAAGCCTGGATGACAGCGGCACAGCGCTCGGCCAGGTCGCCAAGAACCTGTGCCCTACCCCCGAAGAGCACCAGCACAACGGGTTTGCCCGTAGCAAGCAACGCCTCGACATACTCGCGCTGCTTGCCGGGCAGCTGCAGTCCACGTCGGTCGCGGTTCTCGCCACAGAGCATCACGTTCTCGCCCATGGCAGCCACGATGACATCGGCAGAGTCGGCCATGGCCAGTGCCTCGGCAGGGTTGGCTTCTTCGCCGGCATCCACCTTTCGGTGCAGCAGTTCGTACTCCCAGGCACGGGCGTCGCCCAGTTCGGAGAACTTCGTCTCTATCTCCTCTGTCCAGTCGCAGCCTCGCGAATAGAGTACCTCAACACTGTCAGGCTTGTGATTGCGCATGCCTTCCAACAGCGTGACGACATGCGGGTGGTCAAGATCCGTGGTCACCTTCTTCCAGAAGTATGTCATGGCCGGGAACGAATAGTCACCACACATAGCCCACATGGAGTTGGCATTGGGTCCGGTGAGCAATATCTTTTTAGCAGGAAGGCTGTCGCCCTCCATCTGCACCAAAGGCAGCACACAGCTGTCGTTTTGAAGCAGCACCACCGACTGGGTGGCAATGTCGTAGGCCGTCTGGCGCTCCTCCGGGGTGTCAAGAACTATCTTCTCCGTGCTATACAGATAAGGTCGCTTGTCAAACAGTCCGCAGCGGAACTTATAGCGCAACACGTCCTTGACGGCACGCTCAAAAGCCTGAGGAGCCACCAGTCCGGAGTCAAGAGCCTGCTGCAGATGTTTGTAGTTGGCACCGAAGGGGAAGTCGACATCATTGCCGCCATTGATGGCCAGAGCCGCCTTTTCGACTGTTGACAACTTTGCCGGCAACTGGTCGATGGCCGTATAGTCGCTGACCACCATGCCATCGAAGCCGAGGTAGCCACGCAGGATATCGTTCAGGATGGTACTGTCAGCCACACAGGTCAACGGCGCATAGGACTTGTCGCTCTTGGTTTTCAACTTCTCACTGCCCATGGCATGATAGCCAGGCATGACAGCACGGCTGCCGGCCACACGAATCATCGCCTCGTGAGGCAGCAGGATTTCCTCCATCAGTTCTTTCTCGTCAGCGTCGCCACCGCCGCCATAGCCCAGGTAGTGCTTGGAACAGGCACCCACGCCCTTGCGCAGGTCGCCCTGCTGCAAGCCACGGACAAAGGCCACGCCCATAACGGCAGAGAGGTAGGCATCCTCGCCATACGACTCCTCCAGACGGTTGAACGAGGGGTTCCGACACACGTCGACCATGGGCGAGAGCGACAGCACGCCACCCATGCGGCGCAGTTGGGTACTGGTCTGGCGCGTCTTCAGCTCAGCCAGTTCGGGATTAAACGAGCAGGCCTGGCCTATCTGCTGTGGGTAGATGGTAGCACCCTGCGTGTTGACACCCGACAGCACCTCCTCATGGAAGAGAGCCGGAATGCCGTTGGGTGTGTGGTGCATCAGCCAGTCCTGGAGAGCAGCCACCATGTCGCGCACGCGGTTCGGATTGCGAGGTTTCTGGAAGGCATACTGCGAGAAATGGCCAATGCCGTAGGGTATCAGTTGGCGACACTTTGCGGTGTCCAGCTGTCCCTGCTCGTCGAAGAGCTCTTCCATATACATACTCTTCAGTTGGGCGATGCGCTCCTCTTGGGGCATCTTCTGATAGAGTGCGTCTACCTGTTGTTCTATATTCTTGTCGGGGGCTGAGTGGCAGCCTGCCAACAGTGCGGCCATGCACGTCATGATGAATCCTCTCATTGGTTATTTATTTGTCAAACAGTTCGTTCTTCTCTATGGTCCAATCCTTGCGTTTCAGGATTTCGCAGTCCTTGCCACGAAACATCTTGGCAGCCTGTTGGTCGCCCTTCAGCTGCCACTGCAGCCAAGCCAGGGCCACCACGCTGAACTCGCCACCATGAGGCTGACGATAGGTGCCGCCATGCCCCACGGGGAAGTTGACAGCGCAGGCCGGCACATGGCTGATGCGGTGGAAGTCGTCCATACCATTCTCGTAGGCTATATCGGTCTTGCCGCCAAGCAGGTACATCACCGGTGTATGAATCTCCTTGAGTTTCTCCTTCGGGGGCATGGGCATGCCACCAACAGCCTGACTTGCATTCTGGTGGTTGAAGAGTCCGCTGTTGCAAATCATCAGGGCCGACACACGCTCGTCAGCACAGTTGAACAACGTCTGCAGGCCACCGCACGACATGCCCGACAGACAGATGTGGCGGGTGTCTATCTTATTATAATAAGGTGACGACTTGTCGGCATTCTGAGCTATCACCCAATCAAGGCTTTCTATTTGTTGCTGAGTGGTCGACATCGGGCCGCGATAGGGTTCTTCCTCCATGGGAATGTAGCCTGTAGCCACCACCAGGAAGCCGTGGCTGGCTATCTCGTTCAGGAACTTGAAGTGTTCCCACGGTGAATTGGTACAAGCGCCATTACCCCACACCAGTACCGGCAGCGGGTTCTGCTTGCCGAACTTCGACAAATCTTGCGGTACAAATACGGTATGCGCCTGCAATCCTGGCACCTCGGTCATCAGAGCCTTGTAAGGTCCCGTGCCTCCGTCTTCCACTACTTTCGACTTCAACGTCTCGCTCTGAGCTATAGCCAGAACAGCCACAGCGAGCATACATACTGAAAAGAGAATCTTCTTCATAATTGTTTCGTTGTATTCTTACTCATTTATTTAATAACGTTGAAAACGTCCGTTTATTTTACATACCAAAGCCACCGCCGCCGAAACCACCGCCGCCAAAGGCCGGCATCTGTGGAGCAGGTTCCTTGCCGATGGCCAGCAGCAACTTAGCCAGTGCCCTGCGTCGCTGGCTCCACGTGGGATAGTCGTCGGCACGCAGTGTGCGTACCTTGAAGCCTGGCATCTGTGGCATGCCGTCCATGAAGTCCAAAGCGCTGGTAGTCAGGATGCACGGCTTAGTATGACCGTCAGCCAAGAGGCGATCTACGATGGCATCGGCACCACCCACCTTGAACCAGCTCTCCATGGTGTCGCCCTCGCCGGGCACCAGTTGTATCATAACGGGCATCGTCATGCCTTGTCCACGCTGCGGCATGGGTGAGGTATACCATGCCTCCATGCGATCCAGGTCGTAAGCTACACGGCCATGGGCAATGTCCTTCTGCGAGGCAAAGTTAAAGGGTGAGCGCGGATTGTCGCAGACGCTGTACTTAAAGCCACGGTCTGGCGAGAGATACATGTTGTTGGGGTCTGCCACACGGGTGCCGTCAACGACAAAGCAGTACTTGAACGTCTCAAAGAGATACTCGGTGAGTGTGGCAGTCCACACGCCGCTGGAGTCGCGCTCCATGGCAATGTTTTCCGGCAGTATCTCGCACTCCAGTTCTACCTTCTGGGCTTCGGGAGCCTTGAAGCGGAATACAATGCCCTGCTCGGAATACTCCGGCGAGATGATGGGGCGCGGAAACATGCGTGCCATGACGCTGGGGGTAAACTGAGGTTCCTTGCCGGTGGCGGCAGGGGCAGGCTGACCGTCCTTCATGGCGTTCTCGGCTGCCTTCTTGTTGAAGAGCAGCGGCAGGGTTTTCGATAGGAAGTACTTGGCATTCATCCAGGTATGTCCGAACTTGTCGGTGGTAAACTCCTTGACGCTGCGGATGCCCTTCTGGTCGAGGAACGCCATATAGTCGCGGGCATTGCCATAGAGGAAGTCATCGGTACCTACACCCAGCCAGAACAGGCGTATCTTCTTGTTGGTGTCGTCGGCCTGGTCGTAGACATTAGGGATGTCGGTAGAGGTGAAGGAGCTGTAGGAGCACAGGTAGGAGAACTTGTCGAGGTTGGACAGTCCATTATAGAGTGCCTGGTTGCCGCCACGCGAGAAGCCGCCAATGGCACGGTGGTCGCGGTCAGCCTTGGTGCGGTAGTTCTGCTCAACGTATGGCATCAGGTCTTCTATGAGGTCCTTGCTGAAGGGGTCGCCGCCAAAACGAGTCTGGGGCTGTCCGGCAGCGGGCAGCGCACCACCGGCTAGCAGTTTCATGGGGTTGCCATAGGGCATGACCACTATCATCTCCTTGGCTTTACCGGCAGCCAGCAGGTTGTCTAGGATGTAGTTGACACGTCCTACCTTATAATATACCTCTTCGGTATCGGTAGTACCACTGATGAGGTAGAATACCGGGTAGCGTTTCTGGAAGTCCTGCATGTAGCCGGGTGGCAAATAGACTACGGCATGGTTGGTGGCACCAAGAGTCTTGGAGTAGTAGTTGACATACTCCACCCTGCCATGTGGCACGTTGGCAATATCGTGAGCCAGCTGGCCATCACGGGCAGGTATCTCCAGCAAACTGTTCTTAAACCCCTCGTTGGGGAAGTACTGTGGATTCTCAGGGTCCATGACGCTGATGCCGTCAACGATGAAGCAATAGGGGTACATGTCGGGGGCGGCTGGACCGAGGGTCACGGTCCACTGTCCGTCGGCACCGCGTGTCATGTCTTTGCGGCCGGCAAACTGCACGTCGACCTGCACCGTCTTGGCCGTCTCGTTCTTATACTGGAAAGTGACTGTCCCGTCGGCATTGCAGCGGGGCTGAGCGGCCATTGCCATAGGCAACAGCGCCAGCAGGGATAACAAGGTCTGTTTTTTCATAGTTCTATCTATTGTCTTGTGTGTTGTACTGTGTCTTTCAAAAATGCTTACAAGCGTTACTTGACAGGATTATCTACCAGGAAATCGCCCATGTCGGAAGCCTCAACGTCGTTGTCGTCCAGACGGAAGCGCATAAAGTAAGGTTTCTCCGTAGTGCAGGGCTCCCAGCCAAGGGCATCGTCTTTACCGTTGGGATTACTATATTTGGCAAAGTTGGTCCAAGCCGTCAGCATCTTCTCGGCCAGATCCCAGTCGCCCTGCGTCCAGGGACGCCAACAGTGTTTCAACGACTTAAAGACAAACCACAAGTCACTGCTGTGGAAAGCACCTTTTAAACGGTCAGTAATTTCGGGATGCTTGCCGTCGTCGGGCAACTTACGTGCAAACTGGTAGGCCCACGCCTCTTCGCCCTGACTCTGGCGCACCTTGCAGAACTCGGCAATGCCGGGACCCATCGAGCCCATGTCGTTCAGCGTGTAGCCAATCATATAAGGTATGTCGGCAATGGTTCCCTCGCGGGTGGCATCATCGAAGTTTTTCAGCGACACGTAACCATCGACAATAGGACGCTGCATGAGGAACACATCGGTCTTGTTGACCATGTTGTACAGTTGTGGGATAGTGTAGAGTATCTCCGTAGAGGCACGGCGCAGCGCTTTCAAGTCGGTGAGTCCGGCCCAATCCATCACTTTCTTTGTCTCGGCCTCACTTTCAGCCAGCGTGGGGTTGTAGGTAAAGAACTTGTTGACGGGGGTTGCGGACTTGGCTTCCTCACCATCCTTGGCTGGCACATTGATGCCGCCGCCACTCATGATGACGGCCTTGTGGAACAGACCACGAGCCAGCGGACTCTCACAGAGTGTGCGCACACTGCCGGCACCGGCGCTCTGTCCGAAGATGGTGACATTGGCTGGGTCGCCACCAAACTGGGCGATGTTCTCCTTCACCCATTTCAGCGACTGTATCTGATCCAGGATGCCATAGTTACCGCTGACATGGTGTGGACTTTCGGAAGACAGTTCCGGATAGGTCATGAAACCAAAGATACCCAAGCGGTAGTTGATGGTGACGAGAACCACGTCCTTGGCAGCCCACTCCTGTCCGTCGAACTCTGGCTCAGAGCCCCATCCCTCATGATAGCCGCCACCATGGATCCACAAAGCAACGGGCAATTTCTTGTCAGTTTGGCCGGGAGCCTTGGTCCATACGTTCAGGTAGAGGCAGTCTTCACTGTAGGGAGCCTCGTCGCCGTAGCCCCACTCGGAGGCATAGAAGCCGGGATAGTGGACAGCCTGGTAGCCGGGGTGTCCAAACTTGTCGCAGAGTCTGATGCTATCCCACGGTTCCACAGCCTGAGGCTCACGCCAGCGGAGTTCACCAATAGGTGCGGCAGCATAAGGGATGCCTCGGAACACATACACACCGGCATTCTCTGCCCGCACACCTTGAATCTGACCGCCCTCTACGGTCAACACAGGGCTCAACGCCTCGTCGTCATTGCCAGCGCAGCCCATCAACAATGCCATCAGCGGCATTAACAGCAGTAGTTTCTTCATAGTCAATAATAAGTTATGGTTAGTTAGAATAGTTTTCTGCTACTTGACGACAACCTTGCGGCCGTTGATGATGTACAGGCCGGGACGCAGGTTACCGGCTCTGACCTGACGGCCGTCAAGGGTATAGGCACCACTGCTTGCGGGCTCCCTCTTAACGTTGACATCAGCAATACCGGTAGTCTCGGTCTCTTTCAGCGTGCACAACGAGAAGTAGGTGGGCTCGTCGTACTTGGCGGAAGAGGCGTCTTTGAGGTACTTGCCCGTTCCGACATTCTGGATGGACCAGCCCTTGCCGTCCACATATTCCAGTGTCCATACGGCACCGTCAGGAATATCATAGCCCCGCTGACCATTCAAGCCATTGAAGAAGCAACAATCACCGGAAGCAGCCTGTGAGTTCAGATATACCAATGCGTCGTCTACGGTGTAGTCTTCCTCGTCGGGAGTGACGAGACGCAGTGTGCGTCCACCTGTAATTCTACCTAACTTAAAGAGATACCCCTCATTGGACTGGTCGAAAGCCTCTTGGAATGTACCAAACTTAAAGTCCTGTGTGAAAGACAGATAGAAGGCTTTCTGCTCAGACTCGTTGACGATGGCGAAATGCTTATTAGAAAGATTCGACAGTGTACCGGTGAGTCGCTCGTCTATCGTCCACTGCTTGACAGGTGCCGGATTGTTCATCACGTCGAGTGCAGTCTCAGCATAACGCTTACCAAACTCACGATAGCCTGCAGCGGAGAAGTGCCAGGGGTCAGTGCCATTGCCGGGAATACCCTCGGCAGACACCACATGGCCGGTGGGAATCACCTCAGGAATTTTAGCCACCACATGGTTGTGCCACGAACAGCCGCCACCCTGATCGGCATACTCTGTCTCGCCGACAAAGATGGGCACATCAGAGGCTCTCAGACCGAGGTCACGCAACATGTCCTTATATATCTTCTTCACCATACCAGGCCACTTCTCGTCACCATTGTTTGACTCGCCCTGATGCAAGAGGATGCCCTTGATGACACCTACCTGCTGAGCCTTCTTAGCCATCTCGATGATACGACCATAGGGATTTTCGCCATAATAGTTGCGAGCAATCTGTGCCCACCACTCATTATAGTTGTCCTGATACTTCTGCTCATACAGGTCCTTGTCGAACATCTCGATAGGACTGCCGCCCATAGCGACGGCAATGACGCCAATCTTCTTGTCGGGGAGTCGCTGGACCATCGTACGACCGAAATAGTCGGTGGGACCCAGTTTGCCGACAGGACTGACAATGGGGCACTCAGCCTTATACCAATTGCCCAATGTGCGACGGGGATTGGTGAAGTTACACGTGGCCAGCATCTGGAAGCGCTCGTCAACGTTACCCACATCTTGAGCTTCCCACTGGGCATTACCCTCCATATTTGACTGTCCGAAACAGATATAGATGTAGAAGTTAGGGTCTACCTCTGCCTTGGCACCCATCATGGTGCATAGCAGCATCACTGCTGTCAGGAAAATATTTTTCATTTTATGATTTACTTGATAATTAGTTTTTTACCATTTTGAATTGCAATACCGCGATAGCCGGAAGTGACAGGCATACCATAGAGGTTATACATGTTGCCGGCAGCGACAGTGTCGTCACCCTCTATATCGCTGATACCGGTGGTGGGCTCGGTGCAAATGAATTTGATGTTGTCGATGTTACCGCCGGCATTGGTAACCTTGATGCGCAAGGTGTGTTCGCCAGCTTCTTTGAGGGTGTTGCGAATCTTGGCCGTCTTAATGGTATAGGTGTCGTTGCTACCTGTATTGGGTACTATGAGCGAGCCTAGCGTCTTCTCACTGCCATCGTTGTTGATGAGTGTCATGGAGAATGACGCATTGTCAACGGCTGACGACACAGTAGCCTCATAAGAATATTTACCCGGCTGTGTAACATTGACCACATATTCTGCCCAGCCACCAGCAACAGTGTTGCCTAACGCAAAACCATCGCCGGCAGTGACGGCGCCAACATTCTCGCTAGTCAAGTAGTCTTCGCCCTCAACGACACCGGGGAGACTGAAAGTGGGCGTATGTTTGAAGGTGATGGTCTTGATATAGAAGCCACCCTTGTCGACATTCATACAGAAGACGTGGCGTCCTGCAGTAAGATACTGCTTCAGCGGGCAATGTACACTCTTGAACGTATCCTTACTGCCAGTGTTGGGCACCTCTGTAAAGTCTGTATAGAAGATGATATTGTCGAGTGTGTACTCTGACAGATGGAAGCGTCCATCGTCCTTGGTAGAGGCCACTTCCACATCTACTGAGTAGTAGCCCTCTTCCTGAACATCGACGGTGTACTCCATCCAGGCATCATCGCTGGTGGCTGTGGTAGTACTGCGTGAAGCATTCGCGCTAAAAGCGACACCCGACAAGCCCTTGTCATATTCGTTGGCATTGATAACTCCGGGCAACTTAGGTGTCTCGTCGTTATAGGGGCTGCGCTGCGTACCTCTTGTAACAGTGATGGTGCTGAAGCGCTCATAGGTAGAGCCATCTGTGGCGGTCACTACAGCTTTTAGGTTCTTCATACCCGTTGTGGCAGCAACGTAGTCAGTGACATACGGTGCCTCGGTCATGGTAGCCACCAGTTCGTCGTTGGCATAAAGCTCTACCTTCTCAATGGTCTTCGTGGCCAGACGGGCATGTACCTTGATGGGCAGCGGGTCATCTTTGGCCACCTTCAGTGCGGCAGGACGGATATAAACAGAAGCCTCCTTCTTCGTGCCGGGGAAAGGACCTACCGCATTCTTAGCGGCGTCGGTCTGCATGTACTCCTTAATCCAGGTCATGGCAGGACGCTCGGTACCATTGCGGTAAAGTCCGGTATTGTCTACCCAGGTGGCACCAAGGACATAACCCCACAGGGTCACGCCGGCGCAATAGGGAGCCTCCCACATCAGTGGCAAGATAGCCTCATACTGTGCCTTCTGCTGATTATCGTTAGCATTCGCTATATCCAACTCTGTAATAAACATCGGCATCTGCAGCGCATCCTGCTGCTGTTTCAGCACACGACTCAACTCTGTGGTACTGATGTCACTCAACTCGTGCGACTGATTGCCATAGGCGTCGATGGGAGCACCGGCATTGCGAAGCGTCTTGACCAAGTCAATATACTCATTGACGTTCCAACGAATAGAGTTGTAGTCGTTGTAGATGAGGATGGCATCCGGCCAACGCTCGTAAGCCATCTCGAAAGCCTTGATAAGCCAGTCGTAACCGGTCTTGCCGCCACCGCCAAGTGAGGCCTTCATCATGGGGTTGCCAGGCTGGTGGTTGCCTACGGCCTCATTGACCACATCAATCATGGGCAACGTCTTATAGTGTTCCTTGGCATGGTCGAACCAGTTGGTGATAGCTGAGAAACGCTCCTTTGGAGACAGACTCTCCAACCAATTCGGATACTGAGCACCCCATATCAAGGCATGGAACTTATGCGTAAAATTGTGTTGCTGTGCATAATTAAAGGCGCGGTCAGCACCACTCCAGTTGAATGAGCCGCGGGTGCCCTCCACGGACGCCCATTTTGATTCGTTCTCGCAAGTAATCTGGTTCCACAATGTGTGATATGATGGCACGCCGCCACCGGCTTCTACCTGGCCTCTGGTTGTAATGTTACCCAAAAACTTATTAGGGTTCTGTGATAGTTGAGCGGAAACAGGCATAACAAAGAAGCCTGCCGCCATCAGCAATAAACTTTGCTTCAGTTTCATATTCGTTTCTATTGTTTTAAGTTATAATGCGTTTTCAGCTGCAAAGGTAGTAAAGAAATGTGGAACGCACTTTGTAGCGCGTTCCACACATTTTATTATATGTAACACCGATGACTATTTCAGTAGTTACATCATCCCTTAATTAATCAGGAATAACTTCTCTTGGCCATTATAAATGGCCCGAACCGTGGCCCGGCCGTCGACGACAGAACTGATGCTGAACTCGACAGCACGCGGAGCATTGTCGCACGATGCTTTTACCTTGGAATCAGCCTTCAGCGGAGCGTAGAGCTGGTAGCGGTTGCACTCGGTATATCCGTTGGCATTGGTCGACATGATGGGACGTTCGGGGATATTCAGTTTCTGACCATCAACGGTAATACTAATCTGTGGAACGAGCGCAGGCTGAACGGCCGACTCTCCCTTGGTAAAGCCAATGCCGTGAAGGTCAAAGAGACCCTGCGGACGCTGAGGTTCCTGCCGGCGCCCCCACTGCGGACGGCCTTGCTGGTCGGGCTGCTTCACCTCAGGACCATCAGCCACGAGATAGATGGCATGCTTGCCAGTCAGTCCTTCCAGGGCGGGAACAGGTAATGTAATGGTTTGTTGCTGATTCTTGGGGAAGTTCTCCGGGATGTTGAATACTGCTACCTCTTGTCCTTTCCATGGATTATCCAGAAGCACATGAATCTTGAACGCGCCCTTGCCGCTGTTGGTCAGGTTGATGCTGAGACGCGCCTGGTCACCCTTCTTGATGCCCTCGAAAGCTTTCACGCCCTTCGTGTCTTGAGCCAAACCGCCAAAGCCGAAGTATTTAAAGCCGACGATGCCACCGTTCTGAATACCGGCCAAGTCCATGGAGTTGTTCCACACGTCGTGGTTGTCCTGCATCCAGTTGTTGCTGCCAGGACCATACATGAAACAAGCCAGACCTGCAGAGTAATAGGCATAGGGAGGCAGACCAAAAATCTGGAAACCCTCGCTGGTCACCTCGGCACCGGTGTATTCATTGCCATCAGCAGCCTTGGCGGTCCAAATATTATCTTTAGTATAGGGGTCGTAGGCCGTAATCTTCACCACGCCTCCCTTGGCAACGGGTTTCTTGTCCCACGTAATCTTCACGGGAGCGACCATGGGCTGACGGGCATTGCCGAATCCACGGGGCGGACGGTGGTAGAAGACATACCACTGGCCGTTGATTTGCTGCAGCGAACCATGGGTATTGTGGGCAGCATTGGTGGTGATGAGTTGTGAGCCATCCTCGTTGAGCACCACACCACGCGAGTCTACCAGCACGCCACCGGAGCGCCAGGGGCCTAGTGGAGAGTCACCAAAGGCATAGCGCAGGGCTGAGTTGGTATTGCCCAGCCCATACTCCTTACCGGAATAGCCGGAGAACACCATCACATATTTATTGCCAACCTGACGAATGCTGCTGGCTTCGAAGAAATTGAAGTCCAGCGGGTTCTGACCCTTATAGAGTGCCTTGTACTCGCTACCCTCCTTATCGAGCAACTTGCCATCACGACTGCTGGCAGGGATGAAGGGGTCGATGGGTTCTGTTCCCTCACGCTTGGAGTACATCGTGTTCTGATCGAGTTCTACAGCCGTAGAGTGTTGGAAGCCATAGAAGACATAGGCACGATAGCCTTTGCTGAAGTCTTTGTCTTTCTTATCGGTAACAGGCTCAATGAATACTGACGGGTCAAAATCGATGAGTGAGCCCGGCAGACACTGTGTACCGTCGGCCGTCAGGTTGACAGGGGTGAAAGGACCGTCAGGACGGTCACTCTTACAGACCATCGCCACACGGCGCCAGCCGCGGCTGTGGGGATAGAGCCAATAGGTCTTCTTGCCCGTCAGTTTGTCGACGGTCTCTACCAGGTCGGGGGCAAACATTGTGTCCCACTGTCCGTTGACGAACCACGTAAAGATAGGGCCTTCGTCGCGCCACTGCGAGAGATCCTCGACAGGTGCCGACCACATGCGGATGTCAGGACCGCAATAGGCGATATAGGTCACATCGTGTGAACCAATGATATAGGCACGATACTTACCTGGCTGATCAGGGTCTTCAAAGACACGAGGCTCACCGTCGGGCAAGTGTTCCCACAATGGGAGATAAGGATTCTGTGCATTGACCACCAAAGCAGCAGTCATTACAAAGAGTTGTAGGAATAGTCGTTTCATGATATTTCAGTAATTGCAATTATTTCTTCTGAGTTCTAACTTCATTGAGGAACTTGACCATCTTCTGCAGGTTCTCGTCGGTGTACATCTGAGGTCCGCCATGGTTTCCCTCTGCGGGGAATGTAGCCTCGGTCTTTACACCGGCAGCCTTCAGCAGTTCATAGAACTTTCTACCCTGGCAGACAGGAACGACATTGTCTTTCTCGCCATGGAAGATAATGACAGGTGGATTGTTTTTGTTGACATAGTGCACAGCACTGAGTCCTAGATATTTGTCCGGTTCCTTGTCCAGCTTTGACCTCAGCAACTGGTCTTCAGGACTATTGGCACCCATCGTCATGTGCTCTCCACAATCCATGGCGGTGAGGTCAACAGGACCAGACCAGTCACAAGCAGCATTGACAGCACTCGACTGACTGGTGTAGGCACCCAGTGATCCCTCCAAGTCGAGTGTTACCTGTCCGACTGTAGCCGTTTTCAGTCCACTGGTAGTAGCTGCAGTGGATGACAAATGTCCTCCGCTGGAAAATCCGCTGGTAGCTATGAAAGAGGTATCGAAGTGGTACTTCTTAGCCTCGCCACGTACAAAACGGATGACGGCACGTATGTCGTGGAGCTGGGCAGGCCAGGCAGCATCCATGCTGGAACGGTGGTTCGGACAAACCACGGCATAGCCGGCATCGAGCAGTGTCTTGACAATGGTTCCCAAATCGGCCATTCCTTTGCTGCTGTTACTAAACCAAGCGCTGCCATAGATATGGATGACAACGGGATAGACGGCAGCCTGTTTCTTAGGCAGGTAGATATCGCAGGTGTGGTAAGCCTTGTCGTCACCTGCATAGTTAACATCCTTCCACTCTTGCGAAGTCTCCAACTTCACTTGCTGCTGGAAACCGCCAAAGCCACCTGCCGGTTGTGCTGCGGCAGCCAGAACAGCCAGACACATCACGAATGTTGTAAATACTTTCTTCATCGTATGATTTGTTAATGAGTTATTTAAACTGCCAGTAGTCAAGACGTACGTCACCCTGTGAGTTGTCGAAACAGAGGTAGAGGTCGTGAACACCTGTAGCACCATTTACCTTGGCGGTAAACGTCTTGTATTTCTCCGCAGAACCAGTACTCTTGACAACAGCGGTACCAACAACAGGACCGTCCTGACTGTCGATGCGCAGAGTCACCGTACAGCCGGCTTTGGCAGCAGCGGCAGCCACAATGCTGAACTGACGAGCGCCCTGTCCGAAGTCAACGCCACGCAAACGGATGTACTCACCATTGTCAATATCGAAGACATACATGTTTCGTTTACCTGTAGACTCCGGCATATCCTTGACAACACCCGTATTCTCGATACCCATCTTGGCCGTCTTCAGTCCGAAGCCCCATGCCATGGTCTCAGCCTCTACACGGCGGTAGGGGTTCAGCCAGTGCAGCTGCTTCATGGGCTGCTGGTCGAGCCAGTAGGGAATCTCCTGGATGGTGCCGTCGGCATTATAGGTAATCTCCTGTGCCGACACCGAGCGACGTTCGTGGTGGACGAAGGTCTCCAGGTGCATGAGGTCGTAGTCCTGACCGAAGACATAGGAGTGTCCCTTGAAGTCACAGATGCCGGGGTGATTACCACGGTCACGTTCCGTGGGACGCATGATGTAGTTCTTCCACTGCCAGGGACCAGTGGGCGAGTCGCTCATAGCGTAGCCCAGCGCTTCCGGACAGCAGGTGGTGGCATAGCCCATGTAGTAATGACCATTACGCTTGTAGAACCATGGGCCTTCCTGATAGTGCTGTACAGCCCAGTTAGCTTTCTCAGAGTAGGGTACTCTGAGGTTGATCTTTGCACCCTGCTCCTTGACCGGCCGCATGACACCGTCCTTAGGGTTGAGTACGAAGATGTCGCCCTCGGTGGAAATCATGTCCTCATTGAGTTTGACGCAATAGGTCTGGGGATTGCCCCAGTACATATACGCCTGACCATTGTCGTCGACAAAGACGCTGGGGTCTATGTCGTCCCAGTGTTCCTTCTGCCATACCAGCGGCTTGCCCAGCGGGTCGCGGAACGGACCGTAGGGCGTATCAGCAACAAGGACTCCGATGCCGTGGCCATGCAGCGGAGCATAGAGGTAGTATTTGCCATTACGCTCGATCGTCTGGATAGCCCAGGCACCATTCTCACGAGTACGCCAACTAAACTCCTTCAGCGAGGCGACGGCTCCGTGCTCAGTCCAGTTCACCATGTCGGTGGTTGACCACAGCAGCCAGTCGTACATAAAGAATCCGGCAGAGCTGCGCTCGTTCGGATCGGGAATATCCTCCGGAGAAGCGTCGTGCGACGTATAGAGGAACAAGGTGTCGCCCACAACCATCGGTGAGGGATCAGCCGTATACTTGGTTTGGAACAGAGGCATGTTGACCTGCTCTATGCCACGCATTTCCCACCAGTCGAAGTTGAAGAGCTTAGGACCCTTGCGACCCTTGAAAACCAGGTAGAGGTCGGTAGTCTCTGGCAGTGTGACGCCAGAGAGTGTGCGCTTAGGAGCATCCAAGTCGGTGATGTTAGAGTAGTCCAGATCGAGCGTCAGCGTCTGCCACTTCTCCCAGCCCCCCGTACCAGGTACGTTGAGTGTACCGAGCAGACGACCGCCAAGGCTGTCGATACGCAACTCTATCTGTCCCCCACGCAAACCACTGGCCACACGAGCCAGGAACGTACGGGGTATGCGATGGCCGAAGCTGACGTTCTGCAACTTGATATAGTCACCGTTATGGATGTCGGATACATAGACACCCACCTCGTTGTTACCCTCAGTCTTCACGCCCTTGGAGAAGGCCATTGTCTCGGCCTCCACCTTGCGGAAGGGATTGAATGTGGCAACAGGTTTCACGCCTTCGTCAGTAGGCATGATGGTAGGGAAACTGCCATCGGCATTATACTTGAACTCCTCGACGGCAACGCTACGGCCAAAGCCGCCGCCTCCAGGCAACTTACCTGTATGGTAGAAGAAGTAGGAGTGACCTTTGTAGTCGGCCACACCACAGTGGTTGGTAAACGACTTGGTGTCACACAGCGGCATAATCTCGCCGGCATAGGTCCACGGACCTGTGGGGTGCGGAGCGGTGCTGTAGCTGATATGTTCAGGAACGCCACCGGCAGCATAGAGCAGCTGGTAACGCTTTGAACTATCCACCTTGAACTTGGAGCCGTCCACTTTCCGTAGCCACGGGCCTTCCACATACGAGTCTTTATACTGCTTGCCCTGCTCGCGCTTGCTCATGATGGGTCCGCCAAAGGCTTCTTCCGTCATATCCAGCCGTCCCAACTCGCCACTGTAGGATATCATGTCGCGGTTGAGCTTCAAGTAGTAACACTGCGGATTGCCCCACATCAGCCATGCCTGGCCGTCGTCGTCAATCATCACCGTCGGGTCGATGTGGTCCCAAGAGCCATTCTCAAAGAGAGGCTTGCCAAGGGCATCACGGAATGGACCGGTGGGAGAGTCGCTGACAGCAACACCAATGGCCATGCCGTTAGACAATTTGCTATGAGCACAGATATACCAATAGAACTTACCGTCACGCTCGATGGTCTGTCCAGCCCAGGCGCGGTCGTCAGCCCACGAGAAACTCTCCAGAGCCAGCGGACTGCCGTGGTCCTGCCAGTTGACCATATCCTGGGTGGAGTAGACGCGCCACTCCTGCATCCAGAAGAAGTCGGCATGGTCCTCGTCATGACCTGTATAGACATACATGGTACCATTGTGCACCAGCGGTGCAGGGTCGCTGGTAAACCAGGTCTGTACGAAAGGGTTCTGCGCCAAACAGAAGGAAGAGGTAAGAGGTAAGAGGTATGATAAAAGAAGTCGTTTCATGATTATGTTTGATTAGTGATTACGAATATTCCACTTAGAGTTGTCACTGCTAAAGTCATAAACGGCCAGGGTCGGAGTGCTGTCAGCTGCCGAATAGAGGCAGTAGCGGGTATTGATGCCCTCCTCGCCAGGAATCTGTTTCGGCATGATGCGATAGGTGCCGTCGGTGAGCTGTTCGATGCGCCACAGTTGCTCATTGCCACCCTGATAGGCCACGGTTGCCAACTCCTTGTCAGCAGTGGCCGTCAGTGCACGGTCAGTACCAGCAATGGTAATCTTGAAATAGGGGTTGCTCAGATAGCCGCCGGCCTCCGTGACAGGGGTGATGGTCCACAACTGGTGGGGACGGAACATATAGTCGCTGCAACGCACGGCCACAGGGACATCGGCAGCAGGCCATGTGCCGACCACGTCTTCCAGGCGCTGGTTGGCAACGGGTTTCGGGGCTTGCTGCATCTGCTCACGGTTGTTCCAACGCTGGCGCTCCTGCTGGAGGCGAACAAAGTCGACAGCCATCTCCAGAGAGTAGCCACGACGCTCTGACAAAAGGGCGAAGGTGCCGCCACGAAGACGCTCGCCGGCAACGGGCCACCCGTTTTTCCACACAATAGGGCGGACAGCCAGCACGCTGCGGCCACCCATATCGAAGTCGGCCTCCCAGTGGAACGACATCACCTCAACACCTTCGTCGATGATATAACGGCCGAAGTGACCGGCACCGGTACAACGGTCACCGGCGGCGATGACCATACGGCCACCACCATGGAACATGTCACGACCGACATTATCCACATAAGGTCCTTCCACGGAGCGTGAGCGCCCCACCACAATGTTATAGGTGCTGTTGACACCATCACAACAGGTGCCGTGGGTACCCAACAGGTAGTACCAGCCATCTTTATACATCAGGGCACTGGCCTCACAGTCGATGGCCACGTCCTTCTCGACATTACCTTTGACACGCTCGCCGGTCTTGGGGTCGAGTTCAATCAGACGAATATTACCGAAGTAGGTACCATAAGTAGCCCAGAGCCTTCCGGTCGTGGGGTCTAACAACAGACAGGGGTCAATGGCATCGCAGTCCTCCATACCGTCGGACGATGCCACCTCGATAGGCGTTGACCATTTGAAGTCGGGCGACTTCGGGTCAAGGGTTTTGTTCCACATGGTGAGAATGCGACCGTTATGGCCACCGAAGAGGCCGCCACCCGTAGCACCATAGATGCAAAGATAGCGGTCGCCAATCTTCAGCATGTCAGGAGCTGCGCCACCACCGGGGCGCTCAGCCCCACTGTGCCATGACCAGCCGTCATCCGTGATGATGCCTCCCCCACCCGTTCCAAAGGTGTACCACTTGCCATCGCACTCGGCAAGTGTCGAAGGGTCGTGGATGTAGGGAGCACCCGTTTGGGCAACGCCGAGTGAGTAATGAGTAATGAGTAATGAAAAATATATGATTAGTCGTTTCATAATCTGTGTCGTTAATTAGTCGGTATTCCGGTATCCCAGTATTCCGTTATCCCGTTATTTCGAAAATAATGTTACCTCATAGCCCGTAACAGGTTTCCCTTGCTCGTCAATAAAGCGGGCACACAAGTCGCTGAGGCCGGGGCCGTTGACCAAGGCAAAGCGCAGGATATTACGACCTTTCTTCAGCGTCAGACGCTGCGACACGCAGTCGTCCTCTACCATGCGGCGGTCGCCGTCGAGTGTCAGCACACGGTCACCATTCAGCCACCACATGGAGGCACCATTGGAGCCGATGGCCAGGCGTACGCCTTCCATCTCTTCCGGACAGTTTATGACGGTAACACCCCAGAAGAGGGAGTTGTAAGGCTGGCAACCATAGGCCTCAGCGAAGCGGAATACCTTGACATTATAACTCTCACTCTCTAAGGCATGCCAACGCAGCGTCTGCTTGACCTCCTTGGTCTGGGCAGGACCAGCCTGCATGCGGGTGTCGCGCGGTCCGCCGGCAAGGGCGATACCGGTAGCAGTGACCTTCTCGCCGTCACGAGGCAGACGCTTATCGTCAAACTGTCCCTTGAAATACTGCTTGGCAAGGTTCTCGTTCAGATAGGTGTCTGTCAGGATGGTATTGGAGCGCACATTGTAGTCGATGGGCTCCAGCAGCAGCCAGCGACGAATGAAACCATTGGCGTCAGGCTGGGTAGCGGGAGCACTGGCAGCGACGGGCTGGAAATAGTTGATGCGATTCTTGAACTGTACCCAGTTGATGCTGACAGCAGCGTCGCCCTCACAGGTGACAACAAGGTCGGTAACACCTTTGGGCACGTACTCCAGAGCGACTGTCTGGGTGAGCCACTGACCAGACTGGTCGCGGCGCCACTGTCCCATCTGACTGACCACATTCATGGGGATGCGGGCAATGATTTTTCCTGTTGCCGTCTTCTCACGAATGCAGAACTCGCTGTTACCAGCAGCCATGGCGTTGACAATGAGGTAAGCAGTGGAGGTAACACCGGTGAAGTCGACATTGGCATAGCGCAGCCAACTGCCTTTCTGCGGCAGGGTGGCCTGGAAGCCACGGAACGTGTTGACAGTATCTATCAAGGCTGTCGTCACGTCATTGGCGGCAGTACTGTAGCGGTCTATCTCTATCTTCTCCGTGGCCTTGTTGACGCCTACACCGCGCAAGGTCTGCTTGACCTCCTGGATAGTGCCGTCGGCATTGAAATAGAGTTTCTCTATGCAGGCCGAGCGACGCTTGTCGTCACGGGGAGACAGGTAGTTATGGTGATAGAACAGGTACCACTGGCCCTTATAGTTGATGATGCTATGGTGGTTGGTCCAACAGCCATTGGGCTGCTCGGCCATAATCAGTCCCTTATACTCATAGGGACCCATGGGGTTCTTGCTCATGGCATAGGCCAGTACCTCGGTCTTCTCCCTGACGTAGGGATAGGTCAGGTAGTAGTTGCCATTATATTCAAAGGCAAACGGTCCCTCTGCCTGACGACTGGGCAGACCTTTGAGACAATTGACGCCCAACATCTCGAACTCACGGTCACCCCACTTCACCTTCTCCTTAGGCGTGTCGTCAGCCAACTCCTTCATATTAGGCTTGAGCTTGGCACAGCGACCGGCACCCCAGAAGATGTAGGCGTTACCGTCAGAGGCCTGGAGCACACAGGGGTCTATACCATTGATGCCTTTGATGGGTTCCGGTTCGGGGATGAACGGTCCTACAGGACTGTCGGCAACAGCCACACCGACGCCGAAGCCACGGCCGTCCTTGGGAGCTGAGGGGAAATAGAAATAGTACTTGCCATTGCGCTCTACACAGTCGGGCGCCCACATCGAGTACGAGTCAGGACGCACCCAAGGCACCTTGTTTTGCGTGACAATGACGCCATGGTCGGTCCAGTCGGTCAGGTTCTCTGAGGAGAAGACGTGGTAGTCCTCCATGCAGAACCAGTCCTGACGCTGACCGGCAGGCGGCACGATGTCGTGCGACGGGTACAGATATACCTTATTATTAAATACGCGAGCCGTAGGGTCGGCAGTGAACTGGTCACGAATAATAGGGTTCTGTGCTTGGGCAGCAGAAGCCGCCAAGCACAGAACAATAGTTGATAATATAGTTTTTCTCATGTTTATTTCTTAAACAGCAGTGGAGCCATCTCCCGCAGACTGCGGCGCCAGGTCAGGAACTCGTGGGCCGTACCCTCAGAGATAAAGCCGTGGGCATTATAGCCGGCAGCCTTCAGCGCCTCCACACTCTTGTTAATACCGGCAGGGTTCTCCTTGGAACCACAACTCTCGAAAATCACACGGACAGCCTTGGGGTCCTTAATCTCCTCAGGAGCATACTGACCACCGCTGAGCAGTCCCCAGTAGCCGAAGACCTCCGGGCGACGCAACGTGATGAGCTTCGTCTCCATGCCACCCATCGACAGACCGGCCATGGCGCGGTTCCACTTGTCAGCTTTGGTGAGATAGTTGGCATCGATGAAAGGTACGAGCTCGTCGACCAGCAGCGTCTCAAACTCCTTGGCAGTAAACTCACGGCGCAGTCCACCAAACTTGATGTCGTTGGTCAGACCATAGGCCATCACGATGATAAAGGGCTTGATTTTGCCTTCGGCAATCATGTTGTCCATGATGAGTCCGGCATGTCCCTGCTTGCTCCAGCTGGTCTCGTTCTCACCCCAGCCATGCTGCAGGTAAAGCACGGGGAAGCGCTCCTGGGTAGCCTTGGCACCCTTGCCGACGAGTTTGCCGTACGTGGGAGGCAGATAGACCATGGCGGTCTGCATCTTGCCCAGGCTCTTCGAGTAGTAGAGCACCTCGCTGATGGTACCATGAGGAATATCGGTGCGCAGAGCATAGAAGTCCTGGTCGGCAGCAGGTATCTCGATACCGCTCTCCCAACGGCAGGAGCCGAAGTAGTTGTGTGTACCGGGGTCGTTGACTACGCCGCCGTCAATGGTCAGGTGATAGTAGTGGAAACCGGGATCCATCGGACCTTCTGTCGTGCCGGTCCACACGCCGTTCTTGTCTTTGCGCAGCACCGTACCACCACGGCCACCCAGACCGAGACTGACAATGACTGACTTGGCATCGGGAGCCTCAACACGGAAACGGGCGTAACCCTCGCTGTTGACCATGGGGTACTGCTGGCCAGGCTGGTTGCAGGGGTTAGGCACAAAGTCCTCTTTGGGCTGGGCATTGTCCAGCTTGGCATCAAAGTTCTTGATGGCATAGTAAGCCTGCTTGGGCTTGTAGTTCTCGTCGAAGGGCAGCGGATGGTTGTTGACACCCAGCCATGAGTCGCGGTCACCGAGATTCCAGAAGGTCACACAGTCGATGACGTCCTTATGCTTGCGGAAAATCTTGAAGATGCGGTTGTACTGGTCGGTCAGCAGGGTGTTCATATATCCCGGAACAGGCTTGTTCTCACCACGCGAAAAGCGCAGCTGACCACCCATCTCCGTGTTCATACGGATGTCAAGCTCAGTGACATGGATGTGCTTCACAATCTTGGAATACTTGGTGATGGCAGCGTCGATGTCTTCCTCTGTAGGACCATAGACATTGTAGTGACCCTGCATACCAATGCCGTCGATGGGTACACCGGCGTCCTTCATCTTCTTCACCATGTTGTAGATGCGGTCGCGCTTGCCGGGGTCACACTCGTTGTAGTCATTATAGAACAGCAGGGCATTGGGGTCTGCCTCACGAGCAAACTCGAAAGCCTTGGCAATGAACTCGTCGCCGCAGAGTTTGTAGTGACGACTCTCACGATAGGGATTGGGCTGCTGTCCGGGACGCGCCCAACCGCCATTGTCGCTGATGGCCTCGTTGACCACATCCCAGCAGTAGACAACGTCCTTATAGCGGTTCACGACGGTATGGATATGTTCACGCAAGCGCTCATAGAAGACTTCCTTCTTGACCTCGCGTCCTTTCTTGTCGGTAAACATCCAGTCGGCAAACTGAGAGTGCCAGCAGAGGCAGTGGCCACGCAGCTTGATACCGTTCTGGCGACAGAAATTAGCTATCTTGTCAGCCTTCTCGAAGTCCCAAACACCCTCTTTCGGATGCAGCATACCCGGTTTCATATCGTTCTCGGCAGTGATGCTGTTAAACTCTCTCTGTACCAGAGCCACCTGGTCGTCAGCACTGACGTTACGCTGGTTGAGGGCAACGCCAATCATGAAGTAGTCCTTGTAGGCATCCTTCAGTTTCACATTGGGATTAGGATCGGCAGGTGCGCCCCACTGAGCCCACGAACCCAAGCAGTTCATGGCCAACACAATGGCCAACACTGTCTTAAAAGTCTGTTTCATTTGTGTGAAGTTAGTTAGTTAATAGCATTAATAATTACGTTTGCAAAGATACAAAAAGAAAGTAACACCGGCATTGGCTGGTGTTACAAACTCTTTGGAATATGTATCATGGCGGGGCATTCCGTCGAATATTACTAAAAACGGACTGTCTTCATCTTTCCTTCATAATGAACAGTTTGTTGTCTGCCGTCGGGTAGCACAACCACGAACTGGCGCTTCTGCAGCATGCCGGGATAGGAGCCCTGGCGGTCGGCAATGGTCAGCGTGCGGCTACGGTCGTTCCAGTGGAAGGCGATGGTGCTGTACTGACCCTTTTCATAGTTGTAGCTGTCACCTTCGTCTTCGTAAAGCAGGAAGTGACCGTCTGCACCGGGGTAAATGCGCAGCTCCAGCAGGCTCCAGTCTTTCTCACCCACATACTGCATCTCCGGACCTAAAGGCAGTATGCTGCCGGCACGCACAAACATCGGCACGCGGTCGAAGGTGGTCTCAATGGTAATGCGCTGTCCTCCCTTGTACTGTCGGTTGGTCCAGTAGTCATACCAAAGGGCACCCTTCGGCAGATACTTCGTGGTCGTCTTCGTGGCCGTCCAGTCAACACTTCTAACATCATCCTTCTGTCCTCTGACGTCACTGCGGTCCCAGCCGGTCATGGCATCTGTGCGGATAATCTTCTCCTCCGTATATTGCGGGGTGACTATCGGTGCGGCCAGTATGCTGCGGCCAAATAGAAACTCGTCGGTCACGTCCCACACCTTCTTGTCTTGAGGGAAGTCGGCAAACAACGGACGCATGTAGCTGGCATTCTCGGCTGTCACCTGCCAGGCCGTGCTATATAAATAAGGTAGCAGACGGTAGCGCAACCGAATCTGCTTCTCGATGGCGTCGTAGACGGGTTCGCCCTTCTTGCCAAACTGCCATATCTCACGGGGAGCGTCGGCACCATGGCTGCGGAACACAGGACAGAACAGACCGTACTGCATCCAGCGGACATAAAGCTCCTGATACTGTGGATTGCGCGGCGCTGAAGCAGGTCCCATCGTGTTATAGGCATTACAGAAGAAGCCACCAATATCGGTATTGAAATTAGGGTTACCCGTCAGCGAGAAACTCAGTCCGGCGGGTACCTGCTTGCGCAACATGTCCCACGATGAATTGACATCGCCGCTCCACATGTTGGAACCATAGTGCTGCTGACCGGCAAAGGATGAGCGCGTCATAATAAAGACACGCTTGCCCCTGTCGTCCTTGCGCTGTGACTGATAGATGCCACGCACCGTTTCCAGCGGGAAGGCATTGCGCTGCGAGCGCCAGGTGCCACCATAGACGGGGTGCGCATAGTCGCTCTCCCTGGGGTTGAAGAAGTCCGGGTCGGTAGAGTCCATCCACCATGCGTCAGTCCCATAGTCATAGAGGCGCTTCAGGTGTTTCCAATAGATGGCACGGGCCTCCGGACTGAAGGCATCATAGACCTTCACGCCTGAGGGATAGTCCCGGCGTGGCGGCCAGATGTGCGACAGTCCGCTCTGTGGCCAGGTCTCAAAGGGCAGCAGCAGGTTCTTCTCTGCCAGTTCACGGTACTGCTGGGTCTGCGGACCAAAACTGGCCCAGATACTAATCATGAAGTGGGCATGCTTGGCATGGACATTCCTGATCATCTGCTGACCATTGACAAAGTCCTCGGAGAGGAAGTCCATGGCATTCCACAGATAGTTGGAACCCCAGTACTGCCAGTCCTGGATGATGCCGTCCAGCGGTACGTTCAGCTCACGGTAGCGGTCGACGATATGCTCTGTCTCGGCAGCCGTCTTGTAGCGTTCCTTCGACTGCCAATAGCCATAGGTCCACAATGGGAACATGGGTACATCGCCCGTCAGATGGCGCATCTGTGCTACAACGCCGTCGGCGCTGCCACCATACATGAAATAGTAGTCTACACCCTCGCCCGTCTCTGAGTCAAAGGTCATGCCCTGGGCATTGTCCTCAAACAACGTAGGGGAATAGTTCTCCCAATAGAGTCCCCAGCCCTTGATGCTTTGCAACACGTTCTGGAAATCCTCCAGGTTAGACTGTTCCATGCGCTTCCGCTCGCCACGGCGGTTCATCTTGCCATTCTGGATGGTGCCCAGTCCGTAGACAGCCTCATCCTTGTCCAAGATAAATGTCTGGCGGGCCTCGGCCACGTCGCAATTCTTCTCTCTCAGCAACACCTGTCCTTTAGCGGTCAGAAATGTCAGGTTGCCCTGAGCATCCTGCTTCACGGTAAGCGCACTACTCTTCCACGTAGCACCTTTCCGTACTACTTCCACTTGCTCAGGCGTGGCGGTCACCACCAACGTCTTTGTCGGCTTGCCTTTTACTACATGGACGATGGCGGGTGTCATAAACTCTACCCTCACGTCCTGGCCAAAACAGCACGCTGCCAGAAGGCTTGCCACAGTTGTCAACAGGGTCTTTCGCATCATATCTTCACTTTATAAGTTTTACCTGCCTCGGTGTCAAGGTCATATTCATAAACGGTCGGCAATGTCTTCTGCTCCACGGGCTTCACCTCAGCTGCACGCAAGGGCTGCTTGATATTGGCGGGTGCCAGCAGCGGGTTGGGACAGGTACCCTTGGCGGGGCGCAGACCTTTGCCCTTCAGAGGCACATAGGAGCGCAGGCGCAGCGTGCCACCGATGGTACTGCGGATGGTCGCCGAGCGAAGTTTATCTTCGCTCCACTCTTGGTCGACAATAAAACCGCCACGAGCCCGCAGCCCTTTGACCGCACCGCTCTGCCATTCGTCGGGCAGTGCCGGCAACAGGTGGACGGCACCGTCGTGACTCTGCAGCAACATCTCACAGATGCCGGCAGCAACACCGAAGTTGCCGTCAATCTGGAACGGCGGATGGGCATCGAACAGATTGGGATAGGTACGTCCGTCGGGGTACTGGCGCATCTTGCTGTCGTCGGGCAACAGGCGCAGCATGTTCTTGATAATCAGGAAGGCATGATTGCCGTCGAGCATGCGTGCCCAGAGATTGGTCTTCCATCCCAGACTCCAGCCGGTGGCCTGGTCGCCACGCTGCTTCAGGGTAGTGCCAGCGGCATGGTAAAGGTCAGGATGGGTGAAGGGCGATATCTGGTTGGAGGGATACAGTCCATAGAGGTGCGACACATGGCGATGCTGATCCTTGGGGTCGTCGCCGTCCCACAGCCACTCCTGCAACTGGCCGTACTGACCCACCTGCATGGGTGGCAGCTTGGCGATGGCTGATGTAAGAAGGCTGATGTATGAAGTATCCTCGCCCACTATCCTGGCGGCGGCGGCGGTTTGGCTCAGCACATCGAAGACTATCTGGTTGTCCATCGTAGAACCGGCTGTGACGGTGGTGTGCTTACCCACGGGACCATGTTCCGGCGACACGGTAGGCGCCGTGACCAGCCAGCCGTATTTGGGGTGAGGTTGCAGATAGTCGAGCAGGAAGTCGGCAGCCCCCTTTAGGACGGGATAGTATTGCCGCAGCAGTTGTTTGTCACCCGTAAACAGGTATTGCTGCCAGATGTGGGTCGTCAGCCAGGCACCACCGGTGGGAAACATGCCCCACGACGTGCCGTCGATAGGTCCGGCCACGCGCCACAGGTCGGTATTGTGGTGGGCTACCCAGCCCCGACAGCCATACATATCAGTGGCTGTCTTACGGCCTGTCTCGCTGAGGTCGCGAGTCAGGGTGAGCAGGGGTTCTTGGTTCTCCACCAGGTTACCCACCAGCGACGGCCAGTAGTTCATCTCGGCATTGATATTGATGGTGTATTTCGAGTCCCACATGGGATAGACTTTGTCGTTCCACATGCCTTGCAGGTTGGCAGCCTGACCACCAGGCTGCGACGACGATATCAGCAGATAGCGACCATACTGCATCATCAGCGCCACCAGTCCCAGGTCACTGCCGTCAAAGCACGCCAAGCGCTGGTCGGTAGGCAGTGTCGCACCATTAGCAGTTCCACTGGCCACCGTTCCCGCAGTTTTTCCTGCGGGCTCCAGTGTCAGACTGACACGCTCGTACTGTTCGTGGTACTTCTGCAGATGTCGTTTCAGCAACTGCTGATAGTTCTTTCCGCCAAGTGCCGCCAGCGTAGCGCTGTTCTTCTGCCGGTAGTCACCGCTGATGTCGTGGTAGTTGACAAAGTTGGTAGCGGCAACGATATAGAGCGTTGCCGTGGTAGCACCACTGACGGTGGTGCCGCTCACATGGCCATCGCTCTCTATGCGGACACGACACTCGGCGGTGAGTCCACCCTTGATGCCTTCATGGTCGGCATTCTTGACGGTGGCTGTCAGCAAACCGTCAGCCGTCTGTACGTTGTTCTCCAACGGACTGTTGAAGGCCACGCCAAATGACAGGGCACCCTTCTTCGAGGCCGTCAGCCGCACAATGACAGCATGGTCGGCTAACGAGGCAAAGACAGTACGCTCGTAGCGGATGCCGTTACTGGTGTAGCGAGTGGTATTCACCGCATCGCCCAGACTCAGCTGGCGACGGTAACCGCTCACCTCCTTATGGCCCAACGACAGCTTGACACTGCCCAGCGGCAGGAAGCGCATGCCGTGAGGTCCCTTGAAGAAGTACTGGTCGATGATTTTGTGGGCTGCCTCTTCCTTGCCGGCAAAGATGCTGTCGCGCACCTCTTGCAGGTGTGCCTTGGCAGCAGGACTGTCGTTATTGTGAGGCGACCCGCTCCAGAAGGTTTCTTCGTTGAGCTGTATCTCTTCGGTGTCGGTGCCGCCATAAATCATGGCACCCAATTGGGAGTTGCCGACAGGCAGTGCCTCCAGCCAGTGGCCAGCAGGCTTGTCGTACCATAGCTGATAATCCTGTGCGGCCAGCGTCAGGCTACCGCACAGGACTGCAAGAATAATGAATAGTTTACGCATGGATTAGTTCAGTTGTTATTTTCGTGTTACGGGTGACTCGTCGCCAAACAGGTACTGCTGCTGATAGCCGCCGAGGTCGACGACAATCTTCTCGAAGACAATGCCGGGATGACGGGGCGTGAGGGTCAACTCATGGATGTCCGCCTTGCCCAGAGGCAGGGTGACAGTCTTCTCGACAATGCGACGGGCCACAGCGGGATAGAACTCGGAGTACATATAGGGTTGGCGGTCAACGAGGGTCTTGTTGAAGTTGACCACCTGCGGCTCGCTACCATCCAGACTGACGGCATACTCATGGCCGCCAACGTTCAGGTAGTCCAGCGTAGACTTCACCACCACATGGATGGTGACAGTCTTGGCCTCGCTGCCTTTCTGTTCTTTCCCGTTGCTGAAGCGGTAGGTCAGCGAGGCACCATCGACGGGCTTGGTATAGGGCGTCAGTGCCACGGCACTGCGGGTGCGGCCGTAGTAGGGATAGACGCTCCACTCGGTACCGGCGGCAGCCGTGCTGCTAAAGAAGTGCTCGGCCTCCATAGCTACATAGCCGTGGTTGGCGGTGAAGGTGTAGCCGCCCGACGCTGATGCGTCGGAAACGGTGGTTGTACGCGGCATCATATCGCGGGGGAAGTCATCGTTCCAACTTCTGTAGCCGATGTGCTTCTGGGTCATCATGCCGTCCCACTTGCCTCCGGCTAAGTCCTGGTTATAACTGCGACAGAGCAGGGAGTCGCGGCGGAAGCAGTCTTTCACGCGACCGGCCCAGATATTAGCGTCGGGCAAACCGGCGCTGGCCAGATGCTGGTTCATGGCCTGGGCATAGTACATGTCGTAGAGGTTGGCCATAGCCTGTACGGGGAAGAGCACCGACTGGTAGTAGGCATCGCGGGCCGCGGCAGGAACCTCCGGCAACACGCGGAGAGCACGGCGCTCCAGGCGGGCATAGTCGTCGGCCACCTGACGCCACTCACCGGTGGCGAGGTTATAGGTCTTGGCATCGAGCATCTCCGGTGTGACGCGTGCCATGTACTGACAGTTGCGGTTGTAGATGTCGGAAACTTCGGTGACGATGTCCTCATCGGCGGTGTCACCGAGCACCGAACGGAAGAACTGACTGGTGTGACGGGTGACGTTCTGCTGGGTATACTCCTTCGGGTTCCAGGCCATGTCCATGAACAGCTGGATGGGGTACTCCATGGGCTTCAAGTCGCCAACATTGAGAATCCACATGCGCTGGATGCCGTGGTCGTAGGCCAGCGACAACTGCTCAAACATCTGCTGCGTCTGGGTGACGTTGAGCCACTTGGTGTTACGCGGCGCACCGACATAGTCGACATGGTAGTACAGGCCCCAGCCACCGGGGTGCTTGCGTTCCTGGGCATTTGGCACGCGGCGCACGTTGCCCCAGTTGTCATCGCACAACAGGATGAGGACGTCGTCGGGCACGCGCATGCCGGCATCGTAGTAGTCAAGCACCTCTTTATATAAGGCCCATACCTGGGTGGTCTTCGAGGCAGGCTTCTTGGTGACGTCCTTGATAATCTTGCGCTGGTTCTCCACGATGCGCTGCAGCAATTTGGTGTCGGCCTCGGCACTCATGGCTTCGTCGCCGTCGCCACGCATGCCGATGGTCACCATGTCCTCGGTGCCCTTCATGCGCTCAATGCCCTCACGGAAGAACTGGTCCAGCTTCTGCTGGTTCTTCTGGTAGTTCCATGGGCCCCACTCGCCACGCTTGCGGGCATACTCCTGGTGGTTGCGAGCCATAGGCTCATGGTGTGACGTGCCCATGATGATGCCCATGTCGTCGGCAGTCTTGGAGTTCTCCGGGTCGTCAGCATAGAAGGCCCAGCCCCACATGGCAGGCCACAGCATGTTTCCTTTCAGACGCAGAATGAGTTCAAAAACCTTGGCATAGAAACGATGGTCGCCATAATTGGTGCCGAAGGTGTTCTTGACCCACGACGTCAGGCAGGGTGCCTCATCGTTAAGAAACAAGCCGCGGAACTCCACGGCGGGTTCGCCGTCGGTAAACACACCGGGCAGCACGCCGACATAGTCACGCTTCTCGACGGGTACGTCCATCCACCAGTACCAGGGCGACACACCCATCTGACGGCTGAGTTCGTAGATGCCATAGACGGTACCGCGGCGGTCACTGCCGGCTATGACGAGCTGACCGTCAATAGTGGTAATGATAAACTTCTCGCGCTTGCCTTTCAGGTCGGCCAGCACTTTCTGCTTCACCCACTGGTCAATCTGCTTATTGCAGCCCACTGTACCAATCAGGATGGTAGGTTGGTCTGCGGTCTTAGGGGTGAAGCCCATGACGCGCTGCACGTCTTGTTGCAGACTGGCGGCAGCTATCTGCACGGCCTTTGGTTCCTGGTCACTATAGCCTATGGTCGCACCGGCCAGTGACAGTGCTCCCTGCTGTTGTTGGAAAGTTACGAAACGCTCTGCGGCATTCATGGGCAGAAATGCCATGAATGCCAGCAGTGCGATGAGAATTGTTTTGGAATGTATCATTAATTTGAAATGTTATGAATCATCACTTTTTGAACAGATGCGGAATGAACTCATGCAGACCGCGGCGCCAGGTGAGGAACTCATGGCCGGTACCCTCGGAGACAGAGCTGTCGACCTTGATACCCAACTGACGCAGGCTGTCGACGATGGGCTGACTCTTGATGAAGTCCTCCGAGCCCCAGTTCATGTAGAAGTAGTGCATCTTCTTGTTGAACTCGTCGGCATTGGCGAAGACACCATTGTAGGCGGTCTTCACATCGAGACCGAAGATGGCACCGCTGAACGTGCCCATCCAGGCGAACTTGTCCATATTGTTCAGCACGACGTCGAAGGTCTGGTGACCACCCCACGACAGTCCGGCCATGGCGCGGTGCTCGCGGTCGGCCTTGGTACGGAAGGTCTTGTCGATATACGGAATGAGGTCGTTCAGCAGGACGGGATAGAACGAAGCGCCATAGTCGCTCATGCCCTGGCGGTTGTTGCCGCCACCGAAGGGCTGCTTGATGTCGCCACTCTCCATGACCACAATCATCGGCACGGCCTCGCCCTTGGCAATGGCGTTGTCCATGATGTGCTGCATCTTGCCCTGTAGCATCCAGCTGGTCTCGCCCTCACCCATGCCGTGTTGCAGGTAGAGTACGGGGTATTTCTTCTTGCCGGTCTCATACTCTGCGGGGGTGTAGACCAAAGCGTGGCGCCACTCACCGAACTTGGAGTTGGGACTGTGATAGTAGATGCTGCGTACCTGACCATGGGCAATGCCCTGCTGCGGACGGTAGTAGTCGCCCTCCGGTCCTTCGGGCACCTCCAGACCGCCGGCCTCGCGGTTGCAACCGAAGTAGGTCTCGCTGGCGGGGTCGATGAAGTTGACGCCGTCGATGTTCATGAAGTAGTAGTGGAAACCCACGGGCAGCGGGTCGGTGACGGCCATGAAGCCACCTCTGCCGTCGGGCTGCATGTCGTACTTTTTGCTGCAGATGTCGACGACGACCTTACGGGCCTCTGGAGCCTGGATGCGGAAGTAGGCACGGCGCTGCTTGTCAATCTTGGGAAACTCGTTGCCGGGAATGGCATTCTCCACGGTGACGGCATCGGCGGGTATCTCAATCTTCTTGGCTACGGGCAGGTTCTGCGGACGCTTGGGCTCAAAACCGAGCTGGCGGGCCACGGCCTCACCATAGCGACAACCCAGTTCACGGTAGCCGGGGGCGTCGAAGTGCAGACGGTCGGGACCATTCGTACAGTCGTCAGAAGAAATCACCTGACAGGTATGGATGGTCTGGGGCAGTTCGTCAATCTGCTTCTTGCAGCCGATGCAGACGCCACGGCCTCCGGCCTGGACGATGTTGCCCACATAGAGGTTGACGTCTTCGGGCTTCAGCTGCAGGTCGCCACAGAGGTTCTCATAGACCTGCTTCACCATGCCGGCCCACTTGGGGTCGCCGGTATTGGTCTCGCCCTGGTGCATCAAGATGCCCTTGATGACGCCGTCCTGCTGGGCTTTCTTGGCCAGCTCGACCAGCCGCTTATAGGGGTTGTTGTCGTAGGCCTTGAGCATGCCCTTCATCCAGCCGGGTGCCTTCTTCTCGGCATACTCCTTGATGCTGTCGGGCAGGAAGCCCTTGATGTCGATGCCACCGATGGCTACATGGATGACGCCAATCTTGATATGCTGGGGCAGCGAGGCCACCAGTGTGCGCCCAAACCAGTCGACCGGGGTCAGTCCGGTATTGGGACGGCAGAGGGGTGCCGAAGCCTCGCACCACTCACCCATCTTGCGGGCAGGGCGCTGGTCGGTGGCAGGGAAGTCGACGGCCGGCATCAACAGAAAGCGCGGTCCGGGACTCTGCAGGTCGGCAGCCTCCGGACGGGCAGCGCCCTCCATGTTAGACTGACCAAAGCAGAGGAAGATGTAGAAGTTAGGGTCTACGGCAGCCTGCATCCTGAGGGCAGGCAGAATAGTCAGAAGCAAAGTTAGAAAGAATGTCTTTTTCATCGTTGTTAGTCGTTGATTGGTTGTTAGTTGTTATTACGTTGCAAAGATACGAAGATTATCGGCAAAAGCCACCATGAAATGTTGCATTTTGTTTCTCTTATGTATCAGCGAACAAAAAGAACCGCAAGAAATATAGACATCTATTTTAATTTTTCGTAACTTTGCAAGCAAAGAAAACTGTGTAGATTTTACACTAACATATCATCAACTAACTAACAATCATGAAAAAGATTATTTTTTCACTCATCGTACTGTTGGGAGTGACTGCCACGCAGGCGGCCAAGCCTCGATACAGCCTGACAGTGAACGATGTCCGTAGACAGACCATCTCTGGTTTTGGCGGCGCTTGTTGCGATGGTGCCATGAAACCCTTTGGCACCGACAACCTTTGTGTAAACAGGTTGTATGGCAAGCGCTCTAAAATCGGGTTGAACATCCTGCGTATGGAAATCTCGCCCAGCTTTACGGGTGACAACTGGGGCGACTACGACTGGAATGGTTCGCTGCCATCAGCACAACTGGTAAAGAACCGTGGCGGCATCGTGTTTGGTACGCCATGGTCGCCTCCCGGAGAGTACAAGACCAACGGCACAGCACAGGGCGGCAATTCCGACGACCAGGGCAACCAGCGCGGCAAGCTGCGCGAGGACTGCTACGACAAGTTCTTCCCCTGGCTGAACACATTCCTGGACTGGATGAAAAGCCATGGTGTCGAGATGGACGCTGTGTCCATTCAGAACGAGCCCGACTGGTGGGTCAACTACTCAGGCTGTCTCTACGACCCGCAGGACCTGGTGAAACTGGTCAAGAACCATGCCTGGATGCTGGACCGCGAGAACCATCCCGGCGTACGCCTGATTAGCGGTGAACCGTTGGGCTTCACACAGAACTACACCGACCCGCTCATGCAGGATGAGACGTGTCGCGAACAGGTGGACATCATCGCAGGCCACCTCTACGGTCACGCTCCTCTGCAGTACATGAAACCGGCTGCCGTGCTGCCTACCAAGTATGGCAAGGAGGTATGGATGACGGAGCACTCAGTGACCGACAACATCGGTGACCGACTGCCGACATGGCACGAGAACCTGATATTCGCCGAGGAGCTGAACGAGTGCATGCTATCCGGCTGCACGGGCTATATCTACTGGTATCTGCGCGCTCACTGGGCATTCTGCGGAACGGGTGAGACGAAGTATGGCCCCGGCAACAAGAAGGACGAACTACTGCCTCGTGCTTTCGTGATGTCTCACTTCTCCAAGCACGTCACTGGCTCTACCCGTCTGACAACCTCGAAGGACAAGACCAGCGGAGAGGGTGACGCTCTGGAGTTTTCGGCCTACATCAAAGGCGACTCGCTCATCGTCATGGCTATCGACACCGCAGAGACTACGCGCCCCATGACCATCAAGCTGCCTTACCACGTAAAGAGCGGCGAACTGGTATTGTCTACCGGCAACGAGCCTGATAAGCTCTGCCAACAGCAGACGCTGGACATTCCAGAGTCGACCAATGAGTTTGTCACCGAACTGCCGGCTCGTAGTCTGAGCACCTATATCTTTATGATTGACCGTAACAGCACAGCCATTGCCAACGTAAAACAGACCGACGAGGACGACGATGCACCCAAGAGCTACTACGACCTGCAAGGACGACTGCTGACAGAACCTCACGGACTGTGCATTGAGCGCAGCGCCAGTGGCCACTCACGCAAGGTTATCATGTGACGCGAAGCTGACATCTCAGTCTATCAACAACAAACCCCAAAAGCCGCTGATTGACTTTTGGGGTTTGACGTATCCTGAATAACTATACCTTTTACTCTTTACTTGCGAATACCTTGCGGCTATGCTTGACGCCGTCCTCGTCGATATACTGTTCGATGACGAGGCCGCGATGACCACCAGCACTCGTCAGCTTACGACCGGAGAGGTCGTAACACTGCTGACTGAGTCGTCCGCTGGCTGTGATGTTGCTAATGCCGGTGGCACCTTTCTCCGTAAACTGCCAGGCATCCACATAGACGTCGTCGCCCTCGGTAACAACCAGGTACAGGTTGTTCTTGACGCCCTGCAGCTTGCCTTCGGGAATGGCGACCGTGTGTTCCTGCAGGTCGGTTGACGAGAACTCGATGGAGGCCACGGTGTTACGACGGGAGAGACCAGTGCGGATGTCCATCTTGCCGGTTCCCTTCGCGTATAACGTGAATTTGGTGGCACCATTGGTGCCGAAACCTACTTTACGCACATTAATCCATGAATCAGCCTTCATCTTCACCTGCAGGTTCTCTGAAGCTTCGTTGCCCAGCGTGCTCACCTGGGTTTTCTTGGTGATGTTGGTAAAATCTTCGTAATCTACGCCGCCACAACTGGCCATGGTCTCGGCTTGCTGCAGGGCATAAGGGTCAAGGTTCTTAATCTGTGTGACACCAGCATGGCTGAGGGTAACGGGACTAATGGTGGCGGTCGCCTCATTGACGGTGGCCTTGTTTACGCAGATGGAGCGATAGTCGCCGGCACTGGCATCTACGGCGCCACCCTTCTTCATAGCATCCAGCAAGATGCTGCCGTGGTCGTGGTAGATGTGGTAATACTTACCTTGGAACTTTTGCAGATGGGAGTGGTTGTTGCCAGCAACACCTGGGCCATAGTAGTCTCTATACACCCACGAATCGGGGTCCATCGGCGTGTCGCTGACCATGTAGCACATGGTGCCGCCACCGGGCATGGCTGACGATATGTTATGCTCTAACTTGTAGGTATTCCAGTCTGCCTGGTTGCGCGACCAGTGCGAGCAATAGGTAAAGGCAAACTTGCCGTTGATGACATTGAGTTCGTTGGCCTCGAAATGATAGGGTGCAGGAATGCGGACTGCCGCACCGTCGAGACCGGTCATGGTGGAATTGAGCTTAGCAATACGGGCATTGTCGGGCAGCAGGGCACCATTGTCGTTCAGTCCGCCAAAGGCTATCCAGCCTGTACCGTTTTCGTCAACAACAACACCAGGGTCAAAGTTGGCAGAAGTTCCCATGGGGAAAGCCCCTGGCGAGTCATAGTGAATCATCAACTTGTCGAGAGGCGACATCCAGGGGCCGACGGGCGAATAGGCTTTCAACACGCCAACGCCATGGCTACTGTTGCAAAAATACAGGAAAAACTCGTCTTTATGAGTGCGACTATTGGTGCGCCACGTAACTGAAGGCGCCCAGGAGACGCCATAGCTTTGATACCAGGGATTCTTCACCCAACCTGAACAAATCTTCTTGGTGTCGATGGTGCCATGGAAGGTCCAGTTGACCATGTCGTCGGTGGAGAAGACGACGATGGACTTGATGTTGCCATAGGTATTGTCGCCCTTCTTGCCGTTGGCCAGAAACTCCTGATGGTCGTTGGAGCCATAGACATACAGGCGGCCGTTGTACTCCAGTGCCGTCGGGTCGGCACAGAACACGTTGGCGCTGATGGGGTTGTTGTTGCCGCTCTCCTTGTAGCCGGCAGCGGGTGTCTGTGCCTTCATGGGTAAGCAGGCCGTCATGACGGCCACGCTCAATAATAGTTTCTTGTACATATTTGTCAATAGATTGATTGTTTCCAGCTGCAAAGGTAAAAAAAAGTGACCATATACGCGGCGACTTGATGTCACACAAAGTTTCTCTGATGTATCAACAGTGGACATTACATCATGATCTCTCAGAAACAACAAAAAATAGTTTTTCAAAAAAATGCTTTCACCTTTCACAAAGCAGCGGGAAACCCAGTGCAGACAGGGGTTGCGCGGGTGAAACCTGTGCCAGAACGTTCCACTTTCCTTTCACACCGCCGTCACACCTTGTGAAAGCAATGTGGAAGCATTTTTGAGCAAAAATGGGCGCCAAAGCCCTATTTACAGGGGGTTGTGAAAGGTGAAAGCATTTTTTTGAAAACCTCTCGCGCGACGCGCGCACGCGCGCGAACATTATTCTATGTGACTCCCAAGGCGTGGGAGAAATGTCCCAAGCAGTGGGAAAAAAATCCCACGGCCTGGGAGAAAAATCCCAAGCCGTGGGAGAAAAGTCCCGCTACTCGCAAACGGAGCGGGAAAACTGTTCCGATAATCGGTTACTTGTTCAGCATCTTCTTACCGTCCTTGACAACGAGGCCCTTGAAGTCCTTAGAGACGCGCTGGCCGGCGATGTTGTAGATAGCAGAAGAGGTCTTGACGTTCTTCTCGATGTTGGTGATGCCTGTGCTACCTTCGAACTCGTGAGGATTGGTGCCTGCGCCTTCCTTCACGTAGAAGTTCTTCGCGCCGGTAGCGTCAATCAGGTTCTCATAGGTCTTACCTTCCTCAAGCGTCTCGTCCTTCAGATACCACTGAACGTCCTTGATGTAGTAGTCGCAAGCAGCCTTAATCTCAGCCAAGTTGAAGGCGATAGACTGTGCGTTCTTACCAGCTGCCTCATTAGGAACTGTGAAGTCTTGATCGAAAGTCTGCCATTCCTCTGTGAAGTTCACATTACCAATAGCAGCCCAATGGATATAAGCGCCGGGAGTTCCGTGAGTCTGAGTAGAAGACGTAGCAACCTTAGATGCCTTATAAGAGAACTTCAGATGAGTAACCTCACCAGGTTCCAGAACGCGGTTTGCAACAAAGAAGAACTGGTTGTCCCAAGGCTGGCCAGTGCCAACGCCCTCTTCTCCGTCCTGAGGAGTACCTGCATCATCCTTAGCAGGCTTCCAGTCACGCTCCTGGCCATGAACGACAACCTCGGTCTTGTTGGTCACAACGTCGATAGGCTCGGCAGCAGCCTCACCTTCAAGCTGAGTGAAGCAAATCTCCTTCGTGTTGGGATCCAGCTGAATCTTCCATACACCTGCTCCGGGGAGCTTGATCTTAGCCAGGCTGGCCTCAGTATAGCCAGTCCACTCACCACTGGTAATGGCAGTTGTCGGCTTGATGGTGGCACCCTTGAAGGCCTGGTCGTTACCACGGATGGTAGAAATCATGATTTCGTTAATCCATGTTTCCTTCTTGCCCTGCTCACCAACGATGGCAAACAGTACACCCTCGTCCTCATCAGGATCTTGCTCGAACTGAGTTGCATTGTCGAGGTCATACTCAATAGCGTTAGCTGCGTTAGAAGAAGCTACGAAGAAGCCCTCGTCGAGTACCATGGTCTGCCAAGAGAGATCGTCGAAGTAGAAGTCAACAGCATCCTTCACCTCTTTATTCAGGTTAAATGCAATTGACCAACCGGTAGCCATGCTGGCATCGAAAGTAAAGGTCTTGTCAAAGTCCTGCCACTCGGTGGTGAAAGCTACTTCACCAACAGCATTCCAGTGGAGGTAGTCTGAAGGAGTCTGCTTGTGGATCTGAGTATCGGCCTTGGCAGGCTGAGAAGCCTTATAGCGGAAGTGCAGCTTAATCTGGGTGCCTTCCTTCCATGACTGGGGTGACTGAATCCAGAACTGGTTGTCCCATGCAGAAGGATCACCCTCAGTGGTTGCAGGCTGACCGTGGCAAACGAATACCTTGCTGCCATCAACCTCTTCAATGCTGGCGGGGAACGGGTTCCAAGCTTCACCATTCTCGTCCATGTTGTGACCCTTCTCCTTTGACCATGCGCAAACCAGGAAGTTCTTCTCAGCATCGTTGTACTTTACGTTAGCAAGATCACCCCAAGGAGTTTCAGCATTACCCATGTACTTGTCGTTGGTCTTGCCCTCTTCCAGAACGAAAGGCTGGCCGTCGCTGTTCAGCCACTCCTGCCATACGGTCGGGCGTGCAGCCTTAGCATTATGACCAACGGTGAGATACTTCCACTCGATAGTAGCGGTAGATGTTCCTGGCTGGGCAACGAGATTACAAGAAGTACCACCAATACCGCTGTACTCCCATTCTACCTCCGTCCATTCTGTGCCAATCGAGACTGAAGCACCGGTACTCTGACCTTCGCCCCAACCCCAACCCATGTTGACGTTGATGGTGCACGCCTCTGAAGCCTTAACCATGGCCTTAACGGTGTAAGCGCCATCAAGTTCGGTGGGGATACCGTCAGCAATGAAGTACTGGTGCCAACCGGGAGCATCCAGGGCAATCTTGTAATACTGAACGCCGTTGTTTGTTGTAACGATAACATCGCTGGTCTCTTCAGCATCGTCCTTCACTTCTACATACTTAAAGTTTGCACCGAAGTCGGTCATGACACCGTCATACCACTCAGGTACGTAACCCATCACGTAGAACGGGAAACCTTTGTAAGTGGAGTAGTCGATCTTGTAATCTTGTACCCACTCAGCCTTTGCTCCTAAGAAACATGTCAGAAGAGCAATCAGAGTAAATAATTTCTTCATAATAGAAATAATTTAGATTAATAATAAAAGTTAGATAATATAATAAATAATTAGGTTATACAGAGAGATTAGGAAGAGATAACTGCCAGCAACACCGAAGTGGTACTCCTGCTCACTGGCAGTTATCCATCCGGACGTTTATTTACCGCTCAGGGCATCGCAGAATGCTTTATAGGTAGCGTTGCGCACCCAGTCTTTTGTATCGTTGAGCGACCACAGGCCAACGGGATCGTTGGTATCTACCATGTTGGCCTTGCAGATGCCAGCCTGCTTCTCGTTAGGAATCTTGGTCATGTAGGTCTTCAACACGGTGCCATAGTAGTCGGCCAGTTTCTGGCGTTGAGCGTCAGTGATAGCGGCTGCTGTCACGGCGTTGCCATCAGCATCCTTGTACTTAATGTCGAAGTTAGAGAGGCGGATCAGTTTACCGGTGGCCGCCAAGTTATCGAGGAGCGTATTGAGCGCAGCGTCGGTAGCGGCCTGGGTTGTAGCGTCTTCGCTATAGGTGAGGTTCAGCTTGGCATTGATACCGTCAATCTTGGCACCCTTCTGCTCCCAAACGGAAATCCAGTGCTTCAAGCTCTCAAAAGTCTTCTGGTCTTCCAGACCTGTCTCGCTGATGAAGAACTTCAGCGCTGCAGGGTCGCCACCGTACTTCTCGTAGGCTGCGCTGGCCACCTTGGAAACTACAGGTGCGTAGTCTTCGCTGCCGAAGATGTCCTGCCAGAAGATCTGGTCGGCGGTACCATGCTTGATGTCGTAGATGCCTGCGACAACGTCAGCCGACTTGGTGTCAATAGGCTCGTCGATAAGGTCGAAGGACTTGATGCGGCCCTCGTTATACTTCATCAGTCCGTCGCACCAGGTGTTCAGCGCATAGTGGATGGTGTCGTTGATTTCCTGAGCGGTCTGCGGGCGGTGGTTGTCAGGATAGTAGCCTACCTGCACCTTCTGTACATAGATAGCGGCCTTACGGAGGTTCTCTATCTGCAGATAACCCTCGGTTTCGCCTTCAGCACTCTGTGCCTCAACAACGACCTTGGTCCACTTGCCTGCCTTCAGGGTCCACTTGCCATCAGCACCATCACCATTTACCTTGTTACCGGAGAAGGTGATGTTATACTCAACGTCCTTGGCGGACCTAGCCCAGAACGTACAAGTGTACTTGTCCTTCGGACTAACATCGAAACCTGCGACAATCTTGACATTAGACGAGGTATTAATCTGGAGCACATTCTGATCGTCGTACTTGACAATCGAAGCCTTACCTTTTCCTATTAAAGAGGCATCGTAGGCGCCAACGGCCATCTCGTTGAAATTAATGGTCTTGCCTTCTATAAAGTCTACGGCTATCTCGATGGGAGCGGTAAGATGAGTCAGCCAAGCGTCGGCCTGGTTAGCGTTGGCAACAATGGGGCTGCCATAGACCTCGCCGTTGATTTCCTCGACGTGATTCAGCAAATCCATCATGGAGAGGAAGTTCATAATGCCATTCTCACTGACAATGGCACCTGACATCAGGGTGGAGCCAAAGGTAACATTGTTGAAGTTAGTAATGGCAGCAGCATGAGCCAGTTCCTGCTTGTTGAAGTCAGCTACTTTCAGCATGGCGCCAAGAGACATGTTGGGGTACTTGTCGCGGTTGATGTATGACTTCACCGGAGCTAAGTCTGTATATGCCTCCGTATAAGTGGGATCTGGCTGTGCAGTAAAATCAGATGTCTCATTATAGTCGGCACAGGAAACGACAAACGCACCAGTTGCCAATATCAAGAGACCGTGTTTCATTATCTTATTCATATGCTTATCCTCCTATTATTAATTACCAGGAACGAATCCTTCATCATATTTGGGTGAGAAGAACACTCGCTTATTCGACTCGCGAGTCTGAACAACCAAGGTGTCAGCGGTAGAAACCTGGATATTCTTGTCGGTGAAGTCGACGTCGTAAGCCAGACGGAGAATGTCACGGTCAATGCGCTCGCCGTTCATGCTGCCCCACTGATAGTCCTTATACTCTGCGCGGGCAGTACCCTTGGCGATATACTCGCCAGAACCGGTAACGGTCACGTTCTCGTCGTCGGTAGAGATGGTGCACTTGTCGCCATTGAAGGTAAGGATAAGATTACAAGCGATAGAAGCGCCAGAGGTCTTGAACGAAACAGGGAAGATGGCTTGGGTCATGTTCTTGGTGCTGATGCTGCACACCTCGTCGTTGGCATTGACAGGATTCTCGGTGTAATGCTCCAAATCGGAATTTACCAGAGAGAAGTCTTTGCGAACGACCTGACTGGTTACACCAGCCTCAGTCACATTGTCCACACCACGGCGAATGTAGCGACCCTGCCAGGGGTTCATGTACTTCACACAGTAGAGGACGTAGTCCTTGGCCAGGACGTCCCAGTTGTCGACGTTAGTACGAGAGGAATTTTCCAGACCTTCACGGGTCTTACCAGACAGAATGTGGTCAATACCAGAAGCATTCGTCATGCGAAGAGGAATGACGTAGTAGTTGTCAACAGCTTTCGGATCGTTGAAGAAAGCATCGGTAAACTGTACCTCTACATAACCACGAGCATCACCATTGTAAGGAATGGAAGAGGACGCCAGGGTATAGTGAGTGGAAGGCAGTGGAGTCACCGCATAAGAGGGGTTACCGCCTTCGTCCACAAACCACAGGTTATTGCAGAGCGTTGGGTCGACAACGAAATCTACTACAGCGTCACGACCGTCGTAGGCACCACCCATGGTGGCCCAGATGCGACACTTATGGGCGTTGTCGAGTGAATTATCGTAGATATCGTTACCAAGCACGAGGGTACGTACGGGGTACTGATAGGCGAAGTAGGCTGTTGTACCTCCTTCATAGTCAGGGAACTCTCTGTCAGCATTGTAGCAAGAAGCAAATGAGAGAGAAAGGGCTCCCAAGGCTACACCATAAATATAATTCTTCAGTTTCATAATTGTCATTATCAATTATCAATTATCAATTATCAATTAACTACCATCCCTGGTTCTGCTTGAGCTCGCTCCATTTCAGCACTTCGCTTCTTGGAATAGGTCCATAGCACTGGTAGGAATTGTCATAGTCGCGGGTCTCAATCTCTTTCACGGTGTAAATCAGCGAACCGTCAGTCTTGTTGGGATCCTTTGTGATTTCGATACCCTTCAGAGGCTCATTGAGTGGCAATAACCAGCGGCGCATGTCCCAGAAGCGTTTGTTCTCGAAACAGAGCTCTATGCGGCGTTCGTTGCGGATGAGCTCCGTCATCTTTGCCTTGTCGTTAGCACATTCTTCCAGGTAAGCATCACCTTCAGCAAGGGGCATACCGATTTCGTTGGTACCGAGACCGGCACGCTCACGGATGGCCTTGATGACGTCATAGGCGGTATAGCCTACACCGCGTGGGTCGCTCTTGGGACCCCAGGCATCGTTGGCAGCCTCGGCATAGGCCAGGAAGATCTCGGTGTAGCGGATGCGGGTGTAGTAATGGTCGCGCTCCAGCAGGTTGCTCTGCAACGGGTTGACATCGTCACGGAGTAGCTTCAACAGGTAGTAGCCGGTACGGGTAGCGTTGTCGGCGTTGATATTGTCGTATTTCTCACCCTTAGCGTTTTCATAGTTACCTGTGATGATTTCTGACGCACGGAAGGTCACACCATTATAGAGAATGTAGTGAGCCAGACGAGGGTCACGATTGACATAGGGATCCTGAGCATTATAGCCGGACTTAGCCTGGTCGGTAATGGGATAACCATTACGCATGGGGAAGGCGTCGACCAGATTCTGAGAGGGATTGATACGACCCCTGCCATAAACAGAAGGTGGGAAATTGTCTGCCTCCTGCGTTGCGTTCTTTTGACGGTCCTCGCGCCACAGAATCTCAGGGATATCGGCGTTGGCATCGATGGCGGTCTTATTCTTATACCAGATGTTACCGGTCTTGTCAAACCCATTCAGTCCGTCGATGGACTTCAGAGCCTCGGCGCAAAGAAGAGCAGCCTGCTCAGAGGTCACACCACTCTGGTCGCGGAAGGCAGGACTTGCTGCCAGCAAAGCAGCCTGTGCTTTCACAGCCTGAGCCACCCTTGCGGAAATAAGGTTCTTGGACTTGGCACCAAACACGGCGTTGTAGTTAGAAAGGATAGCACCGAGTTCCAGGTACTTGGCAGGAATCTCACTGGCATCATTGATCTCCTTATACTCTGCCGGCAACAGAGCCACAGCATTGTCGCAGTCGGTGAAAATCTGCTGAATGCAGTCAGCAAAGGTAGCACGCGGCTGGTTGAAATTAGAACTACCATCCTCAGGGGCTGTCAGCAGGGGAACGCCATACAGCACACCATCGTCAGCATAGCCACCATGAGCCATCAGCAGGTAATAGTAGAACAGCGCACGCAGGGCGTAAGCCTCACCCTTCAGACGGTCTACAAACATCTGCTGCTTAGAGACGGCACTGGGAGCCCACTTGACATCGTCAACAATGGTCAGGAAAAGATTGACATACTGGATGCCATCCTTACAACGGTCCCATTCTGACATGGGGTTGTTAGTTGCTGACCACTCACCGGTTGCCATCATCACCAGGTTATTACTGGGCTGGTTAGAGGTGGCGTCATCGGTAGCGATGTCGGTCTGCGATGTGGTGAGATAGGGAAGACGATCATAGGCATACATCAGCAGGCCATGGGCATACCTTGACTCTTCAGTAAAATCTTCCAGTTGTCGCTTGTTCTCTTCTGCCGGTTCAAACATATCCTGGCAGGAGCAGAAAGCCACAAGACCTATCAAATACAATATAATGTTTTTTGTCTTCATTGTCGTAATATTTTTAGAGAGTTACCTTAACACCGAGGTTATAGAAACGTGTCTGAGGAGCATAGCCTACACTGGTCTCCATCATCTTACGATGCTTGGAGATGGTAAGCAGGTCGTTTCCGTTTACATAGATGGAAAGAGCCTTTACCCACTTGCCCTCGAACATTTCTGAGGGGAAATCGTAGGTGAGCTGAACCTTGCGGAGGTTGAAACGGTCGGTGCTGTACAACCAGAAAGAAGAGGCAGCGCCATTTGAGGTACCCAGCGTTGTCAGACGCGGATGACTTGCCGTCTCTGCGGTTGCGGGAGTCCAACGGTCGCGGGCGTTGACAGAATACTTGGCATCACCACTCATAAAGTAGTAGCTACCGTTCATCAAACCCTTGGCACCAAACTGACCGTCACCGAGCATGAAGAGGGTCCAGTTCTTGTACTTGAGGGTAATGTTGACACCCATGGTGAGGGGAGCGCCGTAAGTGCCCCACTTGCCGAGGTCGACCTGGTCGTATTCGTTGATATCACCATCACCGTTGACATCCTCGTACTTCAAGTCACCGGGCTGCAGGTTAGCGGCACCACTGATCTTGGACTTGGGAAGGCCAGCCTTCAGCGTGTACTTGGTCTTGCCTTCGGCTGTGGTGGAAATGTCGAAGTCGTCGGCAGTATAGAAACCCTGACAGTTGTACCCCCAGATAACGTCAAGAGGACGTCCCTCAGTGTACCTGTGAGGAGCCTTCGGGTCGATTATCTCATCATACTTCTTCCACTCTGTCTCCAGATAGGTTCCTACGATACCGAGTTCTGCATGGAAGTCACCGAACTTTTTCTGTGCCTTGATGCTGAAGTCAAGTCCCTTACGGTTCTGGATGTCATTATTAAGAGCCGGCTTGAATGAACTGCGAGAGAGCCCCTCCGTCAAGTAGGAAGGGAAATGAGAAGTAGTCTCCGGAATAAAGCCCTTCATGTCTATATTGAAATAGGTGAGTTCGGCACTAATCAGTTTGTTGAAGAACGAGCCACGCAGCGTGAATGACAACTCCTTGCGAGTTATAAAGTCAAGGTCGTGGTTGGTACCGATGTTAGAGAAGGTGCGGTCTGTACTTACACCTTCATTCCAAGAGAATCCAGCGCCTTGAGTCGTCCACAGAGATTTATAAAGATAGAAGTAAGTTTCATCTTTATAAATATCAATATCTTCTTTCAGGTTGCTGTAAGAAGCACTGATCATCAAGTCGTCAACAAAGGTGTCCTTCATAAATTTCTCCTTGGCGATGTTCCAACCAAGGGTGAAAGAATGAGAGAGCGCCTCACGGTGTCCTTCAGCCAGACGTGCGGAGTGTACACCAGCCAGTCCTACCTCTGCAAAATAGCGGCCCATGTAGTCGTAATTAGCCTGCAGACCCAGGTTGGCATTGGCATAACGATGATAAGTACCGCTGGCAGTAGTGGTCCACATGTTGGCCAGCAGCACACCTGTTACGTGGTGCTTATTGGCAAAAGTATTCTCATAGTCAAAGTGACCGTTCCAGGTGATGGTCTGGCGATATTTGGAGCCAGACATAGCCATATGGCCAGTCACTTTCTCATCGTTCTGCTGGGCGATGGCTACTATCTGGTCGGCGGCGTTATAGTTACTCCATGTGGGGATAAATACTGCATACGTATTATCATAGGAGAGGTTGTAACTGGCAGCATAGTCGATAGAGAACAGGGTCTTGAACGACAATCCCTTGGTCAGGAAGCTCATGTCGTAGTTGATACCGGCATCGAACTGGAACTGACGGCTGACACCCTGCGTCTTACCACCGAAATAGCAGTCTGCGATGGCATTGGTTTGGGTATTCTTCGTACCACCGGGGAAGAGATGGCCATCGAGCAGGTTGAGCGACTTGCCGAGCGTAGCCAGTGCCTTGCTGGCATTGGGGTCAATCATATCCAGCGGAATCAGCGGGGCGGCACCCTCAGGATAGTTGGGACGCGCTGTGGCAGCGGCTTGCCAATAGTCACCCTTGTTGCTGTGAGTGTTGTAGAACGTAGCGCTGGCATTGGCAAAACCGGTGATAGATTTGTTGACCACGAGGTCAACATTACCACGTACGCTGAAACGATCGGTATAGTTATCTTTAGCAGGACCAAAGTCAATCAGGTCCTCCAAACGATAGTAGTTGATGTTGGTGTAGAAGTGGGCACGGGTACCACCGCCCTGAATCTCCAACGTACCCTCTGAACGGTTATAAGCCTTGCGAATATACTCATCAGAATAGTAGTTGACATTGGGATAGCGGTAAGGATTCACGCCGGCAGCATGATTGTAGATGGCCTGTTGGCTGTACTTGGCATCAAGTCCGTCGTTGATACGAGCTTCATTGTAAAGCGTCATATACTCTGCGGAACCCAGATACTCAGGGAACTCCTTGGCAAAGTGGAAACCGGTGTTAGCGTTGGCTGTTATCTGAAGACCGTCCACCTTGCCACGCTTGGTAGTAATCAAGATAGCGCCCTTGGCACCCTTCGCACCATAGAGAACGACTGCCTGAGCACCCTTGAGGAAGGTAATCTGTTCTATTTCTGAAGGCAAAACATTGTTAGAGGGACGCTTCACACCGTCGATGATAACGAGTGGCAGGTTGCCGTTATCGTTATTGTCCAGACGATCATTGTCCATGCCCCACAAGTTGTTGCCGTTCCAACCACCTACGAGGCCCATCATGTCTTCCAAACTGCCTTGTGTATAGTCCTTCTTCGAGAGTTCCTCCATATCAATATAGGAGACACCTCCGAGCAGGTGATCGGCATCCACGTCACGGAAGGCAACATGGACTTTCTTGTTTACCACGGTAGAATCAGCGTCGTCTGCGGTCTGTGCGTTGACCGTCATGGGCAATGCTGCTAGCATGGCAAAGAGAAATATGTTTGTTTTTATATTATTCATAATTTTCAATTTTCAATTATCAATTATCAATTATCAATTGATTACCATCCTGGATTCTGCTTAAAATCTGCATAGATATAGGTATCCTTGTCAGGAAGCGGGAACCAATAGTGCTTAGACTCCAAACGGCGGGTAATCAGTTCCTTGCGATGGAAGTTGGCCACCTTGGCATCCTTGGGGTCGTGGGTTTTGAACCAGTCCCAGGTATAGCGGCGCTTCTTTTCATCCTTCTCGTTTTCAAGACCGGGCTTATACTCACCCCACTCCAGACGCTCAAACTCGTGAGAGTACTTCACGGTGTAAGGAGGTTCGGTCAGCAGCAGCCAGCGCTGCAGGTCGTTCCAGCGGAAGCCTTCGAAAGAGAGTTCTACGGTGCGCTCGCGACGTACCTCATCCATGAAGCTCTTGGTGTTGGTCAGGAACTGAGCGGGTACGTGCTCCATGGGATAATCCATAGAGTTGACACGGTCGCGCAGGGCATTGATGGCATCAACTGCCGACAGCGTGGGACAATAGCTTGGACGGTCCTTGAACTCGTTGGTGTTGTCAGTGGCACAAGCGATAGCGGCACGAGCCTCGGCATACATCAGGTAAACATCGGCCAGACGCATGTAGGGAATGTAAGTCTGAAGAGCCCAATCCCAGTCATACCACTTATCGCCAATGTTACACTGGTGGGGTATCAGCTTCTGAATGAAGTAACCAGTGCTACTGGCGTTATCGACTGAACGCATGGCACCGCCTGTATACAGGTCACAATATTCCAGTTTCTTCTGCTCATCATTCAGATTAGAGATACCAGTCTCGGTAACATAGTGGAAACCGTCGAACACGATGTCGTGATAGAAGCGGGGATCGCGATTCTGATAGGGGTGTTCAGGATCCCAACCAGAGTTGGGGTTCAGAACCAGCACACCGTTCTTCACTAAGTAGATGGGCTGTCCGTTGGCCATACCGTACTGGTCAATCAGGTTAGCTGTCGGATGGTGGATGATGACGTCGTGCTCAACCAGTCCAGACACCTTAGGACCAAACAGCTTGGCGCAGTTCCAGTTAGCTGAGTTAGCAGGAGGACAAACGCCACGGAAGATAGCCTCCTTGACACCAGGCATACCCCAGCCTTTCTTGGTGGTATAGAAGATGTTGGAATAGATGTTATCCTGATCAGCCTTATCATCGGCCACATGATCGTAGATATTGGCATACTTGTATTCGGCAAGCTTGTAAGGAACAGTACCTTTGACCACCATGTCAAGAGCCTTACCCAGTGCTTCGGCAGCGAGCTTGGCATATTTCACATCGTAGTCATAAGTCTTACCGTTTGAGCTGGCACCCAAAAGCTGAGCAACGCCACCATCCTTGGTCTTCTCGAACTCCTTCATCAACGGAGAAGAAGCCCAGAGGTAGCACTTGCCTAAGTAGCACAATGCCATGAACTTATTGACACGAAGCTGGTTGCTGCCTGAAGTCTGCATACCTGCCAGTGTGGCATCCCACTCCTGCGGAAGGAAGTTGTAAGCCAACTGGAAGTCCTCGGCACAACGGTCAGCGCACTCCTGGAAAGAGAGACGAGGAAGCTGCGGAATTTCGTTAGCAGGATATGCCTTGTCAATGTAAGGCAGTCCGCCAAAGAAAGTCATCAGTTCGAAGTGCCACCATGCACGGAAGAAATAAAGCTGTCCGAGCAACAGGTCGCGCTCTTCGTCGGTACCAACCAGCGACTTTATATTCTCAATACCCATGTTACACTTACGGATGCAGTACCAAGAGGCCTTCCAGAGTGAGTGTTTTGCAGCCCATTTGCCATCAGAACCAGAACCGTTGAGCCACTGCTGGCTGTTGCTCCAAATGTTACGATAGTTGCCAAGGTCAACCTGATGGTCCATGTGAGGATAACCTTCGGGGTTGTGGACGGCATCGTCGCCCCAGTTCCATGAGGTGCAATAGTTGACCTTCTGTACGTCGGGGATACAGTCATATATCTCCTCAATATATCCCTGGAAGTTGCGGTAGTTCTTGAATGCCTCGTCCTCAGCAACGATAGACTCCGGATCCTTGTCAAGCCAGTCGGTGCAAGAAGTAAATGTACTTCCTGCCATAAGGAGCAGAGACCCGCACAAAAGGGATTTAATATTATTCATATATTTCATAGCTAAATTGCAAATTACAAATGACTAAATGTAAAGCTTAAATCCGAGGTTGTAACGTCTAACAGTTGGGTAGGCACCACTGCCACCACCGAAACCTCCTAAGTTACCCTCACGGTCGTCAGGCATCTTGGTTATCAGGAAGAGGTTGTTACCGTTGAGGTAAATCTTAAAGCTGGAGAAACCAAGTTTCTTAATCCAGCCTTTTGTCCAAGTATAGGCAATCTCCACGTTCTTCAGACGGAAATAAGAACCGTCATAAAGATACTGGGTACCGTTGTTGTAAGAAACCTGAGAAGCGAAACGAGGTACTACGACATCGCCAGTGCCGTCAGCAGGATTCCACCAAGTACCGTTGTCATAAACGGTAAGCAGCTTATTGTTGAAAGAGGAAAGACCTACGTCACGGGTCACACCTGTTACACCATAGAACTGAGCAAAGCAGCTCCATCCTTTCCACTCCCAACCGATAGTGGCATTGTAGGTGTGTTCGGGGTTCATGGTATAACCATAAGGTGCCTGGTCGTTGGTCTCGTCAACCTTACCGTCGCCATTGAAGTCGACGATGTAGTGGTCACCAATAAGAACCTGGTCATCATCCTTCTCGCGCGCAGGCGAACTATATAATTCATCATAAGTGCCAATAAATCCATTATCAATGAATGACCATATCTGTCCCTGAGAATAACCCTCGGCCTTACGATAAGAAGGTATCAGTTTCGGGTCATCCTTCAAGATAATCTCGTTATGAGCATAGGTATAGTTGGCATTGGCCCAGAAACGCATGCCGTTCTTCAGCACCTTGTTGAAACGAACTTCAAACTCAAAACCATGGTTCTTGATCTTACCCTGATTGATGTCAGGAGTCTTGGCAGCTCCGAAGTAAGAAGGTACGGTACGGTCGCCACCGGAGATAAAGATATCCTTACGGTCATCACGGAAGTAGTCAAAACTACCGGCAAACATACCACCGAGGATAGCATAATCGAAACCTATGTTTTTCTTGAGCACAGTAGCCCACTTCACGTCAGGAGCCGCCACAGATTCCTCTTTATAACCAGTGAAGGGACTGTTGGAGTTGTTCAATGCCACTCTGAAAGGACCGACAACGCCCCATGTAGTCAGATAAGCCCAACGTGAACCGGCGTTATCATCACCAATTTCACCAATAGAGCCACGTATCTTGAACATATCGATAATTCGCTTCTCCTTCAACTTCTTCATGAAAGGCTCTTCAGAAATCATCCATCCTAAAGCACCTGAACAGAAGAAAGCAAAGCGAAGGTCAGGCGAGAACTTCTGTGAACCGTTGTAAGCACCGTTGAACTCAGCGAAATACTTGCTCTTGTAATCATAAGTGGTACGGAATACCCAGTCCTCACGACGATTCTCCAGGTCAGCATTACCTGCATTGATACGACGTTTCCAGTTACCCATCAACGATACGTTGTGGTCACCGAACTGGCGAGACCAGAAAAGCTGGAGTGACATCTCAGTGGCACGGCTCGTATAAGAAACACTACCGGGATTAGTGGTCCAACTGCGATCCTCATAGAAGTCGAAACCGGTCTTTGAGTCAGTAACGCACTTACTATTCCAAATCATCTTACCATCTTCAGGAAGGATATAACCTTGCTTTACCTGGTGCTGGTCAGCAATACCGCGGCCAGTCTCGTTGAACTGATTATCCCATGAGATAGTACCACGGGCAACAAGTCCCTTGGTAATGAAGTCGAGGTTCTGCTCCAAAACGAAGTCAGTAAAGATTCGCGTAGTGGTGGTCAACTCATAACCGCAAGTAGAGACGCTCTGAGGAGAGTTCTCAATATTAGAAGTCAACGGATAGTAACCCCACGTTCCATCAGAGAACTTAACGGGGAAGAGGTTAGGAGCCATACCGTACGCACCGGCCCATTTCTGAGACTGGAAGAACACGCCATCATTACCATAATAATAACGCGGCGCTTTCTTCTGGGCATTAGAGCCTGCCAAGTTCACTTTGAACAAAGTAGTCTTCGTAATCTGGAAGTCCAGGTTTGAACGTACATTCAAACGATTGTAGGCGTAACCGCCCTCATAACCCTGGTGGTTATCCCACATCCTGGTCATATCACCTTCGTTCTGGTAGTCGAAAGCAACGAAGTATTTCACAGCTTTTGTACCACCGGAGAAGTTAATATTGGTATTGTATGACATGGCAGTCTTCCTGAACATCTCATCCTGCCAGTCTACATTGGCGTAACGCTCTGCTTGGCTATAGTCACCAAGGTAAGAGCCGTCAGCAGCGAAGTTCGGCTTCACTGTGTGGTCCTGATTACGGAAGTTGTTGATGAAGGTCTGTGGACGATAATATTCCCAAGAAGCAGCGCCAGAGGACAGAGCCAACTCATGCTCTATGGCCTGGTTGCGGTACATATAACCATCGTAAGAGTCGTATTTACGTGGCAACTTTGACACTGCTTTCAACGTAGCGTTGAAACCGACATCAATACGTGCCTTACCCTCTTGACCACGTTTGGTGGTAATCAGGATGACACCGTTGGCACCCTTCACACCGTAAACGGCAGTGGCAGAAGCATCCTTCAGCACAGAAACCGTAGCCACGGAGGTGATGTCGACAGACTTGATTTCACGCTCAACACCATCCACGAGAATCAGCGGCTGAGCATCGACGTTCCAGGCAGCAGCACCGCGAATATAAATAACAGGGTCTTCCTCACCAGGCTGACCGGTAGAGGCGATGGTGGCCACACCTGGCAGGTTACCTGTCAAGGCAGCACCTACACTACCGATACCGGCTGCACGCTCCAGCACCTCACCCGTGGTCTGGGTGATAGCACCCACCACAGAGGCCTTCTTCTGCTGGCCGAAACCGACGACCACGACTTCCTGCAGCTGTGTGTCATCCTGAAGGGTCACTTTAAAGTTGCGCTGCTTGCCAACTTTGATTTCCTTGCTGGACATACCAACGTAGGAAATCACCAGCGTGGTCGACTCCGAAGGAACCGTCAGCTGGAAATTACCGTCAAAATCAGTCACGGTACCCAGGGAAGAATTTCCCTTCACTATTACCGAGGCTCCAATCAAAGGATCCGCAGCACCGTCTGTGACTGTACCTGTTACCTTGATGCCATTCTGGGCTTGCATGGTAGTACAATAAGCCGCCAGGATGAGAATCACGGAAACAGTCCGTCTGAGCAATTGTTTTAGATTCTTCATTTTGTCAGAATTTGATTCATAGTTGTATGTTATTTAATAAAGTTAGTTGTTCACGGTGCAAAGGTAGCGCTTATATTTCTTTTGGCATTTCTATTTTGTAACACGGACTTTGCTGAATGTAACACTATTAAAAAAGCCTTAAGAAAATATAAATAATTTGTCGTCGCTGCTGGCCATGCGCTCTATAGCCAGCGCTCAGGCATTATTGGCTGTTTTACGGAGGAAAGTAAGAGGATGACGTCACGTCATCCTCTACCCATTAATACATACCAAAACTACTAAATTAAGTAACTTATAAAAAAGCTATTTATGCAATGCTCTGTGAATTTTCCGCTGCAAAAGTAGCACAATATATGTACACATACAAATATTTATATTACGTAAAGTTTTTTTTTTTGTAACAATTATTTGGTAGTTTGGCGGGAAAGTAATATCTTTGCATGGTTTTTGTAACTTAAAACAAACTATGACACACAAAGTTCTACTTGCACTTCTGTGCTTTGTGAACAGCCTTAGTGCTAATGCCCAAATGGGAAAACTCTTCGACGCTGACAAACAGATGTCGAGCAGCTATACTACTCAAATATATCTGGATAGGGATGGTTTTATCTGGGTAGCCACACGTAATGGACTGAACCGTTATGACGGTTACCAATTCCGTATCTTCAAGAAAGAGGGGCGCCAGAACCTTGGCATGGCCAGCAACTACGTCAACTGCATGACGCAAGATCGCAACGGTCAATTCTATATCGGCATGTACGGCGCACTACAAACCTTCGACGGGCTTCGCTTTCACACCATTACCACCTACGACCTGAGGAAGAAACCCTTACCCTGCTATGTTACCTGCCTGCTGGAACGCAAGAACGGCGACATGCTGATAGGCACTTCCGGACACGGTCTGCTGAAGATGCAGGGAAAACGTGAGGCCTATGAGATTAACGGCGTGTTTGCCCCATTGACCGGAGTACACAAGATGATAGAAGACCGCAGACAACACATCTGGCTGGCAACCGAGAACCAAGGACTCTGGCGATGGGACGGCAAGAACGTACAGCGCTACTTCCAGGAAGAGGAGTTCCGCAACAGCATCCTCGACGTCTGCGAAGGCGACAACGGCAGAGTCTATGTCGCCACAGCCAACCATGGTCTGTTCAGACTGGATGGCGATAAAGCCACACACATAGAGGGAACAGGCAACAGACACATCTCCGTATTGTACTTCAACCACCGGGGACACCTGATGCTGGGCTATGACGGCATGGGACTGGGCATCTATAATCCACAGAACGGACGCTTGATAGACAACCCCTACTACAGCCGCGAGGTAGACCTGAGCACGGCAAAGGTATATTCCATCTGCGAGGACCAGAATGGTAACGTATGGCTGGGACTGCTGCAGAAAGGAATCTTCATGCAACCAGGCCATGCTCTGGGATTTGGCTATATGGGACCGAAGTTGGGTTCGAGCAATGTACTGGGAACAGCATGCATCACTAGCATCTCCACAGACTCGCAAGACTGGCACTGGATAGGTACTGACCGGGACGGACTCTACCTGCAGGACAACAACTTCAAAGTAGTAAAACACTTCAAGGAGAATTTCCCTGCCACCATCCTGTCAACCTGCGAAGACGCAAGGGGCAATGTCTGGATAGGCAGCTTCCGAGAAGGATGTGGTTGGATTGACCGAAAGACGCTCACCTACCATCCCTACAGACTGCGGCAAGGTACTGATGTCAGCGTCTTCGACATCATCGCCGACGAGGAAGGCAACCTCTGGATGGCGACAATGGGCTACGGACTCATACAACTCGACTTGGAAACGGGCAGCATAAAATCATATGTACAACATGAAAAGGCACCCGACGACCGCCAGATAAACAGCATCACGAATAACTACCTGTCGCAACTCTCATTGTCGGCTGATGGCAAGCGCATCTACGTAGCCACAACCATGGGCGTCTGCGCACTGGACATCAAGACCAAGAATTGGGTCAGCACATTCGGCGAGAACTGTCTGATGTATGGCACGGCGAGCCGCATTGTACGAGAATATGATGGAGTGCTATACATAGGCACCAACGACGGCTTGCTCTGCTATGACCTAAAGAAGCGAAAAATGAAACGACTGGCTATCGAAACAGGATTGGCAGACAACGGCATCGCGTCCATAGAGCGAGACATGTCTGGACGGCTTTGGATAGGCACAGACCACGGTCTCTGTTGCCTGAATCCTAAAACTGGTAAGACCAGAAACTACTACGTTGACAATGGACTGCAGTCGAACGAGTTTAGCGACGGTGCGTCATGGGCCAGCCCCAACGGACTATTAACCTTTGCCGGACTTGGCGGACTGACCTGGTTCAACCCCTCAGATGTGCGCGAGCGTGCCTGGAAAGCGGACGTCAAGCTAACCAGTTTTGCCGTCAATGGCGAACCGGTAGCTCGTGGCTCCATGTCTGGCTTGTGGCAAGTGACGGACACCACGGTCATCGCCTCTAAACGTTTTGTGCTCAGCAGCAGCGACAACACCTTTGCCGTACGCCTGTCGACGCTGACCTACGACAACCCGGAACACATCGTCTACAGCTATCGCATCAACAGTGAAGACTGGGTACGCATGCCACCAGGCGTCAACGAGATTACCTTCAGCCACATGGCACCCGGCAACTACAACTTCTGCGTGGTAGCCGAGCAGAACGGCATCGTCACTCCGGAGCGCTGTTTTGAGGTGATTATCCATGCCCCGTGGTACCGGACACCCCTCGCGTACATTATTTATATATTAATATTGGTGGTACTGTTCCTACAATACCGCCAGCGCCGCCACCGCAAGGAGCAGGACAACCTGCGCTTGCAGCAACACATCCATGCGGAAGAGATGGCCGATGCCAAATTGCGCTTCTTCATGAACATCAGCCACGAAATCAGAACACCTATGACGCTCATCGTCGCACCGCTGCAGTCACTCATCAAAGAGGACAACGACGCCCACCGCCGAGGCATCTACGAAACCATCCGGCGTAACGCAGAGCGCATCCTGGGACTCATCAACCAGATGATGGATCTGAGAAAAATTGACAAGGGACAAATGCAGATGCACATGCGCGAGACTAATCTGGTAACCTTTGTCGGCGACATCTACACGCTGTTTGCACAACAGGCCAAGAACAAGAATATCCAGTTCTACTATGACCACGCTGAAGAGGATGTCATGGCATGGATAGACCGCAACAACTTTGACAAGATTATCATCAACATTCTCTCCAATGCTTTCAAGTTCACACCGACGGGCGGCGAGATACGTATCAGTCTGACTACCAACGAGAAAGACATTGTCATCAGCGTCTTCGATAATGGCGAAAAGATTCCTGAAGACAAGCTGGAGCGCATCTTCGAGCGCTTCTACCAGTCACCCACAACGGCCCATGACCGCAACATAGGAACAGGCATCGGACTGGACCTGACACGCTCACTCGTAGAACTGCACCATGGCACCATCAAGGCTCGCAACAATGCTGACGGCCCCGGCTGTGAGTTCATCGTCACCATACCGCTTGGCAATGAACACCTGACACCGGAGGAGATGCTTGCCGACACCGAAGAACCGGAGGAGACAGCAGACAGCCTGATAGCTGAAGAGCCACAGACGGAAGAGGAAGAAGTAGCCGCTGTCAACGACTTGCCTAAGGTTGGCAAGCGCCAGAGAGTCGTCATTGTCGAAGACGACAGCGAGATTCGCAACTACCTGACTGACGCCCTTTCCGAAGACTACGACATCGTGGGTTGCAGCAATGGTAAAGAAGGCCTGGCAGCCGTACTGAAGCACATGCCGGACTTAGTCATCTCGGACATCATGATGCCGGAAATGGACGGCACGACACTCTGCACCAAGATAAAGACCAACAACGCCACCAGCCACATCCCCGTCATCCTGCTGACAGCCAAGAGCCGCGAGGAAGACCAGCTGGAAGGACTGGAGACGGGTGCCGATGCCTATATCGTAAAACCATTCAATATGGACATCCTGCGCCGCACCATCGTCAACCTCATCCACTCGCACCGCACGCTACAGCTGAAATTTGGCCGTAACGACCAATTGGAAGAACTGGTAGACGACATCAAAATCAAGTCGCCTGATGAAAAACTGCTGGAACGCGTCATGACCTCCATCAACCACAACTTAAACAATGCCGACCTCAGCGTCGACAAGATAGCTGAAGAAGTGGGCATCAGCCGTGTACACCTGCACCGCAAGATGAAGGAACTGACGGGACAGACTCCTCACGACTTCATCCGCAACATACGCATGAAGAAGGCCGCTACCCTACTCTCCTCCGGCGACATGAACGTCTCGGAGGTCATGTATGCGTGCGGATTCAGCAATGCAGCGTCCTTCTCTACCGTCTTCAAGAAGATGTATGGCATGTCGCCACGCGAATACATGAACGAGCACCAGGAGAAGAGCCAATAACAACTGGATGAGACAAGTCCTACTCCTTGCCATGCTGCTGGCTACAGCAGCTGTCAGTCCCCAGGACAACTGGCAGGATGCCGTGCGCTACTGGCTGACGACAGAGGACATGGGGGACAGCAACAGTGCCGACCTGATGGAACAACTGGAGGAGCTGGCACAGTCGCCTATCAACTTGAACCAGACTAACCGCGAGGAATTGGAAATGCTTCCTTTCCTGACTAGCCAACAGGCAGAGGGCATCGCGGAGTACCTGAACCGTTACGTCCCCTTGCGTTCACTCAACGAGTTACTGATGGTGAAGGCACTCGACCTACAGACGCTACGGCTGCTGAAGTATTTTGTCATCATAGGTCCTGAACAGCAACCTGCCATATGGCCAACAATGACCGAGTTGCGACAATACGGCAAGCACGACTTCAGAGCCGGCGGCAAGATACCTTTCTATGAGCGCCAGGGTGACAAGTCAGGCTATCTGGGCTACAAATATCGCCACGACCTGCGCTATCAATTCACGTTCAACCAGCGTATCAAGGCGGGTATTACTGCCGCTCAGGATGCCGGAGAGCCTTTCTTTGCCGACAAGAACTCCATGGGCTACGACCAGTATAATTTTTACTTACAGTTACGCAACTTCGGACGGCTGGAGGAACTGAACATAGGTCACTATCGGGTACAATTAGGCATGGGGCTACTGATGAATACCCGCTTTCAGCTGGGCAAACTCGCCACACTTCAGAACATGGGACGTAGCACACACACGTTGACGGCGCACAGCTCACGCTCAGCAGCCAACCACCTGCAGGGCGTCGCTGCTACGGTCAGACTCTCCAAGCAGTGGCGGATAACGGCTTTTGCCTCACACCAGGCCATCGATGCCACACTGAACAGCGACGGCACCGCACGCACTCTCCTGTTTAGCGGTTACCACCGCACCCCGACAGAGATGGACAAAAAGCACAACACCCAAGAGACTGACCTTGGTGGCAGTATAGGTTGGCAAAAAGGCACGCTACACGTCCACGCCAACGCTGTCTTTACACACTATGACCGCCCGCTACAACCACAAGAGAATACCCCCTACCATACCTATGCCGCCCAGGGCAATAACTTCCTGAATGTCAGCATAGACTACGCATGGCAGAATCGGCGCTGGACGCTGAGTGGAGAAACAGCGCTGAACCGGCAGGGTGCCTTGGCTACCATACATAGTGCCGGCTGTCGCCTCAGCGAACAACTCTCACTCATGCTGCTGCACCGCTACTACGACAAACGCTATACAGCCCTCCATGGCAACAGTTTCAAGGAGGGCAGCAGTATTCAGAACGAACACGGCATCTATCTGGGCACCACTTGGCAGCCCTCCCGCAACTGGCAACTGCAGGCCTACGCAGACTATGCCCACTTCAGTTGGCCCCGCTATCAGGTGTCTGATGCCAGCGATGCCTTTGACGCACTGGTATCATCAAGACATACCGGCAAGCAATGGGCATGGGGCATACGCTATCGCTTTCACATCAAGCAACACGACGACGCCTTGAAGCAACACATCATCAATCAGACAAGCCAGCGCTTGCGACTAACAGCCGACTGGACACCTGTACCTGCTCTGACCCTACATGCACAAGGTGACGGTGTGATAGTGAGTGAGGCGGGAAACCACAGCCGGGGCATCATGGTGAGCCAACACGTCCGCTGGGAGAGGAGAAGGTTCTCACTGGCAGCTATCGCGGCATGGTTTCACAGCGACGACTACGACAGCCGTCTCTACCACTATGAACCGTCTACCCCCTACGACTTCTCTTTTCCCGCCTACTATGGTCACGGATTGCGCTATGCACTACTGACACAGGTCAACTTGGGACAGCACGTTACCATTGCCGCCAAACTCGGTATGACCAACTACTTTGATCGCAATGCCGTAGGTACAGGACTACAGCAGGTCGACCGCTCTTCGCTGGCCGACCTGCTGCTACAACTCCACGTCAGGTTGTGACCCGTATAGCGCAGCTACCTGCCGGGCTACATCGTTGCCTTCAAAGCGGCGGATATACGCTTGGCTACGCACAATGCGCTCCTGACGGCCACGGGCACCACGTAACGACATCTTCAGTGCCTCAGCCATGCCGATGACATCGTCTGGACCAACATAGCGGCTGTCGGGACCTCCTGCTTCCTCTAAGCACGACCCCGTACAGGCCACCACAGGCAGTCCAGCGGCAATGGCTTCAATGATGGGGATGCCAAAGCCCTCGTAGCGGGAGGGATAGACAAAGGCCTCAGCCAGCGAATAGATGGCCGACAGGTCTTGGTCGGGAACACCGCTGAGCAGGTGCAGGCGCTCGCTGTTAGGAAGTTCATGGACGTAGTCTGTCTGGCGTCCTACAGCCACCAAGTGTACGTCCTGCGGCAACAAGTCGACGGCCTCTACAGCCAGCGCCAGGTTCTTACGTCGCTCTATGGTGCCTACATTCAGCACAAAGCGCTGCGGCAACTTGTACCGCTCGCGTACGGCGGTCTTCCGCTCTTCCTTGACAGGGCCGCTATAGTGCGGGGCAAAGCTTTGGTAGATGACGCTGATGCGGTCAGCATACTCCTCGCCGCCCAGCTCCAGAATATCCTGGCGGGTGCGCTCGCTGATAGCTATGATATGGTCGGCTTCGCGCAGAGCCTGACGGAACTTCCACTCATAAATCTTCGTGTCCAGCCAATGGTAGTATTCTGGGTGGCGCATAAAAATCAGGTCGTGGATGGTGACGATGCCACGGATGCCGGCACGCCGCAAGCCCATGGGCAACTCGCCCGACAGTCCGTGGTAGACGGTGACGCCGTCGCGCACCAAGTCACTCACCATGCCGCGTGAGCGCCACCAGGCCCTGCGCAGGGCGGAAGGACGGCCTTTCGGGTAACAAAACTCCGCGCCCTCGATGATCTGACTGCGCAGTTCCTCACGTCCCTCGTCGGGAGCATACAGACGCAGCTGCATATCACTATCGCCCAGACGTATCAGATCGTTTACCAGCGTACGGCCATAACTGCCCAGTCCTGTTCCATTGCGCACTATGCGCTTAGCATCAACACCTACTATCATGGGAATGAAGAATGAAGAATGAAGAATGAAGAATGAAGAATGAAGAATGAAGAGTGAAGAATTTTGAATTAAACGAAGTCGTCACCATATTTTATCAGCACCTCGTTGACGTACTTGCGCACAAGCGCCGACGAGTCGCCTTTCTTGCAGATGAGCAACACGTTGCCCTCCTCGGCGACAATGTAGCCGTCCAGCCCGTTGATAACGCCCAGACGTCCCTTGGGCAACTTGATAACATTATTGTGAGCGTCGTCCAACATCACCTCTGAGTCTACAACGACATTATCGCCGTCGCCATTGCTCATAAACTCATATACGGCGTGCCACGTACCCAAATCAGCCCAGCCAAAGTCACACTTCATCACATACACCGAACTGCTGTGCTCCAGGATGGCATAGTCTATGGATAGGTTCGGGTAACGTGGGTAGTTCTGCGCCACATACTCCAGCTCTTCTTCGTAACTGTAGCTGGGATTTTCAAACTTCAGCTTGCGCAGCACGCTGGGGAAGATGCTCTCAAAGCTCTGTGTCAGCTTGCGCGAGTTGACCATAAAGACACCCGTATTCCAGTAGAACTCGCCACTCTCCATGAACATCTTGGCAAACTCGCGTTCCGGCTTCTCCGTAAACGACTTCACCTTGTACACGTCAGGCTTGCAACTCAGGTCGCCCATCTGTATATAGCCATAGCCCGGCTCCGGACGCGTAGGCTTCACACCCATCGCCAGCAGCACGTCGTTCTCGGCGACATAACTCAGACCCGTCTCCAGACAACGCATAAACGATGCCTCGTCGACCACCAGCTGGTCAGACGGCGTAATAATGATGTTGGCATCCGGGTCCTGCCTCTTGATGCGCATGTTAGCCCACGCCACGCTGGGGGCTGTATTGCGGTTGACGGGCTCCACCAGTATGTTGCGCTCTTCTATTTCGGGCACCTGCTCCTTCACTAACGACAGGTACTCACGGCAGGTACAAATAAATATGTTTTCCAGTGGAATGACTTTAGAGAAGCGGTCGAAGGTGGTCTGCAACTGTGTACGACCCACACCCAAGAAATCAATAAACTGCTTTGGTTTCTCTTCACGGCTGGTTGGCCACAGCCGTCGCCCTTTTCCTCCCGCTAAAATCACGCAATAGTTCTTCTTGGTTATTTCCATTTGGTATGTAGATTTAAAATTCGACTACTAAGGTACGATAATTTTACTTAGAAAGCAAGAAAAATCACTTATTTTTTATTTTTTTATTCATTTATTTTGTTTTTTCCATTCTTCTTCGTACCTTTGCATCCGCTTAAGAGCCCAGATGGCGGAATCGGTAGACGCGCTGGTCTCAAACACCAGTGGGGCAACCCATCCCGGTTCGAGCCCGGGTCTGGGTACAAGGCTCAAGAGCAAAGCGTGCTGCAATTCATGGAATTGCAGCACTTCTTTTTTTCTGCTACGAGTTCTGGTTTTCCGCCAAGCCTGCTTTTTACAGCTGTGAAATTTGGTTTTCTTCTCACTTATTCGTACCTTTGCAGCCAAGAAACGAAAAAGACATGCAAGAGAAGAATCAATTTGTCCGTCAGGTGGCCGAACAAAAGTACGAGTTCGGCTTTACTACCGACGTACATACTGAGATAATAGAGAAAGGACTCAACGAGGACGTAGTGCGCCTCATATCGCAGAAGAAAGGCGAGCCGGAGTGGATGCTCGACTTCCGCCTGAAGGCGTTCCGCTACTGGCAGCAGCAGCAGGAGCCCAAGTGGGGCCACGTGCACGTGCCGCAGATAGACTATCAGGCCATCAGCTACTATGCCGACCCGACGGCCAAGAAGACCACTGCTGCCGACAGCCAGATAGACCCTGAGCTGGAGAAGACTTTCGACAAGCTGGGCATACCCCTGGAGGAGCGCCTGGCGCTGAGCGGCAACACCGCCGTGGACGCCATCATGGACTCCGTGAGCGTGAAGACCACCTTCAAGGAGAAGTTGCGCGAGAAGGGCGTCATTTTCTGCAGCATCGGCGAGGCCATCAAGGAGCATGGCGACCTGGTGCGCCAGTATCTTGGCACGGTGGTGCCCTACCGAGACAACTTCTTTGCCGCCCTCAACTCGGCAGTGTTCTCTGACGGCTCCTTCGTCTATATCCCCAAAGGTGTCAGGTGTCCCATGGAGCTAAGTTCCTACTTCCGCATCAATGCCCGCAACACGGGTCAGTTTGAGCGCACACTCATCGTGGCCGACGACGACTCGTACGTCAGTTACCTGGAAGGATGCACGGCACCCATGCGCGACGAGAACCAGCTGCATGCCGCCATTGTGGAAATCATCGTGATGAACCGAGCCGAGGTGAAGTACTCGACGGTGCAGAACTGGTATCCCGGCGACGAGCACGGCCGGGGCGGTGTGCTGAACCTGGTGACGAAGCGCGGCGACCTGCGCGGCGAGGGTTCCAAGCTGTCGTGGACACAGGTGGAGACGGGCTCGGCCATCACGTGGAAATATCCGTCGTGCATTCTCAGGGGCGACAACTCGCAGGCTGAGTTCTACAGCGTGGCGGTGACCAACAACTACCAGGAGGCCGACACGGGTACAAAGATGATACACATGGGGCGCAACACCAAGTCGACCATCATCTCGAAAGGCATCTCGGCAGGCCACTCGCAGAACAGCTACCGCGGACTGGTGCGCGCCACGAGCACGGCCGACAACGCCCGCAACTACTCCTCGTGCGACTCGCTGCTGCTGGGTTCCGACTGCGGTGCCCACACGTTTCCATATATGGACGTGCACAACGACACGGCCGTCTTTGAGCACGAGGCCACCACGTCGAAGATATCAGAAGACCAACTGTTCTACTGCAACCAGCGCGGCATACCCACCGAGCAGGCCGTAGGGCTCATCGTCAACGGCTATGCCAAGGAGGTGCTGCAGAAGCTGCCCATGGAGTTTGCCGTGGAAGCCCAGAAGCTGCTCAGCGTGTCGCTGGAGGGTACGGTGGGATAAAAGGCTTACTTGTTCAGTTTCCAGGTGACACCGTCCTTGGTGTCTTTCACCTCAAAGCCGGCGGCAGCCAACGCGTCGCGTATCTGGTCGCTAGTGGCCCAGTCCTTATTGGCCTTGGCCTTGGCGCGCAACTCCAGCACCATGTCTACCACCTTGCCGAAGGCCGCCTCGCGCTGGTCGTTGGTACCGCTCTTCTCGGCCTTCAGTCCCAGAATGTCCTCGGTGAAGAGGTGCATCACCTCGCTCAACTCGCGCAAGCAGTCGGCGCAGATGGAGGCCTTGTGGTCTACCAGTTTGTTGATGACGGTGCAGGCCTCAAACAAATGGCTGATGACCTGCGGCGTAGCCAGGTCGTCGTTCATGGCGTCGTAGCAGCGCTGGCGCAGCGACTTCACCACGCGCTCCGTCTCGGGGTCACACTTGTCAGCCGCCTGTATGCGGTCCAGGTCGGCAATGGCGTTCATCAGTTTCTCCAGTCCCTTCTCGGCAGCCTGCAGTGCCTCGTTAGAGAAGTCTACCGTGCCGCGGTAGTGGGCAGAGAGCACGAAGAAGCGGATGGTCATGGGCGAGTAGGCCTTCTCCAGCAGCGGGTGGTTGCCAGTGAAGAACTGTTCCAACGTGATGAAGTTGTTATACGACTTGCCCATCTTCTGGCCGTTGATGGTCAGCATGTTGTTGTGCATCCAGTACTTGACGGCAGGGTGACCCATCGATGCCACGGCCTGCGCTATCTCGCACTCGTGGTGAGGGAACACCAGGTCCATGCCACCACCGTGGATGTCGAACTCGTCGCCCAGGTACTTCCTGCCCATGGCCGTGCACTCACAGTGCCAACCGGGGAAACCGTCGCTCCATGGCGACGGCCAGCGCATGATGTGCTCCGGCTGTGCCTTCTTCCACAGCGCAAAGTCTGCCTGGCTCTTCTTCTCGCCCACGCCGGCCAGTTCGCGGCTTTCATCCTTGATATTCTCCAAGGTACGGCCAGACAGGATGCCGTAGCGGTAGGGCGAGCCCGTGGCCTGCGCCCGCTTGTTATAGGCCTCGATGTCGAAGTATACGGAGCCGTTCGACACGTAAGCCAGTCCGTTGTCCAGAATCTGCTGCACCAGCTGCTGCTGTTCGATGATGTGGCCCGTGGCATGCGGCTCAATAGAGGGGCGCAGCACGCCCAGCGCATCCATGTAGTAGTGGTAGCGGTTGGTGTAGTACTGGGCAATCTCCATCGGTTCCAGCTGTTCCAGTCGCGCTTTCTTGGCAATCTTGTCCTCGCCCTCGTCGGCGTCGTGCTCCAGGTGGCCCACGTCAGTGATGTTGCGCACATACCTTACCTTATATCCCAGATGCTTCAGATAGCGAAACAGCAGGTCGAAGGTGATGGCAGGACGGGCGTGGCCCAGGTGCGGGTCGCCATAGACGGTTGCAACGGCTCGAAGCGCTCCTTCTGGCGCGTCAGCGTATTATAGATAACAAGCTTTGATTCCATACTTTTCTACGTTTAGCGCCTGCAAAGGTACAAATAAGCGGGGACACCGCCAAATTTATTGGAGCATTTTCGAGCGTGAGCACATTTCGGGTGTAACTCAAAGGTACAGAAGTACCTCAGAACGGCCACTCGTCATCATCGCTAATCACCAAGTCGTCCTCCCGGAGGAAGGCGTCCTGCGTAAATTGGTCCGGGTCGTAAATGGGCAGTGGTGAGCTGCAGAGCATGCCGGTGCCAGTCAGCACGATGATGGTGCTGGCTGGCGCAGTATATTTCCTCTTTGACTCGTTGTCAGGGTGTGATATCGTAATTCTTCTCATACGTCGGATTGTTTTTTTTATCGGATGACTACTTTCTTTCCATTCACCACATAGATGCCACCTTGCCTCATGTCCGCCCGACTGATGCGCACGCCTTGCAGGGTGTAGACCACAGGCTCACGGTCGGCGGCAGCAGTCTGGTCGGCAATGCCCCGGATGGCTGTGGTCTCCTCGTTGAAGTCCATAGCCAGACGGACGTCGGTAGGAATATCGGCGCGGGCTATCCATGCCACATAGGACGGCAGCACATTGTTCGTGGGATTATAGCGGTAGAAGCCCAGATTGTCGTAGGACGTGTCGCCATAGGGCCGGCCCAGCGTGAAGAAGTTGCTCATCTCCTCTGATGACGTCATCTTGTGGCCACCTGGGTCTATACTGCCCTTGAAGACATTACCTTCGTAGTCGGTAGCTACTCCGGCATCGCTGCCCTCATAGCGCGAGAGGTCGAGCCGGTAGCTGGAGCCTTCGTAGGTCAGGAGCACCGGTGTCAGTGGCGGCACCACCTGCGTACCGATGGGCCGCATGTGGACGATGCCGTTTGACAGCGAGCTGGCCCACCATGCTGTGACGCCCTCAGGCAGTTCGACGGGGTAGCCCAGCATGAGTGTTGACATGCCGCCGCCGTTGCGACTGACGGGGAAATAGCTGAACATGTGGTTGGGCTTGTCAGCATAATCGTAGTAATAATTTTTCCACTTGTCGGCATTGCTGTATCCATACAGGTTAGGCCCCTGCTTGCCGAGGAAGAGCTGGTTGGCGGTGCCGTCTTTGATGTAGATGTCGAGGTCGGAGGGAGTGCCGTCGAAGATGTTCTCGCCATTCAATGTGATGAGCGGTGCCTTATGGTCGGCATCGTCCACCAAGATTCCTGCCGGCACGTAGGTGTCGACATAGAGCTTACGCATATTGCTCATGTTCTCGAAGGCATAGTCGACAATGCTGTTGGCGTACTGCTGATGGATGGTCAGCGCCGAGAACGACTTGGGCGCCGTAATCAGACGGCTGTTGGTCAGGTCGTAGAGCGCCCCGTCGTTCACGACACACCCAGTGCCTTCACCGTATACGGTGAAAGCGTTCTGCACCGAGTGGCGTTGCGGCACGCCAATGGATGTCAGCGTGGCGGGCAGGGTGAGGGTGTTCAGCGTCCCCATTTCCTGGAATGAATTGGCCGGCAGGCTCACCATGCGCAGCGACTGACCGCTGAAGTAGGTCGAGAAGTCGCCGTTCAGGGTGAAGTCGCTACCCGATGTCGGCATGATTTTGGCAAGTTCCATGGTGTAGGGGCTTTCTTTGCTGCTCACCACCCGCAGGTAGCCCGGCACGGCATTGGCGGTATTACCTCCCATGTATCCTATACTCTTATTATAGAAGGTGTCGCCCTCTTTATAGCGCAGGAACACTTTCAGCTCCGGGTAGCCGTCGAGCGGATAGATGTATTCCGTGTCATCAACGCCAAAGAGCAATGGAGCCTTCAGCTCTGCGTCCGTTTTAGGGGCGGCATTCGGATCGTCACTACTGCCTTGGTATTTGCTTTGGTTGCCCGTACCCCTCACGCCGTCGTTGCGGTTGAGGTAGAAGTTGTTCTCCAGTTTGTTGCTATAGCGTTCGCCGGCAATGGCAGCAAAGTATTCGTCACCGCCGTGGGTAATCGTTCCGCTAAAGTAGCAGTTCCTAATCGTTGTACGGCTGTCCTTATCAACACGACCTACGATGCCGCCCACCTGCTTGTGTCCCCTCACCTCGACATTGTGCGCATAGCAGTATTCTATCGTATTGGGATAATCATGATCTTCAATTGTACTTCCACAGATAGCGCCTACTTTATCGTCATCATTCCAGTTCCATACATCCACCTTACCATTGATGACGGCGCAATGTGAGATGACGCTGTGGTTTTGCATTCGTCCGCAAATCGCACCGACGTATGCTCCCTCTTTGTCGTCTCCCGCTTCTACAGACACATTCACCACCTTGAGGTTGACGATATCGCCACCACACATCCAACCGACGATTCCGCGGTTATCGTGTTTTTGCTCAATATACAGATTGTAAATGGTATGTCCCTGTCCGTCGAGTTTCCCGCCAAAACGGTGGTCGTCGTCCCACCCGATGGTTCTGTGGGTGAAATTCTTGTTGTTCAGGTCGATGTCGTTCATCAGCAGGATGGTGTAGCCATCATATCCGTGATGTCCATTCATATAGCCAGGCATCTTCTGATGCAAGCCAGCAAACTGGGCAGCGGTATATACATAGAATGTCTTGGTCTTTGAATCAAGTTCGATGTCTGTATCTTCCGCTTCGCCGTCCCACACCGAAATCTCGTCGTCAGCCAGGGCTGCGATGGCCGTCATGGCCATCAGCAGCATGGTTAATATTGTCTTCTTCATATTCTTCTGTTTTTATGATTCACATCCCGTGCGGAAGCAAATTCTTCATTCTTCATTCTTCATTTAATACACGAACTTCACGGTTTCCTTGCCCGACGAGACGAGTCCTACGCCGCTGACGGCAGGCACGGTGAAGACGGCCTTACCGCTCTGGTCAGCCACCTTGCGGCCCAGGATGGCACCGGTAGCCTCGTAGAGGCGCACCTGCTGGCCAGCCTCCACGCCCGTCACTACCAGGCTGCCGCCCTGACGGCTGACGTGCATGCGGGCTTCGCTGTCGCCATTGGTGAACACCTTCTCAACGGCCACTGTCTCCGACGACGGGTAGAGCGTCACCACGCCACTGTTGTTGCTGCCCGAGAATACGGGTGCCAAGCGCAGGTAATTATCGTTGAAAGGTATCTTGAGGGCTAGTGTGGCTCCGGCATACATCTGCTCTTTCTCGGTGACGCCCGACACCTTCAGCGTGACGTAGCCCACTCTGTAGCTGCCGCAGTCGTGCATCAGTCTGCCGCCTTCTTCCATGTTAGCCGCATTGAAGAACAGTTTCTTCGTCTCATACTTGATGTGATCGTTCTCTTTGGTATTGTACACGATAGAACTGTAGGGACTCTCCTTCAGTCCCACGATGTAGGCGAAATTGCCATTGAATTTGCGACGGCTATAGTCGCGCACACAGATGGTGATGTAGTTGTCACCGTTCTTGTCGACGCGCTGCGCCACGACGAAGCACTCTATGCGTGGGCGATGAGGGTAGAAGGTAGCCGTATGCTGCTCGTAGACAGCGTCCTCCTTGGCAGCGGCATCGTCAGCCCTTCGTGTGCCTCCTGCAGCATACTTGCCAGCTCTCTTGGCACGGCGGGCCAGATAGCGGGCATAGCTCTGCTGCTGCGTGCCCAGCACGTCGTCGTACTTCACCCGCATGGTGGTGTTCACACCCGCATCGTTATGATAGGGTATGACGACACGCTCCTTGGCAGACTCTCCTGCCGGTATGGTCATGTTGAGCGGGAAGTCCTGGTCGGTGTCGTCCTGCGTCACCGTGAGCACACACTCGTTGATGGTCGATGTGCCGTAGTTGTTGACGGTGACGAGCACCGAAATCTCGTCCTTGCCGCACTGGAAGCCCTGGTTGTTGTCGTTGTCGAAGGCGACGCTGTATCCGAAGGCATTGCCGAAGTAGGCTGCCGTCTTGTTCAGCTGCGAGTAGCCCGTACTGTCGACAGCCACGTAGCACACCTGCATCTTCTCGTCGGTCATGTAGCCGTCGAAGCCGTAGATGGCGTTGCCGTGGTCCAGTGAAACAGCGGCAATGGGCGTACCGATGCCGAAACTGCCGTCCTCGTTAGGCACCAGGCGTGCCGTCATCAGGCGTACCATCGCGCTGTCGTTGACGCTCTTCGTCTCGCGCCACAGCAGCGCCACATTCCTGAGCGACTGCGCCTGCAGGTCGGGCACTACGCGGAAGTCCTCCACCTGCACGTTGTTCAGCATCAGCGAGATGTTGATGCCCTTCTGGGCCTTGCCGTCCATACCGTAGCTCTTCACTTGGACGGCAGTGGTGGTCGTCGTGGTGTCGGCCAGTTCCGTCCATGCCACGATGTTCTGGTTGCCCACGCGCCTCAGCCGCAACAGCTCGTCGGTCTGCTCGATGTCGTGCGTAGCCACCTGCCCGCCGGCATCCACCGTCATGCAGAGGTTCTCTGCGCCGCTCTCACGCCCTACCTTGCGGGCAATGATGAAGGCCGTCTGTCCGTCGTAGGTGATGCGGTAGTCCTTCAGCCGCATGTTCTCGTCGAGTCTGAGCAACGGTATGGGTGCCGTCCACGTCTCGTTGCCGTCGAAGCGCGACATCATCAGCTGGCCGTTCATCACCATGTCCGTCAGCTGGACGGTGTCCTTGTCGGTCACCCAGCTGCCCTTCTCGAAGAGGCCCTCCTGCCAGATGGCTACGCCCGTGCCGTTGTCGGCCAGTGCCACGCGCGGCAGGTAGGATGTCGTCTCCTGGGAACTGTAGACGGGGCGGGGGCTATACCACTTGGTACCCGTATGCTTCTTGGTGTAGTAGACGCTATAGACGCGGCTGGCGCGCTTCATGGTCTCGTCCAGCTGCAGCGTGTCCTCCAGGTCCTCCTTGGCTATCAGGCCGGTGGCCTGCTCCAGCACCACGAGGTCGGTGCCAGGAATGGATACTGCGTCGTAGTCGGTGCATCCGCCAATGCGAAAGTCGCTCAGATAGATGGGGTCGCCGCTGGAGGCCACCTGCACGCAGTAGTCGTTAGGACTCTCGTAAGCTCCCTGATAGACGATGCTGTCGCCGCCGGCAATGAATTTCACGGGCTGGCTGAAGTCAACCAGGTTGGTGACGAACTCACCGGGCAGCGAGGCTATGGCCCGGAGCGATGTCTGCTGCTTGCCGCCCTCTGGAGTCTCCGGTTCGCCGCTCAGGTAGCGGGCAAAGCCCCTGTCGAACGGATTGCGATAGTTCTTGGGTTCGATGAGTTTCTGCTGCACAGTCAGACGCCCCACATCCCAGGAACCCTTCTTGCTCCAGCAGAGGAACTTGATCTTGTAGTAGGCACTGACGCCAGCATACCAGCTCCAGGCACTGCCTGAGAAAGGATATTTGAAGTCAAGGCGGTTGCCAGCGGAATATTTGAAGCTGACGCCGGCACCTGTCGAGAGACCTGCCTCTGCACCGGCAACAAAGGCGTCAAGCTTGGCTTTCAGCGAGGCGTTGGCAGCTACCTGTCCAAGGAACCGGAAGGCGAGGATATGGTTCTTCAGCGGGTCGGTCCACCCGTCCTCCAGCGTGTTCTGGAACGAGAAGATGCCGGTAGTCACATTGAGCCTTGCCGTGATGCCGGCCGAGAGCCCCGGCCCGATGAGCGACTTCAGACCGGCCGCCACAGGATTTTCGAGCAGCCAGACCTGGAATGAAGCCAGTTTGTCGCTGCCCGCCAAAATGCCTGCCGTGGAAATCATGTTGAGCAGGTCCATCTTGTAGCCTATGGAGGCATGCGCCTCGGCACGCAGACTCACCTCGTCGATGAACTGCATGCCCGACAGCCACTGCTTCCATTTCTTCTCGCCACGGGTCAGCGGAATGCTGAACCTGCTGTATTGCTCAACGAATGCGCCCACGGTAAACGCCCCGGTGCCCGGGTCGTTGGGATTGTATTTGAAATTATCAGGCTCCTTGCCTAATGCGGCGATGGTAGGAGTCAAGTCGCCCACGTAGCCGGGTCCGAATTCGCCCACGTCGGAAATCATGTTGACGCTGAACGACTGCTGTTCGTTCTTTGGCTTATAGTTGCTCTTTTTGTCGATGACATCATACTCGATGCCGGCACCCGCAGCCAAGTACACGCCTATCTTCTTGGCCTTGAAGAAGTCCATGTCTACGCCGAAGCGCACGTAGAAAGGCGGTGCGAGCGGTATACGCAGTTCCAAACCGGAAGCAGCACTGGGCGCTATATCAGAGACCCAGCCACTGGCTTGGCCGGAAGCATCGTTATCGCCAAGGTTCTCTTTGAGCGACTCTTCCGCTGATTTCTGCACCTCCCACAGATTGGTATAGTAGTTGCAAAGGATGGGCAGATGGCGCACTATGACGTTGTCGAAGGCTACGCCGGGACGGCCCGCCTTACAGGTGTCCAGATAGTTGCGCAGGTCGAACTTGCTGGTCCAGTAGGTGTAGTCGAACAGGTGGTGGTAGATGCCGCGGGTGTCGCCGTCGAGCGACTCCTTCCGGATGGCGTTCTCCTCAGCGTTATGCACCTTCTTCATGGTGATGTTGCCGCTGGTGCCGTAGCTGTAGGGAGCCACAATGGCCACCTCCATCTCCGCATAATTGTCGTTGTACTCCACGCCTCTCGCTATCTTGGCGGTGTCCTTGTGCGAGGCATATTCGTCGTAGAAGACGGTCTCCGTCAGGGGTGTCGGCAGGATGTCACTCTCCTGGATGTCACAGATATACTTGCCGCCACGAAGGTCGGTGGTCGGTGTCAGCGTGGAGAGTACCGCAGACGACACCTTGGGCGACGTGACGGGTGCGTCAATGGGCTCTAAGTAGATGTCGGCCTCCTCACGGTCGCCCTCGATGATACCCGTCACGTGGTCGTAGGAGCCTGGATATAGCAACAGCTTGGGCAGGTAGCCGTCGCGGTAGCACTCGATGGTGCAGGGTTCGCCGTCGGTGAGCACGTAGAGGCGCCCCGACACGGGGTCTTTGTCCCACTTCAGCAGTTTTTCGCCGATGGGGTTGTTGTCGAAGTCGGCCAGCACGGGGTGCATGGTCAGCCCTTCGGTCTCAAACGAGGGAATGTTGTTGAGGTAGAGACTCACCCACAGCGTGTCGTGGTGGGAGAACAGGCGCGTGTCGATATACGTGGGGTTGGGCGCGTCTAAGCGCTTGTGCTGTTGGAAGGGCATCTTCGGGTCCGTCCTCACCGTCACCGAGTTGTCGTTGATATGGGTGACAGCATCCTGGGCCCACATGTCGTGATTCAGTTTGATGCGCTTGTAGCCGTTGGTGCTTGGCGTCCGGATGTAGGCCTCCACCAGGTCGCCATCCACGTAGTCGTAGAAGGAGTAGAGCTTGTCCGTCACCATCTTCTCTATATAAGATGTGTCGCTTTTCTCCGTCTCCTTGTTGTAGCGGATGAGCTGCAGGTCGTAGTCGCCAGGGACGATGCGGCTCTTGTCGAGCATCACCGTGCGCACCGAGGCCGACCCGTAGCTGTGGCTGTAGAAGATGTAGCTCTTGGCCTTCTCCTCGCCTTCGCCCTGCGGCCATATCTTCACCTCCAGCTGGGTCTCGCCGATGGGTGGCATGATGTAGACGTAGTCGTTGGAAGCAAATAGCCGCGACGTGTTCTGCGAGGGGTCGGTGGCGCTCTTGATACCGGTCACACGGATGTGGAACGGCCGCTTACCCTGGGCCTTGTCCAACCGCAGCACGATGTACTGGTTGTCGCGAGCCTGGTAGATTTGGTTGTAAAAGCCCACGGTGTCCTTGGGCGCAGGGTCGTAGAACAGCGCCTTCAGCGCATCCATCTCTTGGCTATTGTCCTGGATGACGTGGTCTATCGCTTGCCACTGAAAGCGGCTCATGTCGGCCCATGAGTCGAGCTGGCTCAGGTTGACAGCGCGCTCCACGGTGAAGTCGTCGGCCCATACTGTCGGGCTGCCTGCCAGCAGCACCAGGAGCGTCGCGAGTGTTTGTTGTAGAAATTGTTTCATATCGGTTTATTTGTTAATGATTGTTCAGTAAGACCTATTATATATTATATCACGTTCAGGAAGAGGGTAATGATGCCTGTGTTGATCAAGTCGGCGAACATGGCGCCAATGATGGGAACAATCAGGAAGGGCTTGACGCTGTAGCGGTACTTATAGCACACGGCACTCATGTTGGCCATGGCATTGGGCGTGGCGCCAAGTCCGAAGCCACACATGCCGGCACACAGTACGGCGGCATCGTAGTCGCGCCCCAACAGGGGGAACGCCACCCAGTAGGCAAACACGCCCATCAGCAGCACCTGCGCCAGCAGGATGACAGTTCCCACAGTTTCAGGGATATCATGGCCATGCCGAGGAACATGGACAGGCAGATGTTGCCCACGCTGACGATGCGGTCCATGTCGAGCAGGCGGTCGGCCTTCACCCAGCGGCCAGACGATTGGTTCTCACCATCGGACGATTGGTTCTCACCATCGGACGATTGGTTCTCACCATCGGACGATTGGTTCTCACCATCGTCTTCCCTGTAGCGCACGAAGCCGATGGTGTTGCGCACGACGGCGGCTAACAGCAGGGCACCGAAATAGGTGGGGAAAGTGATGCCCGTCAGGGTCAGCAGCCAACTCAGCAGCGTGCCGGCACCCATTACCAGCAAGATGCAGTAGACAGCCTTGGCGTACTGCTGAAACTCCTGCTCGTTGGTGCTCAGGCGCCGGGTACGTCCTGTTGGCGACGCCTCGTCGCTCTCGATGCCGGCCATGGCAGGGTCGATGCCTTCCTGCTGCAGCTGTATCTGTTCGTGAGACAGTTTGGAGCGGATTATCTTCTCTGCCAGCGGACCGCCTATCATCGAGCCGGCTATCAGTCCGAAGGTGGCGGCAGCCATGCCGATGGTCCGTGCGCCATTGAGTCCCATGGTCTCCAGCAGGCTCGCAAAGCCGCCAACGGTGCCGTGCCCGCCGGTCATGGACATACTGCCGGTAGCCATGCCTATCAGCGGGTCGATGCCCATGAGCCGACTGATGGTTTGCGGCATCAGGTTCTGCAGCACAATCAGGGTCACCAGCAGAGCCAGCATCACCGTCAGCAGTTTGCCGCCCTGCCTAATGGCTTTCAGGTCGCTCTGGAACCCTACACTGGTGAAGAAGGCCAGCATGAAAACTTCCTGCAGCGTGTCGTCGAACGACAATTCTATATGTAGCCACACATGCAGAGCCAGTGTGAAGAGCGCAAAGACGATGCCGCCACTGACCGGCGACGGCACACAGAATCGCTGCAGCAGGGCCACCCGCCGCGTCATCGTCATACCGACGATGAGAGCCAGGGCACCCAGACCGGCTGTCTGTATCATGTTGAGCGCTATATGTGTCATCGGGTTGTTAATGAATGATGCTTAGGTTAGGTGTTCAGCGTAGGCTGTAGAATGTTGCAAAATTACGAACAAATGCTAAAAAATGCAAATTAGCAAACAGGCATTTTTGCACGCAGAGCAGGCATTTTTGTACAAAATTGCTTACTTCTCGCTTTTTTTTCGTATCTTTGCGCACAAATACCGCAAGAGATGAAACCAAACCTTCAACTGACTATTGTTACCGCAATCATTGTTGTGCTGACGGCAGCCTGCCACAGAGCGCCGAAAGGAGCGCAGAAAACCGACGGTGCGCTGAGCGACAGCACGACGCTCAGGATAGAGAAAATAGCCAAAACCGACACGGCGCAGGCTTTCCGCATGCTGGACTCGCTGTACGACGAGGGCAAGCTGGCTGCCCATACCTATCATTATACCCGTGCACGCGTGTATCAGGGAACGGTAGACCGCCTGCTGGCCATTGACCATGTGCGCCGCGCCTACGAGACACCCTACGTGCAGCAGCACGACAGCGTCCGCGCCCAGGTGCTGCAGTGGATGACCAGACTCATGCTGCCCGTAGGCAACCATGAGGCGTGCATCAGTCAGGCTATCGAGGGCATTCAACTGGCACGGAAGCTGGACAACCCCGTCATGGAGGCCGACTTCCTGATGCTCATCGGCATGAGCTATTACGACATGGGCGACAAGCCGCAAGCCTGGCAGAAGATGAGCGAGGCCATGGAGCACGTCAAGTCATTTGGAGGAGGCAAAAGATGGAGCGACGGCGACCGCACCAAACTGGCGGCAATGGCGCTGACCGTGGCGACGGCCCACATGAACGACCAGCAGATGGACGAGGCCATCTCGTCGTGCCGCACTACGTTGGCGGTACTCGACACGCTGCACACGGGCAATGCCGACATGCTGCGCAGCCAGACATGCGCTATGATGGCTGGCGCCTTTGCCAAACTAACGGCCGAGGGGCGCCCGGCAAGAGACAGCGCCGACCACTATGCACGGCTTTACTGGCTGACGCCCCACGGACAGCACAACAAGGGACAGCGGCTGAAGACCTACTTCAAGTTCAGCGGACGCTATGCCGAGGGACTGCGGGTGACGGAAGACTTTCTGGCCCGCTGCCGCCAGCAGGCCGACACCATCAACAGCCAGTATGTCGGTCTGTTGCATGAGGCGGAGGACTACAACGCGGCCTTGGACCACTACGAGCAGGCCTACCGCCTAAGCCACAGGGCAGCCATCGTCACCGACTCGCTGCATGCCCGCGACATGCGGCAGAAAGCCATGGAATATGCCGAGCGCTTTGAGTCGCAGGAAAAAGACCACCAGATAGCCCAGCAGCAGCGCCGCGTCGCCATCTTGTGCGTCATCGTGGTGTTCACGCTCATCGTCTTGGCCATACAGATCTACTTTATCCGTCGCATCCACGGCAAAAACCGCGACCTGAGGAACGTTATCAGTTCGCTGGAGCAGAAACAGAAGATTGTGGAAGCCATCCAGCCAGGCGCTGCCGTGCACCCGCAAAAGCAGGAAGACGCCGACCCGCAGGAATTTCTGGCCATGGAGCGCGTCATCAACGAGCGACGCACCTCCACCCGACTCATCCAGCAATATGCCAGCACCAACAAGCGTCTGGACTATCTGAACCAGAAGCGCGTGGAGTATGCTGCCCAATTGCTGCTGGCCGAGCCACAGCTGTCGGCCAAGGAGGTGGGCATGCGTTCCGGTTTCTACGAAGACGGCACGTTCCGCCGCAACTTCAAGAAATACTATGGCGTCACGCCCACTGCCTATCGGGAGCTGCACGCATAGGTAGGTGCCCCCGTCAGGCCTGCTGCAGCTGGCGCGCCAGACGGCTGATGTCGCCGGCGCTCTGCTGCATGCGCGAGGTGATGTCGGCCACCTCGTCGGGCTGCAGCGCATGCTGGCTGGCCGAGAGCACTTGGGCAAAGCCGCTGATGATGTTGAGCGGGGTGCGTATCTCGTGGTACATGTCGTGGATGAACTGCTCCCGGCGGCGGTTGGTGTCCAGCTGTATGCGGTAGGCCTGGGAGAGTTCGTCGTTGTGCTGTTCCAGTTGTTCGTTGACTTGCCGCAGGTCGGTGACCATGGTGGCCAGTGACTGCTGCATCAGGATGAAGCTGTTGGTGAGCCGTCCGATGCTGTCGCGGCGCCGGCTCTGGGGCAGCGGTTCGTCGAAGTGGCCCTCGGCAATACGGCGGGCCTGCTGGTCGAGCTGGCGCAAGGGTAGCATGGCATGGCGCACGGCGACGAGGCAGAAGGCCATGAGTGCCAGCAGGCTGACGCCGATGACTATCCACACGATGGTCAGCAGCTGGTTGTAGCGCACGAAGATGTCGCTGGCCGGGCAGACAATGGCGATGCTCCAGCCGGTGCGCTGCACGGGACGGTAGAAGATGAAGGCCGGTCGGCCGTCGACGATGGTCTCCGTCATGCCGCTGTGCCCCGACAGCATGGAGCGCCCCATGGCTCTGATCTGTGAGATGGCCTGGGGGTCGGGGTCGCTGAAGATGGTCTCGCGGAAGAGTTTCGCCGTGTCGGGGTGCACCAGGTAGGCGCCTTGTCGGTCGACCATGATGGCTGCCGAGTTGGGATAGGGCTTGAGGCGGGTGACAGCCTCTGAGAGCCACTTCAGCGTCAGGCTGGCCGTGATGCTGCCAATGAAGCGCCCTTCGGCGTCGCGCATGGGACAGCAGTAGGAACAGACGACGTCGGGCGAGGACAGCGTGCCCTCGTTATAGTCGTCGTAGGCGTCGACCCAGCAGGCGGTGCCGAGGGTGCGCGGCGTCTTGTACCAGACGGCGTCGAAATACTCGAAAGGTCCCTCGCGCACGGTGGTGATGCTGTCCGTGGCCGACGACCGGTCGCGCAGCGAGTAGGCTGAGTAGTAGCGCCCCTTGTCGGGGAAGTAGTAAGGCTCCATGGAGATGCCGAAACCCGTCAGGAAACTGTTCTCCCTGACCGTCCGGTGGGTGTAGGCCAGCAGCGAGTCGGGGTGCAGGTGGCGCGGTGTGGTGGTGGCCATGAAGTTGGTGACCAGTTCTGTCTCCTCCATGATGCCGTCGATGCGCAAGGCGGTGTTGTCCAGCAGACGGGTGGCACGCTCTATGGCAGCGCGCTGTATGTAGTTCTTGCAGCGTGGCAGCACGAAGTTGAAGAGCAGGGCGAAGACCGCGGTGGTGACGGCCACGATGAGCAGGCCGAGCCTGACGGACAGGTGGCACAGGATGTATTGCGTGAGTTGCTTCATGTGCCGGCAGGGTCTTTGATGAGTTGGTCCAACAGGGTGATGATGTCCTCGCTGCTGCGCGTGATGCCGGTCTGCAGGGTGGCCATGTCGTCGTCAGAGAGTCGGTCGAAGTCGCGGCAGATGGTGTCTGTGTCGCGGCATATCCGTGCCACGGGAGCGGCCATGCGCTCGGTCATGTCGTGCAGGAAGCGCGACTTTTTCTCTTCATAGGCAGAGGCCTCGGCATAGGCAGCCTGCAGCGCCGCATGCTGCCGGTTCAGCGTGTCCTGCTTCTGGCGCAGTTCACTGATGTAACCGGCCAGGCTCTGCTGCATGGTGGCCAGACTGTTCTGCAGGCGTCCCGTCTCGTCCTGGCGACGGGTGTCGGCGATGGGCGTGTCGAGCCGGCCCTCCGCAATGGCCTGTGCCGAGTCGGCCAGCCGGTGCAGTGGAGCCAGGTGGCGCACAATGGCCCAATAGAGTAACCCCAACAGCGTCAGGATGGCGGCAATGCCCCACGAGAGCAGCACCCACTGCATGCGCTCGTATTTGGCGTAGATGTCTTCGGCGGGGAAGGTGGCCGTGAGGGTATAGGGATGCTTGCCGATGGGCTGCTGGAAGACATAGTGTTTCTGACCATCGATGACCTGTTGGCGGTATCCACCATTGTCAGCGCCCGACAGACTGTCGGCCGGCAGACTGCTGCGGTGCTCGACGGCGAGCTCCACGTGGGGCAGCAACTGCCGGAACTCTGTCTCCGAAGCCGTACGGTCCAGGACGCGCCTGATGCGCGCCTCGTCGATGAGCAGCGGCTGGTGCTCCAGGCGTGCCGACATTTCCATCTTTCGGAGCGTGTTGTCGATGCCCAGTGCCGTATTCTCCAGCGTCTGCATCATGGTGTCGATGCTCTCATTGCGGATGACGTCCTGCGAGAAGCGTGCCAGCAGGAAGATGACGACGAAGGCTACGAACAGCACAAAACCCGACACACCCAACCATAGTTGGGTGCTGTACGAGGTGTGTACTCTCTCTGCAGGCCTCATACGGTGGCGTCGTTAACTGGGTTTATTTAATGTACTCGGCAAAGTCGGTCAACTTCATGTCGCCCTTGCGTGCCAGCGTGTCGTGCATGGCGAAGGCGGCGGTGAGGTTGTGGCGCGTCTGTCCCATCTTGGCTATCTTCAGGTAGTCCCACAACAGCTGCTTGTAGTCGGGGTGCGCACAGTTCTCGATGATGAGTTCGGCACGCTGGGCAGGCGACTTGCCGCGCAGGTCGGCAATGCCCTGTTCGGTGACGATGATGTTGACGTCGTGCTCGCTGCTGTCCTGATGGCTCACGAAGGGCACGATGCTGCTGATGACACCACCCTTGGCTACGCTGGGGCAGGTGAAGATGGAGAGGTAGGCGTTGCGGATGAAGTCGCCTGAGCCGCCGATGCCGTTCATCATCTTGGTGCCACTGATGTGCGTGGAGTTGACGTTGCCATAGAGGTCGGCCTCGATAGCGGTGTTGATGGCGATGACACCCAGTCGGCGGATAATCTCCGGTGAGTTGGAAATCTCGCTCTGGCGCAGCGTCAGGTGCTGCTTCATATAGTCCATGTTGTCGTAGACCTGCATCAGGCAGTCGTTAGACACGGTCAGCGAGCAGGCTGAGGCATCCTTCACGCGGCCGTTGAGCATCATCTCGATGACACTGTTCTGGATAACCTCGGTATAAATGTTGAAGTCGGGCACGTGCTTATCCTCGCCCAGGGCGCCGAGAATGGCGTTGGCCGTAGAGCCTACACCGCTCTGCAGGGGCAGAAACTCGCGGGGTATGCGGCCCTTCTTCATCTCGTCGACCAGGAACTCGGCCGTCAGGAAACCAATCTTCTCGGTGACGGGGTCAGAGTCCTTGAAGGCACGGGCCTCATCGGGGATGTTGCACTCCACGACACCCACCACCTTCTCTTTGGGAATAGCGACGTAGGGCGTGCCGATGCGGTCGCCGACGTGCTCAATGGGTATGGCCTTGCGGTAGGGCGGATCCAGGGGTTCATAGACGTCGTGGATGAACTTGGCATTGGGGTTATGGAAGGCGTTGAGTTCCAGGATGACATGCTTGGCCAGGCGCGCTGCCGTGGGCGAGATGCCGCCGGCTGCCGTCAGGTAGACATGGTAGTCGGTGCCCACCTCCTCGATGTCGCACACCTCCAGGATGGCCCAGTCCAGCGGACCGTAGAAGCCATAGCGCAACTCCTGTGCCATGTGGCTCAGGTGCAGGTCGTTGTAGGGTATCTCGCCCTGGTTGACGTGCTTGCGGAAGTCGGGGTTGGTGGTGTAGGGCGCACGGTAGAGAATGGCCTGCGCATTGGCCATGTCGCCGTCGGTAGACTGGCCGGTAGAGGCACCGGTGAAGATGGCCACCTTGAACTCGCGGCCTGCCTCGTGCTCGGCGACGGCCAGTTTTGCTAACTCCTTTGTTGTTGCCTTGGCCACACCAGCGGGTGTGAAACCACTCATGGCGATGTGGTCGCCATTCTTGATCAGTGCTGCAGCCTCGGCAGCGGTGATACGTGTATAAGCCATAACAGTCTATTATGTGTAAATTTGCAAATTTGGCTGCAAAGATACTAATTATTTCTGATATTATTTCCAAAAGTACCAATTTTCTTTGTACCTTTGCAGTCGAAAAAAATATCAGGAGGACTGGCATGCCCGCCGCCCATGCCGGCGTGTGGCCTGGCTCAGAGATACGTCAAGAGAACGTCCCAGACGGCAATGATGTGACAGATGCTGCCGGCGAGGACAAAGAAGTGGAACACGGAATGCATGTAGCGCTGACGGTTGAACGAATAGAATACGGCTCCCGTAATATAGCATACGCCCTCGGCGATAATCCAGATGATGGCTGCTGTAGACACCGTGTCAAGGAGGGGCTTGAAGGCAACGAGTATGGAGAGTCCCATGCCGACGAAACAGAAGGTCTCCACGTTGGAGTGCTCCTTCAGTCGGAGGAAGCTGACGAGAGTGCCTGCAATGGCGCAAGCCCACACGAAGATGAACAGTCCCCATCCCCAGTAGCCCTGTGTGCGCAGGGCGATGAGGGTGAGTGGCGAGTAGGAGCCCGCGATATGCCAATAGATGGCGGCATGGTCCCACCGGCGCAACCGCTCTTTCCATGCGGAGCGGTGACCAACGAGTCCTTGTCCGCGATAGTGCTTGTAGAGTGGTAGTGCATGATAGACGGTGGAGGCAACATAGGAAGCGAGCATGCCAAAGAGATAGAGGCTGACTCCCAGTCGTGCCCACGGGTTGTCGCCCCGGAACGATATCCAAAGGAATATCACACCGACAACGACACCCATAGCGATGCCTCCCGCATGCGACCACGAGTTCCAGAGTTCTTCCTTATGAGTGTATCTGATAGCCATATTGCGACGCCACACTCTGCCCTTTAGGTCAGAGAACCGGCTGCAAAGATACGAAATAAATGAGAAAAAGAACAAAAAAAACGAATAATTTGTTGTATCTTTGCAGCACAATGAAGATATGTGTGTTTTGCTCGGCTAACAGCCGGATAGACAGTGCCTACTTCCGGTTGACGGAAGAATTGGGACGATGGATGGCCCAGCAGGGGCATGTGCTGGTCTTTGGCGCGACTACATATGCGTGGTCAACAGCCTTCAGGAGATAGATTCCTTGGTATAGGAGGAATGCTTTCTTGTGTCAATACTTGGTTTTTTAAGAATTCAAGTATTTGATAGTCAATTGAATAAACTTCCTTTTTGTGTCAATTGCCTGATACCTCTTGACATCGTTATTTTCTTGCTGTATCTTTGCAACATCAAAACCATAAAAATGTTGTAAACTATGACAAGAGGTAAATCAATTTGTAACGTGCTGAAGACTATTCGTAAGCAGGTAGCTGAGGCAAACGAGATTAAGTATGAACCACGCGAGTGCCATCATCAAGGAGAGTGTCGAGGTACGTGTCCTGCTTGCGAGGCAGAGGTCAGGTACATCGAACGACAGCTCGATATTCGCAAGCAGTTGGGTAAGGCGGTCACAATTGTAGGTATCTCGGCAGGTCTGTCTGCTTTGTCAGCATGTAGTGACAATGCGCAGAAAGTGGAGGAGGTGGAAGAGGACTCTTTGACAGTAGGTAAGGTGATGGTCGCTCCTGCTACTCATCTTACTGGTGATATAGATTATCGCTCACCTGAAGACTGTGTGATTGTTGAGGAGCGTCAACCAACAGCAAAGACAAGGACGGCTAAGTTCAAGACTTCTTCTAAGAAAGAACAGACAGATACTGCTTATAGCGAAATACTAAAAGGTGCGATAGATACCATTCCAGCGCCTCCTGTTGAAGGACAATTACCAGAAAAAATCTTTGGCGATGTTGTAGAGCAGATGCCTTCATTCCCTGGCGGACAGAAAGCACTGTTCGAATATCTGACAGCGAATGTGCGGTATCCAGATGATTGTGAGGAAACCTGTGTTCAAGGTCGGGTAGTAGTTTCCTTCGTGGTGGAAAGGGATGGAGGCATCACGGAGGCGAAGGTGGTGAAGAGTGTCTATCCGTCTCTCGATGAGGAAGCCCTACGGGTTGTAAACGGTATGCCTAAATGGATCCCAGGCAAGCTGAATGGAGAGTCAGTCAGAACCAAATACATGATTCCTATTACTTTCAGACTCAAATGAAACTCCCATTGATTGGCATTTGTCGCCACCGACTGGCTACTGACGGACAAGGGGTGACCACCCTTGTGGCCTTTCATGGCTGTCCGTTGCGCTGTAAGTACTGCCTCAATTCACAGTGCCTTAGGACTGATGGTATTTGGTGTGAGATGGAGATGCGGGATATTCTTGGTGAGGTGATGGTTGATGACCTCTATTACAAGGCAACGAGTGGTGGTGTTGTCTTTGGGGGAGGGGAACCATTGTTGCGTAGCGATGGAATCGTTGATTTTTGCAACTCTCGCCCGATGGAATGGAGGGTTTATGTGGAGACTTCGCTGAATGTTGAACGACGTCATTTAGAGGCTGTCGCTCCTTACGTTGACCACTATTATATAGATGTGAAGGATATGAATCCTGACATCTATCATCGCTATACTGGCAAGTCGAATCGTCATGTTATCGGAAACCTCCGGTGGTTAGCTGCCCATGTAGATACTGGTAAGGTAACTATTCGGCTGCCTCATATACCTGATTACAATACAGAGCAGGATGTGGAACGTAGCCAGCAACAGCTGGAAGCGATGGGTTTCAAAGACTTTGACCGCTTCCAGTATATTACTCCAAATGCAGGATAGAGAGATCTATCTTCTTGTTGAGGCGGCTCTTGGTGCTGCGGATAGCCTGTTCTGAGCAACAGAAGGAACGGGCTTTCTGGCGATCGTTCTTGCCATAGTACTCCATGATGCAGAAATAGGTCTCCTTGGGAGTTAGGGGCGAGGAGGCTTTTGCTAACAGTGCTGCAAGGGGGGCGTCAATGAAGGGAAGTGCCTTGAGTACGGCTTGTTCCTCCTCCTTGCCCATCTGACTGATATTTTGGTCGTTGATGATGGCAAAGAGAACATCGATGCCTTGTTTTGCCTCATTGATGGATAGTGTGGCAAACTCGGTAGGGTTTGACTCCTTGCTAAGCAATTCTTGGCGCACCCGGTCTATTCGATGCTGATACAAGACAGCCTGTGCCCGCATCCGGTGGATATACCAATAGCAGACAATGCCGGAAATCAGCAGCAGTAGTATGATGGCGATGGCATATAACTGGCGCTCATGGTTTGTCTTTGCTTGTTCCACCTGCCATTGTATATCCATGACGTTCGTATAGCTTTCTGGAGAGATGGTCTGCATCAGCATCTGCAGCTGATCTTGTTTGCCTTCCCGATAATAAATGTAGCAGAGTAGTATCATGGAACTGTTTTCCATAACGGAATCCTTGCTCAACATGGCAGAACGATAGGCGTATTCCTCTGCTTTACCTAAGGTGTTGGCGAAAATCTCCCGGTAAGCCCACTCCTGATAGATGGCTGCACTATCCACACCATCCTCTTTAGTTTGTGATGGTGTTGGCGTTTCTGCCCTTTGGCAAGCACTGAGCAGGCAGATGGTTGTTAATATAGGTGCGAGAAATCCAATCACGGGGACATGTTTTTGATTGAATCTCGTTAAGCGTCTCATCCATTCCATATCTCCATTTTGATTTGATTCTTCTTTAGTCATCTGAATTATCCTGCAAAGTTACATTATTTTCAATATCTATGCAAATGTACTGAGTATATTTTGTACACATTACAGAAAAAATTGCAAGAAAACAAGTATCACTGTCACACATAATGTATTGTTATTCATTCTGTTAGGTGTGACACTTGCTCTGAGTGAAAATAATTATCCAAAAAAGATAATCGTTTTTAGATAATTGTATATTGCCTAAAGAATAAAGAAACAGGATTCCTTAGATTTCAATCTCTATAAACTATTTCGGTTGTTAGTGTCCTTACTCCTCCTTGTCGTAATTCTGGGGTATTGATGCGGATGTCGCAATCTACAACACATATAGGTCCATAGTCAGATTGAATCACATTCTCGTCATGCATGTCGCTTAGGTATATCTCTGGGGTTGCAAATGTCCAATTTCGAGCATTCTTTAATGAAAAGCCCATCTTTTCCATAAACATTGCGATTTCCTCATCAGAAAGATGTGTACCATGAATATATGGCTGTTCAACGAGAATCTTGAACTCACCATTGCTATTTCTGCCAAATCCCAGTACAACAAGTCGCGTTTCAGGGAAATAAGCATTATGGAGCGCTATTCTGTCTAAGGCAAGTATTGGCAGAATAAAGTAATCCAGACCAATACTCTTTATGAGTGTTGCACCATGATCATAGACCTTTGCTTCACCACCTTCTGCAATTTCTTCACCCAAGACCTGCGTCAAGAAATCCTCTGCCTGTTCAGTCCAGCAACCTACAGCTTTAGCCCATTGCTCTATACAAGCTTCTTGCTGCGCAGCAAGTTGGCGTTCTTTTTCGAAGTCGCTGACTGTTTCCTCAGCATTTGAACCTGCTCTATCTTCTGCTCCCGCGAGTAGGGATGCAATGACATTTGCTTCACCGCCCTCTGCGCAGCCATGCTGTTCTCGCGGTGAAAATCGTTGATAAACCAACCTTCCGCTAATAAATTGTTCTGCATAATAGTCAAGTTTGCGCAACCCCTCTGGCGTGAATCCATCATCGATTATTGCTCTGACAGAGGCCCAGAAGTCTGCATTATTCATATTATTGACAGTTAATTGATTTCTTGCTGCAAAGATACAAACTAATTTTCAAATCTCCAAATTTACATTCTAAAATAGCTGAGGGGATATTCCTAAAGAGACTCCCTTACAGAAGAAAATACGAGAAAACAAGTGCCACTGTCACACATAATGTATTGTTATTCATTCTGTTAGGTATGACACTTGTTTTGGGTTGTCGTCAAAGAGTAATCAAAACCCAGTGATTCTTCAGATCAAAGAACCCCCGGTCTGCATTATCGTTCATTTAGTTGAATGGCTGAAATCAAAAATCTGGCTCTGTGAATCCTCTATTTCTTTTACCATTTGGCGAGTCTTTATGTATTTTGATTTTTGTAACTTCTTCATTTGATCCATTTCTTTGGAAGACAACTTTAGATTTTTGACTATGGAGTATGCCCAGCATCTAGCATCTTCTCTTCTGCAACCAAGCGACTGAATAAGAAATCTGAGTTGTTTTTTTCCACGAGGTTTCCCGAGGCATAGCTTTATGAAAACTCCAATACATTCACTTTGTTCTATAAAGTCAATCACGTCGTCCTTGAGCTTCTTGTCATCAAGGAACCATACAATTGCTGCCATCTTTGCTATAACCTCTGAACGTGTCAGCTTTTTATACTCCCAATATGCTGTCATTTCCTGATAAGTTAGTTTTGGAGGAAGATTAGAAAGAAGGTCTTTAAAGAAATAATACATTTTTCTAAGGTCATCTTCAGTACACAAGAATTCAGAAATGTCGCACATATGGATTTCTTTCCAGCGCCCTGTCATATCAATACGGTTCATAAATCCTGGAACGGCATAAGCCATCACAGACAGATTATGACTCCATTTTTCCATAACCCTTGTGGATAGTACGTGGTATGCTTGCATCGTCCACGTATGACTATAGTACAATAGGGCTGCTTTGATATGCATTTCCGACCCTTCGTTGTTGAATTGATTAGCCTTGTCCCATACTAATTCACCATTGTAAAAGGCCGTGGTCGCCAAGCCTATGTACGTATTGAGAAAGACGTCTGACGAGAGTGCTTCATTTCTTTGTATCTCACTTTCCAAACAACCAATGAGTAGGGTTAATGCATTATACTCCTCCTCTATTGGTAAATAGTCAAGACCAAACTTATGGAATATTTCATTTATGACAAAGTCATCATAAACTCCATTTAGCATCCAATCGCCATTTTTTAAATAGGAATCAAGTGTAAAATGTAAAAGAGTTAGCATACAGTTGGCGTGCCCATCACAAAGAGCTCTGACAACATCATCACTCATTCCTCGATAGGCTTCATTTCCCAGTATATTGCACAGCTGATCTATTAACTTCTGATTTCCACTGAGTGAAATCGCCCATAAAAAATAAGTGCGCCATCGTTCTGTCCAGCTACCGTCTATTAAGGATTGAAAAAGACTGTCAATTATTTGCTGATCATTTTGGTATATTCGTCCTGCGAGCCATTCTGTAGCACTTAGTTCTGGCAAAGCGGATGTCTCTTTAGATGATTCATCAATAAAGAGCTGACGCTCACTCCATCCATAAGCATTGAGGTAGAAGAAATTGGTTATAGCAATATTAATATAAATGGCATGAACGACAGGACGTTTGTTCCTCATTGGCTTAATAAGGGGGTAACGTACACATGAACTATTTTCTTCTAAGTGAAGATAGCTATAAAAAATGGAAGCATATTCGTCATCCAATATGAAATGAATAAAAGAACTAAACACTCCCTCATGAAGATCTTCAAAGCCGATTTTCGTTGGAACAAGAATAGGAAATAAAACGTCTATAAAACCATCATCTTCTCCACAATTTGTATCACAAAAAGCATTAAACAACTTTAATGTTTTGCTGTCTAATTCTGCTTTTCGACTTTTAAGCATTGCTATTCGTTCATATATTTTATCCTTCTGATGCATAAAAATGAGCCTATTATTTCTTCTCTTCCGCAAAAACTTTGCGAAGGGTCTTTTCCAGTTTGCCCTTTTCTTCTAACTTCAAGTAGTTTTCCAATAAGTCAACCTTGCCTGTCAGCTGGCTGTTGGGTTTGTAGAACTGGAGGAGGATGTCAATGGCCTGAATAAAATGTTGCTCGTCAAGCTCTTTCATGTCTTCCGTCAGACAGACATAGCTGCAAGAGGCGATATAGGCAACCAAATAAGCAGGATTCTTTTCGGAAGCCAGAGGGGCCATCTCTTTACCAATATTGATAGTCACATCAGCACTTGCTTCGCTCCAATTAAGAATATACCTTGCAGCCTGATCTATCTGTGGGGCACTAACCTTATGAGTCAGGTAGTATTTAATACATTCGAATGCATCGCTATTATGCTCACGACATTCTTCTGCACTTTTGAAGATGATAGGCTCAGGAAGGTCAACAATGCCTTCTTCCTTTTCTTTGTTTAGTCTGGCTATCTTGTCTTCCACCTGCTTGGCGTTTTTCTCGTCGTTTACAGCAGTATAGTATTTGTGCAGATAGGGCAGTTCGTCAAGATACTCATCAGAGTGCTCGCCACATATTTTCTTGATAATATTCAGAGCTCGTAGCTCGTATTTGATAGCCTCTGATGTCTGGTCAATATAATGGCTAGCCTCTGCCATATGCATTAGAATAACAGCCAAGTCATAATCGTTACGACCCAACTTCTCATAGATAGTTAATGCTTTCCTACAGTTTTCCGCAGCTTTGACATAATCATTGACTGAGAGCTGATACAATGACAGATTGTCCAGATAATACGCATACAGAGCATCGTTATTGCTGACATTTGTAGCATAAAGGTTTGCAGCCTTCTCTATCACGTTGATAGCTTCAGCTGACTGCTTGTTCCTGTAATACAACTTTGCGCTGAAAGCAAACTGTTTGATGTAAGTGCTATCCGTTTCACCATACAGCGATTTCAGAATGACGAGTTCACGCTCCTTGGCTTTGATGGCATCGTCATATCGTTTCTGGTCCATCAACTTGATGGTAATAGCATTCAACTTGTCCGCCTGTTCCTTACTTATCTCGTCAGTTTGCGACCAGGCGGAAAGCATGCTCAGCAGGTAACCATTTCTTTCGATATAATCATACTCTTTTTCATCTTTCATACTTTTTAAAATAACGGAGTCGTCAGCTGCCTGCCATTTGCGCCCCTTGACATCAACTGGCGACTCCATTCCGTTGGATTAACACTCTTGATTGATAAGTATGTCGATGCAAAGGTAGTAAATAAAAAAGCTCTTGTCAATAGCCATCATGCCATTGACACAGATAGAAATGGTTAAGTTACTAATACACAGGCAGGTAGCAATTCTTTAAATAGCGGTATTGACACGCTCTGCAAGCCCAGTTTGCAAAATTCTTTGAGGATTGCGTATGGAGAATGGAAATAATTCTGTACTTTTGCAACAGTAATAATAGAATAAATATGAATATTGGCGTTTTCTGTTCGGCAAACAATCAGATTGATGCTGCCTATTTTCAGTTGACTGAGGAACTGGGACGATGGGTGGCAAAGAGTGGTCATCAGATCGTTTTTGGTGGCGTGAACCAAGGACTGATGGAGTGTCTTGCCAAGGCTGTCAAGGAGGCTGGCGGCAAGACGGTGGGCGTGGTGCCCACCATTGTGGAGGAGACGGGGCGCACGTCGCAGTTTAACGACCGTGTGCTGACCTGTAACAACCTGAGCGAGCGCAAGCAGTTGATGCTTGACGAGAGCGACCTGTTTATAGCGCTGCCTGGCGGCATAGGTACACTGGACGAGGTGTTCACCGTAGCGGCCAGCCGCACCATAGGCTACCACCGCAAGCGCGTGATACTCTATAACATGCTGGGCTTCTGGGACTCCACCATCAGCATGTTGGACGACCTTCAGCAGCGCGGCATGGTACGCGGCCGTTGGCGCGACAACATTGGCGTGGCCACTTGTCTGGATGACATCAGACGGCTGACTGACGAGTGCCGCCAGCCCTGAAGCCGCGGACGAAAAGGCTGGGCGCACAATAAAACGCGACGGAGTGCGTTATAAAGAAAGTATGCGGCAGAATTGTTTACTGATAGGCTTCCTGATGACGGCCATGCTCCTGACGGGGTGTGGCGCTGAACAGGCTATCAAGAAAGGAGATAAGTTCTATGCTTTGGGGGAATACTATGACGCATCGACGCAGTATAAGAAGGCATACTCACAGACGCCGGCCAAGGAGCGCGCACAGCGCGGACAGGTGGCACTGAAGATGGCCGACTGTTACCGCCGCATCAACTATACGCAGAAGGCCATTGCCGCCTACAATAATGCCATTCGCTATAAGCAGACAGACTCGCTGACCTACCTGCATCTGGCTCAGCAACAGATGAAAGGGGGCAGTTACAAGGATGCTGCCCGCAGCTATCAGCAGTTTCTGGACACCATCAGCAGCCTCGGCAGCGAGGACGCACGGCGCTATGCGCAACTGGCACGTGTCGGACTGCGCTCGGCACAGCAGGCTCCGGAATGGAAGAAGGAGGGCTCGCAGTATACCGTGAAGCGGGAGCGGCTGTTTGACTCGCGCCGTTCCGAATACTCACCCATGCTGAGTGGCGAAGAGAACAACCAACTGTACTTTACCTCGACGCGCAACCAAGCCAGCGGCGACGAGATGAGTGGCATCACGGGGACGAAGAATGCCGACATCTTCCTGTCGCAAAAAGACGACAAAGGCAAGTGGCAGCGCCCGGAGGTGATAGACTCTGACCTGAACACCGACTGGGACGAGGGGGCCTGCAGTTTCTCGCCTGACGGCAAGACGATGTACCTGACGCAGTGTCGCACGGATGCATCCTATCCGCGCTATGCCACCATCATGACCAGCCAGCGCTCCGACGCAGCATGGAGCAAGGCCACCGAACTGCAGATTACGCGTGACACGCTGTCGGCCTACGCCCACCCCGCCGTATCGCCCGACGGCCAGTGGCTCTACTTCTGCAGCAACATGCCAGGGGGTATGGGCGGCTACGACCTCTGGCGCGTGCGCATCATGGAAGACGGACTGGGTGGCGTTGAGAACCTGGGGTCGGCCGTCAACACAGCGGGCGACGAAGAGTTTCCCACCTTCCGGCCCAATGGCGACCTCTATTTCAGCAGCAACGGCCATGAGGGTATGGGCGGACTGGACATCTATATAGTAAAAGGTGAAGAACTGAAAAACAAAAGCGACGAGAAGACGTTGCCACTCCTACAGGTGGAACACCCCGGTTATCCGCTCAACTCGCAGGGCGACGACTTCGGCATGACCTTTGAGGGACTGCTCAACCAGGGATTCTTCAGCAGCAACCGCGGCGACGGCAAGGGCTGGGACCACATCTACTCGTTCTACAACCCGGAGATTGTGCAGACGGTGAAGGGCTGGGTGTACGAGCAGGACGGCTACGAACTGCCACAGGCGCAGGTGTACATGGTGGGCAACGACGGCACCAACATGAAACTGAGCGTCAAGGGCGACGGTTCGTTTACACAACAGATCAAGCCCGGCGTGGACTACGTCTTCTTGGGCACCTGCAAGGGCTATCTGAACCACCAGGAGCACTTGCGCGTGGAGCCCGTCACGGAGTCGGAGGAGTATGTGCTGCAGTTCCCGCTGGCCAGCATCACGGCACCGGTGCTGATAGAGAACATCTTCTACGACTTCGACAAGGCCACGCTGCGCCCGGAGTCTACAGTAGCGCTGGACAAGTTGGTGACGCTGCTGGAGGAAAACCCCAACGTGACAATAGAGTTGTCGGCCCACTGCGACTACAAAGGTTCGGCAGAATATAACAAACGACTGGCCCAGCGGCGTGCCGAGAGCGTGGTGGAATACCTGACAGCCCACGGCGTGGCCGCAGACCGACTGAAACCGGTGGGCTACGGCAAGGAGAAACCGAAGACCATCCGCAAGAAGCTGACGGAGCGCTACCCGTTCCTGAAGGAGGGCGACGTCTTGACGGAGGAGTTTATCAAGGCGCTGAAGGAGGAAGAACAGCAGGAACAGTGTAACCAGCTGAACCGCCGCACGGAGTTCATCGTGCTGCGTACTACCTACGGGCTATTTCCGAAGAAATAACCTCGCCGACACCCACAAAGAGCAAGCCAAAGAGTACGCTGAACAGCATCAGCACATTGACGCTGAAACTCTGGACAGCCAGTGTTCGCACCATGACCTCAAGTTGCACCAACAGCAAGTCCCATCCCTTGAACACAACAAACAATACGGCAAACACCAGCAGACAGAAGGCCGTCCACAGACGAGTAAGCCACAGACGGCGACGTGCTGCCACGGCCTGGCACTCGTGCTCCACGGCCACGCGTTGCATGACGCGATGCGTAAAACCGTCGTCGGCTATCTGCTGCCGGGCGGCATCCCGGAAGAACTGCTTCAACAAAACATCATTATCATTTATCATATCCATTCTTTCTTAAATAGTTGGCTAACTTCTCTTTTCCACGGGAGAGGTGCGACTTGACGGTACCCTCCTTCATCCCGGTAATCCGGGCAATGCCGGCAATATCATAGCCGTCGACGAGCTGCAGGGTGATACACAGACGCTCGTCGGACTTCAAAACGGAGAGAGCGCTGTAGAGGTCCATGGACATAGGCTGCTGGCTATGGACTGTGGGCTGTTGGCTTTCGGCCAACTGCCAGTCGCTGACAGCCATCTGGCGCCGCCGTGTATAGTCATAGAACACGTTGTAGGCAATGCGCATGAGCCATGTCTTGAACGACGCCATACCGCGGAACGATCCGATGTGGGTATAGGCCTTCAGAAACGTGTCTTGTGCCAGGTCGTCGCTGAGTTGCTCGTCGCCCATGGTCTGGTTGAGGAAAAAACGGCGCACCGGCGACTGGTATCGGCGCACAAGCTCGTCGAAAGCCCGTTGGTTGCCGCTTACCGCCACCTGCGTTGCCAGTACTATGTCGCTGAGCTGTGCCACGCCCTCTGTCCGTCCTGCTGTTTAATGTGTTAAAGATTCGGAATACGGTTCCTGTCGGGCATCACAATCCATGCCACGATATAGAAAGGAACGCCGGCAAAGGCAGTAAACAGTGTCAGTGCTGCATAGCCCAGACGCACTGCCGTGGGGTCGAAGTCCAGATACTCGGCAATGCCACCACAGACACCGCCCAGTATGCGGTCGTTGCTGCGAAAAAGTCTTCTTGTCATAATCTTTTATGTATAATGTTTAAACTATTTATTTGATACTTAATCTTTCATCTCCCTAACCTTCCCCGTCTTGGATACGAAGACCTTGCCCAGTCCGATGCAGAACACCAGGGCACCGACGCCAAAGCCCACCTCGCCGGCGGCAAGTCCCATGAAGATCATCAGTCCCACACCGACGAAGCATTGGCGCAGCCCCTTCTTATAGTCATCGTCTATCGTGTCGTTCTGCTCACGGAGCAGTTGGTCGGGGATGGGCTGTCCCTGCTGCATGGCCATCTGCGCCAGGCGCATCTTCTCCTTGCGGTTCTTGTTGATGAAGTAGAAAATGGCAATGATGATGAATACTGGCGAGAGGACAAAGATGATGAACAACACACCCAGCACGAACAGCATGCCGGCGAAGTCCTTGGCATCCATGCTACGCAGCATCTGGTCCATCACGCTGCCGAAATCGTCGTCGTCCACTTCATAGGTGGTGGTATTCGAACTCCAGGGTGACGTACCGGTGGTGATGGTGACCGTAGACCTGTGGCGTCCGCCGGCGCCAGAGTCCACACTGGTGGTGTCGGAGAAGGCCTCCACACCGTTCTTGCTTGTTGAGTCCACCAACTCGGCCTGCTGAGGCGTGTGGCGGTGCTTCTGGGCCACAGCCTCGGCAGCCGTGCCCAACACGAACAACATCGTTAAAGTAATTAAAATCTGTTTCATATACTTCTAATGCTTATTTGCCAATGGTTAATTCTTCGGTGTCAATGTCGCCCGACCCGCGGACATTTTGGCTCAGCACCTTGACAGTGCCCTTTAGTTCAATGTCGCCGGAACCCTTCACCTGTGCGTCGACAAAACCACTCCGGTCAAAGTCCATCTCGATGTCGCCGGAGCCAACCACGTCCAGACGGGCCTGCTGCGTACGAACACGTTCTACCTTCACGTCGCCGGAACCTACGACGGATGCACTGACATGGTCGCAGATGATGTCCTTGAAATAGATGTCACCGGAACCTTTCAGGTCAATGGTGAGCGTGTCGGTATCCAACGGCTGTGTGCAGAGGAAGTCGCCGGAACCCATCAGGCTGACGCCAAGGAAGTCGGGTGAGGTGACGTAGACGGTGACGTCATCGCTGTCACTACCAAAGTTGATGATGCGTCCACTGTGCTTCATACCAATCTTCAGTGTGTTGTTCTCAACAATGGTTTCCACCTTGTCGATGACGTCGTTGGGAGCACTAACCTTCACGGAGAACGAGTCGGCCTGGATGTACTTCACGTCCATGGACCCTTTCATCTCTATACGTTCAAAGCCTGTCAGGGCCCGCTTCTCTTGCGCAGAGCTGCTGACGGTCTTGTTTACATGATACTTACAAGATACCAAGAGGGCAACGCCCATCAGGACAAAAACTATTTTCTTCATACCTTTTCTGTGTTTATTCTTTACCTGTTAGACGCAATTCATCCTAAATTAGTTGCAAAGATACGAAGAAAAAGAACAAATAAAAATGAAAAGTGGAAAATTATTCGTAACTTTGCACACCATGACACAACTGCCTGCCGCATTTACCGACTACACTCGCCAACTGATGGGCGAAGAGCGCTTCGGACGATACCTACAGTCGTTCGAGGAGGAAACGCCTGTCAGCATACGGCTGAACCCGCGAAAGATGGATAGCCAGTGGCAGGTGGCTGCTGACCACGAGGCGGTGCCCTGGTGCCGCGGTGGCTATTACCTGACCCGCCGGCCTAACTTCACCATGGACCCGTTGCTGCACGCCGGCTGCTACTATGTGCAGGAGGCAGCATCGATGTTTCTCGACGAGGTGCTGCGCCAGCTGCACGATGCTTACGTCAGCCATCAACCCTCGGCCCTCAGCCATCAGCCACCAGCCATCAGACCTCTATCTGCCCTCGACCTCTGTGCCGCACCGGGCGGCAAGTCGACGCTGTTGCGTGCGGCACTGCCGGCAGACTGCGTGCTCTACAGCAACGAACCCATGCGCCAGCGGGCCAACATCCTGCTGGAGAACGTGACGAAGTGGGGCTATCCGCACCACCTGGTTACCAACTGCTACCCCAAGGACTACCGCAAGGCTAAGCTGAAGTTCGACCTCATTCTGTGCGACGTACCCTGCTCCGGCGAGGGTATGTTCCGCAAGGACGAGGCCACCATCCGTGAGTGGAGCGAGCAGAACGTGGAGAAATGCTGGCGGCTGCAGCGCGACATCGTGGACGACGCCTGGCACTGTCTGAACGAAGGTGGCATACTAATATACAGTACCTGCACCTTTAATACGAAGGAGAACGAGGAGAACATCCTGTACTTCCTGCAGCAGTATGACGACATGGAGGTGGTGGACATTGCCGTCAAACCAGAATGGCACATCACGAGGTCGCTGCTGGAGGGCTTCACGGAGCCGGTCTACCGTTTCATTCCGGGCACAACGCGCAGCGAAGGACTCTTCCTGTGTGTGCTCAGAAAAAAGGGAAGCCTCTCCCCCCGCCCTCTCCAAAAAGAGAGGGAGCTAAAGAGGGTGTTAGAGCCCCCCTTCCTTTTGGAAGGGGATGGGGAAAGGCTGAATTTACCTTACCAGCAGGCTATCGCCTACCTGCGCCACGAGGCGCTGACGCTGCCCCCCAACACGCCGCGCGGCGTGGTGACGGTGTGTTTCCAAGGCCATGCGTTAGGACCAGTGAAGAACATCGGCACACGGGCTAACAACCTGTATCCCAAAGAGTGGAAAATCAAGACAACACATATTCCCAACGACTATGAAGCAATACTTAGACATACTGAACCGCATACTGACTGAGGGTACCCAGAAGGGCGACCGCACCGGCACGGGTACTATCAGCATCTTCGGCACGCAGTCACGCTACAACCTGCAGGACGGATTTCCGCTGCTGACAACGAAGAAGCTGCACCTGAAGTCGATCATCTACGAACTGCTCTGGTTCCTGCAGGGCGACACCAACGTGAAATATCTGCAGGAGCACGGTGTACGCATCTGGAACGAGTGGGCCGACGAGCATGGCGAACTGGGACCCGTCTATGGTCACCAGTGGCGCTCATGGCCCGACTACAAGGGAGGCACCATCGACCAGATACAGTACGTCGTGGACCAACTGAAAAACAATCCCGACTCACGACGCATGATGGTGTCGGCATGGAACGTGGCGGAGGTCAACCAGATGGCGTTGCCGCCGTGCCACACCATCTTCCAGTTCTATACGGCTCCCCTACCCGACGGCCGGCGCCGCCTGTCGCTGCAGCTGTATCAGCGCTCGGCAGACACGTTCCTGGGCGTGCCGTTCAACATTGCCAGCTACGCCCTGCTGCTGCAGATGATGGCACAGGTGTGCGACATGGTACCGGGCGACTTCATCCATACCACGGGCGACACGCACCTCTACCTGAACCACCTGGAGCAGGCTCGCCTGCAGCTGACGCGCCAGCCGCGCCCGCTGCCCACGATGCACATCAACCCCGACGTAAAGAGCATCTTCGACTTCCGCTACGAGGACTTCCAGCTGGAGGGCTACGACCCGTGGCCACACATCAAGGCGGACGTCAGCGTGTAAAGGTGAATAGTGAATGGATTGGGAGAACAGCATGAATCATCAACAACTCAAGATAGAGATAGACAACGGCAGCGGCTTCTGCTTCGGCGTGACTACTGCCATTCAGAAAGCCGAGGAGGAGCTGGCCAAGGGTGGCACGCTCTACTGCCTGGGCGACATCGTGCACAACGGCATGGAGTGTGAGCGCCTGCGCCAGATGGGGCTCGTCACCATCGACCACGCTGAGATGGCCCGGCTGCACGACGTCAAGGTGCTGCTGCGGGCCCATGGCGAACCGCCTGCAACCTACGAACTGGCACGCCGCAACCACATCGAGATTATCGATGCCACCTGCCCCGTGGTGCTCAAACTGCAACAGCGCATCCGCAAGCAGTACCTCGCGGCTCTGGGCCCTCAGCCATCAGCCCTCAGCCCTCAGCCCTCAGCCCACAGCCTCATCGTCATCTTCGGCAAGAAGGGCCACGCCGAGGTCCTCGGACTGGTGGGTCAGACCGACGGCCAGGCCATCGTCATCGAGCACTTCGACGAGGTGCGCAACCTGGACTTCAACCGCAACATCTACCTTTTCTCGCAGACCACCAAGTCGCTCGACGAGTTCCACCGCATCTGTGACTACATCCAGACGCACATAGCGCCCGGCGCCACCTTCCGCTCCTTCGACACCATCTGTCGCTCCGTGGCCAACCGCATGCCCAGCATCTCGCAGTTTGCCGCCCGCCACGACCTCATTCTCTTTGTCTGTGGCCGCAAGAGCAGCAATGGCAAGGTGCTCTTCAACGAGTGCCGCCGCGTCAATCCCAACGCCCACCTCATCGAGGGTCCCGACGAGATAGACCGCTCCTGGCTGCAAGGCATCCAGACCGTAGGCATCTGTGGTGCCACCAGCACTCCCAAGTGGCTCATGGAGCAGTGCCGCGACGCCATCTGTGTTCATCAGTTTTCACCACTTTTTCTGTGCGAATGGCTGTTGGTAGTACCATTTTTGTGTTAATTTAATAATTTTTTCAGCAAAATCTTTGTTGTTTCGCTTCGTATTTGCTAACTTTGTTCCCAATTAAATGAATATTAGGTATGGAAATGACAACAAGACAGAACACAGTGCACCCTATGAGTTACTATTGGGACATTGTGAAGGATATGGACAACAGTCAGAAACTGGAACTGGTAGCCATGCTTATTGAAAGTGTTAAGCCTATGCATACTATGCCGTTGCTCGATGTTGTCTACGAAGAGGCATTTCCTGATATGAACAAAGAGTTATACACGCCGGAGGAAGCTTACGAGCTAACCATGAGGGACATTAGGGCTATATACGATTGAACGGATGCAATATAAGTATTACTATACTCATCGTGTTGTAGCAAAGATTCGCTCTTTCTATATTAATGTAGCAAAGAAATATCGCCATACCTATTCTTATGAAGACATGGAACGAAATGTTCGTGACGCATTCTTTGCTATATACGCTATAGAGCGCACGCTGCAACGACGTAAGCCCACAGTCAGACGATGGCAAGGATATCATATGGCAAATACTGATAAATGGTATTACGCATACACAATTGACGGTGACCGCATCACGGTTGTTGATGCATGCCATGCTCAAAATATGCATGATTAAACTCCCCGCCTTCGGCTCCATAGCACAGGAAAGAACAACCCCGTTCCGCTTTGCTCCACTAAAAAACCATTATTCTCCCTACACCTTATTAAACATATAATTGCCATTTAATTACTCATATAATGGCTACGCGCAGCTATTAATGGATCATTCGTGGCAATTCGTGTTCATCAGTTTTCAGCAACTTTTTCTGTGCGAATGGCTGTTGGTAGTACCATTTTTGTGTTAATTTAATAATTTTTTCAGCAAAATCTTTGTTGTTTCATAAAATTTGTTTACCTT
>CACWFV010000004.1 GCA_902760315.1 uncultured Bacteroidales bacterium | reverse complement strand
CCTGGAGCAGGACGCTCCAGAACAACAGGAAGAGCAAGCAGAGGGTGCAGGACACTCCGACTACAAGCCCGTCAACCGCTTTGACGCTGCTGCCGTACATCATTTGAGCGGCATGTACCAAAGTTGGTTCCTGGACTACGCCTCCTATGTTATTCTGGAGCGCGCCGTGCCACACATCGAGGACGGACTGAAACCCGTGCAGCGACGCATACTGCACTCCATGAAGCGCATGGACGACGGCCGATATAACAAGGTGGCCAACATCGTTGGGCACACCATGCAGTTCCACCCCCACGGCGACGCCTCCATTGGCGACGCCCTGGTGCAGATGGGACAGAAGGACCTGCTCATTGACACGCAGGGCAACTGGGGCAACATCCTGACGGGCAACCGCGCCGCAGCGCCCCGATACATCGAGGCACGACTCTCGAAGTTTGCCCTGGACACGGTGTTCAACCCCAAGACCACCGAGTGGCAGATGTCGTACGACGGCCGCAACAAGGAGCCCATCACGCTGCCCGTGAAGTTCCCGCTGCTGCTGGCGCAGGGTGCCGAGGGCATTGCCGTGGGACTGTCGTCGAAAATTCTGCCACACAACTTCGTGGAGCTGTGCGACGCCGCCATCAGCTACCTGCACGGCGAGGAGTTCCACCTCTACCCCGACTTCCCCACGGGCGGCTCCATCGACGTGTCGAAATACAACGACGGACAGCGCGGCGGATCGCTGAAGGTGAGGGCGAAGATAGAGAAACTGGACTCCAAGACGCTGGTCATCCGCGAAATACCCTTCTCGAAGACCACCGAGACGGTCATCGACTCCATACTGAAGGCCATCGAGAAGGGCAAAATCAAGGCACGCCACGTGGAGGACCTCACGGCCGCCAAGGTGGAGATACAGGTACAGCTGGCTCCTGGCGTCTCGAGCGACAAGACGCTCGACGCGCTGTATGCCTTCTCTGACTGCGAAATCAACATATCGCCCAACTGCTGTGTCATAGAGGACAACAAGCCACAGTTCCTGACGGTGAGCGACGTGCTACGCCACTCGACAGACCGCACCAAGGATCTGATTCGTCAAGAGTTGGAGATTCGCAAGGGCGAGCTGCTGGAACAGTTGCACTTCTGTTCGCTGGAGAAGATATTCATTGAGGAACGTATCTATAAGGATAAGAAGTTCGAACAGGCGCCAGACATTGACAGCGTCTGCGAACATATTGACGAGCGACTGACGCCCTACTATCCGCAGATGGTGCGTGAGGTTACCAAGGACGACATTCTGAAGCTGTTGGAAATCAAGATGCAGCGCATCCTGAAGTTCAACAAGGACAAGGCCGACGAACTCATGGCACGCATCAAGGCCGAGATAGCCGACATTGACCGCGACCTGCAGAACCTGGTGGAGGTCACCGCTGAGTGGTTCCGGTTCCTGAAGGAAAAGTACGGCAACGACCACCCACGACTGACCGAGATTCGCAACTTCGACACCATCGAGGCTACCAAGGTCGTCGAGGCCAACCAGAAACTATACATCAACCGCCAGGACGGATTCATTGGCACCGGACTGAAAAAGGACGAGTTCGTCTGCAACTGCTCCGACATCGACGACATCATCCTCTTCTACAAAGACGGCAAGTTCAAGGTGGTTCGCGTAGCCGACAAACTGTTCGTGGGCAAAAACATCATCTGGCTGAACGTGTTCAAAAAGAACGACCAGCGCACCATCTACAACGCCGTCTACCGCGACGGGCGCAAGGGCTACTACTACATCAAGCGATTCAACGTGGCAGCCATCACCCGCGACCGCGAGTACGACCTGACGGCAGGCACCGAAGGGTCGCGCGTGGTATACTTCACGGCCAACCCCAACGGCGAGGCCGAGGTCATCAAGGTCACGCTGGACCCGGCACCCAAGCTGAAGAAGATATTCTTCGACAAAGACTTCTCGGAGGTGCTCATCAAGGGACGAGCAGCCAAGGGCAACCTGCTGACGAAATACCAAGTGCACCGCATCGGACTAAAAAGCCACGGCCACTCCACGCTGGGCGGTCGCAAGGTGTGGTACGACCCGGACGTCAACCGACTGAACTACGACGACCACGGACGGCTGCTGGGCGAATTCTTCGACGGCGACCAGATACTGGTCGTCCTGCAAAACGGCGACTACTACCTGTCGGGGTTCGACGCCAACGTACACTTCGAGGACGACATACAGCGCATCGAGAAGTACGACGCCGACAAGGTGTGGAGCTGCGTGCTCTACGACGCCGACAACCAGGGCTACCCGTACCTGAAGCGATTCCTCATGGAGGCCTCGAAGCGCAAACAAAACTACCTGGGCGACAACCCCAACTCCCAACAACTGCTGCTGACGGACACACCCTACCCGCGCCTGCTGATGACCTACGGCGGCAACGACGCCTTCCGCGGCTCGGAAGAAATTGACGCCGAACAGTTCATAGCCGTCAAGGGCTACAAGGCCAAGGGCAAGCGACTAACCACCCTGCAACTGGACGCCATCACAGAACTGGAACCCCTGCGCCAGCCAGAGCCCGACGCCACCGATGTCACCGCCTCCGTATCCGGTACGCTGAGCGATTCGCTCAGCCCCTCCGCCGCCGCGTCCGGTACGCTGAGCCTCTCCGCCGCCGAGCCGGAAAACCTGGACCCCGACGCCGGCAAGAGCCAGCAGCAGGTATTAGACGAACTGACCGGACAACTAAGACTCTTCCCCGATGAAGACGCGTAACCGCATGTGGCTCATGGCGCTGGGCATGTGGCTCATGGCGCTGACGGCCAACGGTCAGAAGGTCGTCACACGCAGCACCATGGCAGGAGTGGGCGCCACCAACATACTGGACACCTACCTCTCCGACGAGCATTTCCGCGGCACAGGCGTTACGTTCCTCGCCACCGTCGAGCGACAACGACAGGAGCGCCAATGGTCGACCATACTCGAACACGAGGCCAACATCTCGCTCTGCAACAGCCGACACACGCAGCAGGAACTGGAGGGAGCCTACAACTTCTACGCCGGACGACTGCGACGCTGGACGCTCATGGACGGCAACATGACGCTGCAGGCGGGAGCCATGCTGAACGCATCACTGGGCGTCATCTACAACACGTCAAACGGCAACAACCCCGCACAGGCGCGCATGCACCTGAACATCATGCCAACAGGGGTGGCCGCCTACCGCTTCCGACTGCTGGGCCGGCAGATGGTGGCGCGCTACGAATTGGCCCTGCCGCTGGCGGGCATCTGCTTCTCGCCCAACTACGGACAGTCGTACTACGAAATCTTCAACCGCGGCAACTACGACCACAACGCCGTGCCCACCACCTTCGTCACGGCTCCGGAGTGGCGCAACCTGCTGACCGTGGATGCCAACCTCGCGCGCGGCCTCAACGTCCGCATAGGCTATCTGGGCAACATCCAGCAGCAACGCGTCAACAACCTGCGACAGCACGTCTGGACGCACCGCTTCCTCATCGGCATCACCAAACGGTTCAGCATCACTCAGAAACCACTATGAAGCATCTCTACTACTGGCTACTGGCAGGCTGCCTCCTCGCGGCCTGCGTCGACACCGACGAGCGCGCTGACTCGGCCACGGGCAACTTCGAGGCGCTGTGGCACATCATCGACGAGCACTACTGCTTCTTCGACTACAAGCAACAGCAGTACGGACTCGACTGGCAAGAGGTCTACGACCGCTACCGACCGCGCGTGGACAACAACATGAGCGCCGACCAACTCTTCGAGGTGCTCAGCGACATGCTGGCAGAACTGCGCGACGGCCACGTCAACCTGTCCAGCTCCATGGACTACGGACGCTACTGGAAGTGGCAGGAGAACTATCCCTACAACCTCAGCGACAGCCTCATTCGCCAGTATCTGGGCACCGACTACAAAATAGCCAGCGGACTGCGCTACCGCGTTCTCAGCGACAACATTGGCTACGTGCGCTGCGCATCGTTCGAGACGCCCATCGGCGAGGGCAACCTGGACGAGGCGCTGTCGTACCTGCTGCTCTGTCGCGGACTCATCATCGACATCCGCTCCAACGGAGGCGGAGACCTGACCACGGCCGAGCGACTGGCAGGGCGATTCGTACAAGAGAAAACGCTCGTGGGATACATACAGCACAAGACGGGCTCAGGACACCACGACTTCTCAGAACTGGAGCCCATGTATCTGGAACCCTCCAGCAACGTGCGCTGGCACAAGGGGGTCTGCGTGCTCACCAACCGCAGCGTCTACAGCGCGGCCAACGCCTTTGCCGTCTGGATGAGCCAGTTGCCGGGCGTCACCCTGGTGGGCGACCACACTGGCGGAGGCAGCGGCATGCCCATGAGCAACAGCCTGCCCAACGGCTGGTCGGTGCGCTACTCGGCCTGCCCGATGTACGACGCCAACCGACAGCAAACGGAGTTTGGCATCGCCCCCGACGTGAGGGTCGCACTCGGCGACGGCACCCCGCAAGACGACATCATTGAGGCGGCACGCCAACTTTTGGTCAAATAAATTTGGAGGTTTCAGCAAAAAGCATTACCTTTGCACCCGCTAAAGCCGACACAACCGGTCGGAACTGGTCGGACAACCGGTCGGAACTGGTCGGCAAAGCGTCGCATCAAAAAACACGAAGCGCCTGTGGCGGAATTGGTAGACGCGCTAGACTTAGGATCTAGTGTCTCGCGACGTGCAGGTTCGAGTCCTGTCAGGCGCACCGGCAAACATGAAAAGCGGACCCCCATACAGAAGGCCCGCTTTTCTTTTTTTATCGATTTCGTTTACCTTATTATTATTACTCGCTCTTCTTGGTGTAGCGCACGGTGAGCGTCGGCGCGTAAGTGTTCTCCAGCAGCACGGAAATCAGACCCTCGCCGGCATCGAAGTTGGCCACCTTGTGGTCTTCCTTCAGCATGGGGCAGTCGGGCCAGGCACCCAACTCCTGCTCCAGCCCGTCGCGCAACTCTTGCCACATCTGGCGTGTACTGTCGTTGGTGGAGAGCACATAGGTCTCCTGGACCACGGTCAGCGTGTCGCCACGGAAGGCTGCCAGGACGCGATACTTCTCGGCAGGCGAGGCCAGCACGACGGTCTTGCCGCTGTCGGAGGCCACGGAGTCGACGGCAAAGCCGCGGGCCAGCATGGAGTCGACAAACTGGCTGACGGGCAGCGTGAAGGCCAGTCCGCGATAGTTGAATTGGACAGGGGTGCCGCTCTGTTGGCAGGCACAGATGGCTGCAAGGGCCATCAGCGAAAAAAGCATTTTCTTCATCATAGAAATAGTTATTTGTTAAGTTAGTTGATTATTTTCATTCTGACAGCATCGTGACCTCAACACAGCGACGGGCGTCGAGCAACCGCTGAGCCATGCGCTGCACTTGTTCGGCAGTCATCTCCTCTACCATCTTGCAGTAGTCTTTGTCGAAGTCGGCGGCGTCGTCCAGCTCGTGCCAGATGACGTAGCTCCAGTAGTCGTTGGTGATGGCCACCTGACCGTACTGCTTGACGAGATACTGCTTCACCTTCTCCACGCTGCTGGCGGCAGGACCGTATTTGGCGATGTTCTCCAACTGCTGGTAGATGATGGGGTTCAGCTCGGCGTAGCGCTTGGGGTCGGCGTTATAAGAGATGCGAAGCGTGGCGTTGGGCTTGTCGTCCTTGTCCAGGCCGAAGTCGACGCTGACGCCGTAGGTGCCGCCCTTCTCCTCGCGCACGGAGTCGGTATAGGCTACCGACAGGCAACGCTTCAGAAAGTCCAGCTCCAGGTCGCTCTGGGGCGTGAAGGGCACGTCGGCCGAATAGTAGATGCTGACATTGGCCAGCGGCGTGGCCATGGGCTTGCGGAATACGGAGACCTTGGAACCCTCGACAAACTGGGGCACGCGGCTCCAGTTAGTCTGCTCGCCCCGATAGGTGGCGGGCAGCGTGGCCAGATACTGGCACACCAGCTGGCGCAACTGCTGCTCGTCGTACTTGCCGATGATGACGGTCTTGAAGTTAGAGGCGTCGCTGAACAGGTGGCGGTAGAGTTGCAGTATGCGGTCGTAGCTGGCACGGTCGAGGGTCTCCTGCACCACGGGCTCCATGCGGGGATGGTGACCATAGAGAATGGCACGGATGGAGTCGTTATAGTCTACCTTAGGCGAGGCGTTGCGGTTGGTCAGGAAGGCACGGGTGCGGCTGACGAGACTGGCGTAGGCCACGGTGTCGCGACGAGGCTGGGTGAAGTAGAGGTAAGCCAGCTCGAACATGGTGGGCAGGTCCTTCAGCGACACGCCGCCGCTGATGCTCTGGCTGCGCGAACCTACCGAGGGCTGCACGCGGACGGACTTGCCGGTGAGCATGCGGCGAAGCGCAAGGGCATCGAACTGGCCCACGCCGGCATCGGTAATGGCGCTGTTGATGAGCGAGAAATTAGGTATGTCCTCGTCGCCGAAGACGGACGTGCCACCCTCGGCGCGCATGGTCATGGAAACGGCGTCGGCGGCGAAGTCGGTATGCTTGACGTAGACCTTCATGCCGTTGGACAGCGTCCACTCGCTAAAACCGTGGCGGTAGGCTTTCTCGGCGACGATGCTGCCAGGCTGGGGCAACTGGCTGATGAGGTGCTCGGCTACCTGCTGCTCCGGATAGGGGGCGTAGGCCAACTGCTGGGCGGCGCGGATGACGCTCTCTACCTGTTGCTCGGTGGGCAACACGAGGTCGGACTTGTCGGGGGCGTAGATGATGGCCACCTGGTTCTGGTCGCTGATGAGTTCGCGCACGGCCTGGTTGACTTCCTCCAGCGTCACCTCGCGGTCAAACTGGCGCGTCAGCTCCAGCTGCTGGTCGACCGACAGCAGGGGCTCGCCGTTCAGGAAGTGCTGCACGCAAGCGCCGACGTACTTGGAGTTGCGGCGGTCGTCGCGCTCGCGAGACTTGCGCTCGTCGTGGTTCAGCTTAAGGGCCTTGGCACGGGCCAACTCGGACGCCGTGAAACCGTGCTGGCGGGCACGCTCGGCCACGCCTACGGCGGCTATAATACCGCCGAGAATATTGTCTTCACGACAGCTGACGGACAGCGAGAACGACTCCTTCATGCGGCTCAAGAAGAACGTTGACGCGCGACCCGTGGCGCTCTGGTAGGGGGGCTCGGCCTGCTGGCGAACCTCGGCCAGACGGTCGTTAAGCATCGTACCTATCAGGGCGTCGATATAGTCGCCGCGCAGGTATCTGGCGTCGTTCTTCTCGGCATCGGGCGTGGCGTCGCGCTTCTGGTAGAGGTGGACAAGCACGATGGGCTGCTCCTTGTCTTTCTCGATGTCGACTATCATCTTGGCGTTGTCGCTGACGGGGTAGTACTCGCGCCGGGCGGCGTTCTTGGGCATGGGAATCTTGGAGAAGAGCTTCTGGACTTTCTTTTCCATCTTGTCGACGTCGATGTCGCCAACCACGATGATGGCCTGCAGGTCGGGACGGTACCACTTGTGGTAGTAGTCGCGCAGGTCCTGGTAGGGGAAGTTCATCACGATGTCCATGGAACCGATGGGCATGCAGTCTTCATACTTGGTGCCCTTGTAAACCTTGGGCATGGCCTGCTCCATGAGGCGCTGGACGGCTTTGCCGGCGCGACGCGTGCGCCACTCTTCCTGAATGACGCCACGCTCCTTGTCTATCTCCGCGTCTTCCAGCAGCAGGTAGTGGCTCCAGTCGTGCAGAATGAGCAGGCAGGAGTCGGCGATGCCCTCGCGCTTCAAGGGCACGGCGGAGATGTTGTAGACGGTCTGCTCGACGCTGGTGTAGGCGTTGAGGTTGGCGCCAAACTTCACGCCGATGGTCTCGCACCAAGGCACAATACCCAACTGCTGGCCCTTGCCGGGGAAGTGCTTCGTGCCGTTGAAGGCCATGTGCTCCAGAAAGTGAGCCAGACCGCGCTGGCGGGGCTCCTCCTGGATGGAACCTACCTTCTGGGCTATGTAGAAGTCAGCCAGTCCGGGCTCCTTGGCGTTGTGGCGCAGATAGTAGGTCATGCCGTTCTTGAGTTTTCCGACTCGGATGGTGGGGTCTTGGGGCAATGGCTGCGCTACGGCGGCGCTAACTACCGACAGCAGCAGGGAAAGGAATAGTGTCTTTTTCATTCGTCAATACATTTTGGCTACAAAGTTATAAAATAATGGACAATTAAAAGCAAGAATTAAGATTATTTTGCACCGATACCCATTAATAGGTATTGCGAAAGTGGCAGAAAATGAGTAACTTTGCACTCGCTCTGCAGAATCAAGAATACATGCGTAGAAGAATTTTCATCAACTGCCTGCTGGCGCTCATGTCGCTAAGCATCAACGCACAGAACGTACTCGTGGCCGGACGCGTTACCGACGACGACAGCCGACAACCCATCGAATTTGCCACCATACTCATGAAGGAGAACGGATTCTGGGCGGTTACCGACGAGAAGGGGGAGTTCAGCATCAAAAACGTGCCCGTGGGCAAGGCGACGCTGACAATACAATGTCTGGGATACGCCACGCGCCACCTGACGCTGGACATTCTGCGCGACATTCCGCGGCTGCGCATCACGCTACGACAGGAGAACCTCAGACTGGACGAGGTGACGGTTACGGCGCAACGCAAACACAACGAGGCTACGACCAGCTACACCATAGACCGCACGGCGCTGGACCAGCAACAGATGCTGAACGTCAGCGACCTGGCAACGCTCCTGCCGGGGGGCAAAACGGTAAACGCTACCTTGATGAGCGACACGCGCATGGCGCTGCGAAGCGGCACACAGGAACAGGGCAACGCGTCGTTCGGAACGGCTATCGAGGTGGACGGCATGAGACTGGACAACAACGCGGCGGCAGGCGAGACGGCAGGAGTATCGACGCGTACCGTCAGCTCGTCGAACATCGAGTCGGTGGAAATCGTGACGGGCATCGCGTCGGTGGAGTACGGAGACTTGTCGAACGGGGTGGTGAAGGTTAACACGCGAAAGGGTAAGTCGCCATTCATCGTCGAGGGAAAACTGAACCAGCACACGCAGCAGATAGCCCTGAACAAGGGCTTCGACCTGGGAGCGCACAACGGCGTGCTCAACGCGTCGCTGGAGCATGCGCGGTCGTTCAGCAACATAGCGTCGCCGCACACGGCCTACCAGCGCAACATCGTGTCGCTGAACTACATGAACATCTTTATGCGACAGACGACGCCGCTGACGCTGAACATTGGCCTGACGGGAAACATTGGCGGATACAACGCGGAGTCGGACCCGGACAACGAACTGGACAACTACAGCAAGGCACGCGATAATGCCTTCAGAGGACACGCCGAACTGAACTGGCTGCTCAACAAGCGATGGGTGACGAACCTGTCGCTGCGGGCTACCTTCGCCACGTCTGACCGCACCACAGAAAACTATACCAACGCCTACAGCGCCACAACGCTGGCCTACCTGCACGCCACAGAGGAAGGGTACTTCATGGCAACCAACTACGACAGCCAGCCTGACGCGCCGGTGGTGCTGGGACCAACGGGATACTGGCACGTAAAGCAGTTCGGCGAGTCGCGACCCATGAACTGGTCGCTCCGACTGAAGGGCGACTGGACGCGGCGCTTCGGCAACGTGTTGAGCCGACTGATGGTGGGCACGGAGTACACGGGCAGCCGCAACAACGGGCGGGGCACGTATTACGACGACATGCGCTATGCACCCACCTGGCGCGAATATCGCTACGACGACCTGCCGACGCTGCACAACGTGGCGCTCTACGCCGAGGAGAAGGTGAGCGTCAAGACGAGCAAACTGGCCCGACTGGAACTGACGGCCGGACTGCGCAACGACGTTTCCTGCATCAGCGGCTCGGAATACGGCACGGTCAGCTCTTGGTCGCCGCGCATCAACGGCCGCTACGTCTTCTGGCAAAACCGCCGCAAGCAATGGGTCAGCGACCTCACGCTACACGCGGGATGGGGCAAGAGCGTCAAACTGCCGTCGTTCCAAGTGCTCTACCCTACTCCCTCGTACTACGACATAGAGGTGTTCCGCTCACCATCGACGGCCGACAACACGACGGTCAGCGCCTGGTACTCCAGACCGTCGAAGGCGATATACAACCCGGACTTGAAGTGGCAATACACGCACCAGACGGACATCGGACTGGAAATGAACGTCAAGGGCACGCGCATCGCGCTGTCGGCATTCCACCACCGCACCTACAATCCCTATATGGCCTCAACAGTTTACACGCCATTCAGCTACCGCTACTCACCGGTGTCGGCGCTGGAGGCGCTGGGCGTTGCCTACAACGGACTGACGTACGACATAGACCGCACAACGGGCGAAGTCTGCGTCTACACACCGGCAGGCGAAAAACTGGCGGTAGGCAACAACGAGCGACGATTCTACCAAACGAATACGCGATACGTGAACGCGTCGCCGCTGGACCGCTACGGACTGGAGTGGATGGTGGACTTCACGCCCATCAAGGCGCTGAACACCAGTCTGCGGCTCGACGGCAATTACTACCGCTATAAGAGCCACGACAATACGCTCTTTGCCAGCATGAACAACAGCAGTACAAAGATGACGGGAACGGCCGAACCGTACCAGTACATAGGCTGGTACCGCGGCACCAACAGCACGGCGTCGGCGCAGCCGTCAATAGCTAACGGCACGCTGTCGAAGGCGCTGAACCTGAACGCTACCATCACGACGCACGTGCCGAAAATCCGTCTCGTCGTGGCGCTGCGCATCGAGTCGTCGCTCTACAGCTATCGCGAGAACCTGAGCGACTTCGACGGCGACACGTGGCCGGAGTACTACTCGACATGGGACAAACCGGACGAGCGGATTCCTTTCGCCGAGCGTTTCAACTGGGCCAAGGACAACGATGCCACTCTCTATAACGACCTGCAAAACCTGGTGGTGCATCCCAACATGCCCTATCTGCTGCAACCTAACCGCGTCAGCAGCTACTACTCGGCCAACCTCAGCGTCACCAAGGAGATTGGCGACCACGTCAGCCTGTCGTTCTACGCCAACAACTTCCTCAACAACATGCAGACCGTCCACTCCTCGCAGACGGACCTGGAGACGTCGCTCTTCTCCAGCAGCTACATTCCATCCTATTATTACGGACTATCCCTCAGACTGAAATTATGAACATCTCTTCCCATATCGCCCTCTCCTGCCGCCTGCGCTCCGCCGTGTATCTTGTATGTTTCTGCATGGCAGCAACTCTCCCGCTCGCCTCCTGCTCCGACCAACCCACGCCCTCCGTGACATTGGGCCAGGTGGCCGTCACGCTGACGGGCATCGACGACGACCTGTCGGGGCTCAACATCCAGCTGCGCAACATCTCAACAGGTAGCGTCTTCACACAGCCCACCGACCAGCGGGGCATAGCGACCTTCAGCGTCACACCGGGACTCTACGAAGCCTCGACGTCGCAGACGCGCACCACGGCAGGCAACGAGTATTACAGCTATAACGGCACATCAGGACAAATTACCATACTGAGCAACCAACAGACTTCTGCCTCCATCCTCTTGAAGCGGGCCACCATCAGCCGACTGGTCATCAAGGAACTCTACTGCGGAGGGTGCATGGCAGACGATGGCGTCACGGCTTTCCAGTACGACAAATACGTCATTCTGTACAACAATAGCGCTGAACCGGCCTCCTACGACAACCTGTGCTTCGGCATGGGGGCTCCGGCCAACGCGCAGGCCAACAACAACAACTATACCGCTGACGGCCGTCTGAACTACGAAGGCGAAGGATTTACGCCCGTCTGGAACGGCATCTGGTATTTCCCCGCGACGCTGACCATCGAGCCTTACTCGCAGGTGGTGGTCAACATCCATGGAGCTATCAACAACACGCTGACCATCAGCCAGTCGGTCAACTTCGCCAACCCGGACTACTACTGCATGTTCGACCCGGAGAGCGGCTATAACAACCAGCGCTACTGTCCGACGCCATCGGAGGTGATACCGACGGCACACTACCTGAAGGCGGTGGTCTGCGGACAGGGCAACGCATGGCCGCTGAGCAACTCGTCGCCGTCCATCGTGCTGTTCCAGACGCACGACGTCAGCCCGACAGACTTTGCGCAAGACAACGCCAACTACTGGTACGACGGCGGGGGCACGAGTGCCATCAAGCGATGCGTGAAGGTGCCTAACGAGTGGATTATCGACGCCATAGAGGTGTTCTCCAGCGACTACGCCACGCAATGTGTCAAACGTCTGACGGCGGACATCGACGCGGGATATGTCTGGATGACCAACAAGAAGGGGCACTCGGTCTATCGCAATGTAGACCTACAGGCCACGATGATGCTCCCTGAGAACAAGGGACGACTGGTCTACGGCTACTCCTTAGGCGTGGACACTAGTCGAGACCCCAGCGACATCGACGCAGAGGCAAGCCTCGCTGCCGGCGCGCACATCATTTATCAGAATACGAACAACGCTACCAACGACTTTCACGAACGCCAGTTATGCTCACTAAGAAAATAATTGTCCTCCTGTTCTGTCTGCTGGCATTGAATGCCAGCACACTCTTCGCTCAAGACACCCTGCTCCTGCGCGACTACAGCTTCGTCCGGCAGTCTTCCCCGTGGCTCATCCAGCGCAACGCGGCTGCCCTGACGCTATACAGCAGCCAGAACATAGCGGAAGCCGAGCTGTCGCTCAGTCACGCCAACGGCCGTCTGACACCCGCCAACGGTTCGCCATCGCTGACCACGTTCCAGGCTGCCATCGAGTCGTACTACCGCATCAACGCACGCATGGTGGTTTACGGCGCCATCAGCTACGACAACCAGTCGGGCAGCGACATGACGGGGTCGGTGTTCATGCAGGACCGTCTGCCCTTCGACATCGTGGAAGACTCGCTGAACAACGCCGGCCGCAAGCATCGCGATACGTATCACTTGACAGGGGCCTTCGGCTACGACGTCTACAATGGCTATTCCATCGGCATAAAGGCGGACTACACCGCTGCCAACTATGCCAAATACAAGGACTTGCGCCACAAGAACAAACTGATGGACCTGCAACTGACCGCAGGAGTATTTCTGCCCATCGCCTCATGGTTCGACGTTGGCCTCGACTACACGTACCACCGCCGCACGGAGAGCCTGGAGTTTGCCACCTACGGCAAGAGCGACAAGACGTATAAGTCGCTCATCGACCATGGGGCGCTGATGGGCATCGTAGAACAGTTCGGCAACGACGGATATACGGACAAGAGCAACGAGATGCCGCTCTTCGAGGACGGACACGGCGCTGGACTGCAACTGTCGCTGGAGCATGGCGCATTCTCGCTGTTCAACGACTTGAGCTACAGTCATTCCACGGGCTACTACGGCCGTAAGTCACCATTCACAATTACCTACACCGACCATGACCGCGACATCGTGGCCAACCACGTCCGCCTCACATACGCCCCGTCAAGCGCTCCGTCCGCATCTAGCACGTCGAGACACAGCATCGACCTCCGCTACCGGCATGAGCGACTGCTGGGCCGCATCAACACCTACCGCGGACTGACCAACCAGAACGGAGCAACCCACTACGAATACTACGACGCGGCGGACAACGCCGACAAGCGCTGGCGAAACCTGGACGTAGACTATACGCTGCACTTGGGCATACGCCATGAGTTACCCACGTGGACCATCACCGCCGGCTACCACTGGCAGCAGCGTGACATCACAGCCTACCTCTATCCTTACTACCGCCAGCAGCAACTCCGCACCAACGAGTGGACGGCGGGCGTGGCACGTAACTTTGTCATGCAAAAAGGGGTGTGGAACATCGCTGTCAAGGGCGGCTACCAAAAGGGCTCTGGCGCGCCATACAACGACGGCACCTTCGTGACGCCTAGCGAAAAACAGCCACAGCCGGCCACCATGGAGGCGTTCCTTTATCGCGACTATGAGTACCTAACAGCCAAGCAGTATCGCCTCGGCCTGCAGCTGAAGTACAGTTTCCTTTTCCCAGGCACACGTCTGAACACCTATCTGCGTACTGCCTTCGACTATCGTCACGCTACGACTCCCGATGGTTCTCCATCGGGCCTGAATAACCCCAGCCGCACCACGTTCCTCATCGCTGCTGGACATACATTCTAAGAAAACAATACACAATTATTACATTTTCAATTTATGAAAAAGAAACTACTGATGATGGCCTTTTGTGCCATCAGCGTACTGACGGCCCATGCCGCCTCAGACACCATTACAGTGCGTGTAAAAGCCATGCACTGTGAGCATTGCGGACAAAAAGTAAAAACAGCACTGAGCAAGAATCCTGGCGTAGGCCCCTTGGAGTTTAACTTCGAGCGCCATACCGTGAAGATTGCCTACGACCCTCAGAAGACGGATGTTGACAGCATCTACCGTAGCATTGCTGCCACCAAGCGTTACGAGGCAACACCCTACGATCCTAACGAGAAGATTGCTGAGACTTTCTCACTGCGCATCGACGACATGCACTGTCAGAAGTGCGTAGATCGTATTGCCCAGCAGTTGAACGCCATTCAGGGCATGGACTCTATTGCTGCCGACTTGCGCAAGCACAGCTACTTTATCCGCTATGATGCCAATCGCACGTCGCAGGACGAGATTCGCGCCAAGCTCGTCAAGGCTGGCTACACGCCCGTATACTACTACGACAACAAGCGAGTGGAATATGCCTACTACCTGATTCCCGCTGAGTCTGCCAACGACGATGCCATAGAGACTGTCCTTGTGCTCGACGGCGTCAGCGACGTCAATGTCAATGCTCGTCGCAAGTCGATGGCCATCACCTATCTGAACGACAAGACCACTGCCGAGAAGCTGCTCAGCGAGGTACAGAAGGCAGGCATCAAGGCCGAACTTCCCAAACCCCATGAGTGTTCAGAGGAAGAAGAAAAGAAATAACCTCTTCGAATAAACAAAAAACGTCCCAAACTCCATCGAGCTTGGGGCGCTTTTTTATATTGTAAGTGTTATTACTTAATCACCACCTTCTTGCCATTCACGATATTCAATCCCCTCTGCAAACCATTCAGGCGAATGCCTTGCAGGTTATAGATAGAATTCTTAACTGTGAATTGTGAATTGTGAATGGTCTCGATACCAGTAGCGTTTGTGACGATAGCCTCGGCAGAGATAGGAATCAAGAACCAACCCGTCATGTAGTACAGCACGACACCCGTTATCGAAGTGGCTTTTGCAGGCCACTCATAGTCATAGGGCAGCACGCCAAACAAATCGCGCGCTTTCATCGTATTGCCAGCAACATCTTTCAGCTGTTTGTTCATGCCATTACCAATCTGTGTAATCTCCACATCGCTCAGCGTAACCAGACGACCGTAGTTAGCCTGTACAGCAGCCTCAGCGATGGTCATAGGAGTACCCACCAGTTCAGTTTCAGTAGCCTCGTAGGCTGACCATGAGGCATTCTGAACAGTCAATGTGTACTCCAAGCCCTGTGATGGGTCGTTGACATAGTCCACATCTGTCGTTGACTTCGTGCCAACAATATAGCCGTTCAGTTTTGTTCCCTTTGTCAGGTTGACGCCCTTGATGACAGTAGCACCAGAGGCATCCTCCACATAGTACGCTCCATCAAGATCGTAGAAGGCATTGACGCGCGCATCAGCCAACGCTAGCTTCACGAGTTTACCATCCTCTATTGCATTAAACTCAGCCATGCTTGCAGCCTCTTTCACATCATACACGCGAGGCTGAACATTCCACAGCGACTCGAAGTCGTCTGAAGAATTGTTGGTGTCCTGCAGTACCTTGCGACTGCCATCGTTGCTCACTACTTTACGTGCAACAGCCTGGCAGTTAAAGGCATTGGGGGCTGCAGTGCAGGTGAAGCCAGCATCGTAGTCATCAGTAAAGCGCTTGTCATTAGCCGATGGCGTCTTCTGATACACAATATCAACAGCATCGATGCTGTTAGCCATAGGAATGATGAGATACTGATTGCCTGAATCCTTACCCTTTTTATAGGTCTTAGCACAGTTAGCGATATCCGTATCAGCCTTGAACAGCGCGATGCCATCAGGACCAGGATTCATAAAGTTGATAAAGTCCTGCGAAGCATTGGCAGAGTAAGCAATCGTCATAGCAGGAACAGCATCGCTATGGAAATTGAAAGCGGCATTGGCACTCTTCAGTTCAAAGTCGGCCGTACTCAGGTCTACCTGTCCCTCAGCAATATCGCTGTGGTCGATGGCACAATTGGTGATAACAAGGCTCTTGCCAGGCTCCATCAAGACGGGACTGCCTGCAGGAATCTGGAACACCTGCTTGAAGACGGCCATACCAGCCTTGTCGTCCACCATGTCGGTAGCAGCCCATGCGTTAGCAGCAGCATCGCTGTTGGCCATAGCGACATAGGTTCCTGCCACATCAATAGTCTCTGCAGAGTTGTTGTAGAGCTCGATGTACAGGTGGCACATGTAGTTCTTGGGAGTAGCGCCATTCAGACGAGTACTACCTGCATAGAACACCTTGCCGATAACCAGTTTGCCTTGCAAGTCCTGCGCACTGGCACTCAGTGCTGCCAAAAACACAAATAGTAGCGTAAATAATTTCTTCATAAGCTTGTCTTATATATTAATAATGTGTACTTCATTAGCGGATAGTGACTATCGCGCTGCAAAAGTACACATTTTTTCAATACCCTACAATCGCTAAAAGTAGGTATTTAACGTTATTTGACGTCACCCACCTTGATGAGGTACTCGCCAATCTGGACGGCGTTCAGGGCTGCTCCCTTGCGAATCTGGTCGCCGGAGAGCCAGAAGGTCAGACCGTTCTCGTCGCTCAGGTCCTTGCGCACACGGCCTACGAAGACGTCGTCCTTGCCGGCAGTCTCCAGGGGCATGGGGTATACGAGGTTGGCGGGGTCGTCGACCAGCCGACAGCCAGGGGCCTGAGCAATGGCCTGCTGTGCCTCCTCGACGCTGATGGGGCGCTCGGTCTCAATCCACACGCTCTCCGAGTGGCTGCGCAACGAGCTGACGCGCACGCACATGGCCGAGCACTTGGCGTCGGTGTGCATAATCTTCTGTGTCTCGTTGTACATCTTCATCTCTTCCTTGGTATAGCCGTTGGGCTGGAAGACGTCAATCTGCGGAATGACATTGTAGGCCAGCTGGTGGGGGAACTTCTTGATGGTCTTTACCTCGCCGTTCTCCACCATTTCCTTATACTGCTGCTGCAGTTCGGCCATGGCTGCTGCACCGGCGCCTGAGGCACTCTGGTAAGAGCTGACGTGGATGCGCTTGATGTGCGACAGGTTCTCCAGGGGCTGCAGCACAACCACCATCATAATGGTGGTACAGTTGGGGTTGGCTATGATGCCGCGCGGACGCTTCAGGGCGTCCTCGGCGTTGCACTCCGGCACCACCAAGGGCACGTCGTCGTCCATGCGGAACGCCGAGCTGTTGTCAATCATCACTGTGCCATACTTGGTAATAGTCTCTGCAAACTCCTTCGACGTACCGGCACCGGCCGAGGTAAACGCGATGTCAATATCTTTGAAATCGTCATTATGCTGAAGCAGCTTCACGGTCAGTTCCTTACCACGGAAAGTATATTTAGTGCCGGCAGAACGCTCGGAACCAAACAGCACCAATTCATCCATTGGGAAATTTCTCTCGTCAAGCAGGCGCAGGAATTCCTGGCCTACGGCACCTGAGGCGCCCACAATTGCTACTTTCATAAGTCTAATACTACGTTGTTTGAATTTGTGGCTGCAAAAATACAAAAAATCTTTCATTTTGTTCCATAATTGGCGGAAAAGTTGTAATTTTGCACTAAATAATTGATTTATGATGGCATATTTCCCCATATCCAGTCCGACGCTCATTTTCTTCGTGGTGCTGCTCATCATTCTGCTGGCACCTATTATTATGGGCAAGCTGCGCATTCCACACATCATCGGGATGGTGCTGGCGGGCATGCTTATTGGCGAACACGGGCTGAACATTCTGGAGCGCGACAACTCGTTTGAACTCTTTGGCAAGGTGGGACTGCTGTACATCATGTTTCTGGCGGGACTGGAAATGGACATGGAGAGCGTCAAGAAAAACTCACGGCGCATACTCTGCTTCGGACTGCTGACGTGCCTGGTGCCGTTGGCGCTGACCTACGTGACGGCCATCTGGCTGCTGGACTACTCGCCCACGGCGTCATTTCTGCTGGGCTGCATCATGGCGTCCAACACGCTCATCGCCTACCCCATCATCTCGCGCTACGGCATGGGGCGCCACCCCAGCGTCATGCTCAGCGTGGGGGCGTCGATGCTGTCGCTCTTCATGGCGCTGATGATGCTGGCAGGCCTGTCGGCGTCCTACGGCGAACAGGTGGGCGGCTGGTTTTGGCTGTTTTTCCTGCTGAAGTTCGTGGCTTTCTGTACGCTAAGCATCTGGCTCATTCCCAAAGCCACGCGCTACTTTCTGCGTCGCTACTCCGACGCCGTCATGCAGTTCATCTACGTGCTCTCCGTCATGTTCCTCTCGGCGTCGCTCACCGAGGCCATCGGCATCGAGGGCATCGTGGGCGCGTTCTTGGCCGGCCTCATATTAAATAGGTACATACCCCATGTATCGCCGCTCATGAACCGCATCGAGTTCATCGGCAACGCCATCTTCATACCCTACTTCCTCATCGGCGTGGGCATGCTCATCAACGTCTCCTCGCTCTTCGAGGGCTGGCGCATGCTGGGCGTGGTAGCACTCATCGCCTTCTTCGGCACCTTCGGCAAGGCACTGGCGTCCTACGCCTCGGCACTGCTGTTTCGTCTGACAAAGGCTGAGGGCCACATGATGTTCGGACTGACCTGCGCCCACGCCGCGGGAGCCATTGCCATGGTCATGGTGGGCATGCGGCTGGAGGTGAGCCCCGGCCACTATCTGGTGAACAACGAGATGCTGAACGGCGTGGTCATCATGATTCTCATCACCTGCATCATATCGACACTGCTGACGGAGAAGGCGGCACAACAGATTACACTCAGCAGCATGCAACGCCCCACGGCCACCGACCAGCCCGCCAACGAAAGGGTGCTACTCTGCGTGAAATACCCCGACATAGCGCCACAACTGCTGGAACTGGCCATCATGGTGCGCAACACCAAGCAAAACAGTCCACTGGTTGCACTCAACGTGGTCTACGACGACCAGCAGGCTGCCCAGCACCGCGAAGCGGGACTCCGGCTGTTGGAACGGCTGCAACAGCGGGCGTCGGCTGCTGACGTACCCATGCAGACGCAGGTGCGGCTGTCCACCAACATTGCCAACGGCATCAAGCATGCTTTCCGCGAGTTTGGATGCACGGAAATCGTCATGGGCATGCACGTCCACACCGACGTCAACCCGAAGTTCTGGGGTGAATTCCTGCAGAGCCTCTACAACGGACTGAACCGACAGATAGTCTTGACACGATTCATACAACCACTCAACACGCTTAGGCGCATACAGGTGGTGGTGCCCTCAAGGGCCGAGTTTGAACCGGGATTCCACTGCTGGCTGGAACGGCTGGCGCGCATGGCCGGCAACCTGGACTGCCGCATACAGTTCCACGGGCGCGAGGAATCGCTGGAGCTCATCCGCCAGTACGTCAACAACCACCACCCCAGCGTGCGCGCCGAGTACACCTTCATGGCCCACTGGAACGAACTGCCACGGCTGGCCGAGCAGGTACGCGAAGACCACATGTTCGTGGTCATCACGGCACGTAAGGGCACCATATCCTATAAAAACGCACTGGAACGGCTGCCCCAGGAACTGATGCAACACTTCGCGGGCAAGAACCTGATGATTATCTTCCCTGACCAGTATGGCTCGCAGAAAGAGGAGTCAATGACCTTCACCGCCGCCCAGCACCAGGAGGAGTCGAGCGTCTACGACATGCTGGCACGCTGGCTGCACAAAAAAGAACGATTATGATTGACATACAAGACATTACCAAGCGCTTTGGCACGCTTGAAGTATTGAAGGGCATCACGCTCCACATAGACCGCGGCGAGGTGGTCAGCATCGTGGGGCCCAGCGGGGCGGGCAAGACCACCCTGCTGCAAATCATCGGTACACTGGACCGCGCCGACAGCGGCACCTTGCGCGTCGACGGCACCGACATCAACACGCTCACACCACGCCAGTTGGCCGACTTCCGCAACCGTCACCTGGGCTTCGTCTTCCAGTTCCACCAGCTGCTGCCGGAATTCACGGCCCTGGAGAACATCATGATACCTGCCTACATTGCGGGCACGTCGCAGAAAGCTGCCAAGGAGCGCGCCCAGGAGTTGCTCAGTTTCATGGGACTCTCTGACCGTGCCAGCCACAAGCCCTCAGAACTCTCTGGTGGCGAGAAACAGCGCATTGCCGTAGCCCGTTCCTTGGTCAACAACCCTGCAGTCATTCTGGCCGATGAGCCCTCAGGCTCTCTCGACTCGAAGAACAAGCAGGAATTGCACCAGCTCTTCTTTGACCTGCGCGACAAGTTCGGTCAGACCTTCGTCATCGTGACTCACGACGAGCAGCTGGCCTCCATCACAGATAGGACTATTCACATGAAAGACGGACTACTATGCTTAAACTCGGAGATTACAACACCCTCAGAATAAAGAAGCGCACTGACTTCGGCCTCTATCTGGACGGCGGCGACGAGGGCAACATCCTGCTGCCCAACCGCTACGTGCCCAAGGGCTACGTCATCGGACAAGAGCTGGAGGTATTCCTCTACCTCGACCAAGACGAGCGCATCGTGGCCACCACCGAGCACCCCATCGCCAAGGTCGGCGAGTTCGCCTGGATGGAGTGTGCCTGGACTAACGAGTATGGCGCATTCCTTAACTGGGGACTGATGAAAGACCTCTTCTGCCCCTTCCGCGAACAGAAGACGCGCATGGTCAAAGGTCAGCGCTACTACGTCTACGTCATGGAGGACGAGAAGACCCACCGACTGATGGCTACCTCCAAGGTGGAGCGCTACCAGAAGAAGACGGGCTACGAGCTGAGCCTGGACTTCGCAGAGGTGCTGCTGACTTATCTGCAGGAGCACGACGGCCAGTGCGAACTGGGCGACAAGAGCCCCTCAGAAGCCATTGCCGCCCGTTTCGGTGTTAGCAAGAAAGTGTATAAGAAAGCCATCGGCGACCTCTACAAGCGCCATCTCATCACCATCAGTGACGAGGGCATCCGTCTGGTCTGACCCTCCTACTCCGTATACTCCAGAATATCCCCTGGCTGACAGTCCAACGCCTTGCAGATGGCCTCCAACGTCGAGAAACGGATGGCCTTGGCCTTGCCCGTCTTCAGGATGGAGAGGTTCGCCTGCGTAATGCCAATCTTCTCGGCCAGCTCTTGTGATGACATCTTGCGCTTGGCCATCATCACGTCTACATTTACGATAATACTCATAGTGTCAACGGTTTAGATGGTCAGTTCCTGTTCGTCCTTCAAGTCCTTACCCTTCAGGATGATCTGCGAGATAATCATCAGTACCAAGCCGAAGACGATGATGTATCCGCTGGCGGGATGCCAATAGATGTCGTAGTAAGCCATCAAGACCTGCTCGCGGAGCATTTGTATCTGGATGTAGCTCGTCACATTAACCACGAGCCAGATGGCAACGAGCAGCCAGCCTGATGTCTCCAGCCGTTTGGCAATCTGCGACACGAAGATTTCGCCTTTGTAGACAGAACGTATCACCATCAGGACGATGACCAGCAGCCATATGAACAGAGGCAGTTCAGCACACGACAGCAGCGTCTGCGTCAACATGAAATCGGGCGATGCCTTCTCGAAAGGCATCTTCAGCTTCACCTTCTGCATCTCCACCATGCAGGGATTCCCCTTAATGCTGCTATAGAGGAATTTGTCGTTGGCGCCACGGATGGGTCTGACGGGGATGGTCACCTCGAATGTCGGCTTGAAGTGCACAGTCCATGACGAGAAGGTGCTGGTGTCGCGCCTGCCGTTAGTGGTGTCCACATTGCTGGTGGTCTGCCTGTCGATTTTTGCAAAATCTTCCTTCAACGAATCCAGGGTGAGTACCTCGCCATCGCCTTGCTCACATGAGTAATTCTCGAAATTGAACGTGAGCGAGAGCACTGTTCCGACTAGTACGATGGCCGTCAGGACACTGTAGAATTTTAGCTTGTTCTTCAGAATAAATTGAATTTTGTTCATAATTGATAAAGTTTTTGTTGATAATTGATTATGTTTATTAGATTTTGATAATGTTTTATTGTTATTCGATAATTATTTTCGGTGCAAAGATAATCAATATTTTTGAATCACCAAAGAAAAACAAAAAAAAATTATCGAAAACAATAAATTTTCTGCAAATCACACTGAAAACGTAACGTATTAGCCTGATACAGTCACGTATTAGGCTGATACGGAAGCGTATTAGGCTGATACGGAAGCGTATTAGGCTGATATGGAGAGGGCATTCACAGATTCACAATTCACAGATATAATTTTGAACCTAGCACGCCAGACCCGCATGAAGAATGTTAATATATTTAAATATATATATAATTATATAAATATAATTAGAAAGAAAACGAGTACAGGGCTTTGAAAAAAACTGTGAAACTGGGACCATGAGGTACGACATGTGGTGCAAGATGCACTTCTTTGGCGATGCCATGCTGGACGGCACGCTGTCGCGCAAGTAGGTGCAACGTGGCTACTGCACTTTCGACGAGGGCACGCAGCGCTACACCAAGAGGGATGAGTTCAGGGAAAAGCACAAGCAGTAAACACCCAAGAGGGGGGAGGGTCGGCACACCGTAGATGGCCGGCTCTCCCCCCCTCACTCTTATTGGGGATATTTGTCGTTTTGTTTTCGCCTATGGCCTTAGAAGATGCGACCCACAAGGCGGAAGTTCAGGACAGGATAGACGCTGAACTTGGAGACGGTCTTCAGCACCTTGCCGGCATCGTCGCCTGCCTTGTCGCCGTCAATCTTCTCGTACTGAAAGGTGCCGGCAGTCTTGTCGTAGGTGGGCACGTAGATTTCGGGCTTGCCCCAGAACTGCACACCGAGGTCAAACTGGCAGCCGATGCGCTTCTTGGGTACAGCACGGCCAAAGCCCAGACCGACGTAGGGGCGGAAACTCTTCACCTTTGCATAGGCCTTCACGTTGCCGTTCTCAGCGGGGTTGGGGGTAATGAAGTAGTCACCCAGCTCACCGCCAATCATGGTCAAGTTATACTGGTTGACAACCTGGCGGACGCCGGGGTCGGCACTGGCTGAGTTGGCGTTGATGATGGCCAAGTTATAGGCATTGATAGGCGACAGGTAGCCGTCCTTCTCGTTATACACGTCGATAATCTGGTCTTTGCCGAAGTAGGCACCGACGGTCAGGCGGAAACTGGTGGCAAAGGGGTGGATATCGATAAGAACGTGACCCACGGTGTTGTCGAGCTTGCCCTCGATGTCAAGCTTTTCGGGCAGGTTGCCATTAGGATATTGGTTGAGGTCGACCTGTTGCATGCCGGCAGCAGCCAACTGCTGGTTCAGGGCGCCAATCTCGGTCGTCAGCTGTGAGATTTTCTTGTTGGCGCTCTCAGTCTTCAGGTCAATATCCTTGTTTACCTTAAACTTCGGCATGATGTCTACACCACCGCGCAGTCCGATGTATTTGTTGATGGTCAGCGAGGCATCAATGTCGATACCCGTGGTTCCTACACCGACGCCAATACCGAAGTGAGGGTCGAAAGCCTGAGCGGAAGCACCCAGCGAGAGCAGCGCAAAGCTACACAGAGTCAGTAATTTCTTCATAGTGGTAAATGATTTTTAAGATGTTAATGATTGTTTACTGATTGCAAAGATAGGTAAAAATAATATATGTTCCAAACTTTTTTACGTAAAATTTGGAACATATAAAGGGAAATATAGCAGAAATTGCAATTTTAGAACTCTGCCGACTTCGGTGTGCGCGGGAACGGTATGACGTCGCGGATGTTTTGCATGCCGGTGACAAACAGTATCAGGCGCTCGAAGCCCAAGCCGAAACCTGCATGGGGGCACGAACCCCAACGGCGGGTGTCGATGTACCACCACAGGTGGGTCTGGTCCATCTGGCGACGCTCAATCTCGGCCATCAGTTTGTCGTAGCTTTCCTCACGAACGGAGCCACCGATAATCTCGCCAATCTGTGGGAACAGCACGTCGGTGCCCTGCATCGTAGGACCGGGAGCTACGGCACCCTTGTAGCCGACGCTGCCTTCGCCCTGCTCCGCGTTCTGCTTCATGTAGAACGACTTGAAGCTGCGCGGATAGTCAGTCATGATGACGGGCTTCTTGAAGTGCTCCTCGACCAGGTAGCGCTCGTGCTCGGAGGCCAGGTCGTCGCCCCAGTTGCAGGGGAACTCGAACTTCTTGCCGTTCTTGATGGCCTCCTGCAGAATGTTGATGCCCTCGGTATAAGGCAGCCGCACGAAGGTGTCCTTGAGCACACCCTCCAGGCGCTGAATGAGGGTCTTGTCTATCATCTGGTTCAGGAACTGCAGGTCGTCCTTGCAGTTGTCCAATGCCCAGCGCACGCAGTACTTGATGAAGTCTTCCTCCAGGTCCATCAGCTCTTCCTGGTCGAGGAAGGCAACCTCAGGTTCCACCATCCAGAACTCGGCCAAGTGGCGGGGCGTGTTGGAGTTCTCAGCGCGGAACGTGGGACCGAAGGTGTAGATAGCACCCAGAGCGGTGGCACCCAGTTCGCCCTCCAGCTGGCCACTGACGGTCAGCGAGGTCTGTTCGCCAAAGAAGTCATCGTCGTAGATGATTTTGCCCTGCTCGTCCTTCTTCAGGTCGTAGAGGTTCTTGGTGGTCACCTGGAACATGTTGCCGGCACCCTCGCAGTCGCTGGCGGTGATGAGCGGCGTGTGGAAATAGAAGAAGCCGTGCTCGTGGAAGTAGGTGTGGATGGCCATGGCCATGTTGTGGCGAATGCGCATGACGGCACCAAAGGTGTTGGTGCGCAGACGCATGTGGGCGTTCTTGCGCATGGCTTCGAAGGACTGCCCCTTCTTCTGCATGGGGTAGTCGTTGCCGCAGAGTCCGTAGACCTCCAGGCGGGTGGCCTGAATCTCGCTGGTCTGGCCGGCACCCTGGCTCTCCACCAAGGTTCCCTCGGCACAGATGCAGGCACCGGTGGTGATGTCCTTCAGCAACTGCTCGTCAAACTTGGCGGGGTCGACAACTATCTGAACGTTCTTGATGGTGGAACCATCGTTCAAGGCAATGAAGTCGACGGCCTTAGAGGAGCGGTGCGTGCGCACCCAGCCCTTTACGCAGACTTCCTTTCCGTATTCCGTACACTGCAGTACGTCAATAATCTTTGTTCTCTTCATTTTGCAATATCGTGTTTTTGTGAACCGAGGCGATGCCTCGGCCAACTGAACTATTTTGTGAACCGAGCGAACAGTGTTTTGTGGACCGAGGCGTTGCCTCGACCCAATAAATTGTTTACTCGTAAGCGCCCATGCGCAGACGGTCTACCTCCTCTTCAGTCAGATAGCGCCAGTCGCCACGGCGTACGTTCTTCTTGGTGAGTCCGGCAAACTGAACGCGATCCAGCTTGGTGACCTTGTAGCCCAGGCTCTCGAAGATGCGGCGCACGATGCGGTTCTTGCCGGAGTGAATCTCGATGCCCACCTGCTTCTTGTCAGTATCGCTGGCGTACTCGATGGCGTCGGCTTTTATGTCGCCGTCGTCAAGGGTGATGCCCTCGGCAATCTGTTGCATGTCGTGAGCAGTTACGGCGTGGTCAAGATAGACGTGGTAAATCTTCTTCTTCAGGAACTTAGGATGGGTCAGCTTAGAAGCCAGGTCGCCATCGTTGGTCAGCAGCAGCACACCGGTAGTGTTGCGATCCAAGCGGCCAACAGGGTAGATGCGCTCCTCGCAGGCTCCCTTGACGAGATCCATGACGGTCTTGCGCTGCTGGGGGTCGTCGCTGGTGGTGACGTAGTCCTTGGGCTTGTTCAGCAGCACGTAGACTTTCTTCTCCATGCGCACGGGCTGATCGTGGAACATGACTTCATCGGTGCGCAACACCTTGGTGCCCAGCTCGGTAACCACTTCGCCATTGACCTTGACAACACCTGCCTGGATGAACTCGTCGGCCTCGCGACGGCTGCAAACGCCGGCATTGGCAAGGAACTTGTTCAGACGCAGAGGCTCGTTGGGGTCGTAGTTCTCCTCTTTATATTCAATACGCTTCTTCAGCGAATATTTTGCATTGGGGTCGTAGCCGGGAGTGTGCTGACGATAGCCACCGCGCTGCTGGCCGTAGCCACCACGCTGCTGACCGTAGCCACCCTGCTGGTAGCCACCGCGCTGCTGACCGTAGCCGCCCTGACGCTGCTGGCCGTAGCCACCCTGACGGGGCTGACCGTACTGAGGGCGCTGCTGGCCGTAGCCGCCCTGACGGGGCTGGCCGTACTGAGGGCGCTGCTGGCCGTAGCCGCCCTGACGGGGCTGGCCGTACTGGGAGCGTTGCTGGCCGTAGCCGCCCTGACGGGGCTGGCCGTACTGGGGGCGCTGCTGGCCATAGCCACCCTGACGGGGCTGGTAGCCACCCTCGTTGTTATAATTGTTGCGGGGACGATAGCCGCCCTGACGCTGCTGGCCGTACTCGCCCTGAGGACGCTGGCCGGCACCAGACATCAGGCTGCCTCCGAAACCTTCGGGGCGGAAACTGCCCTCTTCCTGCTCTTGACTGCGATTGTAACCGCCCTGCTGTCCATACTGGGGACGAGGCTTTTGGATGCGCGGACGTGGCGAACGTCCGGGACGGTAACCCTGATAACTACTCTCGTGTTGTGGGGTCTGCTGCTCGGCAGACTGCTCCTGGTTTTTCTTTTCGCTTTCGAATTCCATAATTGTGTTGTTTTTGTTGTGTGTAAAGAGCCTCACGGCTCACTAACTGTGTTGATAATACGGATTTTTATTTACTGTGTTTGTTTGGTTTGTTGTTTGTATTATTATATTGTTTGTTCAGATTCCTGATTACATTGTTCCGGTTCAGATTCCGGTATAGTTGGACGGGGTGATGGCCATCAGCTCGCTCTTTAGCTCGTCGCTGACATCAAGACCCTGAATAAAGTCATGGATGGTCTGCTCGGTCATCTTCTGATTGGTGCGCGTCAGAGCCTTCAGTGCCTCGTAGGGATTGGGATAGGCCTCGCGGCGCAAAATGGTCTGAATGGCCTCGGCCACCACTGCCCACGTATTCTCCAAATCGTCGGCCAGCTTCTGCTCGTTCAAGATGAGCTTGCGCAGTCCTTTCAGCGTGCTCTGGATGGCAATGAGGGCGTGACCCATAGGGACACCGACGTTGCGCAGGACGGTGGAGTCGGTAAGGTCGCGCTGCAGACGGCTGACGGGCAGTTTCTGTGCTAGGAACCCCAGCACGGCATTGGCCATGCCCATGTTGCCCTCGCTGTTCTCGAAGTCGATGGGGTTCACCTTGTGGGGCATGGCGCTGGAGCCCACCTCGCCGGCCTTGATTTTCTGCTTGAAGTACTCCATGGAGATGTACATCCAGAAGTCGCGGTCCAGGTCGATGACGATGGTATTGATGCGGCGCATAGCGTCGAAGATGGCAGCCAGCCAGTCGTAGTTGGAAATCTGGGTGGTCCACTGCTCACGTTCCAGACCGAGTTTCTCGCTGACGAAGCTATTGCCAAACTCGCGCCAGTCGTATTGGGGATAAGCTACGTGGTGAGCATTGTAGTTGCCGGTGGCACCACCGAACTTGGCGGTGATGGGGGTGTCCTTCAAGGCGCGCAACTGTTCCTCCAGACGATAGACGTAGACCATCACCTCTTTGCCCAGACGTGTGGGAGAGGCAGGCTGGCCATGAGTCTTGGCCAACATGGGCACGGTCTTCCACTGCTCGGCATAGTCATTGAGTTGCTCGATGAGTTCCTCTACCATAGGATAATATACCTGCTCCAAGGCTTCCTTGATACTCAGGGGCACGCTGGTATTATTGATATCCTGAGAGGTCAGTCCGAAATGAATAAACTCTTTAGCCTCGACAGGGAAACCTGCAAGGGGCGAATGGGCTGCATCCTTTCCGCTGGCGGCGTCAATCTGTTCCTTGATAAAGTATTCCACGGCTTTCACGTCGTGGTTGGTTACCTTCTCGATGTCCTTCACCCGCTGGGCATCCTGTTCGCTGAAGTGGCGATAGATGTCGCGCAAAGGCTCGAAAAGACGGTGGTCTACCGTCTCCAACTGGGGCAAAGGCAACTCACAAAGGGTAATGAAGTACTCGATTTCAACACGCACACGATAGCGTATCAACGCATACTCGGAAAAATATCCTGCTAAAGATTCGGTCTTACTTCTGTAACGGCCATCGATAGGAGAAATGGCGGTCAATGCATCTAATTCCATGCTTTTCTCTAATACCTTTTTGTTATTAATAACTTTATTCCAACGTTCCTTTTATATAGGTTGAAGCAACATCCTCTCAAATGTGGTTGCAAAGGTACAAAATAAAAGTGAAAAGTGAGTGGCGAAAAGTGAATAATTTACGGATAAGGGCACTATTTTTCGATATTTAACAAAAAAAGAGTTCCATTGTATTTGGAACTCCTTCGTGGGCGCTGACGGATTCGAACCGCCGACCCTCTGCTTGTAAGGCAGATGCTCTAAACCAGCTGAGCTAAGCGCCCTTACTCGAAACGTTTAAACAGCTCGCTAAATGTTTCGTTTCATAAGCGGGTGCAAAGGTAAGAAGAAAAATAGAAACAGAAAAATTTTGAGCCGAAAATGTTGCAGAAATTAACTTCTTTTAGCATTCTCGACTCAAAAACAGCTTATAACTGGTACAAATCGTTGGCCTCCATCAGTTCCACCTTCTTCTCGGAAAGGATGCGCTCGCAACCCTCTAAATCGGTAGGACGGATGACGACTGTGGCTACATCGCCATTGGCAAACGAATACATGTATTCAATAAAGACTCCACTCTCTGACAGATGCTTTAGTACCTTAGCCAGCGAACCACTCACATTAGGACAGGTGAAGCCAATGACATCGGTAATCTTGACGGCAAAGTGGGCTGCCTTCAACACCTGGTAGGCTTTGTCAGGGTCACTGACAATGCAACGCAGGATACCAAAGTCTGAATTATCGGCAATACTCATGGCCGAGAGGTTCACGCCGGCAGCTCCCAACACGTCTGTCACCTCGGTCAGACGACCGGACTTATTCTCCAGGAAAACTGATAATTGTTTTGCTAACATAGAATTATTTTGTTTAATGTTTTCGTTATTTCGATGACTCGATATCTCGATGTATCGAAGATTCGATATTTCGAGGCTTCAAACTTTGATTAAATTTTTCTCTTGTCAATGACACGTTTGGCTTTGCCCTCAGAGCGCTCAATGCCCTTGGGCTCTACCAACTTCACCTTGAAGCCCAGTCCGATGACGGAACGCAACTCGGCCTCCAGTTTCTTCTGCAGACCCACGAGGGTTGCCATGTCGTCGGTAAAGTATTCATCCTTCACCTCTACCTTCAGTTCGCTGGTATCGGTGTTATTAACACGGTCTACGGTCAGCAGGAAGTGGGGCTCATACTCAGGCAACTTCAGGATGACATCCTCTATCTGAGAGGGGAAGACATTAACGCCACGGATAATCAGCATATCATCGCAACGACCAAGAATGCGGTCCATTCTGACCAGCGTACGTCCACACTGGCACTTCTCGTAGTGAAGAGCAGTAAGGTCGTGGGTGCGGTAGCGCAAGAGGGGCATGCCTTCTTTCGTAAGATGGGTGAAGGTAAGTTCGCCCAATTGTCCTTCGGGCATGGGTTCGCCAGTCTCTGGATTGAGAATTTCAGGATAGAAATAGTCTTCATTCAGGTGGGTACCACATTGGCGCTCGCACTCGTAGCCGACACCAGGACCCGCAATCTCGCTCAGACCATAGATGTCATAAGCCTTAATACCTAAAGTTTCTTCCAGTTTCTGGCGCATTTTCTCCGTCCATGGTTCCGCACCGAAGGCGCCCACTCTGAGTTTAAATTCACTGCGGGGCCACTCGGATTCCTTCATGGCCTCGCCCAAGAACATGGCATAGCTGGGCGTACAACAAAGTATGGTGGTACCGAAGTCGTGCATCAGCGTCATCTGTTTCTGCGTATTACCGCTGGAGATAGGAATCACACTGGCACCGATATTGGTGGCTCCGTCGTGAGCGCCCAAGCCTCCGGTGAACAGTCCATAGCCATAAGCCACCTGGAAGATGTCTTCCTTGGTAGCACCATAGGCTGTGAAGGCTCTTGATATCGCCTCCGACCACATGGCCAAGTCTTTGCGGGTATAAAGCACCACGACAGGTTTGCCGGTAGTACCGCTACTGGCATGGATGCGAACAATCTGGCTCATGGGTACAGCAGCCAGCCCGAAGGGATAGTTATCACGGAGGTCAAGCTTATTAGTGAACGGCAGTTTGGTGATATCGTCAATGGTTTTGATATCACCAGGTTCAAGCCCCATCTCTTGAAACTTCTTACGATAGAATGGCGTATTGTAATAGACATACTCAGCCATCTTTCTTAAACGAGCACTCTGCAAATCGCGAAGTTGTTCACGATCCATGCACTCAACTGTCTCATTCCAAATCATTGTTTCTACTGTTTTTAGGTTACTTGTTAGTATTTGTGTTGTTGCAAAGGTACAAAATAAAAGTGAAAAGCGGATAGCGAAAGGTGAATATTTTGTCACCACCCCACTATTTTTCGATATTTAACAAAAAAAGAGTCCCGAAACTTTCGGGACTCCTTGATGAGATATCTATTGTTTAGATTACTTTATCTCAACAGTAGCACGACGGTTGTAGCTGATGGGGCTCAGTGTGGTAACACCACCGGCAGCAACTACCTCAATGTTGTCGCGGTTTACACCCAGCTTAACGAGCTCGTCAGCAACGACCTGAGCACGCTTCTCAGACAGCTTCTGGTTGTAGCTTGCAGAACCAGTCTTGCTGTCAGCGTAACCAGTAACAACAATCTTAGAGTTGTTGTCCTTAGCGACCTTAGCCAGGTCAGCAACGTTCTGGAGGTCCTTCTTAGAAGCAACCTTAGACTTGCCGATGTTGAAGAATACAGAAACAGGAGCAGCAACAACCTTAGTTACGGTCTTGGTAGCAACGGCAGTAGCCTGAGCAACTTCCTTCTGCTGGTTAGCCAACATATCCTTCAAGCGAGCGTTCTCGGTCTGAGCGTCAGTCAGCTGAGCATTCAAAGCGTCAATCTGACCCTGTGACAGAGCCTTGATAGCCTCTACGTCAGGAGTCTTGTTCCAAGTGCCCTTGCCGAGGTTGAAAGTAGCACCAACCTCGATAGAGAGCTGGTTCAGACGATGCTTAGGCATGATACCACCCTGAGCAGCACCAGGATAAATTTCCTTACCATAGTTCATGTAAGCGAGCTCCAGATTCAGAGCGACCTTCTTGCTAATCTTGAAGGTGTTCAGCAAACCAGCGCTGAAAGTATATGTACCAGCCTTAGAAACGCCAGAAGGTGTGCTGAAAGTGTGAGCCAGACCTGCACCTACATAAGGAATGAAGTTCCAAACACGGCTCTCATCGTAACCGCCAAACAGATTGTGGAAGTTGAACATTACCTGTTCGTTAACAGAAACGAGCATGGGCACGTCGCTATCAAAAGCCTTACCCATCCAACCAACGTTAGCCTTTGTGCGGAGTCCGAGACCGGGAGTGAACCACTTACCTACAGCGATAGAGAGGCTGGGAGCGGTGAAACCATGCTGGCAAGCCTCTTTCTCGTCAGTACCCATGGGGAACTTCTGGAAAGGAGCGGCGAACAGGCCGTGTGTACCAACGGTGTAAGAACTCCAGTTAAGATTAGTCTGGATAAACCAGTTGCTCCAGAAAGAGTTGGTCGACACACTGTACTTCTCAGTAGGATCGTCCTGAGCCATAGCGCTCATTGAAAGACTGGCCACAGCCAGCATCAAGAATAACTTTTTCATACTATACTAATAAATTAAATGAATAAATTCTTATCGAAATTCTGTGCAAAAGTAAATATTATTTTCGAATAATCAAAGTTTTTTAGCAATTAAATTCATTTTAACACCCATTTTTTTGGTTTTTCTGTAGAAAACAGCCCTTTTATACGAAAAAAACGCTTATTCATTTTGCAATTTTAGGTCAACAGGTGTTCTATATCTGCCTGAGGAAGAATACATAGTATGGACTTTCCGTCTGGCGTATGATTCACATTGTCACAGGAGAAGAGATTATTCACTACCACATCCATTTCTTCGTTAGACAACTGCTGACCATAAGGGATTGCTGCATGACGGGCAAGTCCCAGTGCAACCTGATGGTTCAGAGACAGGCTGTCGTGGCTAATGGGCACAGCCGAGTCAAGGATATCCTGTAGTAACTTGCTGGCACTCAGTCCCTCAATGCCTGCAGGAACGCCATTAACAGCATAGCTGGAAGGTCCTAAGGGCGTCAGTTCAAAGCCCACAGCACTCAAGGCCGGCAGCATCTCTTCCATAAGGGCGGCCTCTGAAGGAGCCATCTCTATCACCTCCGGAAAGAGCATGCGCTGACTGCTGGACGGCGTGTCAACTAACTGCTGCATATAGCGCTCATAACGAATACGCACATCGGCACGGTGCTGATCGATAATCATCAGGCCCGATTTGACGGCAGTCATAATGTAGCGTCCTTTATACTGATAGTGCAAAGGACTGACATCTGTCAATTCTACCGGCTGTTCACTGAAAGCAGGACCGTTGTTTGCGTTAGTGTTCAAGGCATCCTGGGGGGCTGTAAAAAGTTGCTGTTCCTGCTGTATGGGGTGAGCGTCCAACCCCTCATAGAGTTTTTCCCAGTTGTGGGAAGCTTTTTCCCGGAAAGGATTATATTGTGGATTGCGGTCTACATGCGGCATTTCTACTGGTGTTGCAACAGGATTAAAGACCGGCATCTCCGGGCGGCCCTCGGTATCAAAGTCTATTTGGGGGATTTCACAGAACTGTCCGATGGCGTCTTTGACCGCAGCAAAGAGGATTTGCCAGATGGCCTGCTCGTTCTCAAACTTTATCTCGGTCTTGGTAGGATGGATGTTGACGTCAATGTCAGCGGGATTAACATCGAAATATATAAAATAAGGTACGTGCGCGCCCGCGGGAATTAGTCGCTCATAGGCCTGCTGGACAGCCTTATGGAAGTAGGCGTGTTTCATAAAGCGTCCGTTGGCAAAGAAATACTCATGGGCACCCTTTTTACGAGCAGACTCCGGTTTAGCCACGAAACCGGAAATTTTACAGAGGGCTGTCTCCACGTTGACGGGCAACAAGTCCTGACCATAACGGCGCCCATAGACATCAATGATGCGTTGACGTAGTGTTCCTGCCCGTAGGTTCATCAGTTCTTGGCCATTGCTATGGAGCGTAAAACACACCTCCGGGTAGACGAGCACGATGCGCTCGAAGGCCGTCAGGATATTATTCAGTTCCGTAGCATTGGTCTTCAGAAACTTCCTACGTGCGGGTACATTAAAAAAAAGATTACTCACCGTAAAAGAACTGCCAACACTGCATGAACACATCTCCTGACTTTCCACATGAGATGCGGAAAGCGTCAGGCAGGTGCCCAACTCGTCCTGTTTGCGGCGAGTGCGCAATTCAATCTGTGCCACAGCAGCGATAGACGGCAGTGCCTCACCACGGAACCCCATTGTATGCAAGGCAAACAAGTCGTCAGCTTTACGGATTTTGGAAGTGGCATGACGCTCAAAGGCAAGACGGGCATCAGTCTCAGACATGCCACAGCCATCGTCGATAACCTGTATGGATGTACGTCCGGCATCTACCACCAAGACGTTGATGGTATGCGCTCCAGCGTCGACAGCATTCTCCACCAATTCCTTGATGACGGATGCAGGCCGCTGGATGACTTCTCCAGCAGCTATCTGGTTGGCTACGCTATCCGGTAACAATTGTATTACGTCAGTCATGATTTCTTTTATTCTTCGGGGGCTCACGCCGTTTCACCTCCTTCAACTCTGAACCGGCTTTTTTGGGACGCCAATTAAAGATGTCGTCCTTATCCAAAGGTCGCACATAGTCGAACCACGCAAACTGAGGAAGGAAATGCTTGCCTGGTGGAACCTGCGTCATGGGATAAAGTGTCCCGGTAGGTTTTTCCATCCATATTTTCTTCATTTTCCGATTCTCCAGAAACATCTTCATCAGTGGTGTCTCGGTATAGTTCAACCCGATAATGGTGCTGTCGGCATCGTCAATGGGATAATACACCAACAACACATTGTCAATGGCTTGGGTCTCACTGATCTCGCCCTTTTTGAAGAATGCCTTCATTTCCTTCGACGACACCTGGTTATAATGCACGGAATCCTTCATTTGTTCAGCCGAGAAAGCCTGACGAAGCACGTGAGCACGGTCAATGGTCGAGTCGCGCATATACACTTTGATTTCTTCGCCAAAGAGCTGTTGACCTAAATTCCAGACTATGGGGTCTTTATACATGGTCATACAGGAGTCTAAAGTATTGTATACCAGCGAGTCGCAAACGGCCTGTACGTCTTTCCTGTAAGCGCGTACCTTATTATAAGCCAGAATTTTCCGATAAACGGAGTCGGTACGGATATTATAAGTGAAGATTTTAAACGTGTCGGCATGCATATAGAGCGAGTCACGCTGTGAGAAGTCAATAGTAACAGCCCGTTTGGTAGCCAACGCATAACCTGTAGAGTCGTTGTATTCGCAATAGTCGCCAGTCATCATATTCTTGTTCACCGAGTCCGTATACACGACGTTATTATACGCATAGTTAGTGCCGTCACTGGCGTTATGATAGACGCTGTCGCCTATCAGCGTACGTCCCTGGTCAGTAATGACGGAACGTCCAAAGAGTTCAGATTGCTCGGTCTTGGTGTTATAATAGCCGTCCTCACTATAAATCCGGCTGCTCCCGGAAGTGATATGGGAAGGTCCCACAATATGAGCCCTCGAAGTCTTGGTGTCATAAAACAGGGTATCAGTAGTCAGAAAGAGTTTCTGGTCTTTCAAACGGACATCGTAGTAAAACATGGCCTGCTTGGTATCCGTGTGATATTCTCCCCAGTCAGACGTCAGCGTAGTCTTGCCATCCACCAGTTTACCACCTTCGAAGAAGTTGCCGAAGTTATACATACGGTCATAGTCCAAAGAGTCAGTATAAAGGGTTGACTTCCGGTGGCGCAACACCACGTTATAGCGTGCCTGAGCCAACTGGTCGTTGCCGTCATAATAGGCATAGTCGCTGGTTAAGCTAAGCGTGTCGCCCTGTTTCATCTTCACATGGCCAAAAGCCTCAAAAGAGTTTGACTGCTCGTAGAAATGCGCACTATCGCAAAACAGGTCTGCTCCCTGATGGCGGAAATGCACATTGCCATGCAACACCTGGGCATCGCCATTGCGATACTGATCGTAATGCAGATTGTCAGAGTGAACCAAATAGACACGCTTGTCCTCCACTTTCTTCTGGAGGGCACGCTTGCGAGGGGCAGCCGCAAAGACGACAGCCAACACTACGACACCGGCTATGACAAACAGCAGTCTTTTCAATGCTAATCGCAAAACTCTAAACTCTTAACTCTCTACTCTAAACGCTCAACTTTCGTTATCTTACCCAGCCCTCATATTCGAACTTACAGTCACGATAGCGGTCATTGACACGGACGTAGGTAGACTTGATGCGGTTCACCACCCAGTCGTGCAACTTCTTCTGACGTTGCTTGGCTGTCACCACATTCTTCATAATCTGGAAGTCCTCGGTAATGGTGGCCTTGTGACCCTCACGACGATTCTTCAGTTTCACGACGGCGCAAACCACCTTTCCTCGCTCGTTAATCATCTGGAAAGGAGCAGATACCCCGCCAACCTGCAATGTATCCACTATGCGCGCTACTTCGGAAGGTAACTCGGCCAATTGAAAACGCGACGTACGCTGATTCTCGCGCGTAACAAACATCAGACCATTATTGTTGCGGGTATCTTTATCGTCAGAAAAGAAAGCCACTCCATCCTCAAAGGTGAAATGCTCAATGGCACGTCCGTCCTTATCCTTATAGATGGCCTTTATCATCTCAGGAGCGACATCCTCACGTATGGCCGTAGCCACGGTGTCGAGCCGGTTCAGGGCGGTTTGGATAGCCTCGTTGCTGATTTCAGGTTTCAAGAGAATATGGCGTACATTCACTTTGTCGCCACGTTTGTCAATCAACTGGATAATGTGATAGCCAAACTCCGTTTCCACTATTTTAGAAACCTTCTTAGGATCAGTCAGGTTGAAGGCAACGTTGGCAAACTCAGGAACCCATCCGGCACGACCGGTATAGCCCAGTTCACCACCGTTACGAGCCGAACCATCCTGGCTATACAGACGTGCCAACGTCTGGAAGGATGTTTCTCCCTTATTGATACGGTCGGTAAATTCGCGCAGGCGTTCCTTGATGCGGTTTATTTCTTCCTGCTCAACACGTGGCTGTTGGGTAATGATTTGCACCTCCACCTCCGTCGGAACAAAGGGAATACTGTCTTGTGGCAAATTTCTAAAATAGCGTCGCACCTCTGCCGGCGAGACAGCTACGTCCTTAACTAGTTTCTGCTGCATGCCCTCCACCATCTGTCTTTCACGGAAAGATTCACGGAGGTCAGCACGTATTTGGCTCATGTTCTTCTTCTGATATTCCTCCAGTTTCTCACGCGAGCCAATGACGGAAATCATACGCTCTATGTACTGTTCGACATTCTGCGAGATTTCAGCCTCTGTTACCTGGATACTATCCGTAATAGCCTGATTGAGGTACAACTTCTGAACAGCTATCTGCTCAGGTATAGAACAGTCTGGGTCGCCCGACCAACGCAGTCCCTCTTGTTCACTCTGCATACGCATAGCCTCGACATCCGACTTCAAGATAGCCTCGTCGCCAACTACCCATATCACTTCGTCAACTACTGAGCGTAGGCTGTCGTTCTGAGCACTGGCCTGTGAACCCAGGGAGGCTAAGAGAAATAGTAGTACCGGTAATTTCTTATTCATGTTTGTTGACTGTCTTTAATACATCTTCATTCACCGTAAAGGTATAACGGCGGCGCAGCTCTGCTACCCATTCGCGCTCCAGTTCGTCTTGCAAGTCGGCCGTAACCAAGCCGCGCACATCGGCATAACTCTGAGGAGCCTTGATAAGTTTTCCATAGGTAGCGTCAATGGGGAACCCCTTTACGCTGTCCACCTTGGCATCTGCTACTTTAAATACTTCACGGTCTATCAGTTTGTTGTCACCTTTCTTGAAAAGTCCCTTTTCCACACGGATTCGAAGAATCGAATCATTGTTGAAAGTCTTGCGCAAGGCTTCATTCCAATCGTCGAACTTCAGTTTCTTCACACAATCGGCCACAGCCTTCACGTCAGACTGCACCTTCACGTGATAAGCCATACCCTTGAAGCGAGGTTCGTCCCACTTGTACTTCGACTTATTCTTCTTGAAGTAGTTGTCCAGCGCAGCCTCGTCCTTGGCAGCTTTGTCCCACACATGCTGGTTGCTTATTTCATAAAGCAGCAGGCCATCGTGATATTCCTTTATCAAGTAGCGCATAGACATGTCGACATCTGCCAGAGAGTCTGCTCGCTGAGCAAGTAGTTGGTCTCTCGTCAATGCGCCATCAGCACTCTTGACCATAGCGTTAATCTTCTGGTCAGCGATGCTGTTACGAGCCCCACGTTGTTCCAGGAACTTCAAGATATTATCCTTATGGAAATCGAAAGGTTCAAACTGTTTGCGCTCCTTCATCAGGATGATGTGCCAGCCGAAAGGAGACAATACAGGTTTGCTCATTTCTCCGGGCTGCAAGGCGAAAGCAGCATCCTCAAATTCCTTTACCGTCTGATTTCTGCTGACCCATCCCAAAAGTCCGCCACGACGGGCAGAGCCCGGATCTTGCGACAGGTCTTTGGCTAACTTTTCAAAGTCGGCACCGGCTTTCAGTGCTCCGTAGATAGAGTCAATGCGCACCTTGGCCTGCTGTTGCACATCTTCCGAAGCTTTCTGAGGTATTCTAATCAGAATATGTGCTAAACTAATCAAGCCGTCAGGTCCAATGCTTTCCACCGTCTGGTCATACACCTTATGAGCTTCTGCCAACATATCGTCGTCAGTCACCAGTGTTGGTAAAACCTGCTGGTCGCGGTACTGTGCGAACTCTGTCAGAAATGCCTGCGTCGTATCAATACGCGCATCCAATGCCGCCTTTACCTTCATCTTGTAGTTGACGAACAGGTCGACATACTCTTCTACACTCTTTTTGTCGATAACCCCGTCAGTATTGTTCTTATTATAAGAATACTCAAATTCAGAACGGGGCACGGCAGTTCCCGCCACCGTCATAATGATAGGGTCACTTGCGGTCTGTGCCGTGATTGTCAAGGCATTCAGCAGCCATGCTGCCAAAATCAGTTGTTTTTTCATTTAGTCGTTAGGTCTTGAATAGTTAGGAGCCTCACTGGTTATCGTGATGTCATGCGGATGTGACTCATTGACACCGGCATTGGTGATACGCGTAAATTTAGCGTCGTGCAATTTCTGGATAGTCGGTGCACCGCAATAGCCCATGCCTGAACGCAAGCCACCCACCATCTGGTAGATAACCTCCTGAACAGTACCTTTGTAGGGCACGCGTCCGGCAATACCCTCCGGCACCAGTTTCTTTACGTCCTTAGTATCTGCCTGGAAATAGCGGTCCTTGGAACCATGCTCCATAGCCTCCAGCGAGCCCATTCCGCGGTAACTCTTGAATTTACGGCCATTGTAGATAATGGTATCACCGGGACTCTCCTCAGTACCAGCTACCAGCGAGCCAATCATCACGCAAGAGCCACCAGCAGCCAATGCCTTTACGATATCTCCCGAATAGCGCAGTCCGCCATCGGCAATCAGAGGTACGTCTGTATCTTTCAGAGCACTGTATACGTCATAGACAGCACTTAGCTGCGGAACGCCAACACCAGCCACGACACGTGTGGTACAGATAGAACCCGGACCTATGCCCACCTTTACAGCATCGGCACCGTTTTCCACCAACATGCGTGCAGCCTCGCCAGTGGCAATATTACCCACGACGATATCAATATTCGGGAACGATGCCTTTGCCTCACGCAGCTTCTCGATAACGCTCTTTGAGTGGCCGTGAGCCGTATCAATGACGATAGCGTCAACCCCGGCATTCACCAAAGCCTGCATGCGGTCAAGCGTGTCAAACGTCACGCCGACACCAGCAGCCACGCGCAGTCGTCCCTTTTCGTCTTTGCATGCCATGGGTTTGTCTTTTGCCTTGGTAATATCCTTATAAGTAATCAGACCTACCAAGTGGTTATCCTTGTCTACAACGGGCAGCTTCTCAATCTTGTTTTCCTGAAGAATCTGTGCGGCGGCAGCCAAATCGGTCTGCTGGTGGGTGGTCACAAGATTCTCCTTAGTCATCACCTCATCGATTTTCTTATCCAGATGGCGTTCGAAGCGCAAGTCACGGTTAGTCACAATACCCACCAAATGGTTTTCGTCGTCGACAACAGGAACACCACCAATATGATATTCCGCCATAATGTCGAGCGCATCCTTCACCGTCGAACCACGGCGAATGGTCACGGGGTCGTAAATCATTCCGTTTTCAGCGCGTTTGACAATGGCGACTTCACGAGCTTGGTTCTCAATAGACATATTCTTATGGATTACGCCAATACCACCTTCGCGCGCAATGGCAATAGCCATTTGGCTTTCTGTGACGGTATCCATTGCCGCTGTCACAAAAGGCACATTCAACTCGATGTGGCGTGAAAATTGCGTTTTCAACTCTACCGTCTTGGGTAACACCTCAGAATAAGCTGGAATCAGCAGGACGTCGTCGAAAGTCAGGCCGTCCATCACAATTTTGTCTGCAATAAATGATGACATAAAAAAACTCCTTTAAATTTTATTGCGTGCAAAATTACTCATTTTTTCTGAGACGGCAAGCGTTTTCACCTATTATTAATAGGTTTTAACGTAACACCATAACTACCCTGCCCTGCTTGTCGACTGACACGATGGCCGTCATATCGCCCTGTTTCCATGTTTTTTCATCGTTAGAAACAAAGCCATTTGTCTGTAAATCACGGCAAATGGCAGTTCTGTCATCGTTGGCCGTCATCGTTACGGTAGTGACAGTTTGCTTTCGACATGCCAGGGTCACAGACGCAACGTAGGAGTCCATCACGAAGGAAGCCTTGACTGTTTTTGTCGTTTTTTTTCGGACTACGTAGTCATAGCTGAGAAGTATGTTGTGCGCAGCCTTTACATTCTTGTTTTGCAGCAGCGCTACACCCAGTCCCACCAAGTCCGTATGGTTACAAGCTGCTGCCAGTCCGTCGGTAATGGTCCGTGGAGCCGTCTCATACTCCTTATCCTCCATTTCCTGATAAGCCATCCGGTAGGCTTTAGCGTCATCCAGAGCAAAACCGATGGTATAACTGGTGGTCAGCGCATTGCGCTCATAGTGCATATTAACCGTTCCCAACCGGCTCTGAATGGTGTAAGCCTCTCCCTGATTGTCCACATATCCGCTACCGTATTCCTTCGTCAATTCCTTCTTTAGCAAGTCATAACGCTGTTTGACAGCCTGTAGAGAGGGATAGACAGTCAAATCCACCACGTCTACGGCATAGACACGGGCTGTTTGTTCTGAGACAGCGAGCGTAACCACCGACTTGGCCCCATACACCTCGCCCTCATAGAAATAGGTCTTGGCGGTTTGCTTGTCCTCGTGTTTACGCTCCGTAAATCCTCGTTCCAGCAGCAGCTTTTCAAAGCGCTCAGCCTCGATTCCCAGCGGAATCCGAAGGAAACCATTGCGGTTATTGTGATTATCCGGAAAAGTGGCAACATCAGCCATAGCCACCTGAGCATCATCATCTATGGACCCGTCCTTCACCGTTGCCTTGGCCTCCGTCTTGGCCTTTCTCTTGAACAATTTCTTAAAGAACTGTCCCTCAGCCGGCATGGAGACAAAAGCCAGCACCACTGCTATTGTCAGGAATTTCTTCATACGTCTCAGTTTGCCATTTCCGAGATGAACTTAATGCGCACCAAGCGGATTTCGTCCTCCGAGCACTCTTGTCCCAGTTCGTCGAGTGCAGCCTCCAAAGAGTCTGTATCACTATCGGAGAAGTAGTCGTAAATCTCATCGACGCGGTCGTCGTCCATCACCTCCTCCAAGAAGTAGTCGATGTTCAGTTTCGTACCACTATAGACAATTGCCTCTACCTCGTTCAGCAGTTCATCAAAGTCCAGTCCCTGGGCAGTAGCGATGTCGTCGAGTGCTATCTGCCGGTCTATGGCTTGGATGATTTTTACCTTCAGAATGGATTTTTTTGCGACGGTACGCACGCGGAGGTCACTGTGGCGGATGATTTCGTTCTCGTCGCAGTAGCGCTTGATGAGGTCAACGAACTCTTTTGCGTAGGGCTGCTTCACCTTTCCCTCGCCTACTCCCTGGATATTCTTCAACTCCTCCAGTGTTACAGGATAGTCGGTAGCCATCTGTTCGATGCTGACGTCCTGGAAGATGACATAGGGCGGACGTTCCATTTTCTTGCTGACCTTCTTACGCAAATCTTTCAGCATGGCGCTCAATGTTGGGTCGAGTGCACTGCTGCTCACCTCATGTTCACTCACGTTCTCATAATCCTCTGAGAACTCGTTGTCTTCCACAATCATAAACGTTTGAGGGTGCTTGATAAATTTCTTTCCGGCGGCAGTCAGTTTCAACAGTCCGTAGTTCTCCACATCTTTCTTCAGATAACCGGCAATAAGTGCTTGGCGAATGACGGGGTTCCAATGTTTGGGATTATCGTCCTCACCGGCACCGAAGAGTTCGTGTTCCTGGTGTCTATGCGCCAATATTTCTTCCGTTTCCTTGCCTTCAACGAAGTCAATGATATAATCAGCACGGAAATTTTCCTTCAATGCCTGTACAGCCTGCAGCACGATGACGAGTTGTTCCTCTGCCTCAATCTTGGTCTTCGGATGCAGACAGTTGTCACAGTTGTGACAGTTATCCGGTGCGTACTCCTCGCCGAAGTAATGTAGCAACATTTTGCGGCGACACACCGATGTCTCAGCATAGGCAGCGGTCTCTGCCAGCAGCTGTCTGCCAATGTCCTGCTCAGCCACGGGTTTACCCTCCATGAACTTATCCAGTTTCTGAAGGTCTTTCTGGGCATAGAACGTGATGCACATGCCCTCGCCGCCGTCACGTCCGGCACGTCCCGTCTCCTGGTAGTATCCTTCCAGCGATTTGGGTATGTCGTAGTGGATGACAAAGCGCACATCGGGTTTGTCGATACCCATACCAAATGCTATGGTTGCCACAATGACGTCAATTTTCTCCATCAGGAAGTCGTCCTGTGTCTGCGAGCGCAGCGCCGACTCCAAGCCGGCATGATAGGCTGCAGCCTTGATGTCGTTGGCTTTCAGGATTTCAGCCAGTTCTTCCACCTTCTTGCGCGACAGACAGTAGATGATGCCACTCTTGCCCGGATGCTGCTTGATGAATTTGATAATGTCCTTGTCAACATCTATAGTCTTGGGACGCACCTCGTAGTACAAGTTAGGACGGTTGAACGAGCTCTTAAACTCATCGGCATCCACAATACCCAAGTTCTTTTTGATATCCGTGCGCACTTTGTCGGTAGCTGTTGCCGTCAGCGCTATAATAGGTGCCTGCCCTATCTCATTGATGATAGGACGTATGCGGCGATATTCAGGCCGGAAGTCGTGGCCCCACTCTGAAATGCAGTGAGCTTCGTCAATGGCATAGAACGATATCTTAGCCTGTTTCAGAAACTCCACGTTATCCTCCTTCGTCAGTGACTCAGGGGCGACGTAAAGCAACTTTGTTTTCCCTGCCATGATGTCGGCCTTCACCTGGTCAATGGCAGTCTTGTTCAGCGACGAGTTCAGGTAGTGGGCCGTCCCCTCGTCGCTCATGGAACTGATAACGTCTACCTGATTCTTCATCAGTGCTATCAGTGGCGAGATGACGATGGCCGTACCTTCCATCAAGAGTGACGGCAACTGGTAGCACAGCGACTTTCCGCCACCCGTCGGCATCAGCACGAAGGTGTCTTTGCCGTCCAGCACGTTTTGCACGATGGCTTCCTGGTCGCCTTTAAACTTGTCAAAGCCGAAATACTTTTTCAGTGCTTCCGTCAGGTTGTATTTATCTTTTGCCATAGGCTCGTCTTTTTATTATACAAGGTGTGACTGGTCGAGCTGCTTCTGGGCGTAGTCTCTGGTCACCTCAAAGGATTTTGTCTTCTTGGATGGTATCTCAAACATGGCATCCATCATAATATTCTCAACGATAGAACGCAGTCCGCGGGCTCCGAGTTTATACTCCACGGCCTTGTCGACGATGAGGTCAAGGGCGTCCTGCGTAAATGTCAGTTTCACGCCATCCATCTGGAACAGCTTCACATACTGCTTGACGATAGAGTTCTTGGGTTCTGTGAGGATACGTGTCAGCGCCTCACGGTCCAGGGGGTTCAAGTAGGTGAGTACCGGCAGTCGGCCAATGATTTCGGGTATCAGCCCGAAGGACTTCAAGTCCTGTGGCTGTATGTACTTCATGAGGTCGTTTTTGTCTATCTTGCGCACGTTCTGTACCGAATTATAGCCCACTACATGGGTATTCAGGCGCTGGGCAATCTTGCGCTCGATACCGTCGAAGGCACCACCGCAGATAAACAGGATGTTGTGTGTGTCAATATGGATATACTCCTGGTCGGGATGCTTGCGCCCTCCCTGTGGCGGCACGTTGACGATGGTACCTTCCAGCAGTTTCAGCAGTCCCTGCTGCACGCCTTCGCCGCTGACGTCGCGGGTAATAGAGGGATTGTCGGCCTTGCGTGCTATCTTGTCTATCTCGTCAATGAAGACGATGCCGCGCTCGGCAGCCTTGACATTGAAGTCGGCCACCTGCAGCAGGCGTGACAATATGCTCTCCACGTCCTCACCGACATAGCCGGCCTCGGTAAACACCGTGGCGTCGACGATGGTAAACGGCACGTCAAGCATGCGGGCAATGGTACGTGCCAGGAGCGTCTTGCCGGTACCTGTCGAACCCACCATGATGATGTTCGACTTCTCTATCTCCACGCCATTGTCGTCCTGCGGTTGCTGCAGACGCTTGTAGTGGTTGTATACTGCCACTGAGAGATAGCGTTTAGCCTCATCCTGGCCAATGACATACTGATCAAGATGTTCCTTGATTTCCTTGGGCGTAGGGATGGGCCTGTCCTTTACGGCAGGAACGGGTTTGCTGGCGTTGGGACCAAAACCATTGGCGGTAGCTATCTGGTAAGCTTGTGCCGCACATTCGTCGCAAATGCAGCCATTGACACCGGTTATCAACAGACGCACCTCGCTGTCTGAACGTCCACACAGATTACATTTTTTCTTAGCCATTCTTCACTTCTTGCTACTTGTTGCTTACTTCTTCTTCAGCACCTGGTCTATCATGCCATACTCCTTGGCCTCTTCAGCCGTCATCCAGTAGTTGCGGTCGGAATCGTTCCACACCTTGTCATAGGGGGTGTGCGAGTGTTCGGAGATGATGGTGTAGAGCTCTTTCTTGAACTTCATAATCTCCTTGGCCTCAATCTCGATATCCGATGCCTGACCCTGCACGCCGCCTAACGGCTGGTGAATCATGACACGGCTGTGGGGCAGTGCCGAACGCTTGCCCTCCGTGCCGGCCACAAGCAGCACGGCAGCCATCGATGCGGCCATGCCAGTGCATATCGTTGCCACGTCACTGGAGATGAACTGCATGGTGTCATAGATGCCCAGACCAGCGGTCACGCTACCGCCGGGAGAGTTCAGGTAGATGGAGATGTCCTTACCGGAGTCCACAGAGTCCAGATAGAGCAACTGGGCTTGCAGTGTATTGGCTGTATAGTCGTCTATCTGCGTGCCAAGAAAGATGATGCGGTCCATCATCAGACGCGAGAAGACATCCATCTGCGTCACGTTCAGCTGACGCTCTTCCAGGATATAGGGGTTCAGATACTGAGCCTGCGCGCTCATCACTTCGTCGAGCACCAGACCATTGATTCCAAGGTGCTTGGTAGCGTATTTTCTAAAATCGTTGTTCATATTTTATCACTAAGTAGATACAAAGTTACAAAAAAAAGTCGGAATGCAACACATTCCGGCTCTTTTTTTGGTTAAAGAATTATAATTCCTTTTACTTTTCCTGCAGCATTTTCTGGAAGTCCTCCAGGGAAACTTCCTTCTCGTCCAGCTTCACTACGTTCTTCAGAGCGGCAGTAAGCTTCACGTCAACGGCACGGTCTACCAGTCCGTCTACGTTCTCACGCTTCTTCATCATCTCGTTGGCATAGTTCTCCAGATACTCTTCGGGAACATTTGACATGCCGTACTGGGCAAACTGGGCGCGGGCAGCTTCTTTAGCAGTCTCCTTCAGGTCGGCGTCTTCCACCTTGATGCCCTGAGCACTTACCAACTGCTCCTTGATGAGATGCCAACCCAGCTCCTTGATGCTTGCCTCGAAGTTCTTTTCTACGAAGTCGGCACCCTTGTCCTTGTTGTTGTTCAGCATGACGCGCTTAAGCAGAGCCTCCGGGAATTCCAGCTTGCCCACCTTCTGCTCCATGTACTGGCGCACGTCGAGCAGGAACTTATAGTCGCTGTCTGCCTTGAACTGCTGACTGATCTGGTCGGCAATCTTCTGGCGGAACTCTTTCTCATCTTTCACATTACCCTCACCGAAGGTCTGGTCAAACAGTTCCTGGTTGATGTCGGCCTTCACAAAGCGGGAAATCTCGGTAATCTGGAAAGTGAAGTCACCCTCGTGGTCTTTTACCTCGTCCTTCTGAATCTTCAGCAGGCTTGATACCTCAACGTCGCTCTCCGGATAAGCCTTGCGGGGATTCCAGGTAATGATGTCACCCAGCTTAGAACCCTCGAAGAGCTTCTTCTGGTCGTCTGCCTTGATGTACTGGGGCATCAGCACGGCGTCAGCCACTTCGATACCACCCTCTTTCACGTTACCCTCGGCATCCAGCTCGCGCAGGTCGCCCTTCAGCATGTCGCGCTGCTCAGCGTCGAAAGCCTCTACCTTGTCGTAGTGGCCGGCACGGCTCTGATACATCTCCACCTGCTGGTCTACGAGTTTGTCGTCAACGGTGATGTTATAGAAAGGTATGGTGTCCTTGTCGCTCAGCGCAGCCTCGAATTCAGGAGCCACGGCAATGTCAAACTTGAACACTAGCGGTTCCTCGCTCTCAAAGTTCAGCTGGGCCTGCTGCTCACTGGGAAGTGGCTCGCCCAGCATGTGGATCTTATTGTCCTGCACATAGCCATAGAGCTTCTCACCCAGCAGACGGTTTACCACGTCAACCTTGACGCTGGTACCAAACTGGCGCTTAATCATGCCCATAGGAGCCTGACCGGGACGGAAACCGGGAATCTGTGCACGCTTGCGATAATCTTTCAGTGTCTTGTCAACCTCAGGCTGATAGTCGGCAGCCTCCAGCGTGATGGTCATCAGACCATTCACCTTGTCAGGGGCTTCAAATTGAATATTCATCTTTTCTATACCTTATTAAATTATATACATTTTTTGCAAATTGGCTGCAAAGGTACAAAGAAAAGTGAAGAATAAAGAATGAAGAATGAAGAATTTGCTTCCGCTTACTGTTTTTTAACAAACTAATCGCCCCACGCTTGGTTTCCCCATCCGCAATTTCAGTCTTCCATTTCCTCTGCCTTACGCTGCTCTTCCAAGGCCGAGAAATCCTTCTGGCGCAAGACGAACGACTCCGTCAGATAGTTTTTGCGCACCACGGGGTTGGCTGCCAGTTCTTCCGGTGAACCGTGAAACAGGATGCGCCCCTCGAAGAGCAGATAGGCTCGGTTGGTAATGCACAGCGTGTCTTCCACATTGTGGTCGGTTATCAGGATGCCGATGTTCAGGTCTTTCAGTTTCCACACAATAAACTGGATGTCCTCCACGGCAATGGGGTCCACACCGGCAAAGGGCTCGTCGAGCATGATGAACTTAGGCTCAATGGCCAGACAGCGGGCTATCTCCGTACGGCGGCGCTCACCACCCGACAGCTGGTCGCCCTTGTTCTTGCGCACCTTCTGCAGTCGAAACTCCTTGATCAGGCTCTCCAACTTCTCCAGCTGATACTCGCGGGGCTTGCCCGTCATTTCCAGCACGGAGAGGATATTGTCCTCTACCGACATCTTACGGAACACCGATGCCTCCTGAGCCAGGTAGCCAATGCCGGCACGGGCGCGCTTATAGACCGGATAGGTAGTCACCTCCTCGTCGCCCAAATAGATATGGCCTTCGTTGGGAACGATAAGTCCCGTGGTCATATAGAACGACGTCGTCTTGCCAGCGCCGTTAGGTCCCAGCAGTCCGACAATTTCGCCCTGTTGCACATGGAAACTGACGTCGTTCACCACCGTCCGCTTGCCATAGCGTTTCACCAGTCCCTCGGTGCGCAGCACCAGGTGCTCACCGTCCTGTTGGCCTGTTGTCGCCGTCTGTCCGGCATCTATCTTCTTATTCTCTTCATCCATCATTGGTCGCTTCTTTTGGTGCAAAGTTACGAATTAATTCCGAACCAGCCAAGAAAACCCTCATTTTTGTATGCTCAAGTCACGGTCATCCATGTGCAGTCGGCTGACCATGTCCACTCCTCGTTGTAGATATAGCGATAGCGGGCATAAAGGGCGACTTTTTCAGCGTGCAAAATTACACATTATTTACAAAAAACGTTGCATTCATCACAAAATATTACGCAAACGTTTCCTATGCCGCTGAAATCTCAGTGTCTTTCCATAAAACGGGGATGTTAATAAAAAGTCATTTTTGCAAATGTCACAATGTCACATGTCACATGTCACATTAAGGGCGTTTTTAGCTGCATTTTTAAAGAGGGGAAATAGTATATATACTTTACATTATATATATATTATAATATATATATAATGTAATTCTTCATTGACTGTTTTTCGCAATTTTCAGGAAAACACGTCAAAATGGCCCTTAATGTGACATGTGACATGTGACATTGTGACATTCTGGGAACGGAAAATGGTGGTATTGTAAAAATATTTCGATATTTTACTGCACAGCCACACATTTCTTGGCGGAACTCTTGACAGTGGATACCATTTTTTTGTATCTTTGCGCTATGAATGTTACGCGCGGGCGCAGGGTGGTTACGCGGCGGCCGCGAGTGGTAACAGAAAAGGACTAAAATAAGCATAAAACAGCATAAAAGGAACTAATATTCACATAAAACAGCATTACACCATTCTTCATCTTCAGACTGGTCATGATTTTCGGTTAATCCACGCGGTTATACAGGTGACCCCAAAAAATTCCCTATATATTTTCTCGTTTCGCATAAAATTCGTAATTTTGCAATCGCATGGGAGAACGGCGGACTTCATCTTCGAGCGCAAAGGTGTATATAAAATGTTCGATTTGAAAACGATAGTCGGCAAAAATTCTGTGGGTAACAGGTTGAGGGAGTCTGTGGGGCAGACAAACTCTGTGCTGCTCAACCTGAAATGCAACTATGGCATCCGAAACATCACAGATGAGATCAGACATCATTTCGAGACATCGCCCAGTGCCGTGGAGGTCTTGATCTTCACGGGTAACAAGGAAATTTCCATCAAGCGTAACATTGCTACCAGCAAAGGATTCTTGAAGATGATGATGAACAGTTTCCGCAAATAGAATGTTAGCAATATAGCAAAACCGCACCCAAAAGGATGCGGTTTGTTTTAAAATTGGGTAGTGACGTATACGGCTTGCCCTCTCAGGAAACTTACCTGGATAGCCAAGATAGCAATCTTGACGCTGCAAAGATAGGCATAATTTCCGATATTTGCAAATTTTCGAGCAGCGAAAACAAAGAAAAAGTGCATTTTCCTTTGTTGAGTCACGAGAATATTCGCTAAGAAGCAAATTATTTCAAAGATATTTTCTCGTTTCACATAAAATTCGTAATTTTGCAATCGCATGGGAGAAAGGCGGACTTCATCTTCGAGCGCAATATAGTATTTTCGAATTGTCAAAATACATTTCTCGCCGAAAGGCCGACTTTATCTCAGGCATGATGGAGGCCTGTTACATAGTTTTTAATGGTGAGGCTGTTGTTGTGAGCGCTAAGTATCAGACCCGCCGTGAGATAGAATCCATCATAAACGAATTAAAGCCGTAGGTACACGACCAACGGCTTATATAAATTGACGGCTGCGGAGCTTGATGTAATCGCGCCTATATACAGCTCTCATCTGGGTGCAAAGTTACGAACTTATTTCGATATTTGCAAATAATCCCCAACTTATTTTCTCGTTTCACATAAATTTAGTACTTTTGCAATCGGTTCGGGGAGAAATCCGGACTAAAAGAAGCATTCGCTATTATTTCGCGCATAGCCAAGAAAAGCGTAGGAAACTCAGATTGGTATAACAAGCACGGAAATAATAAGTGACAGGTGGGCTGTAGGCAATATGGTCCTCTCTGTTCAACCCAATAGTGATGCACGCACTCTTTAGAGTGTGGTGTGTCTTGTGGTTGACAGGGGTTCCAAAAAAGTATTCCTACGCTTTCACCTCTTGCTATGCGCATTAAGAGCACCGCGCTCTTTTTATGTGCCGTGGCGTGATTGATAGTTGGGTGCATGTGTATCAATAACTATCAATCATTAAGAATGGCAAATACAAACTTGGCAAATGCGAAGACGGCGAAGAACGATGAGTTCTATACGCAGTATCGCGATATTCAGAAGGAGATAAACGCCTATCTGGACTATGACCCGAATGTATTTCGTGGCAAGACTGTGCTCCTGCCTTACGACGATCCAGAGTGGAGCAACTTTACGAAGTTCTTTGCGCAGAACTTTGAAGCATTTGGCATGAAAAAGCTTATCAGTACAAGCTATGCCGTTGAATCAAAGAAGATAAAGGATTGGCAACCGACACTCTTTGAAACAGACAGTCCATACTACGATGCAGACAAGAGCCGAACAAATGGCAAGATATTCATCTTGGATGAAGACATAAACGGTGATGGGCGTTTCAATATCAACGATTTGCAATGGTCGTATCTTGAAGGAGATGGTGACTTTCGTAGTGATGAAGTAAAGGCATTGCGCGATGAAGCAGACATCATTGTAACCAATCCTCCTTTCTCGCTGTTTAGGGAGTTTATGTTGTGGCTTATAGAATCAGGGAAGTTGTTTGTGTGCATTGGAAACATGAATGCTGTTGCTTATAAAGAGATTTTCCCGCTTATTAAAGCTAATAAGATTTGGTTAGGAAATGGTTTTAACGCAGGAAATGCTTTCTTTGGAATTCCGGAGACTGCATCAAAAGAATATGTGGAAGGTGTCTATGATGCAAAGACCAATCTCGTGAAATTTCGTAATTGCTGCTGGTACACTAACATTGATCATGGTCGTCGTCATGAATCTCTTCCATTAATGACTATGGAGGATAATATTCTATATTCCAAGCACAAGGAAATAAAAGGGAAGGGATACATACATTATGAGAACTATGACGCTATTGACGTTCCTTATATAGATGCCATTCCTATTGATTATGATGGACTAATGGGCGTTCCACGAACATTCCTTGATAAGTATTGCCCAGACCAGTTTGAGATTGTAGGTAATGCAGAAGGAGATGCTGGGAAAGAACTTGGTTTTAAACCATATCCACGTGAATTGAGAAAGTTAAATAAAAGTCTTAGAGATGGACAGCCTTATTATTTTGATGAAAATGGCGTTCCACAAAAGCCTTTTGGTAGAATAATAATCCGCAAAAAACAATAGCTATGCAAACGACATTATTAACCGACATTACGGTCAAAGAGATTTGTGAGGGCTTTGTTTACAATCAGTTGGAAGGCAAAGGCTTGTTTGGATGGTCTGGCAAACTGACTATCCAGCCAGAGTATCAGCGAAATTACCTCTATGCAGAAAACGAAGGCAAGAAGGAAATGGCTGTCATTGACAGTATGCTGAAAGGTTATCCTATTGGCCTCATCTATTTCAACGAACCCGAAGAAGGAAAATATGAGATTCTGGACGGACAACAACGTATAACAAGTATAGGACGTTTCGTTACAGGGAAGTTTGCCATTAAAGACAAATTCGGAATGGAGCAATATTTTACGGGGCTAACCAAAGAGGAACAGGAAAAGATAAATTCCTATAGATTGCTTGTCTATGTTTGCAATGGTACGGAAAAGGAAATCAAAGAATGGTTTGAAACCATCAACATTGCTGGTGTGCCATTGAACAAGCAGGAACTTCTCAATGCCACGTATAGCGGCCCATTTGTGACAGAAGCCAAGAAAGTATATAGCAACTCTCGTAGCCCGCAATTACAGAAGTGGGGATGCTACATCAAAGGCAATGCCAACCGTCAGGACATTCTTCATGCGGCACTTGCATGGGTGGCAAAAGGAGAAGAAAACGTTGGCGGTTACATGAGCCAGCACCGCTATGAGAATAGCATCGAGGAACTACAGACCTATTTTGACACGGTGATAGAATGGGCTAAAACATTGTTTGGTGAGACAAAAGATGAAATGAGAGGTTTGGAATGGGGAGCCTTTTACGAGAAGTATCATTCCAATTCATACAACCCAGCCAAATTGCAACAACGAGTAAATGAACTATATGCTGACGAATATGTAACAAATAAGCGAGGTATCTTTGAATATGTGCTTGGTGGAGAAATTGACCAGTGTCTGCTTAACATCCGCATCTTTGAGGACAGCGTAAAGAAAACTGTGTATGCTCGTCAGACAAACGATGCCAAAAAGCAAGGTGTTAGCAATTGCCCAGAGTGTGCCAAAGGGCATGATAATGTACGAACCAAGATTTATAAGTTCAATGAAATGGATGCTGACCATGTGACTGCATGGAGCAAGGGTGGCTCAACTGATATAGAGAACTGCCAGATGTTGTGCAAAACGCATAACAGGGCAAAAGGAAATAGATAAAAACAGACGAGATATGGCAAAAGAACATGTAGGACGAACAAAGGCGACTGCAACAAAAATACTATTCGCCGTCATGAAAGAGATAAGTCGTCGAGGTGGTAGCATGCCAGCCAAAGACTTGTATCCCTTTGTGGAAGCTAATGTGCAACTAACGGATTGGGAATTGGAACCTGCTGGCAAGAATAGGTATATTCGCTGGACGAACAGTTTTCAGTTCTATTCTATCAACTACGCCAAGGCTGGGCTTATTCTCAAGCAAAAGGGTATGTGGTATTTGACACCCGAAGGCGAAAATGCGCTTAATCTTACGCCGGAGGAGGTTATGGAAAAGGGAGAAGTGGCTTACCGTGAATGGAGGAAACTACATCCAAAAGAGGGGAAGGGCGACGACGAACCCACTGACGATAATGATGAAAGGGACAGGTCGGAGGAACTGAACCTACTGGAGTCGGACGCTCGCGAAGGAATCCGTCAATACATCATAGCTAAGAGCCCATACGAGTTTCAGGACATGGTAGCGGCATTGCTTCGTACTATGGATTATCACACCCCGTTTGTTGCTCCCAAAGGCAAAGATGGAGGCATCGACATCATAGCCTATTTAGATCCTCTTGGTGCAAAGACTCCTCGCATTAAAGTGCAGGTGAAGCATAAGCCTGAGACAGCTATCGGAGCCTCGGATATTCGTGCTTTGTTGGGTGTACTTCGTGCGGGTGACATCGCTCTGTTCGTCACCAGTGGTACATTCTCTGCCGATGCCAAGAGTACGGGTACCAGTTCACGAGAGTTTATCCGTCTGATTGACGGGGATGAGTTCATTGACATGTGGCAGCAATATTACGACAAGATGTCGGACGATGACAAGAACATGCTGCCACTAAAGCGGATTTCATTTTTGGGGAATAATGAATAGTCATTTCCTCATTCTGCCGTGATTTGCTTATCAAAGTCATCGCCTTTGGCGCTTGCTACCGAAGGGACACAAGAACTCCTGACGCTGAGCCACCAGCCTGTTTCAATGACTCTTTGTTGGGGCAACAAGTACAAACAAAAAATGGAATAACCAAACCTTTTCCAATATTTATTCCTTGGAGTCCTTCAGATCGAAATACATTAAACGAGTGGTCTGAGGAACAATGGCCTTGTCCTTACGCGTACTTATAGATTCAACTTCCTCAGACGGGAACAAGTAGGTAAAGCCGTTCTTTTCATAATAGGCTAACGCATCTGGAGCATTACGTGCATCAACGATAAGGAAGCGGCAACCAGCCTTGCCTCCATATCCCAGCCACATCTTGATAAAGTTCATAAGGGCTGTGCCAATGCCTTGATGTGCCATTTCCTGATTAACAGCCAAGCGTCCTATTAGAATTCCAGGATAACGCTTCAATCGCTTCTCGCTGAGGTCGTTCAATTCGCGGAACTCCTCTTGCTTACGATTAGATAAATCCGTAATGCGTAAGCTGTCGTATGAAACGGAGAAAGCACAAGCAATCTTCTGAGGGCATTCTTTGGGGCAGAACACATATGAACGGCTCACCATACGTAGGGAATAGGCGAGCACGTCCTTTTGGAAATATTCGTCAAGGTCATTTACCCCACAAGAAAAATGCTCGCACTCTGCGAGCACATCTTCTGTCAGTTCCTTGAATAAGTATTTGCTCAGGAATTCATCATTTGTCATACGGGCATTCCTGATTCTTTCAGCATTCTGTAATAAGCCTCCTTCTCGCTCTCCGTATAGATGGAAGTGGGATGAGGGTTGCGCTCACGCTCTTCTGCACGCTCTATGAATGCCCTTGCGGCTTCACCGTGCAATGTTGGGATAATCTTAACTGGTGTTGCCATATCTGTACCTCCTTTTGGTTCTCGCTGCAAAATTAGTCAAAATTCTCCAAAGTTGCAAGGAATTGGTAATATTTCAGTCGAAATGAAAGAAAAACAAGCGAAATCAAGCAGAAATTTGTTCAAATTGTGCAATGATTTGAGAAGAATCACTATCTTTGCATCGGCTTGGGGGAGAAATCCTGAGTCCAATATGTACTGATGGCGGTTACCAAATTTCAGCAGCGGACAGTTTTTTCTTCCATAAAAGTGCCGCTTGATTAAAAAATAATTTGTACCTTTGCCGCGGATTATGATAGTAAAGTGGCTTTATAACGCACTGAACACCTTCGGCAAGTTCATGATGCTCATGGGGCGGACATTCTCCGTTCCGGAGCGTTTCCGCATGTTCTGGAAGCAGTATGTGAAGGAGATGGCCCAGTTGGGCATCAACTCCATAGGCATCGTGCTGCTCATCTCGTTCTTCATTGGTGCCGTCATCTGCATCCAGATGAAGCTGAACATCCAGTCGCCCTGGATGCCCCGATGGGTTAGCGGCTACACCACGCGTGAAATCATGCTGTTGGAGTTCTCCAGCAGCATCATGTGTCTGATACTGGCCGGAAAGGTGGGGTCGAACATTGCCTCAGAGATAGGTACCATGCGCGTAACACAGCAGATTGACGCCCTGGACATCATGGGCATCAACTCTGCCTGCTACCTGATATTGCCCAAGATACTGGGTATGATAACCATCATGCCACTGCTGGTCATCTTCTCGTCGGCCATGGGCATCATGGGAGCCTACGGAACAGCCTACATCGGGCACATCATCGTGCCAGACGACCTGACGCTGGGCCTGCAGCACGACTTCAAGTCGTGGTTTGTGTGGATGTCCATCATCAAGAGTCTCTTCTTCGCCTTTATCATCTCTGCCGTGCCCTCCTACTTCGGCTACACCGTTGAGGGCGGTTCGGTGAATGTGGGCAAGGCCTCTACCGACGCTGTGGTCTGCTCCAGCGTGCTCATACTGTGTTCTGACGTCTTCCTAACCCAACTGCTGTCATGATAGAAGTCAAGGACCTTTACAAGCGTTTTGAGGACAAGGAGGTGCTGAAAGGCATCAGCACCGTCTTTGAGGACGGCAAGACCAACCTCATCATCGGACAGAGCGGCAGCGGCAAGACCGTGCTGATGAAGAACCTGGTAGGACTGTTTGAGCCCACCAGCGGCCAGATACTCTACGACGGGCGCGACTTTGTGCAGATGTCAAAGAAGGAGAAGGTGCTGATGCGCCGCGAGATGGGCATGATATTCCAGTCGGCAGCACTCTTCGACTCGCTGACGGTGCTGGAGAACGTGATGTTCCCGCTGGACATGTTCTCATCGATGACGTTCCGCGAGCGCCAGCAGCGTGCCATGTACTGTCTGGACCGCGTCAACCTGACAGGTGCCGAGAACAAATATCCCGGCGAGATTAGCGGTGGCATGCAGAAGCGTGTGGCCATAGCGCGTGCCATAGCGCTGAACCCTAAATACCTGTTCTGCGACGAGCCCAACAGCGGACTGGACCCCAAGACGTCGCTGGTCATCGACGAACTGCTGCACTCCATTACCCGCGAGTTCAACATGACCACCATCATCAATACCCACGACATGAACTCCGTGATGGGCATTGGCGAGAACATCGTCTTCATCTACGAAGGTCACAAAGAGTGGCAGGGCGTCTCAGCCGACATCATGCGCTCCACCAACAAGCGGCTCACCGACTTCATCTTTGCCAGCGACCTGCTGAAGGAGATGCGCGAGGCGGTGACGGGCATCAAGGAGTGAAGAGGGGAAGCACGTAGGGTTTGACATTAATCAATAATTCTCCTGTTTTTCGGTAATTTCCGGCTCTTTTCTTGTCGGATTGTCCTATTCTTCGTACCTTTGCATTGCCAAAAAAGATATCAACAGAGGGAGCGCCCTCTGACGAGAAAAGATTTTATGAATGGATAACAAACAATCAAGAAAGGACATGAAAATGAAAAAGTTATTAGAAAAATGGCTGAAGAGTGAAGCTTATACCGAGTACTGCATCAACGTAGCAAGAATGTACAACTACAGAGCAGCCAACTAAACAACGGACCGAATACCCTCAATATTCCGGTCCGTTGCTTTTTTATACACTTCGGCAGTTCACCTTACACATTATTTTATAAGGGGAGCACATTTTTTTCACTTTCCGCCAACCACTTCTCAGTAATTCTTTGTACCTTTGCAGACAGAATGAACAAAAATACTATTTAAAGCTACAAAAAACATGTCTGCACTAACCATCTGTATCGTTGCTGTCTTCGTGACCGGCTACCTGTGTATTGCCCTTGAGAGTCTGACAAAAGTCAACAAGGCGGCCATAGCCTTGCTCATGTGTGTGTTCTGCTGGACACTACTGATGATAGACCCCGCCAGCTACTATCCCACCATCGGCGAAGGACTGCTGCACCACATCTCGGAAGTCATTGAGCACCACCTGGGCGATGCCGGCGGCACGCTGTTCTTCCTGATGGGTGCCATGACCATTGTCGAGATAGTAGACAGCAACGGCGGTTTCAACTTTGTGCGCGACACGATGAAGACGCGCTCCAAACGCAAACTGCTGTGGCGCGTAGCCTTTATGACCTTCTTCCTGTCGGCCATTCTCGACAACCTGACCACGAGCATCGTGATGATTATGGTGTTGCGCAAACTGGTGCAGCAGCGTGAGGACCGACTCATCTATGCCGCACTGGTCATCATTGCCGCCAACAGCGGTGGTGCCTTCTCGCCCATTGGCGACGTGACCACCATCATGCTCTGGATCAAGGGCGTCATCACCACCCAGGGCGTGCTGACAGAGATATTCATTCCATCGCTCGTCTCGATGGTCATTCCCGCCTTCATTCTCAGCCTGCAGTTGGAGGGCAAGTTCGACAAGTCGCAGAATCTGCCCACCGCCCAGGTGTGCCAGTTCACCAAGACCCAGCGTGACATCATCTTCTGGCTTGGCGTAGGCGGACTCGTCTTCGTGCCCATCTTCAAGACCATAACCCACCTGCCGCCGTTCATGGGCATCCTGCTCGTGCTCGGTGTGCTGTGGACCACGACAGAGATATTCCACCACAACACCGCTGAAGACGACACCATGGCCAAGCGCGTCAGCGACATCCTATCGCGCATTGACCTGTCTACCATCATGTTCTTCCTGGGCATCCTCATGGCCGTGGCCGTACTCCAGGAGATTGGCGTGCTGACCATGCTCGGCGAGAGTCTCAACGAGGCCTTCTCTGGCAACTACTACGTCATCAACGGCATCATAGGCGTGCTGAGCAGCATCGTCGACAACGTGCCCCTCGTGGCAGGCTGCATGGGCATGTACCCCGTAGCCGCTGAAGGTCCTATGGCCGTCGACGGCATCTTCTGGCAACTGCTGGCCTACTGTGCCGGCGTGGGTGGCAGCATGCTCATCATCGGCTCTGCCGCCGGCGTCGTCGTCATGGGTCTGGAGAAGATTACCTTCGGCTGGTACATGAAGAAGATTACCTGGATAGTCTTCGTGGGCTACCTGGCCGGCATACTCACCTACTGGCTGGAGCGCACACTCTTCTTCTAATCCTTATTATATTATAACCACCCACACAAGAAAGCACTATGCTACAAATCCGCTGCAAGAACAACAACGTCACCAAGAGTTTCCCTGAGGGTGTCTCGCTGCTCGACGTCTACCAGGAGTTTGCCGACGACATCAAACTACCCTACCCCGTGGTATCAGCCAAAGTGAACAACGCCTCACAGGGGCTGAAGTTCAGGGTCTACCAGAACCGCGACGTAGAGTTCATGGATGCCCGGCAGGGCAGTGGCCACCGGGCCTATGTGCGCTCGCTGTGCTTCCTGCTCTACAAGGCCACGCAGGACCTGTTTCCAGGTTCCAAACTGTTCATCGAGCACTCCATCTCGCGCGGATACTACTGCAACTTCAAGAAAAAGAACAACGACTCGCTGGCCGACGGCGACGTGGAGCGCATGCTGGAGCGCATGCACGAGATAGTGAATCTGGACATGCCCTTCCGACGCATCGAGGCCACCAACGAAGAAACCATCCGCGTCTTTGCCGAGCGTGGCTTCTCCGACAAGGTGAAACTGCTGGAGACCAGCGGCCAAATCTATAGCGACTACTACACGCTGGGCGACACCGTCGACTACTACTACGGGCCGCTGGTGCCCAGCGCGGGCTACCTGAAGGTCTTCGGCCTGGAGCGCTACCACGACGGCATGCTGCTGCGCGTGCCCGACTGGAACGACCCCACGCGGCTGGCCGAGAAGGTGGACATGCCCAAGACGTACGGCATGTTTGCCGAGAAGACACGCTGGGACATCATCATGCGACTGTCAAACGCCGGCGACGTCAACAAGGCCATACTCAAAGGCCATGCCTCGGAACTGATACAGGTCAGCGAGGCCCTGCAGGAAAAGAAGATTGTGCAGATAGCCGAAGACATTGACCGCCGCTTCCATGCCGAGCACAACCCGGTGCGGCTGGTGCTCATTACCGGTCCATCGTCGTCGGGCAAGACGACTTTCTGCAAGCGCCTCAGCATCCAACTGCTGGCCTGCGGCCTGCGCCCGCTGTCGTTCTCTACCGACGACTACTTCGTCAACCGCGTCGACACGCCCAAGCTGCCCAACGGCGACTACGACTTCGACAATATCGAAACCGTAGACTACCACTTGCTGGAGGACCACCTGACACGCCTGATGAAGGGCGAAAGGGTGGAAATCCCGGAATACAACTTCGCCACCGGCAAGCGCGAATGGAACGGCAAAAAGCTGAAGCTGGCTGGCGACACGGTACTCATCATCGAAGGCATACACGCCTTGAACCCGTTGCTGACGCAGCAGATAGAGGAATCGCTGAAATACAGAATCTACATCTCGGCACTGACCAGCATCTCGCTGGACGACCACAACTGGATTCCCGTACACGACAACCGACTGCTGCGCCGCATCATTCGCGACTACAACAAGGGAGCTTTCAGCGCTCAGGAGACTATCGCTCAATGGAAAAATGTCTGCGAGGCTGAAGAGAAGTGGATTTCTCCCTATCAGGAGACGGCCGACGTGATGTTCAACTCTGCGCTGAACATCGAGTTTGCCGTGCTGCGCACACATGCTGAAATCATACTCTCGTCGGTACCCAAGAACTGTCAAGAATATAGCGAGGCCCACCGGCTACTGAAGTTCATCCACTACTTCCTGCCGGTCAGCGACAAGGAGATACCTCCCACCAGCATCATGCGCGAATTCGTGGGCGGCTCCAGCTTTAAATATTAATGGTAAGCAGTTAGCTTTGGACTAACCGTCAAAGGCTAACTGCTACTTAAACAATGAGTACTCCTTGACTTTCCATGCCAGTGCACTGGCCCCCAGCACGTTGCGCTCGTGGTCATCGATACTAGACGTAACGATTTTCACCTTGTCGCGGATATTGCCAAAAACATTTTCCTGGAAAGACTCTTCCATGGCCGTACGCATCAGATCTGAATACTTGGTCAGTTCACCCGTCAGGATAATAGCCTCCGGATTGATGACGCTGGCATAGTTAGCCAATGAACGGCCCAAGATATGCCCCGTGCGCAACCACACCTGCTTGGCCAATTCGTCGCCCTCGACAGTACAATGGGCTATATTCTCCACAGTCAGCTCCGTCAGTTGGCGCATCGTGCTTGAAGTGTTATTCTCTTCCAGCAGTTCCTTTGCCGTCTTGACAATGCCTCGCGTAGAGACATATTCCTCCAGACACCCCTTTCGGCCACAGGTGCATAGGCGCCCGTTATTCACAGCATACGTATGGCCAAACTCGCCGGCAAAGCCACCACAGCCGAGGTGCGCCCTGCCGTTGCTGAAGAAGCAGCTGCCCAGTCCGCTGCCCACCAAGGTGACGACGATGAAGTTGTCCATGCCATGAGCTAAGCCGAAGGCCCACTCGCCCAGCGCTGTCACGTGGGCATCGTTGCCCAGCGCCACGGCCAGTCCGATGCTGTCTCGCAGCATGGCGGCAATGGGTATGATGCCTTTCCACGGCATGTTGCTGGCATTCTCTATGCACCCCGTCAGATGGTTCGAACTGGGTGCGCACATGCCTACCGAGCGGATGTTCTCGTAGCCACCGTTCTGCTCGGCCAGCGTGATGACGCATTCGGCCAGCACCTCTACAAAGTTGTTCACGTTAGGATAGTCCGTAGTAGAAATGGACTTCTGGTCAACGATATTGCCACGCAAATCAACAACGGCCACAGTCGTCGTTTTCACATCCACGTTGATGCCTATCACCCTCGATTTTATCTTGTCGTTTATCATGTCGACGTCCTCCCTCTGTACTATTCTACTTAAACAATGAATACTCCTGAACTCCCCAAGCCAACACGCTGGCGCCCAACATATTGCGAGTACGGTTTTCCATACCCGACACCATAAGCTTCACCTTACCTTTTATATTATGGAAGACGTGCTCCTCAAAGGCTTCATTGGCCGGTTCAAAGAGCCACTTGCCTGCCTGAGCAATACCTCCGGTGAAAACAAAAGCCTCAGGATTGAGCAGCGAGGCATAATTGGCCAGGCCGATACCCAGATATTCTCCCGTGCGGCGATAGGTTTCAATAGCCAGTTTGTCACCCAACTCACAGAAATCGGCGATAACGCGGGGCGACAAGGACTCCACCTGGCGCATCATCGAAGCCTCGTCGCTCTCGGCCAGTATTTCCTGGGCCGTCTTTACGATACCGTTAGCACCACAATAGGCCTCCAGACAGCCATGCTTACCGCAGCCGCAGATGCGGCCATTAGGCACGAAGCAGACATGACCCACCTCGCCGGCAAAACCATCGGCACCCAGATGGACACGACCATTGCTGAAGAAACAGCTGCCAACTCCATGGCCCAACGAGATAACCACGAAATCGCTCATGCCGTGAGCAGCGCCAAAGGCCTGCTCGCCCAAGGCCATGGCATGGGCATTGTTGGCCAAGGCAACAGCGATACCCAAACGGTCGCGCAACATGGCGGCAAGGGGTACGATGCCCTTCCACGGCATGTTGGGAGCATTCTCCATACTGTTTGTCAAATAATTGCCGCTGGGCGCGCAGATGCCTACCGCATGAATGCTCTCAAAGCCCCCATGGGCATCGACCAGGTTCTGGATGTGCTGACAGAGCACGGTCAGATAGTCACCTATATACGGATGTTCCGAGGATATGAAGCAGTCCGTCGCGATAATTTCTCCCCGAATATCAACTATGCCAATTGATGTCCGTTCCAAACTGATGTCAACGCCGACAACGCGTGTCTTGCTCGAATACTGTATCATACCAATGTGTTTTGTTCACGTATTACGCGACAAAAATAGTAAATATTTTTATTTCCACAAAACATTTATCGGTTTTTTTATCATATATTCAAAGAATTCTTTGTACCTTTGCAGCATATTTCGACTTTTTTTGAAGAATATGAACGTTTTAGAACTCAGTGAACAAGAGATTGGCAGACGCGAAAGTCTGCAACAGTTGCGCCAGATGGGCATCAACCCCTACCCTGCCGCAGAATATCCCACCAACGCTTTTTCAACAGAGATAACAGATAGTTTCCAGGACGACGCCGAGCCACGCGAGGTCTGCATAGCAGGCCGCATGATGAGCCGCCGCGTCATGGGTAAGGCCTCGTTTGTAGAGTTGCAGGACTCTAAAGGCCGCATCCAGGTCTATATCACCCGCGACGACCTCTGCCCTGGCGAAGACAAGGAACTATATAATACGGTGTTCAAGAAGTTGCTCGACATTGGCGACTTCATCGGCATCAAGGGTTTCGTATTCCGCACCCAGACAGGCGAAATCAGCGTACATTGCAAGGAACTGACGCTGCTGTCGAAAGCCCTGAAGCCCCTACCTATTGTTAAATATAAGGACGGTGTGGCCTACGACAAGTTCGACGACCCTGAACTGCGCTACCGCCAGCGCTATGTCGACCTGGTAGTCAACGAGGGCGTGAAGGAAACCTTCCTGCAGCGTGCTACCGTCATCCGCACGCTGCGCCGCGTGCTCGACGAGGCCGGCTATACGGAGGTAGAGACGCCCACCCTGCAATCTATTGCCGGTGGTGCCTCGGCTCGTCCGTTCATCACGCACTTCAATGCCCTCGACCAAGATATGTACATGCGTATTGCCACTGAGCTCTACCTGAAGCGCCTCATCGTAGGCGGTTTCGAGGGTGTCTATGAGATTGGCAAGAACTTCCGCAACGAGGGCATGGACCGCAACCACAACCCTGAGTTCACTTGCATGGAGCTATACGTGCAATACAAAGATTATAACTGGATGATGTCGTTCACGGAGAAGTTGCTGGAGACCATCTGCATCGCCGTCAACGGCAAACCGGAACGCGAGATTGACGGCAACATCGTCAGTTTCAAGGCTCCCTACCGTCGGCTGCCTATCCTTGACGCCATTCAGGAAAAGACTGGTTTCGACTGCAACGGTAAGACGGAGGAGGAGATTCGCCAGTTCTGCCTCTCCAAGGGAATGGATGTCGACGAGACCATGGGCAAGGGCAAACTCATCGACGAACTCTTTGGCGAGTTCTGCGAGGGCACCTTCATCCAGCCTACGTTCATCACCGACTATCCTGTAGAGATGTCGCCGCTCACCAAGATGCACCGTTCCAAGCCCGGACTGACGGAGCGTTTCGAACTGATGGTGAACGGAAAGGAATTGGCCAACGCCTACTCAGAGCTGAACGACCCCATTGACCAGGAGGAGCGCTTCCAGGAGCAGATGCGACTGGCTGACAAGGGCGACGACGAGGCCATGATCATTGACCAGGACTTCCTGCGTGCCCTGCAGTATGGCATGCCGCCCACCAGCGGCATCGGCATCGGCATTGACCGTCTGGTCATGCTGATGACCGGCAAGACCTACATCCAGGAGGTGCTGTTCTTCCCCCAGATGAAGCCTGAGAAGAAGATTCCCCAAAGCACGGTAGCTGAGTGGGCCCAGATAGGCGTCGCCGAGGAATGGGTTCCCGTGCTACGCAAAGCTGGCTTCAACCTGGTGTCCAACATTACCGGCGAGAAGGCCCAGGGACTACAGCAGAAGATTGGCGACATTGTCAAGAAATATAAGCTCGACATGCAGAAACCCAGCGTCGACGAGGTAGCTGCATGGATTGACAAGGCGCAGTAACATCATAGCAGATTGCAAATCGTCAAATAGTCATCGTCAAATAGTTAATCAAAGTGTACGACTGCGGTAGAATAGCCATCATTGGCGGCGGTTCGTGGGCTACGGCCATTGCCAAGATTGTGGTAGGGAAAACTCACCACATAGGCTGGTACATGCGCCGCGACGACCGCATAGAAGACTTCCGGCGCATGGGCCATAACCCTGCCTATCTGACCAGTGTCCACTTTAACATCGACGAAATTTTCTTTTCCAGTGACCTCAACAAGATTGTACAGCAGTACGACACGCTGGTGTTCGTCACGCCGTCGCCCTATCTGAAGAGTCACTTGAAGAAACTGAAGACTCGCCTGCGTGACAAATTTGTCGTCACAGCCATCAAGGGTATCGTACCCGACGAGAACCTCGTCTGCTCGGAATACTTCCACCAAGTTTACGACGTGCCCTACGACAATTTGGCCTGCATAGGCGGTCCGTCACATGCCGAGGAAGTTGCCTTGGAGCGACTGTCCTACCTCACCGTAGGATGTACCGACAAGGAGAAGGCACAGGCCTTTGCCGACATCCTGACCAGCGACTACATCAAGACAAAGACCTCCGACGACGTCATTGGCATTGAGTACTCCTCCGTATTGAAGAATGTCTATGCCATTGCCGCCGGCATATGCAACGGACTGAAGTTCGGCGACAACTTCCAAGCCGTCCTCATGGCCAATGCTGTCCAGGAGATGGCGCGCTTCCTCAAGGTGGTGCACCCCATTGACCGCAACATCGTGGACTCCTGCTATCTGGGCGACCTGCTGGTGACAGGCTACAGCAACTTCTCGCGCAACCGCACCTTTGGCACGATGATAGGCAAGGGTTACTCCGTCAAGTCGGCACAGATAGAAATGGAGATGATAGCTGAAGGCTATTTCGGCACGAAGTGCATGAAGGAGATTAACCGCCACTGTCACGTCAACATGCCTATCCTTGACGCGGTATATAACATATTGTACGAGCGCATCTCGCCGCAGATTGAAATCAAGCTGCTGACGGATTCATTCCGCTGAGAACGACACTTCCACATGTTTGAAGCCCCACGCCCTGAGCAGTTGGGCTACCTGCTGCTCACCGTGTCGGCGAGCCTCGCTGACCACCTCAGGAGTCAGTCTGCGGTGTAGCATTTGCCGGCGAGCCTTTTGGTAGAGGGCCTCGCGGTCGGCAGGAGTCCAATCACCACTCTCGTGAAAACTCTTGGTACGCGCCTCGTCGATGAAGCGTTCATCCAGCAGTCCCACCTGAGGCAATATCACGCTGATGGTGTCGCCAGACACGCGGATGTCTCCTTCTCTGACAGCTTGCAGATTGGTGCCTATGCGCAACGTACCATAATAGATGCGCACCAAGTGGTCGTCGCTGAAGAAACCCTTGCGCACGGTGTCTACGAGTTCCTCGTCCTCTATCGTCAGAAATTCCCATTCGCCAATAGTCTTTATCTGCTCCACATATTGCGGTGTACGGTCAATGCGGTCGTCCACCACCACGTCGAGTGATGTCTGCTCTATGCCCTTCGTCAGCCACACCAGAGCCAATAGGATAACTGCTACAAGTGCGATTGGCCAGAGAAATGGACTCATCAGTTGGCCCACATTCAGGAGTTTGCGAAATAGGTTCTGCTTATTCATCTTTTCTCTACGCTATGATTGAGCAACGTCTCCAAATCAAAATCCTTGCGGAAGACAATGCTGATGTCTTCTTCCCGATAACCCATCTGGACTATCAGCGGTACCAACACACGGGCAGCGTTGGCCTGCGCCTCGCTGACAAAGCGTTCACGGTCCAGACTCTCGATAATGGCTTGCCGTCCCTGCTGCTGATACGATGTCAGCTCCTTGTCAGTGAAACGGGAGCGCATCAATCCCACAAACTCCTTGACCTCATTTTGCCTGATTTTCGTGCTCGTCAGCGTTAACTGAGGTGTAGGCAGCAACACCCGGATACGACCATCCTCGCGCTCGATGTTTTCCTCCGTCACGTCCTGCAGGTCTATCCATGCTTTCACGGTAGCGTCCATCGGTATGGCCATTTTACGTTCACCAAAGGGCAGTTCCATATCCACATGTCGGTTCATCACCTTACCCTTCAACCGTACCACATCCTCGTGGGTCACGATTTTATGAATACGGTACTCCGTCGTATATAGTCGTGAACACTGCCTGATACGGTCAACCAATAGTCCCAATGTGTCTGCGCTGGCTATTGCATCAACATCTTGACGTTCTGCCTGCCGATTGTTTTCACAGCTACTGCACAGCACGACAGCGGTCAGAAGCACCACTATAATCCTCAACTCACGCATATCAACTCTTGGCCGTTTGTTGGGGCACCCAGAACCAGAAGGTAGAACCATGACCCTCGCCCTCAGAATGGACGCCAATGCGTCCGCCACACTTGTCGACAATGGCCTTACAGATGGAAAGTCCAAGACCGGTACCCTGTACAAAGTCGTTCAGTTTGACAAAGCGCTCGAAGACGGCGGCCTGCTTCTCCTGAGGAATGCCTGCACCGGTATCCTCGCAATAGAAGCGGACACCCTCCTGCCGCTGGCCGTCAATGTCGCGCGACTCCACACGGTAGCCCACACGGATATGCCCCTCATGGGTATACTTGACAGCATTCGTTACGAAATTGGTAAGCAGTTGCTGTAAACGTCCTTTGTCCATAACAACAGGCAACGAAGCATAGGGGCTGTCTTTCTGGAACTCGACACCAGTGCCCTGCACACGCTGCTCAAGGGTCTGACAAATGTCGTCGAATACTGGCGGCAGGTCAATGGCGACGGGTTCGATAGCTATGCTCTGTCCCATGTCGCTGGCTTCAAGGATGTCGTTAATCAGTCGCAGCAGCATGTCACAGTTGCTACGGATGATGCGAATCATCTCACGACGCTCGTCGGCCGAATCAATCATCTGTAACAAATCGCTGAAGCCCACAATAGCATTGAGCGGGGTGCGGATTTCGTGCGTCATGTTAGCAAGGAAGGCACTCTTCAACCGTCCGGAGTCCTCTGCACGGACCGTCTCCTCGCGCAACTTCTGCTGAGCTTCCATCAGGTCACTGATATCGCGTACCAGTCCGAAATACTCCTTGGGATGTCCATCCTCGTCGAGCATCGGAATGCCGGCAATGGAGAACCAGGTGAGATGGTCACTGACAGGAGTATAGTTGAATTGATGGATGACATTAAACGGTTCGCCATTCATCACCTTCTCACTGAACACACGTTCAGCCTCAGCACGCTGTTCGGGTATCATGCCTGCCAAGTATTCTTCCAGAGTGACAGAATACTCTGTCTGGCGCAGACTGCGCGTAAAGCGGATGACACGCTCGTACTGGTTGAAGTTCCATACATACATATTGCTTTCCTCCAGCAGGTAGCGAAGACGTTTCTCATAGCGGTTGATGGCTTCGTGAGTCTCCTTAAGCTGGCGCTCGTGGGCACGCTGTTTCAAATACATTTCACGCTCGGCCGTGACGTCACGCGATGAAATAAAATAGTAGACCAGTCTACCGGAATCATCCTTGACAGGCATTAAGCGGGCTTCAATATACTTATCGACACTCCACTGGGGATAATGCATTCGTCCACAGACATGGAAAGTGGACGATGGGTCTTGTTCGGCATAGTCCTTAAAGAAGGGAGCGTCGAAGAATAGCACTTTGCGGAAATAAGACTCATGCTCAGGTGTCAGTTCCAACAGCTCACGCATACGCTGATTCATGGCAATGAGCCGACCTTCCGGGTCGTAGAATGACATGGCCATCATATTGGTCTCAAACACCTTTTTGTATTTCTCGCCAAGTTCCTTGTTGCGGCGTTCTTCTTTCAAACTACTGGTGACGTCCTTAAAGGTATGGAGAATATAGCGGGGGACACCGTTCTCGCGCTCCAGGATGGCTCCGCCATCAAAGGTCCTCCAATGAGGTTGGTCGGCAGTGCCTTCATTATAGTCGCGCTGCAGGCTCCACGACTCTTTCTCGCCACGCTTCATGCTTTCTATGCAACTGCGGAACTCGTCGCGCTGTTCAGCAGCAATGCGGCCAATGAGCTCGTCAATAGATATGCCTCGTTCAGGCAACAAGTGACCGTAGACATTCTTGACATTGCCCAGAATGATGTCGTACTCCAACACGAAGTATTCGTCCATGTCAAGCGCCTGGGCCATGATGTTGTTCAATTCAGTGTTGCGACGTACGGAGGCTCTCACGCGCTGAGACAACAATCGGGCTGCAATGAAAATGACAATACCCATCAACAACAGACCCGCCAGAATAAACGGAGCCAGCGGAGAGGCATCGTCGTGGACACGCTCAGGATGGAACCATTTGTCGGCAATACGCTGCAACTCACCTTCCTGCTCTAACCGGGTGTACTGGTCATCAATGGCGTCAATGACATCTATTTCGTAGCCGACGATGTGTAGTTCACCGGGAGGAATGTCAGCCACCTCGTCTAACACCAAGCTGTCAATACCCAACTCGTGCAACTTGTTTTCCAGAGGCGCCTGTCCCCAGATATAGTAGTCACACTGGCGGGACAACACCTGCGAAAGTCCTTCTTTGGGCGTGATATACTGAAGTTCGAAGTGTAAACTGTCAAGAGACTGGAGAAAGAGTGCTGCGTAGTCGTTCTTTTTAAACCGCACCTTATCCTTGATGTCAAGATGACTAACTCCTCTGAAGGGAGGGGTCTCAGGACGGCGAGCCGCACGGATATTATAGTAGTTGACGTACTTCTTAGTCAGTATATAGGGACGGTTCTTGAACTGGCCTGCGAGGGCGTGCAGCAGGTCGGCCTCCCGGTTGACAAACATATCGCTGGCCGCCTGCCACTCCTGCATGACAAAACGGTGTGGAATTTCCAGACGATTCAGAATGATGTCAAGTACCTCCACGTTATAGCCGGCAGGTTCGCCCTGGCTGTCAAGGAACTCAAAGGGGCGGAAGTCCCAGTCGCAGGCCACGATGAGCGGATTTTCTTCGGTAAATCCGTAGAAGTTTTTGGCGACAGCCTCAGAAGGAGTGCCGAACAGAGATATGGCAAAAAGTAAAAAAGCTATTGTTCGTTTCATGATGTGTGTCCTCCTCCTTTACTATTTCCTGACTAATTCAGAACACTTACAAGGGATGCTGACCCAGACAATGGTGCCGCGGCCTACCTCGGAGTGAAGCTTGACTTTGCCTCCCATCTGGGTGGTAATCTCGTGACAGATAGCCAAGCCCAGACCGGTACCATGGCCACCTGATGAAACAAAGCGCTCAAAAATCTGTTTCATGCGCTCTTCGCTGATGCCTGACCCCGTGTCCTGGAAGGCCATGGCTACACTGTCGCCCGTGTACTCGTAGCTGGCACGTACCATGCCCTGCGTGGTGTGGGTGGCAGCATTCTCCAAAATCTGGTCAATGACGAGTCCCAGGTTCTGGTCGTCAATCTCCACGACAAGCTGCTGATAGGGGTTGTCGATGACGAAGTCGACACCTTCTTGATGGTCGCGATGCCAGATGGACTGACAGCGGGCGTCGAAGAAGGCAGCAAAATCTACCGGTTTCTTCTTGAATTCTATCATGCCGGCATCCAGTCGTGACAGGAAAAGGATGTCGTTGATGAGCTTCAACAACTGTGTTGAGTTCTTCTTAATCTGGTCAATGAAGAGAGCCTCGTCGTCCGTTGAGTGATCCATCTCGAAGAGTTCGGCAAAACCGATGACAGAACTGAGCGGTGTGCGAATCTCATAGCTCATATTGCGCAGGAAGGCATTCTTGACGGTCTCTATCTCTTGAGCCTTGGCACTCTCCTGTGCCAGCTGGTCTTCTGTGGCTTTGATTTCACTGATGTCACGACAACAGCCGAAATAGTCCTTGACGTGTCCCTGAGCATCGAGCACGGGAATGAACGACATCAAGACGCTGAGGTGCATGCCGTTCCTGGAGCGAAGTGTGGTGTTGAAAGACGCCTTCTGAGGCACCAGCGTATAGTTGTCCATCTGGTTCAGTATGCGCTGGGCGTTGCGTTTCGAGTCGTCGGCAGTAAGAGCCAGCGCACGGGTCTGCGTCAGCTTCAGCCGCTCGTGTCCCACATTTGTATATATTAATAAGGTGTGCGTGTCAGGCGAATAGCGGGCCATGCGCACTCCTCCATGCTGCAGTACGTAGTTGATGTTACGGAAATAGTTGTTCATCTCCTCGTTGGCATGCTCCTGCAACTCCAGGTTGCGCTGCAGACGCTGATAGGACTTGACCGTCTCGGTGACGTCTCTTCCTGTGCCAAAAATGTCGAGCAGGCGTCCCTGTTCGTCGCGCAACGGCATCAGCTGTAGCTCATAGTACATCTGGTGCCGGTGCAGGTCGGGATTCAACACACGGTCATCGCGGCCAACCTCAAACAGCCGGGTAAAATGGGATGGCTGCAGGGTAGCAACAGGTTCGTCATTACCCAACACGTCGTGCAGATTGACGTGGTTTTCCAGCGCAGCCTTCCTGCCGCCATAAAAGGCTTTGTCTGCCTTCTCATTCATGTCGTAGATGTAGCCGTTCTTATCGTACACAACGGTGTCAACCATGGCCGAGTGGAAGATGGACTGATAGCGCAGCATGGTGTCCTTAATCTGCTGTTGGCGCTGGCGCTCAGCCGTCACGTCGCAGTAGGTGCCTATCAGGTCGGAAGGCGTACCGTCCTTATGGCGGCGCAGGACGGAGATAACAACGGAATGGATGCAGAGATTTCCAGTCTGAAACTCCGTAGAGCACACCTCAACCTTTACCTGCTCCTTCCGGCCTTCCGCAATGCTTCTGATGCCGTCCTTGAGTTGTTCGTCATCGTCGCTGCGCTTTCCACTGAAGAACATCTCCGGCGAGATATTTTCGGCCTCCACCTCAAAATTCTCGTTATACACCGTCAGCGTTTGTCTCTCAAGATTGAACGTCCATACATGCACGTGCCACGTATTGAGAATATGGGCTAGACGGGTATTGCTGCGACGGATGGCCTTCGTCATTTTCTTCTCACGGTAGCGGTAGAGCATGTAATAGCCGAATGCAGCCAGCAGCAACAGCAGGGTGGCACCCACGACAGGCCATATCCAACCGGGTATGCCACTGTCTTTGCGCTCCGGGTAGAACCATTTGTTCTGAATAGGCTGCAACATGCCCTCAGCCTCCAGTCGCGAATAGACTTCATCGATAACGGACAACAGATAAGGATGACTGGATATGAACTTATACTCGCCATGCCGCATCTTGACCGGCGTCAGCTCCAGATTGTCGAAATGGAGGGTGCGTTGCAGCCATTTCAGCGAGAGCGTATTCCATACTATCTGTTGGTTGGGCGTATTATGCACATACTGCACGGCTTCGCGCATGTCGTCGTAAGGAATAACTTGCTGTTTCCACCCTTTACTTTCCATCAAGTGATGGGCGAAACTGCCGGCATGGACGATAAAGCGGTTATGCTCCAAGTCAGCCTCTGTCTTGATGCGTAGCGGGTCACTCTTGCGTCGCAGCACGCTATGGGTAAAAATCTGTACCACCGACTTGCCCGCATATCCATACTCGTTGTGATAGTCAGCATCCATGGCCAACATCAGGTCGGCCTCGCCGCTCTGCACATCTTGCAGTGCCTTTCGGGTGGGCTTGAGTTTGATGACGTAAGGAATGTCCAGCTCATGGCAAATCAGTTTGATGAGGTCGATGTTGTAACCCACCGCCTCGCCATTGGCAGTCAGAAAGGAATAAGGCCAGAGGTCCCACGCGTCCTCATAGACCAGCGGATGCTCTGTGGTAAAAGCTCTGATGCTATCATTCTCTTGACCGTGTAGCGGTACCGATGACAGCAGGAAGAGCAGAGAAATCAGAATACAAGATTGTTTCATCATGGTTAGCTGTTCATGGAATTTTTCATTTCGCTACAGGGCATCCACATCCAGAAGGTTGAACCATGGCCCTGTCCTTCCGACTCCAAACCTATCGCTCCGTGACAGGCTTTGGCAATGGCCTTGCAGATGGAAAGTCCAAGGCCGGTGCCCTGTATATAATCGTTTAGTTTAAAGAATCGGTCAAAGATTTTTTTCTGCACCTCCTTAGGCACACCGTCACCGGTATCCTCGCAGTAGAGATAGAGACCTTCGCGGCTTTCGCCATTCTCTTCGCGCCACTCCTTGCGATAGCCCAGCTTAATATGTCCCTGGTGGGTGTATTTCACGGCGTTGGTGACGAAATTGGTCAGCACCTGGCGGGTACGCATCTCGTCAATCATGGTCATGTAGGTCGGATATGGATTCTCCTTGATGAACTCCACGCCGGGTTCGCGCATGCGCTGCTGCAGCTGTTCGCACAGGCCGTCGAAGAACTTGGAGAAGTCTGTCTTGACGGGCAACAGTTCCACCACGCCATTGATGTCGAGCGTAGCGGCATCCTGAATGTCGTTCACCAAGCGCAACAGCATGTCGCAGTTGTCCGTGATGAGCCGAATCATCTCCTGGCGCTCCTCAGGAGCAGACAGCAGCGGTAACACGTCGCTGAAGCCTACGATGGCATTCAGCGGAGTACGGATTTCGTGAGCCATATTCGCCAGGAAGACACTCTTCATGCGACCGGAGTCGTTGGCACGCGCCGTCTCGCGTTTCAGCTGTTGCTGTTTGCGCATGAGTTGCTGGATGTTGCGCCAGACGCCGAAGGCTCCCTTCAGCTTGCCATGCTCATCATACTCCGGAATACTGTTGATCTGTACCCACTGGTCTTCCTCTGAAGATTGTGTCACAATGGGGTGCACGGGACCCATGTAGCTGAGTGGCTTGGCTATGGCTACGGCCGGGTTGTCCAAGTCGCGCACGAACTCGTCGTCCTGATTGACAAAGACGCTCTTCAGCTGCTGCAGGGTAAACTGTCTCTCAACAGAACTCAGACCGTTATAGAACTCCAGCGTGTTGCGCTCCAGCGAGATGCGCCATGCCTGCAGTCCACAGGTGTCCATCATGTAGCGCAACTCCTTCTCGTAGACCTGTATGGACTCGTTGACCTTTTGGATTTCTATGTCGTTCTGCTTGGCCTGCATATACATGTGGCGCTCCTCCGAGATGTCACGGGCAGCCACAGAGAGGTAGATCAGTTTGCCCTCTTCGTCGTAGAGCGGGTGTACACCTATTTCTAAATAGACGTACATCTCGCGCTCAGGGACAATACTCAGCGAGCAGGCCAGATACTCGTTGGGGTGATAGCGGTCAAGCACCTCGTTGAAGGGGGGCAGGTCGAAGAGATTCACCTTGCTGAAGAAGGAGTCGCTATCCTCACTGTCGAAGTGGCAGATTTGTCGCATCATCTTGTTGGCATTGAGCAACCATCCCTCAGGCGAATAGAAGGACAGTCCGACAATGGAGTCCTCGAAAATCTTCTTATAGCGCTCGGTGAGTTCCTCCTCCTCTTGCTGGTGATCGTACTCTTCGGTAGCGTCAACCAGGACGCTGATAATGGCTACAGGCTTACTGCTGCCGGCCTTGTATTCTGCAACACTGCTATTGCGGATATAGAGCCAGCGGGGTTCTTCACCCTCCTTGGCGACATTCCACCGGTAGGCATACTCTGCCGACTGCAACTCGCCATTCACCAGTTTATCGGTGATGGCAAGTGCCTCTTCCGCATCGTCGGGGTGCAGGTATTTGTTAAAGTCTGAGGTGTTAATTTCTACACTGGGAGCCAGCGCGCCTCGCAGTCGTCTGATGACGCCCGACTGAATATCATAGATGACGACATCGTTGTCAGCCGTAGTCAGGGCCTTGTCCATCATCTCATAGGTAGAGGTGGCATTGGCAATACTCTGGCGGACACTTTTCCGCACCCGGTGGTTTTGTACCAAGACGGCGACCAGCACCAGCAATACCACTATCAGTAGCAGGATAGACCATAGCGACACGTGCGTGGCGACGAGCAACAGTGGGTATGTCATTGTCAGTATTGTCATAGCAAGATGTTTTCTGTGGTGTTGGACGTAATTTCTTCAAGTTTTCTCTCAATGGTCCTGGCCTCACAAGGCAGAGAGACCCATACGGACGTGCCCTGCCCCATTTTGGAGTCTATCTCTATTGCACCGCCCATCTGCTGCAGCAGTGCTTGTATGATGGGCAATGAAAGACCGTAGGTCTGCGTATCGTTATTCGCTGACATGCGGTCAAAGAGGTGTTCTTTCACTTCGTCAGGTATGCCGTTGCCGTTATCCTCGATGGTGATGAGCAGTTCGCCTCGCCTATATTCGCAGCGAGCCTTGGAATAGCCTTGCGTCCTGCCCTGCACCGAGAGCCAGCAGAGTTTCTCGATGACCATTCCCAGGTGTTCCTCGTCGATGTTGACTTCCAGACTCAGGTACGGATTGTCAATGATGGTCTTCATCTCAGGGTTGGCATTGCTCCACCCCATCTGGCAATGGGCGGCAAAGACCTGTGAGAAGTCGATGAAGTCTTTATGATACTCCACCATGTTGGCATCGAGGCTGGAGAGCAGCATGATGTCGTTGACCAGTTTCAGCATCTTGTTCGAGTTGGTCTTAATCTGGTCGACAAAGGAGGCTTCGTCGGCCTCGTCGTGGGGCGAATTGAACAATCCGGCAAAGCCCACCACATTGTTCAACGGTGTACGAATCTCAAAACTCATGTTCGACAGGAACGACTGCTTCAACAGTTCCGTCTCCTGGGCTTTCCTGGTTTCTACGGCCAGCCGGTTCTCCGTTTCCACCATGTCGGTCATGTTACGACACAGGCCATAGTAGCGCACCACCCTGCCCTGGTCGTCGTGCATGGGTACCATATTGAACATCAGCCATATCTGGCGGCCCTTCTTGTCGCGTATCTCCGTCTCAATGTTGACATCTATATTATAAGGTGACAAGTGGTCCATGCGGTTCAGCACGCTGGAGACGGTACGGCGGAAGCGCATCGTGGCCAGTCGGATGCAGCGCAACTGGGACAACTTCATCTGCGACTGGCTGATATTGTCCGACAGTTCCAGCGTAAACGAGCCCGGATAGTAGTTTACCGTACGTATATCACTAATCCTCAACGCATAGTTGATGTTCGAGATGTACTGACGGATGTTCTCGTTCACCTTGCGCAGCTGCTCGGCACCCTGCTTCTGCCGATGGTACGAGTCTACCATCTCCGTGATGTTCCGGCCAGCCATGTAGACGCCCTGCAAGTGGCCTTTGGAATCGCGGATGGGGTTGACGGTAGAGTCGTAGTACATCTTCTTGCCCTCCAGTCCGAAGCGTTCCAGCTGGTAGGTGGGATCCTTGAAATTGTGGAAATCCACAATGGCCGAGGTACGGATATTGGTCATCGACTGGATGTCGACATCGGCAAAGAACGGATTGTATTTCAGCAGGAAGTTGTTGTTGAGCACATAGTCGCGGTCAGTAACGCCAAACGACTGGCAGGCACGGTCGTTGAGGTCGCGCAGCACGCCGTTGCTGTCGTAGTATATCATATCTATCAGCGAACTGCTGAACACCGTATGGTAGCGCATCAGCAACTGGTTGACGCTCTGCAGCCGGCGGTACTCGTCGGTCACGTCGTGCTGTATGCCGAAGACGCTCATCACGCGCCCCTTGCTGTTGCGGCGGTCCACGGAGAGCGTCACCTCGTAGTGGCGCAGGAAGGCGTCGTCCTTGGTGTTGTTGGCCAGTGTGACCACGGCCGTGTTCATCTTCCCCTCACAAATGTCAAGAATGGTGGCGTGCAGCTTGTCAAAGTCGGCACGGTCAAAAAACAGCGAGAAGTCCAGCGGGCTGTAGTGCTGCTCCACGGTACCCTCCTCAGACAGGAAGAGATACTGACGGGCAGCGGGGAAATACTTCCAGATGCGCAGGCGTCCGGCTTGTAGCACTAACGCCAGATGAGCGTTCTGCTCCTTCTGGCGAATGTTGGCCTCAGTAGCCCGCTTCAGGTAAATCCGATTGTAGAGCACCACAACAAGAATCACCAGCACGAGGATTATCACTACACCAAGGACGTAATAATCGAGGCTTCCTAATGTCACTTCACTTGTCTGCTGAACCATTCTTAGGCTAATAGGATAGTAGGATTATGTAGGCAAAGGTATAAAACTTATAGCACTTTACAAAATTTTTTATGACTTTTTTCATAAAATACCTTGCATACTCCGAATTTAGTTCGTATCTTTGTGGCAGATATCACATAAACATCCAAAAAATATGATTGACGTAAAACAGACATTATCTTCGGCTGAAGAGCGCATGCAGATGGCTGCCATGTTCCTGGAAGAGGAGCTGAGCCACGTACGTGCCGGCCGTGCCAACGTAGCCATCCTCGATGGTGTACGTGTAGAGTCTTATGGTTCCAAGGTGCCCCTGAACCAAGTTGCCAACATCTCTACTCCCGACGCCCGCACTATCGCCATCAAGCCGTGGGACCGCAAGCAGATTCGCGACATCGAGAAGGCCATCATGGACTCTGACGTGGGCATCACTCCTGAGAACAATGGCGAAATCATCCGCCTGGGCATCCCCCAGCCTACCGAGGAGCGCCGCCGCGACCTGGTCAAGCAGTGCAACAAGATTGCTGAGAAGGCCAAGGTAGAGGTGCGCAACGTGCGCAGCGACGTCAAGGAGAAACTGAAGAAGGCCATCAAGGACGGACTATCAGAGGACAACGAGAAGGACGCTGAGCTGGAACTGCAGAAACTGCACGACAAGTACATCAAGAAGCTCGACGAACTGATGGAGGCCAAGAACAAGGAGATTATGACTGTCTAGTCAATTGCGAATTCGATAATTGATCATTGACCATTGAAAGGTTTAGTCATTAAGAATACGGGTAGCTGGTACACCGTCCTCACGGATAGTGGCCAGCTGCTTGACTGTAAGGTCAAGGGCAACTTCCGGCTGAAGGGCATCCGCTCTACCAACCCCGTGGCCGTGGGCGACCGCGTCACCATCAGCGAGGGCAACTGGATTACGGAAATTGAGGACCGCCGCAACTACATCATCCGCAAGAGCATCAACCTGTCCAAACAGAGCCACATCCTGGCGGCCAACGTCGACCAGGCACTGCTCATCGTCACCATCACCAAACCGCAGACGTCGACGACGTTCATTGACCGCTTTCTGGCCTCGGCCGAAGCTTACCGCGTGCCGGTGGTGCTGGTGTTCAACAAGACGGATCTGCTCACCGACGAGGAGCGCCACTACCAGCAGTTGATGGTTCAACTCTACGAGACCGTCGGCTATGAGTGCCGGGCTGTCTCGGCAGAAACTGGCGAGGGCGTGGAGGAGCTGCGCCCGCTGCTGGAGGGCAAGATTACGCTGCTCAGCGGCAACTCTGGCGTCGGCAAGTCTACACTCATCAACCGCCTGGTGCCCCACGCCAACCAGCGCACGGCCGACATCAGCGACGCCCACCAGACGGGCATGCACACCACCACCTTCTCCGAGATGATCCCCCTCGCCGTTGACGCTTTCCCCGTCAACACCAATGGCTCCCCCGTCAACACCCATGGTTTCCTCATCGACACGCCGGGCATCAAGGGCTTTGGCACCTTCGACATGGAGCGCGAGGAACTGACCAGCTATTTCAAGGAAATCTTTGAGTTCTCCAAGCAGTGCCGATTCTCAGACTGCACCCACACCCACGAGCCGGGCTGTGCCGTGCTCAAGGCTGTCGAAGACCACTACATCGCACAGAGCCGCTACCAGTCCTATCTGTCCATGCTCGACGACAAGGACGAGAACAAATATCGCGAGGCCTACTGAGCATTGGGTAAACATCATTATTTTTGCAACATGAATCTACAAGACAAGCGCATTGCGGTATTACTCAGCGGAGGCGTAGACTCCAGCGTGGTGCTCTACGAGTTGGCACGCCAGGGTTTGCAGCCCGACTGTTTCTATATCAAGATAGGTCCGGAGGAACAGGAAGAGTGGGACTGCTCCAGCGAGGAAGACCTGGAGATGGCCACGGCCGTCAGCCATAAGTATGGCTGCCGCCTGGAGGTGGTCGACTGCCACCGTGAATACTGGGACCAGGTGACGAAATACACCATGGACAAGGTGCGCGCAGGACTGACGCCCAACCCTGACGTCATGTGCAACCGGCTCATCAAGTTTGGCGCCTTCCACGCACCACAGAGAGAGACCCCGCCAACCTCCCCTGTTTAGGGGAGGCTACAAATACTCCCCCTACACAGGGGGAGAAAGAGAGGGTCTGGCTTTGCACCAGTCCCGACCCGGTCAAGGACCAGACGGACTTCCTGGCCCAGATTTACGACTGGCAGCTGGAGAAGGCCCTATTCCCCATCGGCTACATGATGAAGGACGAGGTGCGCCAGATAGCTGAGCGCGAACACCTGGTCAACGCCAAGCGGCGCGACTCGCAGGGCATCTGCTTCCTGGGCAAAATCAACTACAACGACTACTTGCGCCGCTACTTGGGCGAACTGCCCGGCGACGTGGTGGAACTGGAGACGGGCAAACTCATTGGTCATCACAAGGGCCACTGGTTTCACACCATCGGCCAGCGCAAGGGCATGGGACTGGGCGGCGGCCCGTGGTTTGTCGTCAAGAAAGACATCCGCCAGAACATCATCTACGTCTCCCACGGCTACGACCCTCAGACGGCCTACCGGCAGCACTTCCCCATCATTGCCTTCCACAGCATCAACGGCCAGCTGCCGCCCCAGGACATCACCATCAAGATACGCCATACACCGGAATTCCTTCCAGCCACGCTGGAACCCATGGACGGCGAGGGCTGCTACATGGTGCATGCCGCAGCACCCATCCACGGCGTAGCTCCCGGCCAGTTCTGCGTAGTCTACGACAACCACCACCACCGCTGCTATGGCAGTGGCGAGATAAGCATATAGACAGCAAGGGCTTATGTAACTTATACAAGACGGGCGAGGATGGGAAACAGCACATCTTCGCCCGATTTGAATGGAAAAATAGCCCAAAAATAAAAAAAATTGAGTTTGAATTGAAAATAATCGCATTTCTGCTTTACATTTTCTTCGTCTGAACTGTATTATAAGTGTATGACACGAAAAGGAATGACGAACGAGCGAGCGCAGACTACGACGAGGACGAGAGCAAGGACGTGGTGAGCGAGGTCTTTGCGCGGCTGATGGACAGTGACGTTACGCTGCGCCCTGACACTGCCGAAGCCTATCTGCTGACTGGTGTACGCAACCAGTGCCGCAATGTGATGGAGCGGAAACAGGTGCGCGAGCGGTTCTTGCGACTGCTGTCTGAAGAGGCCACTGAACCGACGATTACCAACAGCGAGCAGCTACGCATGACGGAACTGATGCAGTACGTGAAAGAGCATCTGCCACCATTGAGCCAACAGATTTTCCGATTGCACTACCTGCGAGAAATGACCTGTCAGGAAGTGGCCGAAGTGCTGATCGTCAGCCGCCAGACCGTCCACACCCACCTGAAGCAGTCTGTGGAAAAAATAAGAAAGTATTTCAATTCAAGCTCAAAAGCAATATGATGACCGAAGAAAAGCGTATAGAGTGGCTTTTAGAATTACAAGACCACCCAGAGCAACTGACTGACGAGCAGTTGCAGCAGATACTCGCCGACGACGAGATGCGCCAACTTGTAAAGCAACTTGGCTTCGCTAAGCGTGCCTTCAAACACGATGCACTTAAGAACGACACCCCCGATGTGGAGGGCGAATGGGAGAAGTTTGCAGCCAGCCATGCAAATGAGTTGGTTGTCCTTGACGAAAGAGAAAGGCTACGGGTAGGCGACGGTACGTCGGGAATACATAAGCCCCGTTTCGTTTTACGCCTCGCGACCCACAAGGTTGCCGCATCCTTCATCGGTGTACTCCTGGCTTCGGGCATTGCCTTTGCCGCCATCCAAGTTGTGCGAAACATCAGCACGCCCAAACCACAACAGCCCACAACAGAGCAAACGACCGACATTGATCCAGTCACTTCCCTGCCAGCAGATACGGTGAAGGCAGACACAATCACCACCGAACCATACATTTTCAACAATGTGCCACTCGACTCCATGCTCACAGCTATTGCTACAGCTCATGGCGTCGGCGTGGAGTTTGAGAATGAAGCGGCCCGCCACCTTCGTTTCCACTTTGTATGGAAGCGTGAAGACGGCCTCTCGCGTGTAGTAGAAAAGTTGAACACCTTCGAGGCCGTGAACATCAGCATGGAAGACAAAACATTGGTAGTAAAATGAGACGCACACTATTTACTCTGACGCTCATAGCCTGCATCCTCTGCATGCCACTTGGCACCTTCGGCCAGCGTGTCACGCATACATATAATAATGTGTCGCTCAGCGAAGCCCTACTCCAGTTGAACAGCGAGCAAAAGGAATACATCATCAACTTCCTCTACAACGAACTGGAGGACTTCCGCATCACAGCCACTGTCAAGAATAAGAAACTGCCCGATGCCATCCAGCAGATGATAGGTTTCTATCCAGTTCGCATGACCGTAAAGCCCGACAACCACGAAATCTATGTGGAGTGTACCCATAAGACAGACCGCCACCTGACGGGCACCATCATCGACGAGAACCGCCAGCCCGTGCCCTACGCCAATGTTTACCTGCTTCATCCATCAGACTCGACCGTCATCGGTGGAGGCGTGAGCAACGAGGCTGGCGTCTTC
>CACWFV010000003.1 GCA_902760315.1 uncultured Bacteroidales bacterium | reverse complement strand
ACACGCGTGCCATCCTGCATCAGCACCTCCACCTGCATGGTGGGGTCAAAACGATGGAACACCTCCTTGGCTACCTCTACACCTGCCAGAATGCCGTCTTCCTTGATGAGTAGATGCGACTTGCCCATCGCATCCTCAGGAATACAGCACAGGGTGGTGTGGTCGCCATCGCCAATGTCTTCGGCAAACGACAGGTCAATGAGTCTGTCTACCAGTTCCTTGACATCCATATCGTAGTTGGGTCTATAGAAATCGATGTTTAACATATTGTTCTTATAATTATTTGAAAATCAGATATTTCATTAAGATTGCTTTTAGCGGCGCTTCCGTCTATCTGGCGTTCTTGCTGTACCACATGGCAAACCACACGACGGCCACAACGAGCGCGGCGCAGCCAACGCCGTAGCCCACCATGAGGTCGAGGCCGAAGGCATTCTTCGACACCATGAGGAACGACGAGCAGACTACCGTCATGAACAGGGCCGGCAACAGTGTAATCCAGTAGGGCTTGCGCTGGCGTACCAGATAGACGGTGATGGCCCAGAGGGTGAAGACGGCCAGTGTCTGATTGCTCCAGCCGAACCAGCTCCAGATGACGTTGAAGCCGTCAGGGTTGGAAATGTTGAAGAACAGCAGCAACATGGTGACACCAAAGAGGGGTATGCAAATCCAGATGCGCTTCACGATGGACTTCTGGTCCAGATGGATGAACTCGGCTACTATCAGACGGGCAGAACGCAGGGCGGTGTCGCCGCTGGTGATGGGTGCTGCCACCACGCCCAGCAGCGCCAGCAGACCGCCAAAGGCGCCCAGCCAGCCCTCGCTGACGGCCGTTACCACCTCAGGAGCCTGGAGCGTCAGCGGCTGACCCAGTTCCTGGGCTGCGCCGCCATAGAAGAAGTACATGGACACCGTGGCCCAGATAAGAGCTACCAGTCCCTCGGTAATCATGGCGCCATAGAACAGGGGGCGAGCCTTGCGCTCGTCCTTCAGACAGCGGGCCATGAGGGGAGTCTGAGTGGCATGGAAACCGCTGATGGCACCACAGGCTATGGTGATGAACAGCGCCGGGAAGATGGGCGTGGTGAAACCATCGCCGCTGATGCCCTCGTAGAGCTCAGGCAACTGGGGCCACTTCACGAAGAGCACCACCATCAGCGCCACGGCCATGAAGAGCATGGAGATGGCAAACAGGGGGTACACCTTGCCGATAATCTTGTCGATGGGCAGCATGGTGGCTATGATGTAGTAGACGAAGATGATGCCGCACCAAATGTAGACCCACAGCAGGTCGTCGCTGCACAACTTGCCAAGAATGAGCGCCGGACTGTAAACAAACACGGCACCCACCATGACCAGCAGGAAGACGCTGAAGACGAGCATCACCTTCTTGGTGGTGGTGCCCAGATAGAGACCTATGATTTCGGGCTGACCAGCTCCACCGTTGCGCATGGAGAGCATGCCTGACAGGTAGTCGTGGACGGCACCGGCAAAAATGCAGCCCAGCACAATCCACAAGTAGGCGGCAGGACCGAACTTTGCGCCCATGATGGCTCCGAAAATGGGACCCGTGCCGGCGATGTTGAGAAACTGGATCATGAAAATCTTCCAGTTGGGAAGAACGATGAAGTCAACACCGTCGGCTTTGGCCACGGCGGGGGTAACACGGTCGTCGGGACCAAAAACCCGCTCTACGAAACGACCGTAAAGAAGATAGCCCAACACAAGAGCTACGAGGCTCAGCAAAAAAGTAATCATCTTATTCTTATCATTTAAAAATATAAAACCGGCTGCAAAATTAAGAAATAATTATGATAACCGACAAAGAATTGAGAAATAATTCGTACCTTTGCGCGCAAATCGTTGAAAATTGAAAAGATTTCTTTACATATTCTTCCTATTCTGTTTCCTTTCTGTAGCGGCTCAACCCAAATACGAGGTGCGTGCCGTTTGGCTGACAACACTGGGAGGACTGGACTGGCCTAACAACTATGCCCACGACGGTATGGGCATCCGCCAGCAGCAGGAAGACCTCTGCCGCATGCTAGACAGGCTAAAAGCCATCAACGTCAACACCATACTTTTTCAGACACGGGTGAGAGCCACAGCCGTCTACCCTTCAGACCTGGAGCCCTGGGAGGGTAGCCTGTCGGGGGTGCCAGGCAAGTCGCCCGGTTGGAATCCGCTGCAGTTCGCCATCGGCGAGTGCCATCGCAGGGGTATGGAATTGCACGCCTGGATTGTAGCCATGCCCATAGGTAAATGGAACTCGATGGGCTGCCGCCTGTTGCGTAGGTGGCACCCCATGGTAGTGAAGCGCATAGGCGACGAGGGCTACATGAACCCGGAGTCGCCGCTAACGGCCGACTACCTGGCCAACATCTGCGAAGAGATAACCACGCGCTACGACGTGGACGGCATTCATCTGGACTACATCCGCTATCCAGAGACGTGGCGGGGCCGGAAATATCATGAGAACATCACCCGCATCGTACGTCAAGTCTACCGACGGGTCAAGCTGCATAAGCCGTGGGTAAAACTGAGCTGCTCGCCCATAGGCAAGTCGGACAATCTGGCACGCTTCAGCTCTAGAGGCTGGGATGCCTACAACCGTGTGGCACAGGATGCCCAAGGATGGCTCAGTGAGGGACTGATGGACCAGCTATACCCGATGATGTACTTCTCAGGCAACAATTTCTACCCCTTCGCCATCGACTGGCAGGAGCACAACTACGGGCGCACCATAGTGGCAGGACTGGGAACCTACATGCTGCACCGCGACGAAGGCAACTGGCCGCTGGCGGAGGTAAAACGGCAACTGAACGTCACCCGACAATTGGGACAGGGACACTGTCATTTCCGTGCAAAGTTCCTGCTGGACAATGTGAAAGGCATTTACGACCTCATGGCGCAGCACGACCGGCAGCCGGCACTCATTCCGCCCGTGACGTGGGCACAGAGCCTAGAACCAACAGCTCCCACCCTGCTTAGCGTGGAGCGTACCACGAAGGGCGATAACATAGAGTGGAGTGGAGCTATAGACCGCAGCGACGGGCCATACCTATTATATAATATATATGCGTCGTCGGAAGCACCTGTCGACATCAGACGGCCGGAGAACCTCATAGCCACCCGGTGGCAGACTACGAGGCTGAGCGTCAAGCGCAAGTCCGGCAAACCATGGCTGCATTATGCCGTGACAGCACTGGATCGCTATGGCAACGAGAGCCTGCCCATACGCTCCACGGAAGAGAAGACCGCACCACAGGTAATGACAACGCTGCTGAAGAACGACGGCCACTGGCTGACAGTTCCCCAGCGCACCTGTTTCGACGCGCACCTGTTGGTGGTCTGCGACTTGAAGGGACGTACAGCGCAAACCTTCGTCAACCGCGAGCGTATCAACATCAGCCGGTTACCGGAGGGCATGTATCAGCTCCGTTCGCTGCATAAGAAAGGGCGTACCCACCGGCTGGGACTATTCAGCATCAAGCGTAGAAGATAGAAGTAACAACGAGAAATGGAAAAAGTAATATTAGGCATTGACCCTGGAACCAACATTATGGGCTATGGCGTTATCAAGGTCGTGGACAACAAGGCCGAGATGGTGACTATGGGCGTCATCGACCTGCGCAAGTTTAGCGATGGATACCTGAAGCTGGGACATATTTTTGAACGTGTGACGGGCATCATAGAAGGCTACCTGCCCGACGAGATGGCTATCGAAGCACCATTCCTAAACAAGAACGTGCAGACCACGCTGAAACTGGGACGCGCACAGGGCACGGCCATCGCTGCCGCCATACAGCGCGGTGTGCCGGTCCACGAGTATGCACCCATGAAAATCAAGATGGCCATCACGGGCAACGGTGCAGCCTCGAAGGAGCAAGTGGCGGGCATGCTGCAACGCATGTTGAAATTCGACAAGGATGCACTGACGAAATTCATGGACGCCACCGATGCACTAGGGGCTGCCTACTGCCATTACATGCAAATGAGTAGACCGGAGTCGCAGGCGCACTACAAGGGATGGAAGGACTTTGTGCTGAAAAACAAGGAGAGAGTGAAGAAATAAGCAGAAAGACATAGGCACTACGCAAGAAAAAGGGGCGATTTTTTGGCAGTTCGCCTACTAATTAGTACCTTTGCCGGCATGAAAATAACAGCTATAGCTGGACGAAACGGTAGCGGAAAGACGCTGTATGTAGACCAATTGCGCAAACAACTGGCCTCAGACAAGGTGCGCTACATTGCCTTCACCGACTCGTATGGCGCCAATGTAGACGGACAGTATTATCTGCAACTACGCTGGAACCAGCACGACATAGATCACGAGACGCCGACCGTAGGCGAACTGCTGCAACAGGCCTACCTACTGGCGGGTGAGGACACTGCGGAGCGCAGACAGTTGCGCAACCAGTTGTACGGGCTGTTCCACATGGATGAGTTTCTGGACAAGTACATTATCACGCTCAGTAGTGGCGAGTTGCGCAAGTTCCAACTGACGAAGACGATGTTTGCCAATCCGAAGTTGCTCATCATGGACAATCCATTCATCGGTCTGGACGCAGAGACGCGCGACCAGCTCAGAGACCTGCTGAAAGTGCTGGCCGAAGAGTGCGACATGGAGATTATGCTGGTCATGTCGAAGACGGACGACATACCGACGTTCGTCAGCGAGGTGAAGTGGATGGACAAACAGAAGCCAGTACCGGATCACGTGCTGAGCAGGGAGAAGCGAGATGCCATTCTGTCACTGCCATATACAGACCGTGACTACGACTGTCAGAAGGTGGTTGAGATGAAGAATGTCAGCATCAGATACGGTAAGCGGACCATACTCAGAGACCTGAACTGGACGGTGATGAACGGCGAGCGCTGGGCACTGTCAGGACAGAACGGTAGCGGCAAGTCGACGCTGCTATCACTGGTATGTGCCGACAACCCACAGAGCTACGCATGCGACATCACGCTCTTCGATCGTCCGCGAGGCTCCGGCGAGAGCATCTGGGACATCAAGAAACATATCGGCTATGTATCGCCGGAGATGCACCGCAGCTATAAGCGCAACCTGCCAGCCATCCGCATCGTGGCCAGCGGACTGATGGACTCTATCGGACTGTATGCCGTGCCTAACGCGCAGGACTACGACAAATGCCGTTGGTGGCTTGACATGTTTGGCATCGGACACTTAGCCGACAAGCCTTTCCTGCAGCTGTCCAGCGGCGAACAGCGACTGGTGCTGCTGGCGCGTGCCTTTGTGAAAGACCCACAGCTGCTGATACTCGACGAGCCGCTGCACGGACTGGACCTCTGGAACCGCCGACTCACCAAGGACATTATTGAGACATTTTGTCAGCGTAGGGGCAAGACGCTCATCATGGTGACACACTATCAGGAGGAGCTGCCCAACGTCATAACGAACCAATTATTCTTAAAGAAACAGATATGAAGAAATGGATATTATTGGCACTGCTGGCCATCACCACCAGTGCACAGGCCCAAGAGGCCTACAACCAGTTACGCCAGAAGGCTAAAGAAACTGTCAGTGACCCCAAGACAAACAGCGTAGTGAAACAAATCAGCCAGTTCAAGCTCGACGCGCTGAACTACATGGCTATCAAGATGCGCGAGGTGATGCCCGACTCCAGCGTGACATTCCTGGACAAGCAGGCTGTGGCTATGGATAACTTCGTGAACTTCTACGTGGAGAAACTCATCGAGTCGACCACTAAACCCAACGTACAGCAGGTGAAGATGATCAAGATGTTCATGGATGCCAGCTACTCGAATCCGCTGTTTAACGACAAAGACACAGAACTGGTGCTCAGCTACTACAATAATGCTGACAGCATGACACGTTTCTCGCTGGATACCGACTGGCGAAGGGCTGCAGCGGCACTGGCTCATCTCTATGGGCTCGACAAATAGAAGAATTGGCACGATGTTTGCCAACATGAAAATTGTCAAATAGTAAAAATGTCAAATAGTAAAATATAGTGACGAGTCAATTTTCATCAAAGGTATCCGAAATCCTCGCATTCTCGCGAGAGGAAGCAACACGGCTGGCCAGCCGCAGCGTGGGTCCTGAGCATCTGTTGCTTGGACTGATGCGCAGCAAGGACGGTCCGGTGCTTAACGTATTCCAAAGACTGGACATCAATCCGCTGTCTGTCAAAACAGCTCTGGAAAACAAGGTACGAGAAGACGAAATCGGCATACCCATTACCACCTCTGAACTGGTGCTCAACGAACAAGCCAGCAACATACTGAAACTGGCGGTGTTGGAGGCTCGACTGCAACGCACTACAAGGGTTGACGAGCAGCACCTGCTGCTGGCCATCCTGCACGACCAAACAGAGAATGGTGCCAAACAAGTATTGGAATTCAACAACATGAACTACGAAGACGTACTTACGCTTCTGAGCGTTAAAGACAATGTAAGCAACGGCATCGGCATGCCCGAAGAGGATTACGAAGAAGACCCCACAACTTCAGGCAATACGACTTCAGGTAATGGTTCGGCCAACGGTAAGACGACAACGGCGCAGCAGCAGAAAACGAAGTCAAAGACACCCGTATTAGACAATTTCGGCACGGACCTGACTGAAAGTGCTGCCTTGGGGAAGCTGGACCCCTGCATCGGCCGCGAGAATGAGATACAGCGTGTTATCGAGATATTAGGACGTAGAAAGAAAAACAATCCCATCCTCATTGGTGAGCCCGGCGTAGGAAAGAGTGCCATCGTTGAAGGACTGGCAGAAATGATTGTTATGCACCGTTGCTCGCCAGCATTATTCAATAAGCGGCTTTACACCCTTGATATGACGGGAGTGGTGGCTGGAACAAAGTATCGCGGACAGTTTGAGGAGCGTATGAAGATGCTGGTGAAGGAATTGGAACAGAACCCTGACATCATCGTATTTATTGACGAAATACATACGCTCATCGGAGCCGGAAGCACACCCGGCAGTATGGATGCCGCCAACATCTTGAAGCCGGCATTGGCCAGAGGAACTATACAGTGTATCGGTGCTACAACACTGGATGAATACCGTAACAGCATAGAGAAAGACGGTGCACTGGAACGTCGATTCCAAAAGGTCCAGGTAGAACCGACAACCAACGAGCAGACGCTGGAAATACTGCGCAACATCCGTGGGCGATATGAATACTTTCACCACGTCAACTATACCGACGAGGCATTGGCAGCATGTGTCAAACTGACAGACCGCTTTGTCAGCGACCGCTTCATGCCAGATAAGGCTATTGACGCTTTGGACGAGGTTGGTTCACGCGTACACCTTAGAAATGCCAATGTGCCACCTGAGATTACTGACAAAGAAACTGAAATCAAGTCTGTCAAGGAGAAAAAGCAGGAGGCCGTAGGCAATCAGAACTTTGAACTAGCGGCCAGTTATCGTGACCGCCAGACAATATTAGAGCGTGAACTGCAGGAACTGAACAAGAAGTGGCAGGACGGTGACGTGGACGTTCGTCCTACCATTACTGAGGCAGATGTCGCAGCAGTGGTCAGCATGATGACGGGAATTCCCGTGCAACGGATGGCACAGGAAGAAGGCATACGATTGAAGGGCATGGCCCAAGAACTGAAACAACACGTTATTGCTCAGGACAAAGCAATTGAAAAAATGGTCAAAGCCATCCAGCGTAATCGCGTAGGGCTGAAAGACCCGAACCATCCGATTGGCTCCTTCATGTTCCTGGGACCTACGGGCGTAGGAAAAACTTATTTGGCCAAGAAACTGGCAGAATTTATGTTTGGCTCAGCCGACGCACTGATACGCATAGACATGTCAGAATACACAGAGTCGTTCAACGTGAGCCGGCTGATTGGTGCACCGCCGGGATACGTAGGCTACGAGGAGGGCGGCCAACTGACAGAGCGTGTTCGGCGCCACCCTTACTCCATTGTGCTGCTGGACGAGATAGAAAAAGCACATGGCAACGTGTTTAACCTGCTGCTGCAGGTATTGGACGAGGGAAGACTGACCGACGGCAACGGACGATTCGTGGACTTCCGCAACACGGTCATCATCATGACATCTAACGCCGGTACACGACAGCTGAAAGACTTCGGACGGGGCGTCGGATTCAACGCAGCCTCATCGTCGGCGCTGATGCTCAACGAGCAAGACAAGGAGCACGCCCGGCAAATAGTGCAGAAGGCGCTGTCAAAGCAGTTCTCACCAGAGTTCCTGAACCGACTGGACGAAATCATCACCTTCGACCAACTAGATCTTGATGCCATCAAGCAGATTATTGATGTGGAACTGCAAGGGCTCTACAAGCGCATCGGAGAATTGGGTTACACCATTAATCTCTCGGAAGAGGCCAAAACATTTGTAGCCGAAAAGGGCTATGATGTGCAGTTCGGAGCACGACCGCTGAAGAGAGCCATACAAACGTATATTGAGGATGGTATCTCTGAACTGATTGTCAACCAAGACTTGAGGCCAGGAAGCATCATTCATATAAATAAGATAACGGATAAAGCTGAGTTGTCGTTCACCACCGAGTGAGCGACAACTTTTTTGTTTTCGGACACACAGAAATCATTCCAATACTGTTATCGGACACAAGAAACTGAACAGAATTTGTCATTTTCTCTTGATTTAAATCAATTAAATGACAAAACGTAAGTTATTTCGTGAAAAAAGTGACGAAATGTTTGGAAGTTGTCGGTTTTTGCTTTAATTTTGCAAACGAAAACAAAAAGAACATATTGTTTCAAAGGTAAAATAACACAAAAAACGTAAAAAGATTATGAATGCAGCAAAAGTTGTAGAGGATCTGAAACAGAGATTTCCCAATGAGCCGGAGTACATCCAGGCAGTAAGTCAAGTACTTCCTACTATCGAAGAAGAGTACAACAAGCACCCTGAGTTCGAGAAGGCCAACCTTATCGAGCGCCTGTGTATTCCCGATCGAGTTTGCGAATTCCGCATCACATGGGTAGACGATAAGGGTAACGTGCAGACTAACATGGGTTATCGCATCCAGCACAACAACGCCATTGGCCCGTACAAAGGAGGTCTCCGCTATCACAAGAGCGTAAACCTGGGTATTCTGAAGTTCTTGGCTTTCGAGCAGACCTTCAAGAACTCATTGACCACGCTGCCTATGGGTGGTGCAAAAGGTGGTTCAGATTTCTCTCCCCGTGGAAAGAGCGACGCTGAGGTGATGCGCTTCTGCCAGGCATTCATGAACGAACTTTACCGCGTCATTGGACCTGACGAGGATGTTCCCGCTGGTGATATCGGCGTTGGTGGCCGTGAGGTCGGCTATCTGTTCGGACAGTACAAAAAGCTGACCCACCAGTTCCAGGGCGTGCTGACAGGTAAGGGCCTTAGTTTCGGTGGTTCACTGATCCGTCCTGAGGCTACCGGTTACGGCTGCGTATACTTCCTGACCTCTATGCTGGCTACTCGCGGCATTGAACTGAAAGGAAAGAAAGTGCTGATTTCTGGTTCCGGCAATGTGGCTCAGTAAGATGGTATTGACGAGGCTAAGTTGGCTTATGTGAAGGAGTTGAAGAACGTAGAGCGTGGACGTATTAAGGAATATGCTGAGGAGTATCCTAACGCTGTTTACCACGCTGGCGAGCGTCCTTGGCACGAAAAGGCCGACATTGCTCTGCCTTGTGCCACCCAGAACGAAATCAACGGCGAGCAGGCTCAGGCTCTGATTGACAATGGTGTTATCGCTGTTGCCGAGGGTGCAAACATGCCTTCACTGCCTGAGGCTATCAAGATTTTCCAGGATGCTAAGATTCTCTATGCTCCCGGTAAAGCTTCAAATGCCGGTGGCGTGTCTGTATCTGGTTTGGAGATGAGTCAGAATTCAGAGCGTCTGAGCTGGACTTCCAAGGAGGTTGATGACTACCTGAAGCGCATCATGAACGATATTCACGAGAACTGCGTGAAGTACGGTACACAAGCTGACGGCTACATCAACTATGTCAAGGGAGCTAACGTTGCAGGCTTCATGAAGGTGGCCAACGCTATGATGGCACAGGGCATCGTGTAAGCATGAATAAGCACAAAAACTTCTATTTATAATAATCAGGTGCGATTTTCTTTAGAAAGTCGCATCTTTTTATAATATTTTTACTACCTTTGCAAGCAAAATAACATAATGGTAAATTGTCAAAACGTAAATTGATATTATGCTTACACTGAAGCTTATTACTGAGGAAACGGACCGCGTCATCCGCGGCTTGGAAAAGAAACATTTTAAGAATGCTAAAGGAGCCATTGACGAGGTACTTGCCGTTGACAAGCGCCGCCGCGAGGCACAACAACAATTGGACAAGAACCTGAGCGAAGCCAAAAAGATGGCTGCCCAAATTGGCGGGCTCATGAAAGAAGGCAAAAAAGCAGAAGCCGAGACCGTCAAAGCTCAGGTGTCGGAAATGAAAGAGACCAACAAACAGTTGGAACAGACAATGAACGACGCACTGGAGGAGGTGACGCGTCTGCTTTGCCAAATTCCCAATATTCCATATGACGAAGTCCCAGAGGGTGCCGCTGCGGAGGACAACCACGTGGTGAAGAGCAACTTGAAGGAGTGTACGGCCAACGACACCGTTGGCAACTGGGATGTAAATCCTAAATTGGGCATAGCTAATCCATTACCCCACTGGGAACTAGCCAAGAAGTACAACCTCATCGACTTTGACTTGGGTGTAAAGATTACAGGAGCCGGATTCCCCGTATACATCGGTAAGGGAGCCCGTTTGCAACGTGCACTCATCAATTTTTTCCTGGACGAAGCACGCAAGAGTGGTTATACAGAGATTATGCCTCCCACAGTAGTAAACGCAGCATCGGGTTATGGCACAGGTCAGTTGCCAGACAAAGAAGGACAGATGTATCACTGCGAGGTTGACGACTTCTATCTCATACCAACAGCAGAGGTTCCCGTCACAAATATCTATCGCAACGTAATTCTCGACGAGAAGGATCTGCCTATCAAGAACTGCGCCTATACAGAGTGTTTCCGTCGTGAGGCAGGCTCGTATGGTAAGGATGTCCGTGGACTGAACCGTCTGCATGAGTTCTCAAAGATTGAGATTGTACGAATTGACAAACCCGAACATTCAAAGGAGAGCCACAAAGAAATGCTGGCACACGTGGAGGGCCTGCTGAAAAAACTTGAGCTGCCCTATCGCATCCTGCTGCTTTGCGGCGGTGACCAAAGCTTTACCTCAAGCATATGCTACGATTTTGAAGTGTACTCTGAAGCTCAGGGACGCTGGTTGGAAGTGTCGTCTGTATCAAACTTTGACACCTACCAGGCCAACCGTTTGAAGTGCCGCTACCGCAACGCAGAAACAAAGAAAACAGAACTATGCCACACGCTGAACGGCTCTGCCCTGGCGCTTCCGCGCATCGTTGCTGCCTTACTGGAGAACAACCAGACAGAGAATGGCATCAAGATTCCAGCAGCACTGGTTCCGTATACCGGTTTTGAAATCATTGACTAAGCATAACACAAGAAAAAACTAAACAATACGAACATGAATAAAATCGTAAAGAAAGAGCAATTCTCGGAAAAGGTATTTCTTTTTGAGATTGAAGCTCCACTTATTGCCCAAAGTCGTAAGGCAGGTAATTTTGTCATCGTTCGCGTAGACAAAAAAGGAGAACGCATGCCCTTGACCATTGCCGGTGCCGACATTGACAGAGGCACCATCACGCTCGTTGTTCAAATGGTAGGTCTTTCTTCCAAGAAGTTATGTGCACTTAATGTCGGCGACGCTGTTGCTGACGTAGTTGGTCCTTTAGGCAACCCGACGAAGATAGAGAATTATGGCACGGTGGTATGTGCTGGCGGTGGACTGGGTGTAGCACCTATGCTTCCCATCATCCAAGCACTGAAGGCTGCCGGCAATCGGGTACTGTCAGTAATGGCAGGTCGCTCCAAGGATCTCATCATCCTGGAAGACAAGGTCCGCGAGAGCTCTGATGAGGTCATCATCATGACCGATGACGGAAGCTATGGCGAGAAAGGTGTAGTAACAGTGGGCATCGAGAAATTTGTCGAGCAGGAGCACGTTGACAAGATTTTCGCCATAGGTCCTCCTATCATGATGAAATTCTCGAATCTCACGGCACAAAAGCACAACATTCCCTGCGAAGTGTCACTCAATACAATCATGGTCGATGGTACAGGTATGTGTGGAGCCTGCCGTCTCACTATTGGCGGGAAGACTAAGTTCGTCTGTATAGATGGTCCGGAGTTTGACGGAGCACTGGTAGACTGGGACGAAATGTTCAAGCGCATGGGCACCTTCAAACGTGCCGAGCAGGAAGAGCTGGAACACTATCAGGAGCACCTGGACAGCATTGACGTTAACTCAACCGCACAAGTCCAAAAGCACACAGATGTGGTGATGGACACAAAGCCAACCAATGACACCATCGAGATATTGACAGATCGGAATGCTCCTTGGCGCGAAGCGCTGCGTAAGTCAATGAAGCCCAAAGAACGCACCGCTATAGAACGCGTCGTCATGCCAGAGTTGGATCCCGTCTATCGTGCTACTACACGAACCGAGGAAGTTAACATCGGACTCACCAAGGAAATGGCCATGACCGAAGCCAAGCGCTGTCTTGACTGTGCGAAACCGACTTGCGTAGAAGGCTGTCCTGTCAACATCAACATCCCGTCGTTCATCAAAAACATTGAACGTGGACAGTTCCTGGCAGCAGCCAAAGTGCTGAAGAACACGTCTGCCCTGCCTGCCGTCTGCGGTCGCGTCTGTCCGCAGGAGAAACAGTGCGAAAGTAAATGTATCCACTTGAAGATGAACGAGCCTGCTGTGGCCATCGGATATCTGGAGCGCTTTGCTGCTGACTATGAGCGTGAAAGCGGTAATATCAGTCTGCCAGAGATTGCCCCATCTAATGGCATCAAGATTGCTGTAGTAGGCTCTGGCCCTGCCGGACTGAGTTTTGCTGGAGACATGGTGAAGAAGGGCTACGATGTCTACGTTTTTGAAGCGCTCCATGAGATTGGCGGCGTATTGAAGTATGGTATTCCTGAGTTCCGCCTGCCTAACAAGATTGTTGATGTGGAAATTGAGAACCTTGCCAAGATGGGCGTACACTTCCAGACAGACGTGATAGTCGGTAAGACGATTAGCGTAGAGCAACTTGAACAGCAAGGCTTCAAAGGCATCTTCGTCGGCTCAGGTGCCGGTCTGCCCAACTTCATGAATATCCCAGGGGAAAACTGCATTAACATCATGTCGTCAAACGAATATCTCACGCGAGTAAACTTGATGGATGCAGCTAACCCAACCACAGATACTCCACTCAACCCTGCTAAGAACGTACTTGTAGTAGGTGGTGGAAACACGGCTATGGACTCATGTCGCACAGCTAAGCGTTTGGGGGCTGACGTCACTCTGGTATATCGCCGCTCTGAAGTCGAAATGCCTGCCCGTCTTGAAGAGGTAAAGCATGCTAAGGAAGAGGGCATCAAATTCCTCACGCTGCACAACCCTATTGAGTATATTGCCGACGAGCAGGGCGCAGTGAAACAAGCCGTATTGCAGGTCATGGAACTTGGCGAACCAGATGCTTCAGGTCGTCGGAGCCCTGTTCCTGTGGAGGGTAAAACGGTTACGCTTGATGTCGACCAGGTTATTGTAGCCGTTGGCGTATCGCCTAACCCGCTCGTCCCCAAGAGTATCGAAGGTCTTGAACTGGGACGCAAAAACACCATTGCCGTTTCAGAGGAGATGCAGTCATCACGCAGTGAGATTTTCGCTGGTGGCGACATCGTGCGCGGTGGTGCTACGGTTATCCTGGCAATGGGCGACGGACGCCGTGCGGCATTGAACATGGACGAGTACCTGAAGAGTCAAAGCAAATAGTGAAAAGAGAATAAATAGTTTTCACTATGAATGGTCTTTATACTATCATATTGCTCATACTAAGCAACGTCTTTATGACGCTGGCTTGGTATGGGCATTTGAAATTACAGGAGAATGGAGTCAGCAATCACTGGCCGCTTATCGGTGTCATTGCATTCTCGTGGGGTATTGCTTTCTTTGAATATTGTTGCCAGGTACCTGCAAACCGTCTCGGATTTGTAGAGAACGGAGGACCCTTTAACCTTATCCAACTAAAAGTCATTCAAGAGTGCATCTCACTGGCCGTATTTTGTATCATTGCCAATATCATGTTTCAGGGTACCCACTTACATTGGAACCACATCTTGGCCTTTCTATTCATCATTTGTGCCGTCTACCTGGTATTCATGAAATGAGGCTTGAAGAGAAACTCTGGAAGTTATTTAATAAAGCACTGGGCCAGTTCCAACTCATCGATGAGGGTGACAAGATCCTCGTCGGATTGTCTGGTGGCAAAGACTCACTCTGCTTGCTCGAATTCCTGGCACGCAGGCAGAAGATTCATGTACCCCGTTTTTCCGTAGTGGCTCTTCATGTACGCATGGAGAATATTCACTACGAGTCAGATACCACCTACTTACAACAGTTCTGTGACAGCCTTGGCGTACCTCTTCATATTATTACGACCTCATTCCGTCCGCACCCATCCGCACCCAATGGCATGAACGAATTCCCCAAGAACCACACTCAATGCAAGCCAAAGCCCGCTTGTTTCTTGTGTTCTTGGAATCGTCGGAAACAGCTTTTCAATCTAGCACAAGAAATTGGATGTACCAAGATAGCACTGGGTCATCACCAAGACGACATCATCAATACTGCACTCATGAATATCACCTTCCAGGGTCAGTTTTCAACCATGCCCGCTAAACTGAAAATGAAGAAGATGCCACTGACCATTATTCGACCACTGTGTCTATGCCAAGAAGACGACATACAAGAATATGCCAAGCAGCAGGCATATAAAAAACAGAACAAACTTTGCCCTTACGAAGACTCCACCAATCGCACCAGGGCAAAGGCTCTTTTCCAACAAATGGAGTTACTGAATAAAGAAGTACGCACTTCTATCTGGCATGCACTGGAAACAGAACAGAAACTGGGGGCACCCGCACAATCGCGTGTGACCCCCCACTACAATGGCAATCAACAGTTGGTGGTGGACAACGGCAGTGACGATGAAGAAATCCTACTGTAACATTGCCGGATGGCATTCATGCCAATACTTTGTCATATCTAAGTGTCTTGCCCTGAAAAACGTTGTTTTTTATTCAACGTTTTTCAGGGCAAGACAGTGTTTTTCGTCATTTGTGGCGAAACCACTTTTTTGCTTGGTCAACATAGCCAGAAAATCTGGTCAACAAATTGAGGTACTTACCCAACACATTCTGCACGCATAACGTGCATAACGTGCATAAAAGAAGCGAGGCAAGTACCTGTTCGCCAAGTCCTTGCCTCGTATCTTACTAATTATCAGCATTCTGTGATTTACTCCTCTACTGCGGCCTGGGCGGCGGCAAGGCGTGCGATGGGCACACGGAATGGAGAGCAGCTAGCATAGTTCATGCCAATCTTAGCGCAGAACTTCACTGAGCTGGGCTCACCACCATGTTCACCGCAGATACCGCAACGCAGTTCAGGACGAACCTCACGACCCTTCTCTACGGCGTACTTAATGAGTTTGCCAACACCCTTCTGGTCGAGTACCTGGAACGGGTCTACCTTCAGAATCTTCTTGTCGAGGTATACAGGCAGGAACGATGCAATATCGTCGCGGCTGTAACCGAAGGTCATCTGGGTCAGGTCGTTAGTACCAAATGAGAAGTACTGGGCTTCGGTAGCGATGCGGTCAGCAGTCAGGGCAGCACGCGGAATCTCAATCATTGTGCCAATCTCGAACTCAACCTCTACGCCTTCGGCAGCAAATACTTCCTTGGCAGCATGCTGGATAACTTCCTTCTGTTGCTTGAGTTCGTACATAGTACCAATCAGTGGAACCATGATTTCGGGCATCGGGTTCTTTCCTTCCTTTTTCAGCTCGCAGGCAGCACCCAGGATGGCTTTAGTCTGCATAGCGGTGATTTCGGGGAAGGTAATACCCAGACGACAACCACGGTGACCCAGCATGGGGTTGTTTTCAGCTAGCGAGTCAACACGGCGTTTGATATCCTCCACAGAGACTCCCATTTCCTTAGCCATGGTCTCCTGGCCGGCCAAATCGTGGGGGACAAACTCATGGAGTGGGGGATCGAGCAGACGGATGTTGACGGGTAGACCATCCATAGCCTCAAGAATGCCCTTGAAGTCTGCCTTCTGGTAAGGCAGCAACTTGGCGAGCGCCTTCTCACGTCCGGCAACGCTGTCAGCCAGAATCATTTCGCGCATAGCGATAATCTTCTTATCCTCGAAGAACATGTGCTCAGTACGTGTCAGACCAATACCCTTGGCACCGAACTCGCGAGCCAACTGAGCATCGCGCGGTGTATCAGCATTGGTGCGAACCTGCAGTTTGGTATACTTGTCGCACAGATCCATCAGTTCTTTGAAATCACCGCTGAGCTCTGCGGCCTTAGTGGGAACTTCACCAGCATAAACCTGGCCCGTAGTACCATTCAGAGAAATGTAGTCACCCTCCTTATATACAACACCGTCAATCTCGACAGTCTTATTTACATAGCTAACATTCAGAGAGCCAACACCGGATACACAGCACTTACCCATACCACGAGCCACAACAGCAGCGTGAGACGTCATGCCGCCACGAGCGGTCAGGATACCCTCTGCAGCAGCCATACCAGCCAAATCCTCAGGAGATGTCTCGATACGGACAAGCACCACCTTGTGACCATCCTCGTGCCAAGCCTTGGCATCGTCGGCGTGGAACACAATCTGACCGCAGGCAGCGCCAGGAGAAGCGGGCAGACCCTGAGCGATGACCTTTGCCTGTGAGAGTGCCTTCTTGTCGAATACCGGGTGGAGCAGTTCGTCAAGCTTCTGGGGCTCGCAGCGCAAGATGGCTGTCTTCTCGTCTATCATGCCTTCGTGCAGCAAGTCGATGGCAATCTTTACCATGGCAGCGCCAGTGCGCTTACCGTTACGAGTCTGCAGGAACCACAGTTTGCCCTCCTGCACGGTGAATTCCATATCCTGCATGTCGTGATAGTGGTGCTCCAGTTTGTCCTGAATGCCATTCAGTTCGGCATAGATTTCAGGCATGGCCTCCTCCATAGAAGGATACTTCGCTACGCGCTCCTCTTCGGAGATGCCAGCGCGCTGAGCCCAACGCTGAGAGCCAATCTTGGTAATCTGCTGGGGAGTACGGATACCAGCTACAACATCCTCGCCCTGAGCGTTAACCAGATACTCACCATTGAACAGGTTCTCGCCATTGGCAGCATCGCGGCTGAAGCATACGCCAGTGGCTGAAGTGTCGCCCATATTACCGAATACCATAGCCATAACGCTGACAGCAGTACCCCACTCGTCGGGGATACCTTCCATCTTACGGTAGAGGATGGCGCGCTCGTTCATCCAACTGCGGAATACTGCACAGATGGCACCCCAGAGTTGCTCGATAGGATCGTTGGGGAACTCTTTGCCAGTACGCTCCTTGATGGCTTCCTTGAACAGTTTCACCAGTTTCTTCAAATCCTCTACGGAGAGGTCCTTATCCAGAACGACGCCACTTTCTTTCTTTACCTTTTCGATGATTTCCTCGAACGGGTCAATATCTGTCTTGTTAACCGGTTTCATCTCCAATACCACATCACCGTACATCTGGACGAAACGACGGTAAGAGTCGTAAACGAAGTGAGGGTTATTAGTCTTCTTGACCATACCTTCAGCTACCTCATCGTTCAAACCAAGGTTCAGGATGGTATCCATCATGCCTGGCATCGACGCACGAGCACCTGAACGTACAGAAACCAATAGTGGGTTCTCCTTATCACCGAACTTTGAGTTCATCAGGTTCTCAATGTGCTTGACAGCCGCCATTACGTCATCGTTCAGCAGTTCCATAATTTTCTGCTGTCCTACTTGGTAGTACTCGTTACAGCAGTCAGTTGTAATTGTGAAACCTGGAGGAACAGGTACACCAATAAGGTTCATTTCAGCAAGGTTTGCACCCTTACCACCAAGTTCCTCACGCATTTTTGCATTACCTTCGGCCTTACCATTACCGAAGAGGTAAACTCTTTTTTGGCTCATAAAACTAGTGTATTATTGTAAGTAATAAATATTGTTTTCATTTGTTAGTTTGCAAAGATACAATTTTTTTTTTATTCGTGCAAATTATTTTCTCTTTTTTGCATCACAAAATAAACACTGAACATACCTTGGGTAACACGCAAACAACAAATGAAAAACAAATTGCAGCTTAGCACAACAAATGTCAGTAAATGACGTTTTCTATATTAGATACCCATAAACAGGTCTTCCGGGAGGTATTTGGGGATTTATTTCCCCCAACAAGGGTATAAAATAAAGAGGAATACGATTTCCCATATTCCCCGTCTCCGTGATCCGGTCGGGATTCGAACCCGAGACCCACAGCTTAGAAGGCTGTTGCTCTATCCAGCTGAGCTACCAGACCATTTCGCGGCTGCAAAGGTACAAAAAAAAGTGAAAAGCGAGAAGTGAAAAGTGAAAAAAAACGATTTTTTTAGTAATTTTATGCTCACAACATGTCAATTATAGAGATTTCGTCACTCAACGAGAAAGGTTTAGAGGTATTCAGCACCTTGACAGAAGCGCAACTCCGCATGGAGTTAGAACCTGAAAAAGGTCTGTTTATTGCCGAGAGTCCCAAGGTCATTAGTGTGGCACTGGATGCTGGCTGTCATCCCACTGCCTTGCTCTGCGAGCGTAAACATATTGAAGGTGACGCACGTGACATCATAGAGCGTGTGGGAGACATACCCATCTATACGGGTTCACGCGAATTGTTGACACAACTGACAGGATACGCACTGACTCGTGGAGTGCTCTGTGCCATGCGCCGAATGCCCAAGCCCAGCGTTGCCGATGTGTTGAAGGATGCCCGTCGTGTTGTTGTCATCGAAGCTGTCACTGACACTACGAATATCGGAGCTATTTTCCGCTCGGCCGCCGCCCTTGGCATTGATGCTGTATTGCTGACACGCGACACCTGCGACCCTTTGAACCGCCGTGCTGTCCGTGTATCTATGGGCAGCGTGTTTCTGGTGCCCTGGACATGGCTTGATGCTCCTATTACATCGCTCCACGACTTTGGATTCCATACTGCAGCCATGGCACTAAGCGACGACAGTATATCGCTGGACGATGCCCGACTGAAGTCGGAGCCCCGACTGGCCATCATTATGGGTACCGAAGGCGACGGACTACCTCAAAAGACTATCAGCGAGGCAGACTACACCGTCCGCATTCCAATGGCCCATCACGTTGACTCGCTCAACGTAGCAGCAGCGGCCGCTGTAGCTTTCTGGGAACTACGTAAATAGTGGTGGTACCGCAGAAGCCTCGGCACAGTCAGATATTGATGCCGTAGCCGTGCTTGACCTCACTCATCACAAAGGTACTCTCAATAGCGCCAACATGGTCTATGTCGCCCAATTTATTGAGCACAAACTCTTGATACTGCTTCATATCGCGCGCACGAACCTTTAATAAATAGTCATAAGCACCAGAGGTGTTGTAGCATTCCGTAACCTCTGGAATGCGTTGAATGCGACGCACAAAAGCATCAGCTATCTCGTGATTAATTTGCGTCAACTTAACCTTGCAATATACCTGCAAGCCCAGGTTCAACTTCTCCGGATCCAGAATAGCGACGTACTTCTTGATGTAGCCTCTCTTTTCCAGTCGTTTTAGTCGCTCAAAGACGGGCGTAGGTGTCAGATGTACGGCATCTGCCAACTCTTTTGTAGTTAATTTAGCGTTTTTTTGCAGTGTTTTCAGTATCTGCAGGTCTGTTTCGTCTATGATTTCAGCCATGATATAGAGTTTTATTCTTTTTGAGTGGGTTTAATAGGTGTCAAACAGAATGTTTTCCTATGTCGGCTGCAAAATTAGCAATTTATTCCGAATTAAGCAAGAAATTTGGTGGATATTTCTAAAGTTCGTAACTTTGCATCGTCAAAAGAAAACAAAAAGTATTCATCAACAAATAAAAAGAAAGGATAAGATTATGGCACAGAAGAATTACCGTTTTGAGACATTACAACTCCATGTAGGCCAGGAGCAGGCTGACCCCGCAACCGATGCCCGTGCCGTGCCCATCTACCAGACTACGTCATACGTATTCCATAACTCACAGCACGCTGCCGACCGTTTTGGGCTGCGCGATGCCGGTAATATCTATGGTCGACTGACCAATTCTACCCAGGGAGTTTTCGAAGACCGTGTTGCTGCCCTTGAGGGTGGTGTAGCCGGACTTGCCGTAGCATCTGGAGCCGCAGCCGTCACATACGCTCTGCAAAACATTGTTCAGGCTGGCGAACACATTGTTGCAGCCGACAACCTGTATGGCGGTTCGTATAACTTGATAACCCATACCTTAGCCACTCAAGGCATTACCAATACCATTGTCAATGTCAACAACCTCAACGCCCTCGAGGCAGCTATTCAACCCAACACAAAAGCAATATATGCCGAGACCTTCGGCAATCCTAACAGCGATGTGCTCGACCTCGAGGGCGTGGCCGCTGTAGCCCACCGGCACGGAATTCCCTTTATAGTTGACAACACCTTCGGTACACCATACCTCATCCGCCCGCTGGAACACGGTGCTGACATTGTCGTTCACTCAGCTACCAAGTTCCTTGGCGGACATGGCTCAAGCCTTGGCGGTGTCATCGTTGACGGTGGTAAATTCGACTGGAAGAAGAATCCTGACAAGTTCCCCACGCTGGCTAAGCCAGACCCCTCTTACCATGGCATTGTCTTTGCTGACGCAGTTGGAGCAGCAGCCTATGTCACCCGCATCCGTGCCGTCATACTGCGCGATACCGGTGCCGCCATATCGCCCTTCAACGCCTTTATACTGCTGCAAGGCGTAGAGACGCTGAGCCTGCGTGTAGAGCGCCACGTGGAGAATGCACTGAAGGTCGTGGACTTCCTGGCTAACCATCCTAAAATTGCCAAGGTGAACCACCCGGCCCTGTCGAGCCATCCAGACCATCAGCTCTATCAGAAGTACTTCCCCAATGGTGGCGGCAGCATCTTTACCTTTGAGATCAAGGGTGGCCAAGAAGAAGCATGGAAATTTATCGATGCCTTGCAAATATTCTCGCTATTGGCCAATGTAGCCGACGTGAAGAGTCTGGTCATCCACCCTTACACCACTACCCACTCACAACTCTCGCCCCAAGAATTGGAAGAGCAACACATCACGCCGGCTACCGTGCGACTAAGCATAGGTACTGAGCACATTGACGACATCATCGATGACCTCAGACAGGCACTTGACAAGATTTAGCCTATGAGAAAATATATCATTGCAGACAATCAAGAACTGACACGCTACGCTCTCGAATGTCTTGTGCAGAAGGGCGACGAAAGCATCACCTATCCGGCTTACGACAAAGCCGGACTGGTGGCGCTTTTGAAAGAACACGAGAGTGCGGTAGTGGTACTTGACTACACACTCTTTGACTTTGCCGACGAAGAACAGTTACTGATTATTGCCGAGCGTTTCGCACTGTCAGACTGGCTGCTCATCAGCGACGAACTGACCCCTCAGTTCTTGCGCCGTATCGTCTACTCCTCACACCAGTTCAGCGTAGTTTTTAAAGACGGACAGCTGAGTGAGGTTCGCGAAGCCCTAAATGCCGTAGAGCGCCATGCTCGCTATCTCAGCCAGCGTGCACTGGATGTCATTATCAGCCAACAGCAGGAGGAGCAGACCCCCAGCATACTGACAGAAACAGAAAAGGAAATAGTACGAGCCATAGCTCAGGGCAAGACTACCAAAGAGATAGCCTCCGAGCGTTTCTCTAGCGTCCATACGATTACCACCCACCGAAAGAACATCTTCCGCAAACTGGGCGTAAACACAGCCCATGAGGTTGTAAAGTATGCCTTGCGTGCCGGACTCATCGACTCATCTGAATTCTACATCTGAAGCCTCAGAAACAATAATAACACAAATGGGAAAAATATACAGCTAATACGGAGATGGGTACAGCTAATACGGAGACGGGTACAACTAATACAGAGACGGGTACAGCTAATACGGAGATGGGTACAACTAAGCCAAGCCTGGGTTAGTCCGTATAGGCTTCTTCTCCTATCTGTTCTCTTGCACCAATGGTCATTTTGCGCAAGTCATAATAGGAACCGTTATAGATGTTAAAGTCTACATGCCCCTTGATGCCTGGCAGTCGGCCAGCATCTGTATGCTGCCAAAATTTCCATGGTCCATCGTACTCTAGTTCGTCTACATAGTAGTGGGCTATCCAATACGGATAGCTATCAAAAAGCGGACTGCTTAGATATCTTAGTTTAAATTTGTAGTACGTATAAATGATAGGCTTCACGCCATAGTGCTTTTCCACTATGTCAAGCCACTTTAGCACACTTTCGGCAAAATCCTCGTCGGTTTGATTCTTGGGCTTGTGCTCGACATCCAATACGGGTGGCAAGTCGCCGTTCTCCAATTTCACATGGCGAATGAAGAAATCCGCCTGCTTCTCTGCCGATGAGTAGACGCTATAGAAGTGGTAGGCACCACGAGTAAACCCATATTCGCGTGACTGGAAGAAATTGTCCTTAAAGTTTTCATCTACCCGCGAGGCACCTTCCGTTGCTTTGATCATGACAAAACGGATGGGTGATTTGTTGATCAGTCCTTTTTCGCGCAATAGCTGCCAGTCTATACGTCCTTGGTGGTGACTAATGTCAATACCATGGATCTCATAACCTTCAGGGTAGCTTACATCGCCGTAAAGCGCACGCCAGCGAAAGCCGAAGGGTCCTACAAAGATGTAATAAAAGAAATAAATATATACCGCGACGACAGCAACACCGCCTGTCCACCACGCCCAACCCGGCAGATGCTGCAACAGACGAATAAAGACATTCGGACGCCTGTGGGAAACTGGCCCCGTGCGGCGTCCGGATGTCTTTTTGTTATGTATTGCTCTCTTTGGGCTCATCAATAATTTTAAGCCTTTTCAAGAGCAAGGGTCATTGTCGGCTGGTCGCAAACCTCTGTCGGACCCCAGTACTGTATTGGTCCGGGATAAACATAGCAGGTTTCCTTGGCCCACTGGTCACGGTGAGCAGCAAAATACTTGAAGGGAGCGCCATCCAGTTCGACAAGTGCCTTGCGGATAACGGGCTTCATTTCGCCGTTACGCTTCTCCATATTCATCATCATGGTGATGGGCACACCACCTGCAATCCACTGGTCAGCAGGAGCCGTGGTATTCTTGACAATGGCCATATAGCCCGTTTTGCCGTTGGCAATGAGCTGGGCTGCAGAAGTGCCAAGGGCATAGCAGTAGTCAGCGTCGAAGTTAGAAGGAGCAGCGCAGCGTCCCTCATAACCGAAGAAGTGATGCTGAGCGGCAAACTTACCGACATACTTGCCCTCTTTCTTCATCTTCTCCAGTTTCTGAGCTACCATGGTAGAAAGCAGCTTCTCGGTCTCGATGAGCGATACCTGTACGTTTCCGTGAGGATCGCGGTCAAGAGCCAGTTGGCGTGCCACTCCGGTAGGCAGGCTGTTGAATACGGCAAGGTTCTCGTCGGTCAGGTGAGCCTTCACGAAGTCAATTGACTCGTGACGATCCAGGTTCTTTGCCTCAGGCATAGCCAGCACATCGTTCAGCTGAGCGATAAGCTTCTTAATGGCAGGGATAAACTCAATGACGCCCTCAGGAATGACAACGGTACCGAAGTTGTTGCCAGCTGCTGCACGGGTAGCGACAGCCTCGGCAATATAGGTGACGATGTCGTCAAGGCTCATGCCTTTCTGTTCAATCTCCTCAGAAACCAGACAGATGTTGGGCTGAGTCTGCAGGGCACACTCCAGAGCAATGTGGGAAGCCGAGCGACCCATCACCTTGATGAAGTGCCAATACTTGCGTGCAGAATTACAGTCGCGCTCAATGTTGCCAATAAGTTCAGAGTAAGTCTTACAAGCAGTATCGAAACCGAACGATGTCTCAATCTGGTCGTTCTTCAAGTCACCGTCAATGGTCTTGGGACAACCGATAACCTGTACGCCATAGTTCTTGGCGGCGTAGTATTCGGCCAGCACGCAGGCGTTGGTATTTGAGTCGTCACCACCAATAATGACAATAGCCTTGATGTCCAGCTGGCGGATAATCTCCAGACCTTTCTCAAACTGGTCAACCTTCTCCAGCTTGGTGCGTCCTGATCCAATCATGTCGAAACCACCCGTGTTGCGATATTCGTCAACAATCTCCTTGGTGAGTTCCATATAGTTGTGGTCTACCAGACCACCAGGACCCAGGATGAAACCATAGAGGCGGTTCTCAGGGTTCAGTTTCTTGATCTGGTCAAACAGACCCGTAATCACATTATGACCGCCGGGAGCCTGACCACCAGACAGAATAATACCTACATTCATCTTCTTCGTGTTGAGTTCGGTAGCAGGCTCAAACTCTACGATAGGCATGCCGTAGGTGTTAGGGAAGAGTTTCTTGATTTCCTCCTGGTCGCCAACACTCTGAGTGGCTGCACCCTCTTTCACTTTCACTGCCCCCTGTAGCGCCTTAGGCAACTTAGGCTGATAAGCAGCTCTCGCCAGCTGCAATGCACTTTTTTCCATCTTTAATACTATTATATAATTTGAATAATGAATTTTTGAAGTGCAAAAATACAGCTTTTCCGTGAGAAAAAGAAAGAAAAATGGGTTTTTAATATTTTTTTGTAACAAAAGTTATGTCATCTCAATATTTTATTGTAACTTTGACCAATGAAACGTAGAATAAACTAAAATTACCAGGAGGATTTTAAACATGGCAAAGAAAAGAGTACTAAAACAAACCATCAATTTGATTTGCGAGGAATTGTTTGCTGAATGTCTGGCTTGCACCCTGTATGGTAACGCAAAAGACAGTAACAATAACGAAGCCTTGGCCTATAGCATTCTGAAATTGCAGAGTGACTATATCAGCCGCATCTCACACCCGGAACCCGGAATGCCGGCAAAGGCATACTACAAAAAACTAAAAGAAGACTTCATCGCTCAAGCCGGCGACATTATTGACCAAATCAACAACCACTAACTGGAGTATGATAAAAGCATTTTGTCATTGGCTGTTGTTCAGGTGCATGGGGTGGACGGCTGAGGTGACAGAGCCTCACCCCGACAAATATATCATCTGCCTTGCCCCACACACCAGCAACTGGGATTTCCTGATAGGACAGCTGTACAGCAGAAGTCAGGGGATGAAGAGTAACTTCCTAATGAAGAAAGAGTGGTTCTTCTGGCCGTTAGGCCCCATCTTTCGCAGCATGGGTGGCATACCAGTGTGGCGTAGCAAACACACCAGCATGACCGATAATTTGGCCGAAACAGCCAAGAAGGAGTCAGTATTCCATCTCTGCATCACTCCGGAGGGTACTCGTTCAGCGAACCCCGATTGGAAGAAAGGATTCTACTTCATTGCTCAAAAGGCCGGTATTCCCATCCTGCTCTATGGTGTTGACTACGAGCAGCGCAGAATACAATGCACGAAGACCATTATTCCCAATGGCGATGTCGACAGTCAGATGCGTGACATCAAGTTATATTTCAAAGACTTCAAAGGCCGTCATCCGGAGAATTTTACTATAGGAGAACGCTGAAAAGATGCAAAGACTGAAACCATTCCTTCTCCTATTATTGGCAACGCTGACACTCCATGCCCAGACAGCCAGGGACGAGGCTAAATTAGTTGAACGACTTAACACCTATTTTGCGAAATACAAGCCCAAGGGTACCCGTCTTACGCAGGCACCCCACATGTTGGGCTACCAATTAGACCATCAGGCAAAGACACTTGTCATCACCGCCGACGAGTTCTTCGCCTGTCAGGAATTTACCCCTGAGATTACAGCACACATCTATAAAAAGATAAAAGGCGAGCTTCCTAAACCCTATAAAAACTATCAGTTAACGATTCTCACCAATGGCATGACCATTGACGAACTCATTCCGAACCGCCTGTCACAAAATGCCGACAAGTCGCGACTGTGGGGTGACATTGACTACGACGGCGCGCCATGGGTAAGGAATATCTCCACGCCCTTCAAGATTACCCACGGACTCCAAAACCGCCACATCTCCCTGTGGGCCAGTCACGGCCGCTTTTACGACGTAGACAAGGGCTATTGGCGTTGGCAGCGTCCCCAGCTCTTCTGCACTACCGAGGATCTGTACACGCAGACTATCGTGGTACCCTATCTCATACCCATGCTCGAAAAGTCTGGCGCCGTAGTCTTTACACCCCGTGAGCGTGATTGGCAGAAAGAAGAAGTCATCGTTGACAACGACGGTTCCAAAAGCTACTATATCGAGGTAGACAGAGGCGCCCATTGGCAGTCTGCCCCCCAGCCAGGATTTGCCTACCACACCGGCACATACACCGATGGTGAGAACCCCTTCTCCGCTGGTACCACACGCATGGTCGAGTCTACCGACAGCAAGTCGCGCTACAGCATTGCCGTCTATCAGCCACGCTTCCCCAAGGCTGGTCGCTATGCCGTCTACGTCAGTTATCAGACCTTGCCCAACAGCGTGTCTGATGCGCTTTATACCGTTTGGCACAAGGGAGAGAGCACCCAGTTTCGGGTAAATCAGCAGATGGGTGGCGGCACGTGGGTCTATCTCGGCACTTTCGACTTTGACGCAGGCTATAGCGAATTCAACCGCGTTACATTGACCAACCAGAGCGACGATGACGGTGTAGTCACCACTGATGCCATACGCTTTGGTGGCGGCATGGGCAATATCGAGCGTAACGGCCAGACCAGCCAGATGCCACGTGCACTGGAGGGAGCCCGCTATTGGGCACAGTGGGCCGGCATGCCTTATAAGGTATACAGCGGCAGAGAGGGTACCAACGACTATGCTGACGACATCAACGTCCGTTCTCACATGACCAATCTCCTGGGTGGCGGTTCCTGCTACATGCCCACTGTCCAGGGGCGCAAGGTTCCCATCGAGTTGTCACTGGCCGTCCACAGCGACGCCGGCTTTGCCAAGGACGGCGAGGGCTTGATTGGTTCACTGGCCATCTGTACAACCAACTTCAACGAGGGTAAGCTGAATGCTGGCATATCGCGCATGGCTTCACGCGACTTTGCTGATGCCCTGCTGTCCAATCAGACGCTGGACCTGAAATACAAGTATGGCAATTGGCACCGCAGAGAACTCTTCGACCGTAATTACTCTGAGACCCGACTGCCTGAGGTGCCCAGCGCCATCCTGGAAACCATGTCTCATCAGAACTTTCCCGACATGCGCTACGGCCAGGACCCTAACTTCCGATTCACGTTGGCCCGTTCTATCTATAAAACCATACTACGCTATGTCAACGACCAGCATGGGCGCACGTTTATTGTTGCACCCTTGGCTCCAGACCACTTCCGCGTGGAATTGAAGGGCAATGTGGCCCACCTGCAATGGAATGCCGTCAACGACCCACAGGAACCCACGGCCAGGCCTACCGGCTATATCGTCTATACGGCCATGGGCAATGCCGACTTCGACAACGGCACCTATGTGCGTTCAAAAACAGCCTACGAGGTTGAGTTGACTCCCGGACTGGCATACCACTTCAAGGTTTCAGCCGTCAATCGTGGTGGCGAGAGTTTCACGACGGAAGTGCTGTCAGCCTACTACACGCCCGACGCCTCAAAAACCATCCTCATCGTCAACGGATTCCACCGCCTGTCGTCTCCCGCCATACGCAACACCGCCGACGAGCAGGGCTTCGACCTCGACGACGACCCCGGCATCACCTATGGCTCCACCTTCGGCTGGTCTGGCCGTCAGCTCAACTACAGCCGTATTGAGATGGGCAACGAAAATGTCGGGTTGGGCTACTCCGGCGACGAATTGGCAGGCATGCTCATTGCCGGCAACGACTTCAACTACGTCATGTCACATGCCAAGGCCATTGCCCAGTCCGGGCGCTACAACGTTGCGAGCTGTTCCAGCCAGGCCGTAGAGTCTGGCGACGTGCATCTCATTGGCTATGATGCCGTAGACCTCCTGTTGGGAATGGAGCGTAACGACGGCCACAGCCTTGTAGCCTACAAGACCTTCACCAGTGTCATGCAGCAAGCGTTGCAACGCTATACCACTCATGGCGGGGCACTATTAGTGAGCGGAGCCTACGTCGGTACCGACATGACGAGCGATGCCGACCGCCGGTTCCTGCAAACCGTCCTGAAAAGCAGCTGGGCCGGCCGGTCGCAGGCTTCGAGCAACCTCATCAGGGGTCTGGGTACGGAGATGACCTATTGGAAGTACCTGAACGCAGAGCACTATGCCGCAACTGCTGCCGACATACTGCTACCCGTCAAGCCGGCCTATACTGCCATGCAGTATGCCGACGGTTACAGCGCTGCCATAGCCTACCGTGGCAACTACCGCTTGTTTGTCATGGGGTTCCCCTTTGAGTGTATACAGAGTTCCCATAAGCAGACATCCATCATGCGAGGCATATTAAACTATCTATTACAATAACCTAAATAAAATCTTACTATTATGTACAAAATTTTGACTAATTCCAGCGGGACACGTAGTATCGACATCAGTGATGAACACCTTCAGACCATTGATGACTACCAATTCTTCCGTGACCTCATCGACTCCAACGGCTATGTCGACGAGCAAGTATTAGACAAACTGAAGCTGAACATCCGTTCCCTGCTTGAGTCAGAAGCCGGTAAGGACAAGCGACTGCTTGATCTCTGCCTTGACGTCATCTATCACAGCAACATGAAGGCTTACGGCCTGCAACAGTTGGTGTTGCTGTTCATCAACTGGAAAAATCGCGGCAACGACAATCTGGGTATGACTACACGGTCCATCCAGGGCACACCATTCAATTAACGACAAAAATTAATAAGGACTGAAGATTGAGAGAATACAAACTGACAGATTTTCTGCCAACCACCAAGAAGGAGTTGGAACTCAGAGGATGGGACTACGTCGACGTCGTCCTGTTCTCTGCCGACGCCTACGTTGACCACCCCTCATTCGGAGCCGCCGTCATCGGACGCTGTCTGGAGGCAGCAGGCTACCGCGTGGCCATCGTTCCCCAACCCGACTGGCACGGCGACTATCGTGACTTCAAGAAGCTGGGGCGCCCACGCCTGTTTTTCGGAATTGCTCCCGGCTGCATGGACTCCATGGTAAACAAATACACCGCCAACCGCCGTCTGCGCTCCGAGGATGCCTATTCGCCCGACGGACGTCACGACTTGCGGCCGGAGTATCCTACCATTGTCTATAGCCAGATACTCCGCGAGCTTTACCCCGACGTACCCATCGTCCTGGGTGGCATAGAGGCTTCACTGCGTCGCCACACGCACTACGACTACTGGCAAGACCGGCTGCGCCCCTGCATACTCTGCGACGCTCCTGCCGACATCATCGTCTACGGCATGGGCGAAAAGCCCATCGTGGAACTGGCCAACCGCCTGTCCCAACAGGTTGACCAATGCACTCCCTTAAGCATTCCGCACGACATTCCGCAGACCGTCTACCTCTCGTCAGCCGTCGTTCCTCAGTCTTCCGACATCGTTTTGCACAGCCATGAGGCATGCCTGAAGGACAAGCGTGCACAGGCCGAGAATTTCCGCCACATCGAGGAACAGTCCAACAGGATGCACGCCCAGCGCATCCTGCAGCGTACAGGCCGAGTCACCGTAGTGGCCAATCCTCCCTTTCCTCCAATGACCAGCCGTGAACTGGATGCTTCTTTCGATTTGCCCTATACGCGCTTGCCCCATCCCAAGTACAAGAACAAGCGCATTCCGGCTTACGAGATGATCAAGTTCTCCGTCAACATCCATCGCGGCTGCTTTGGCGGCTGTGCCTTCTGTACTATCTCGGCCCATCAAGGCAAGTTCATTGTCTGTCGGTCCAAAGAGAGCATACTGAAAGAAGTAAAGCAAGTAATACAGATGGATGGTTTTAAAGGCTATCTCAGCGACTTGGGCGGACCTTCGGCCAATATGTACGGCATGGAGGGACGCAACAAGAATGCCTGCGAGAAGTGTAAGCGCCCCAGCTGTATCCATCCTCAGGTGTGTCCCAACCTGAATACAGACCATAGCAAGTTGCTGGACATATACCGTGCCGTTGACGCCCTGCCGGAAGTGAAGAAGAGTTTCATTGGCAGTGGTGTACGCTACGACCTGTTATTATATAAGAGCAAAGACGAGGCTGTCAACAAGGCAGCCATGGAGTACACCCGCGAACTCATTACGCGCCACGTCAGCGGACGGCTAAAGGTAGCCCCTGAGCACACCAGCGACCGTGTGCTCCACCTCATGCGTAAGCCGCCGTTCCAGCAGTTCTATGACTTCAAGCGCATTTTCGACCGCATCAATCGCGAAGAGCATCTCAACCAGCAGATTATTCCCTACTTCATCTCCAGCCATCCCGGCTGTACGGAGGCTGACATGGCTGAGTTGGCCGTCAAGACCAAGCAGCTGGACTTTCAGCTCGAACAGGTTCAGGACTTCACGCCTACTCCCATGACAGTATCTACTGAAACCTGGTATACGGGCTACGACCCCTACACGCTGGAACCCGTCGTGAGTGCCAAGACACAGCGCGACAAGCTGGCCCAGCGCCAGTACTTCTTTTGGTACAAACCCGAAGAGCGCCAGGGCATCGAACAAAGCCTGCGCAGAATAGGTCGTCCTGACTTAATCCAACAACTCTGTCCACGCGTAAATTTCAGCAATCAGCATGCGGATAATCGACAAGGCCGTCATCGCCAAGAGCCCCAAGACGAAAAGCGAGGGCGCCGTCGTCGTCACTGATCAAGCTATTTGCGTGATTGCTTGATGATGCTGTATGCGCTGTACAGTCCCAACTCACCGGCCTTAGACAGGTCGGCAATGGCTTTCTGCTGTTGTTTCAGGGCTATCTGCACCAGTCCGCGGTTGTAGTAGGCTTCCGCCAAGTTAGCGTCTAACTCCAGCGCCCGGTTGTAGTCGTCCACAGCGTGCTGGTAGTCGTGGCGCAGGATGTAGACGTTGGCCCGGTTATAATACAAATAGCAGCATGACGAATTGAGCCGTATGGCTTCAGTCAGGTCAGCCAGCACGCGAGCCGTCTGCAGTTTTACGTCAGTACCTTGCGACGCGTTGAACTCATTCAGCCGCGACTGGCAGACAGCCCGCTGCCAATAGGCAACGGCCGACAGCGAGTCAATCTCGATATAGGTGGTCAAATCGTCAATAGCTCCTTCGTAGTTTTGGATATTGCTATAGGCCACGGCACGCTGCATGAGAACAGGCAGCATCTCGCTCTCCTTCTTGAGCCCCGCCAGCTGCTGCGTCAGACTGTCTATGCGGTTGAAGTAGCGCCGCGTGCCACTCTCGCTGAGGGTTGACAGGCTACACGAAATGTGCAGCTGGCTCCCCGCCGGCAACTGCCGGTTCAGCAGCTCCACCTGGCGGTCGTAGGCCACATTGTTCTTCACCGCGTCGCGCTGCTGCTCCATGGTCAGCGCAAACATCGGCATATAGTCCATGCCCACCTTCCGGTTCTGCACGCGTCCACGGTAGTCGCTCTGGTATTCGTGCTCCACTTCCTGTTCGTCGGCTACGGCCAGCTGGTTGTACTTCTCGATGTCCTCGTCGCTGCGCTTGCGCATCTGGTCTTTCGACAGTCGGGGCTGCTTGCCGAAGCGCTTGTTAATCTGTGCTTTCAGGATGCGAAACTCGTCTTGCTCAGCTTGTTTCGTCATGCCCAGACTGCGGTAGCACTGCGCACGCTGGTGCAGTCCGGTCCAGAAGTTAGGATATTGGTCTATCACCTTCGAATAGTCGCGGATGGCAGCCCTTGGGTTGCCTGTCTTTTCCAGTAGCAAGGCTCGGTTGTAGAGGGCCATCAGGTTGTCCGGCTCCAGTTTCAGCACAAAGTCGAAGTCAGTGATGGCGCGGTTGTCATCGCCCACCTGTGCCCTCAGCAGTCCGCGGTTATAGTGACCCAGAAAGTTGTTAGGCTCAAAGTCCAGTGCCATGTCATAGTCTGCCATTGCTCCGCGCAGATTGTTCTGGTTGAAGCGCGACAAGGCCCGGTTGATATACAGTCCGCCCTGCTTGGGCAACAGGTGTATGGCCTTGTCCAGATAGCCCTCGGCGTCCTTCCACTCCTCGCGTGCCAGACTGATGGCCGACCTCATGGCCCAGGTGTTGCCGTTGTAGGCGTCCAGTTCCAGACTCTTGTCCAGCGAGCCAATGGCCTTCGTCGTGTCTTTCTGTAACAGGTAGACTTCCGACTGCATGGCATAGATGCGGGCATTAGTACTCCACCGCTGGGCCATCGTGTCTATCTCGGCCTGTGCCGTCTGGTAGTCTTTCATCTGGATGTGGCAGAGCGCCCTGTTGTGCCACAGGTTCATGCTCTCCGGTTCGTAGCGCAGTGCCCGGTTGTAGTCGCCGACGGCTGCTTCGTAGTTTTTCTGCTGGATGTAGCAGAGTCCGCGCAACTCGTAGATGCCCACCACGTAGGGATTGCGCCTGATGGCTTCCGTACAGTCGTTCTCGGCACCGTCGTAGTCGTCCAGGTAGTATTTGGCAATGGCTCTATAGTACCACGGCTCAAAGAGATAGGGTTTGGACGAAATAGCCAGGTTGAAATACTGTATAGAAAGCACGTAGTCTTCATAATAGAGTGCCGAGCGCCCCATCATGACCAGTCTGTCGGTATTGTACTGTGCCCACACCGACAACGGCATAAACAGCAAAACGAAAACAATCTTTCTAAACATCAACCTATTGCGTTTTTGCTGGCCCCGTCTACTTCCTGACAGCGGCTTTCGTCTTGTATCCACAGCGGTAACGCCCTTGTAGCAGCGCCTTCAGCTTGCTCTTTATCAGCTGCTTACGCAGTGGAGAGACGCGATCCGTGAAGACCTTGCCGTCCAGGTGGTCAAACTCGTGCTGCATGACGCGGGCCAAGTAGCCGTCTATCCACTCGTCGTGGGCTGCCATCTGCTCGTCAAGCCACTTCACGTGGATGCGCTTGGGGCGGGTCACCTTCTCGTGAATGGCCGGCAACGACAAGCAGCCCTCCTCCAGCGAGTCTGTCTCGCTGTCGTCGTACTCCACGATGTGCGGATTGATATAGACCTGCCTGAAATCCTTGTATTCCGGCATCTCGTCGCTCAGCACGTCAAGGTCTATCACCACCACACGGATGCTCTTGCCCACCTGTGGAGCTGCCAGTCCGATGCCTTCGCTCTCGGCCAGCGTGTCCCACATGTCCTTCACGAATTCAGCCAGGTTGGGGTAGTCTGCGGGTATGTCCTCAGCCACTTTTCTCAACACGGGCTGACCTAGTATATAAATAGGTAATACCATTTGGATTTACAATTTGACAATTTACAATAGAACAATTTATTACTTTATTTACAATTTGACAATTTGGCAACTTGCAATTTACAATTTGCGACTACGCATATAGTCTTCCAAAATGATGGTAGCACTAATCTCGTCTACCAGCGCCTTGTTCTGGCGTGCCTTCTTGCCAAGTCCGCCCTGCAGCATGGCCTGATGAGCCAATACCGAGGTGAAGCGCTCGTCGTAGTAGTCAATGGGTATCTGGGGCATGGCCTTGCGCCAACGGTTCACGAACTGCTCTACGCGTGCCATGTTCTCGCTGGGCTGGCCGTTGGGCTGGCGCGGCTCGCCAATGACGATGCGCTCTACGGGTTCGCTCTGTACGTAGCGAGCCAGATAGTCAAACAGTTCACTCGTAGCAACAGTTGCCAACCCACCGGCTATCAGTTGCAGTGGGTCGGTAACTGCCAGTCCTGTACGTTTCTTCCCGTAGTCAATAGAGAGGATGCGGGCCACAACGAGTCGTCTTCTTTATTTAGCGTAAAGCAGCCATGCACCGGGGTATTTCTCCTGCAGGCTATTGCGGCTGGCAGCAGCCTCGCCCTTGGTGTCAAAGGTGGTAGCCACAACGCGATACATGGCGGGGTTCACCTGGTTGTTGACCACTACCTGGGCATTGTAGCCCTGGTTGTTCAGTGTCTGCTGCAAACCCTCAGCATTGGCCTTCAGCGAGAACGAACCGACAACGACGCTGAAGTTCTTCAAGCCCTGTCCGGCAACGACGGAAACCGTTTCCTGACGCACAGGCACGTTGTCACTATTGTCTACCACCTGCGTCTGGTTGGCAGCCTTTTCCTCCATCGGCACCACCACCGTGTTCTCCTGCTCCTGCGCTGCACGCTGGGCAGCAGCCTCGGCCTCCTGCTTCTGCTGCAGCTCTTCCTGCTGCTTAGCCTTCAAATAAGCCTGCTTGTAGGCACTCTCGCTTGACTTACATCCCGTAAATACCATGGCTGCGCAAAGCGCTGCACATAACATTGTGTACTTCTTCATAAAGTTGTATTACTTTGTTTTATATCACTTATTACGTTAGAATTTTTGGCGAAATTACAAAATATTACGCAAAAGTCACGAAAAATGCTGCATAAAGTTTGTTAATTTCGAAAACTTTCCGTACATTTGCCGGCAGAACAGATGTTTTACACATTAAATACACAAGAATTATGAGAAGTTTAGGTTACTTAGGTGCGTTCTTTGGCGGAGCTCTCGCCGGCGCCGTTATCGGTTTACTCCTGGCCCCCGAAAAGGGTGCTGACACACGTACGAAAATTAAGGACACAGTCGACGATTTTCTGAAGAAGCACAACATCAAGCTCAGCCGCAAGGAAGTCAGCGACCTCGTCGACAATATCGAGGAGGCTGCCCCTGAAGTATAACATCCCTCAGCCATGTTGTCAAGCGATAAGAACGTAGAGTCAATCGGACAACTCGTCGAAGCGCTCAAAGCCTACGTTGGACTCCAGAAGGAATATCTGGAGCTCAACGTCATTGAGAAAATTGTCCGCCTGGTCACCGCACTCACCGTAGCCATCATCTTCGTCATACTCGGCGTGGCGGTGCTCTTCTACCTTTCCTTCGCCGTCGTCTACTGGCTGGAGCCACTAACAGGTCTCGGACTGGCATTCTTCCTCGTAGCCTTGTTTTTCATCGTGCTGCTCACGCTGGTCTACGTGTTCCGTACCAACTGGATAGAGAGACCGCTGGTTCGCTTTCTGGCTAACACCTTATTAAACTAAACCGCCCATGACAGCAAGTACGTACAACACCTTAGACGACATTCAGCTGCGCAAGGACGAGCTCAAGGTTCAGATAGACCAACAGTCCGCGCGCATTGGCACGCTCTGGAACGACCTCTTTCTGCCGCAGAAGGCCAACACCAAGGGCGAACTCATTGCCAATCTCGTCAGCAACAGCGTTACGGCCATCGATGCTTTCCTGCTGGTTCGCAAACTCATGAACACCTACGGCTGGCTTATTGGCAGAAGAAAGAAAAAGTAGTCAGACACACGTTGCCGTTCTTCTTCTTTTATGCACTCTCACCTTGCTTCATAGTTGAACAGCGCCAGGTGGCGGTTCTTTTCGCGCTGCCACCGGCACGAGACGTGGAGCCAGCGGTTCTTCATCGAGGCACTGTGCTCGAAGAGCAGCTGGTCGAAGTCCGTGTGGCGTACAATCCACTCGAACCACTCGCGCGCCACCTGCTCCGACGGCACCGACAGGTCGGCGGCCTCGCCCAGCAAGTGCTGCGACTGGCCCACGCCCCCTACGGCATGGTTCAGCCTGATGGAGCGGAAACCGCTGGTCACGCGGATGGTGTGCCCCCAGTGGCGGCGCAGCGGCTCCAGCACCTCCTGACACAGGTGGCGTAGTGCCAGCCGCTGCTGGTAGTCGGGCTCGTTCTTGAGTCCCAGCCGCTGGGCCGTGATGCTGTGCGTAAACTCGCTCAGCCGAAAGTGTTCTGACAGTTGTTCGTCGCTGACCATGCAGGTTAGCTGCTCTTGTTTCCTTGTCTCGATTTGTTCCAACGTGTTCATTTGTTCCAACGTGTTCATTTGTTCCAAAGTGTTCATTTGTTCCATCGTGTTGTTGTTCATTATCTCGGTTAGTATTATTGTTGTTTTCTATTTGCGCTCAGCGTAGAGAAAGTCCACCAGGTCTATCTTTGCCGCCTTCTGCTGTGCCGTAGCCTTCCGCTCCAGCAGCGAACTGACGCTGATGTCCAGTCCGTATTGTCGGCGCGCCTCCTTTGCCACGCCATACCATTGCCGGTAGGCCGTCATGTCTGGGTCGGTGTCCGGAAACAGCACGATGCGGTGGTGGCGTAGCGGAAACAGTTTCTGTGCCGTCAGTTCCGTCAGTCCGCCTGCAGCCAGCCACAGCTGTTGCCGATAGCGTGCCGAGAGTATGACGGCCGTCTTCTCGGCCTCCACCACGCATGCCGTCCTGCGCGCGGCTCCACCCTCAGCTTCCAGGCCGTCGGTCTCTCCTCTCAGCAGGTGCGTGCCAAACAGACAGTGCTGCGACGCGGGCATCCATGCTGCCATGTCGGGACATTTCGCCAGAAACTGTCGCTTCAGCAGGTTCGATACCCACTGCGGGTGGCGTCCGTGGTCGCGGTGGCAGTCAGCGCGGTAGTACATGATTTTTCCGTCCATCACCTGCTCCAGCATGTCTATTTGCCAGAAGATGACGCCCCCCTGTCGCGCTCGTCCCAGCCTGTATCGGCCTACGGCCTCCCTCACCTGTTCCCCTGTCATGTAGCCCTGGCCTACCAGTGCCCGGCAGAAGTCGCTGTCTGCCGACAGTCGTTGCTGCCACATGGGTGGCTGCTGCCGTGGTGGTGCCAGGCGTATCGATGGTGAGCGTATGTCGCTGAGTTTCATGCCTTTCAGTCTTGTTCTGTTTGTTTCTTCAAAGGTACTAAAAATCAGCGACATGGGCAAGAAAAAGCGCACCGACTTCCTGTCGTTGCGCCATATAGAAACCTGTGGGGTTACAAATCAGCCAAAGAGTGCACGGAGCGCCTCCTCGACTTTGCGCACGGGGACGAGTTCGATGTGGAACTTCTTGCGGTCGAGAGCGCTGAGGTTCAGCCTGGGCAGGATGATGTGCTGGAAGCCCAGTTTCTCGGCCTCGGCAATGCGCTGCTCGATGCGGGCCACGGGGCGCACCTCGCCGGAGAGTCCTACCTCGCCACACATGCACCAGCCCTCCTCGATGGGTGTGTCGACATTGCTGCTGAGCACGGCGGCAATGACGCTGAGGTCCATGGCCATGTCGGTGACGCGCAGTCCGCCGGCAATGTTGAGGAAGACGTCTTTCTGCATCAGTTTGAAGCCGACGCGCTTTTCGAGCACGGCCAGCAGCATGTTCAGACGGCGCTGGTCGAACCCCGTGGCCGAGCGCTGGGGCGTGCCGTAGGCGGCACTGCTGACCAGTGCCTGGGTCTCGACCAGGAAGGGGCGCACACCCTCGATGGCACTGCTGATGGCTACGCCGGAGAGTCCGTCGTGGCTGTCGGTGAGCAGTAGTTCGGAGGGGTTGCTGACCTGGCGCAGCCCCGTTTGCTGCATTTCGTAGATGCCCAGTTCGGAGGTGGAGCCGAAGCGGTTCTTGATGCTGCGCAATATGCGGTACATGTAGTGCTGGTCGCCCTCGAACTGGATGACGGTGTCGACGATGTGTTCCAGGATTTTGGGACCGGCCAGCGTGCCCTCCTTGGTGATGTGGCCGATGAGAATGACGGGCACACCGCTGGTCTTGGCAAAGCGCAGCAGGGCAGCGGCACACTCGCGCACCTGGGCTATGGAGCCGGCGCTGGACTCTACGTCCTCGGTGGCGATGGTCTGTATGGAGTCGATGACGACGAGCTGGGGCTGAACCTCTCGGATGTGGTCGAAGATGGCCTCCAGGGAGTTCTCGCAGAGCAGCAGGAAGTGGTCGTCGGCAGGCAACCCGCCCGACGAGAGCCGCTGGGCACGCATCTTGAGCTGGTGGGCACTCTCCTCACCGCTGACGTAGAGCACGCGCTGGTCGGTGAGTCGCAGCATGGTCTGCAGCGAGAGCGTGGACTTGCCGATGCCGGGTTCGCCACCCAGCAGGACGATGGAGCCGGGCACGAGACCGCCGCCCAGCACGCGGTTGAGCTCGGCATCGTGCATGTCGATGCGGGGGTCGTCGTGGGCAGCGATGTCGCTGAGCCGCAGCACGCGGTTCCGGCGCAGCAAGTGGCCCGCTGAGGCCGCCGCGGTGGTGGCGGTGAGCGTGCGCCGCTGGTCGGCCACCTTGACCTCCTTGAACGTGTTCCACTGGCCGCAGGCAGGGCACTTGCCTATCCACTTGGCCGATTCCTGTCCGCAATGGTCGCAGACGTACATTGTCTTGTCTTTTGCCATAATTGTCGGCAAAAGTACGAAAAATCTTGGAGAAGTGCAAATATTTTAGTACTTTTGCACGCACGATGAAGAAACTGACAACGATGATAGCCGCTGTGCTGCTGCTGGCAGCCTGCGGACAGACGTATGAAGAGACGAAGCGCATCAGCCGTCAACAGCGCCGCGAGGCCCAGCGCCGGGACTCGGCAGCACTGAAGGTGGCGGTGATGCCTACGCTGGATTGTCTGCCACTGTTTGTGGCCCAAGAACTGGCACTGCTGGACACCGTGCACGGAGGCGTCAGGCTGAAGATGTATCACGCCCAGATGGACTGCGACACGGCCGTGGAGCGGGGCAGAGTGGAGGGCGTGGTGACGGACCTGGTGAGGGCCGGGCGCATGGAACGCCAGGGTGTCAAGTTGCGCTACGTGGCGGCCACCAACGCCGGCTGGCAGCTGGTGGCAAACCGCAACGCCCGACTGCGCCAGACGAAGCAGCTGGTGGACAAGATGGTGGCCATGACGCGCCACTCGGCCACGGACCTGCTGACAGACCTGGTGAGAGACTCGGCAGGAGTGAAGCCAGAGCGCGTCTTCAAAGTACAGATAAACGACCTGGGCGTGCGCATGCAGATGTTGCAGAACAACGAGATGGACGCGCTGTGGATGCCGGAACCGCTGGCTACCGAGGCCCGCGTGATGAAGCACGGCGTGCTGGCAGACACGAGGACGCTGGACGTGAGGCTGGGCGTGATGGCTTTCAGGGACAAGGAAATGGCACGCCGCGAGCGCCAGCAGCAACTACAGCTGCTGGTGAAGGCATACGACAGGGCGTGCGACACAATCAATAAATATGGCGTGGCACACTTCAGGAAAATATTGACCGAGCGCTACAAGATGAAGCCGGCGCTGGTGGACTCGCTGCCGGGCGACACACGTTATGAGCACTGCACCCAGCCGCGCCAGCAGGACGTGGAGCGCGCCCGCCAGTGGCTGGACCAACTGGACAGGAAAGGAGGAACGAATGGCAACCAATGAGGCACTGGACATGGTGGGCCAAGCACTGCGCGCAGGCAACTACGGCAAGGCCATCAGCAGGATGGAGAACTACCTGGCAGCATGGCCCGAAGCACAGACGGCCGGCAAACTGGCCGAGCTGCGCGAGGACTACGCGCTGATGGAGAACTACTGGCGGCGGGGAGCCCAGGACCCGCAGCGCGAGGAGATGTATGGGCGGCTGCTGCAGCGCATGTACGTGTTGTGGGCTAACGTGGCACACCATGAGCGCATGAAGGCGTCGCCCTATCAGCACAGCCTGTACACCAGGGTGCGGCAGGCCGGGAGAGACTGGTCGCTGGCAGCCATCAGAAAGGAGATGGAGGACTTCGTGAGCAGCGTGGCCATGCTGCAGCTGGAACCGGAGAACAAGCGCGCCACGAAGAGCAGCGCACTCTACAAGGACCACCAGCGACGCATGAACGAGTTGTTCGAATACGTGCTGACGTCGAGGCAATGGACGGACACCGTGGGCAGGGAGTTTGCACAGATGCTGACGTCGCCGACGATGGACAGCATGGACCAGCAGCTGCTGACGGCGGCAGTGACGCTGGCAGCGATGAACCAGTTTGACATGGCGAAGTTCAGGACGCTGACCTACGTGTATCGTACGTCGCAGGACGAGGCGGTCAGACAGCGGGCACTGGTGGGATGGGCGCTGACCATGTCGGACGACTACCGGCAGGTATATCCGGAACAGCGCGCCATCGTGGAGGAACTGCTAAGGTCGGAAGAGACGTGCCAGGAGCTGGAGGAACTGCAGATACAGCTGACGTACTGCATGGAGGAAGCCAGCAGCAGCCGCACCATACGCAAGGAAATCATGCCAGACCTGATAGCAAACTCGTCGAGAATGATGAGCGAGGAAATGGCCGAGAAGGAGAGCGACGAGGAACGGCTGGAAGAGGTGCTGCACCCGGAACTGCAGGAGGAACGCATGGAGAAGGTGGAGGCCTCGATGCGCCGCATGATGAACATGGAGAAGGAGGGCGTGGACATATTCTTCGAGGGATTCTCGCAGATGAAGCGCTACCCGTTCTTCTATGACATCAGCAACTGGGTGGTGCCGTTCTACATGAGCCACCCGGACATCAGCCAGTATCTGAGCAAGGAGGAACACAGACAAATGCTGCACAAGGTGTTTGGCAACAACACGTTCTGCAACAGCGACAAATACTCGTTTGTGATAGCGCTGGACCAGGTGATGCACCAGTTGCCGCAACAGATGCGCGACATGGTGCTGAGGGGCGAGGTGGCGGCTGACGAACTGCCGGGTGCCGAACCGTCGGCCACGCAGGAGCGCAGGCTGTACTTGATGGACTTGTACAGATTCTTCAAGTTGTTCCCGCACCGCGGGGAGCTGTACAACCCGTTTGACGCGACAGCTGACGAGATGGGCGGCTGCCTGTTGCTGGCGGCAGAGCTGCTGGGCGAGACGCCCATGGAGGGCTGCAAGATGCGGGTGGTGCGACAACTGAGGCGCCACAACATGGGGCAGGCTGCCGAGCGGCTGCTGAAGACGGTGGCTGCGGAATACCGGGACGTGCAGTACTATCTGTGGACAAAGAACTACGCCAAGGCGCTGCAGCTGGACGCACAGAACGAAAGAGCCATGCAGGGCATGGGTAGGCAGGCCTTTGACCAGGGGCGCTACGAGGAGGCGCTGCAGTGGTTTGAACGGCTGCTGGCGGTGCATCCGGAGAAGGCGCACGCGGAGTTGTACGTGGCCATCTGTCTGGTGCAGTTGGAACGCTATGAGGAGGCGCTGAAACTGTTATACAAACTGAACTACGAGCAGCCGGAGGACGACGGCGTGAGCCGCGTGATGGCCTGGGCACTGACGTGCCAGGGGCGCACGGAACAGGCAGCAGACATCTATGAGCGGCTGACGGGAGGAACAGAGCAAAAGGCAGAGGACCTGAAAAACTATGGCTACTGTCTGTGGCTGAAGGGCGACGTGGACAGGGCGGCGGAGATGCTGCGCCAATACCGCAAGGGCCAGGAAGCGACGGACAACGAGGCTGACTGGCTGGACGCAGAGTGGCTCACGAAACGGGGCATCACGCCGGTGGAGGTGAACATGATGCTGGAGTTGACTGACAATTGACAATTGACAATTGAGAGTTGACAATTGACAATTGAGAGTTGAGAATTGACAATTGAGCGTTGAGAGTTGAGAACTGTCAATTGTCAATTCTCAATTCTCAATTATCAACTGTCTTAGAGGAAGGGCTGCAGCAGGTGGGCGAACCAGCCGCGGAACTTCTGCCAACGAGTGCGGAAGGCATCCCACGAGGCTTCAGTAAGGAGGAAACTCTGCTGCTTGTCGCGCCGGAACATGGCGTCGAGCTCAGCGGTGGTGTTGGGGTCGACGATGACGGCGTTTTCCTCGAAGTCGCACTTCAGCGAGCGGGCGTCGAGATTGGTGCTGCCTATGGTGCAGTAGCGACCGTCAATCATCATAATCTTGGAATGGTGGAAACCGGGCTTGTAGAGCCACACCGTGGCACCGCGCTTCATGAGCTTGTGGGCCTGGTAGAGGGCGCAGTCGGGCGTCAGGGGAATGTCGCTCTTGGCGGACAGCATGATCTCGACCTTGACACCACGCTGGATGGCACGCGTGAGGGCACGGGTGACGCTGGGGATGAGCGTGAAGTAGGGGTTGATGATGTGGATGGAGTCCTTGGCCTGGTTGATGGCGTTGATGTAGAAGGTGCGCATGATGCGGGGCGTCTGACCGGGTTCACGGTTGATGATGCCTACCAGCTTGCGGCCACGGGTGGCGGTGGTGTCTGGCTTGAGACCGTGGAAGCGGGTCAGCGTGCCACCATTATAGTATTTGGCGCCACCGATGTTTTGCTTGGTGGTGCGGTTCCAGATGCGCAGGAAGATAGTCTGCAGCTCGTTGACGGCGTCGCCCTCGATGCGGCAGTGCATGTCGCGCCACTCGCCAACCTGCTCGGTGCCCTTGATGTAGTAGTCGGCCACGTTCATGCCGCCGGTGTAGGCCACGCGGCCGTCGATGACGACAATCTTGCGGTGGTCGCGGCCAAAGATGTGGTTGACCCACGGGAAGCGGATGGGCGAGTACTCGACAATCTGGATGCCGTCGGCACGCAGAGGCTCCAGGTGGCGCTTGCGCAGGGGCTGGTTGTTGGAGTCGTTGCCGAAGCCGTCGAACATGGCGCGCACCTCGACACCCTCCTTGGCCTTCTGGCGCAGCAGACCGAAGAGTTGCCAGGCGATGGAGTCGTTGCGGAAGTTGAAGTACTCCAGGTGGATGCTGCTGCGTGCCTGGCGGATGGCCAGGAACATGTCGTCGAACTTGGACTGGCCGGAGAGCAGCAGCGTGACGCTGTTGTTGCTGGAGAAACGCACATCGTGGGCACGCAGGGTGCGCACGATCAGCGAGTCGCTGGGGTCTGCCCAAAGGGACAGGCTGACGGTGGCGGAGAGCAGGGTGGTAAGCAGGTACTTCAGCATCACTGGCGCTTGTTTTTCAGTCGGTACTCCAGTGGTGTCATGCCGTACTTCTCCCTGAAGATGTTGATGAAGTTTTCTGCCGTCATGAAGCCTACGTTGATGGCCAGCTCGCTGAGGTTGAGGTTGGTGTTGACGAGCAGCGTGCAGGCGTGCTTCAGACGTATCTCGCGCACGACCTCGGCAGGCGTCTTGGTGGTGATGGCGCGAATCTTGTGGAAGAAGGGTACGCGCCCCATGCCCATGGCTGCTGACATGTCCTCCAGGCTGATCTGGCCACGGCTCATGTTCTGGAGCACGAACTTCTCGACGTTGCGCATGAGCTGCTGGTCCATGAGGCTGTTCATGGAGTAGTCGCCAATGGTCTGGTCGTCGTAGTACTTGGCCAGCAGGTTCTGCTCCTCGGCCTGAGGTGCTGTCTCGGCAGCCTCCGCGTCGGCACTGGCAGTGGACTCGGCGTGGGCGTCGGCGTGGGCGTCGGCGTGGGCGTCGGAGAGGTTTACGTGGGAGTACTCCTCGAAACTCATGGAGGCGGTGGTCATGCTGGCGTTCTGGCCTTCGAGCATGCGCGTCTCCTTGCCCTCGATGACGTTCTGGTTGATCTCGATGGGGGCCAGACCCATGACCTTGTTGAAGCGCATGACGGCCTCCTGGACGTTGAAGGGCTTGGCCAGATAGTCGTCGGCGGCCAGCGTGATGTTCTGGTCGGCCATGGCCTCACGGGTGATTACGCTGTCGGTCATCAAGACAAACTTGGACTTGTTGTGGTTGCTGGACTTGAACTGGTTGCACAGCTCGCTGCCGGTGATGCTGTCGCCCATGTCTTGTTTGCAGACGATGAGGTCGGGCTGCAGGGTGTCTATGTCGGGGAGTGCGTCCTTGATGTTGTCGTAGACGTGGAAATCGTAAATTTCGCACAGGTGCAGGCGCATGAACTGCAGGAAGTCGCGGTTGGTGTCGATGAAGACTACGCAGAACTTCTGGGTCAGTCCCTCTATGCGCAGAGGCTTGATGTCGAGTGCCAGCTGCTGGCCGGTCTCGGAGGCCAGGTCAATCTCGCCCTGCTCGTTGAGCTCCAGGCGGTCCTTGGCGGTAGACTCGGCTTTCTTCTCAGGATTCTCCAGCGTGCTCTGCATCTCGGAGATGCGCGTGATGACCTGTAGGAGCTGGAAGTGCAGCGAGTTGAGCTGTTCGCGGCCCTCCAGACTTTGCTCGCGCACGGCCATGTCGCCGATGATGGAAGTCATGCGTGCCATAGGCTGGCGCAGTTCGTCGCTGGCGAGCTTGATTTCCTCGCGCTGGCGCTTGAGTTCCTCGATGACGGTGTTGCGCTTCTTCCAGGCCTTCTTGTACTTGCTGATGCCGTAGCGCCAGACGATGACAATGATGATGAGTACGATGACGTAGAGCGTGAGCATCCACCAGGAGAGCCACCAGGGACGGTCCACGTGGATGTCGAGGATGCGCTCCTGATTGCTGACGGCACCGTCGGCACTGACGGCCTTGACGTGGAGGCGGTAGTCGCCACTGCCCAGGCGGTTGAACTTAACGCCGTGGAGCAGGGCGTCGCCATTGCGCCAGTCGTGGTCAAGTCCCTCCATCCAGTACATGAACTGCAGGCGCTCGCCCTGGTTGTAGTTGCCGGCGGCAAACTTGATGGTGATGGTGCTCTGGCTGTTGTAGAGCTCTATCTTGTTGCTTTCGTTGAGTGCCTGGGGCAGGATGATGTTGCCGTCGTAGTTGACGCCGGTGAGTATCTCCTGTTCGCCGACAAACAGCTGTGTCAGCATGACACGGGGCAGTGAGACCTGCTCGTCTTTGCTGTTGTGGCGCACCCAGTTGGTGCCATAGAGTCCGCCCAGGAGTACCTCGCCGTTCTTCTTGGTGAGGATGGAGCCCATGTTGAACTCATTGCTCTGCAGACCGTCGCTGATGGTGTAGTTGTAGAGTCCGTAGTTAAAGGTCTCGTCCTCGTGGTTGCGCTGTACGACGACGCGGCAGACACCGTTGCTGGTGGTAATCCAGATGCAGTGGTTCTTGTCTTCGGCAATACCACAGACGGAGTTGTTGCAGAGGCCTTCTTTCTCGGTGATGATGCTGAGTTCGTCGTTGGCGACGTTGAGGATGTTGACACCCTCGCGCGTACCTATCCAATAGAGTCCTCTGGAGTCTTCGAAAATCTGGGTGATATAGTTGTTGGTGAAGGTCTGCAGGTTTGAGGCGTTACCCGTCAGCACGACTTTCTCGCGTGTGGACAGGTTGAGCACTACGAGGCCTTCGGCGGTACCTATGAGGAGGTTGTTGTTGGTGCCATAGAAGAGCGACGTGATGTTGTTGGTGTTGAGCATGCCGTTCTCCTTGGTATAAGATGAGAAGGTATTCATGCGCGGATTGTAGACTTGCAGTCCGCCGTTGGTGGCTATCCAGAGGTTGCCGCTCTTATCGCTGCTGAGGTCGTTGATCTGGTCGTTGATGAGCGTCTTCATGCTGTCGCGGGCCGCAGAGTAGAAGGTGCTGACGCCGTCCTTGATGCGCGTCAGTCCGTTCTGTTTGGAACCTACCCAGAGGCTGCCGTCGGGGGTGGTGGTCAGACAGGTGACTTTCTGGCTGGCCAATGGGCCTTCGTAGCCGATGATGCCCTTGTCGCCGGTACCATACCATATCTTGCCGTCCTTGTCTTCAGCCAGGGCAGTGATGTCGCCGTTCAGCAGTGACTGGAACTTGTAGATGTTGTCGCCGTAGTAAGCCAGTCCCGACTTCTCGGTGCCCACCCACAGCAGGTCGGTGTCGTCGATATAGACACTCTTGATGCTGACGACGTCGTGCTGCAGTGTGGAGGTGTTGTCGCCTCGCGGAGTGACGGGTTCCATCTCCAGCGTGTTGACGTTGGCACGTATGAGTCCCACACGGTCGGTACCTATCCAGATGTTGCCCTTGCGGTCGCCGGCAATGCCGTTGACGCTGTGGTCGGTGTTGCTGCCCGTCATGCCGAGCTGGTCGCCGATGGTGGTGTTCCAGGTGTTGGTGCTCTTGTTATAGAGCATGAGTGTGCCCTGTCCGTAGAGCCAGATGTTGTCCTTCTGGTCGGCAAAGGCATTGAGCGTGGCCGACTTGCGCAGGTGCTGCTTGGCAATGAAGTCGGTCTGCCAGACGGTATGTTGCTGGTGCATGACGTCGCAACAGACGATGCGGCCGTCCTCATAGACGATGAGGGCACCGTCGCGGCACTCGCTGATGGCGGTGATGACGCCCTGAGGCACGCCGTGGTTGTCGTCGGTATAGCCAAACTCGTAGAGCAGCTGCTGCTGCATGTTGTAGGCCACCACACCCTTGTTGGGAATGGCTGCCCAGAAGTTCTTGTGGCTGTCAATATACACTACGTTGGGGCTGCCCTCTATGCCCATGCGACTGTAGACTTGCTTCATGTCGCGCTCAAAGTTCTCGCCTTGGGGGTGGTAGACGCAGAAGCCTGCCGCAGTCTTGATCCAGAGCGTTCCCTCCAGGGTTTCCTGGATGCTGATGATGTAGCTGTCGGGCAGCGAGGAACCGTCCTGCGAGTTGCACTGGAAGTTGTGGAACGTGTAGCCGTCGTAGCGGTAAAGACCGGCTGGCGTGCCCAGCCAGATGTAGCCTCTGGAGTCTTTGAGTATGCAGTTAATCTGGCTGATGGTCAGCCCGTTGTGTGCGTCGAGCGTCTTGAACAGGTAAATGCCGGCGGCAGCTATGGGCAGTGCCAGCATCAATATCAGCAGCAGCTTTCTCAGTATCTTCATATACCTATTATTATACGTATTACAATACACAGGCGTAGCGGTCGACGATGCCCATCAGGTGGTTGGCGTTGTCGACGACGAGTACGTTGTGGATTTTGTGTTTGTTCATTATCTTCTGGATGTCAGAAATCTTGGCCTGCGGACTGACGGTCTTTGGCGTGCGCGTCATGATGTCGGCTACCGTGTGGTTGAAGAACTCTGCCTGCCACTTCTCCATGGCGCGGCGGATGTCGCCATCGGTGATGAGACCTGCTATCTTGTCGTCGGCAATGGCTACGCCCAGTCCCAGTTTGCCCTTGCTGACGTGGATGATGGCCTCGCCCAAGTGCATGTCGGCCGACAATACGGGGAGGTTCTCGGTAATCATCACGTCCTGGGCCGTGGTCAGCAGGCGCTTGCCCAGCTCTCCGCCCGGATGGAATTGGGCAAAGTCCTGGGGACGGAAGTGGCGCTTCTCCATCAGCGCTATGGCCAGGGCGTCGCCCATGGCCAGTGTTGCCGTGGTGCTGCTGGTGGGTGCCAGGTTGAGCGGACAGGCTTCTTTCTCGACGCTGACGTTCAGGTGGTAGGTGGAGTATTTGGCCAATAGTGACTGTGGGTTGCCGCTCATGCCGATAATGGGTATCTGCATGTGGAGCACCATGGGGATGAAGCGGAGCAGCTCGTCAGTCTGTCCGGAGTTGGAGATGGCCAGTACGACGTCGCCTGCTGACATCACACCCAGGTCGCCATGATAGACGTCTAGCGGGTTGATGAAGAACGACGGTGTGCCCGTAGACGCCAGTGTAGCGGCTATCTTGGCACCGATGTGGCCGCTCTTGCCTACACCTGTGACGATGACCTTGCCTTTGCACTGCATAATCAGGTCTACGGCATGGTCGAACTCTTCGTCCATCTTGGGTATCAGGTCGAGTATGGCCTGTGCCTCATCTTTCAAACACTGTATAGCGATTTCTCTTGTTGTCATTATTATTATGTTGTGAGTCTCGCAGGACTTGTCGTTTTTTTTCTGTAAGTGTCGCACTGGATTTTTACAGCAACTGTTGTATCAGGGCCTCCAGCTTGTCCAACTCCAGCATGTTGGCAGCGTCGCTCAGTCCCTGGTCGGGGTTCGGGTGCACCTCAAAGAACCAGCCTGTGGCACCGAAGGCCTTGGCAGCCAGCGCCATCTGTGGCACGAAGCGGCGGTCACCGCCCGTCTTGCCGTCGGCACCGCCTGGGCGCTGTACGCTGTGGGTGCAGTCCATGATGACGTTGTCGGTAATCTCCAACATGTCGGGAATGTTGCGGAAGTCTACCACCAGGTTGTTGTAGCCCATCATGTTGCCGCGCTCGGTGAGCCATACCTCCTTGGCACCACCGTCGAGGGCTTTCTCTACGGGGTACTTCATGTCGTGGCCACTCAGAAACTGGGCTTTCTTGATGTTCACCGTCTTGCCCGTCTTGGCAGCAGCCAGTAGCAGGTCGGTCTGGCGGCAAAGGAAAGCCGGTATTTGCAGCACGTCGCACACCTGACCGGCGGGGTCAGCCTGCCATGCTTCATGGATATCCGTCAATACGCGGAGCCCGTATTTAGACTTGACGTCGCTCAGCATCAGCAGCCCATGGTCAATGCCAGGGCCACGGAAGGAGTGAACAGAGGTGCGGTTAGCCTTGTCAAAGGATGCCTTGAAGATGATGTCGGTACCCAGTTTCTTGTTGATTTCCACCAACTTGGCGGCAACGGTGTCCAACAGTTCTGCGGATTCTATGACGCAAGGTCCGGCTATAAACGTCTGTCTCATGAGTGTCTTCTATTACATTAGCATGGTTTTTCCACGCAAAGATACGAAGAAGTAACGGAAAATGCAAATTTTTTTGCACTTTTCCCCTTGTTTACTTGATTTTCGTCAATGAATTGGCAGAAAAGGGCATTTTGTCGGAAAATATTTGTCGCAGTCAAGTTTTTTCTCTTTAACTTTGCAGCGTCAAAACAAAAAAATCGTTAAGACAAACATATAAAAAAGTAAAGTATTGTATTCATTAATCTATTAAAAAAGAAAAAAACTATGAAGAAGATTATGATGACGCTGGCTGCCGTATGTGTAGCAGCTACCATGAACGCTCAGACTTGGGTTGGCGGTTCGCTGTCTTTCAGCACTAATCACATTAATGGTAATGACAACTCAGACAACGTTTTCACCATCTCCCCTGAGATTGGTTATAACCTCGACGAGAACCTCTCTGTAGCTGTTGCTCTGACTTACAGCCACAACAACCCCGCTAACGGTGCTATTACCAACACCTTCGGCATTGAGCCCTATGCCCGTTACACCTTCTGCAAGGCTGGTAACTTCTCTGTGTTCGTTGACGGTGGTCTGTCTTATGCAACCGTTCACACACAGGGTATTGACGACAACGTGAATGCTTTCGGTGTATTCGTAAAGCCCGGTATTGCTTACGCTGTTTCTGACAAGGTTGGCCTGGTTGCTCACCTGGGCAAGGGTCTGACTTACACCCACTCTTGGATGAAGGACGTTGTCCGCTCTAACAGCTTCGGTTTCGACCTGACCAACGCTATCAGCTTCGGTGCTTACTACAACTTCTAATCAAGCAGGTTAGCTGATAGAATAACAAAAACAAATAGTCCGCCCGATTCCCTCTCACGGGGAGTCGGGCGGAATTTTGTTTGTTCTAGCCACACCTGTAGCACTCTCTACGTAGGTGGTCACCGTACTGCAGCCCAGACAGGAACCGCTTCTGGTGGTTTAGTAGATTTTCATAGTGGTAGCTTTCGTTGGTTGATTGGCTCTGTCGGGTGTTTATTTGATGTGTACGTCCTGCTGTGGGAACGGTATCTCAATGTTGTTCTGGTTCAGCGTGTCGTAGATGGCTGCCAGCACCTGGCTGGCGACCACGTTGCGCATGAGTGCCTCCGTCCACACAAAGAGCTTGAAGTTGACGCTGGAGTCGCCCAGTTCGTAGACGCGGGTGGTGATGGGCTTCGTGGGGTCGGTGCCCGGCAACTGCATGTCGTTGAGCGTCTTCTCTATCAGTTCTTTCACTTGGGCCAGATTGCTGCCGTAGGCTACGCCATAGGTCAGTATCTGCAGCACGTAGCCGTGGTTGCGCGTCAGGTTCTTGTAGTTCTTGGTAAACAGCTGCGCGTTCTGGAAGGTAATGACCTCGCCCGTCAGTGCCTCGATGACTGTCGACGTATAGCTGATGCTGGTGACGCGGCCCGTGGTGCCTTCTATCTCTACCAGGTCGCCCACCTTGATGCGTCCCGTCATCAGTGACACGCCGTAGTAGATGTTCTCGATGATGTCCTTGGAGGCGAAACCGATACCTGTTGACAAACCACCGGTAATGACCATCAGCCACTCCATGGAGATGCCCAGAATGCCCATGGTGATGAGAAACCACGAGCCCCATACCAACACCTGCAGCACGTTCTTGCCCATGACCTCGCGGCTGGCTGCCGTGTCGGGGTCCTTGCTCTCGAAGTGCAGCCGCAGCAGTTTCAGCGTGGTGCGGTTGACGTAGGAGAAGATGAACCACAGGGTGATGACCATGGCCAGGGTCAGTATGCTCAACTTGAAGTTCTTCAGGTCTACAAACTTCGTCTTGAAGATTTTCCAGCACAGGTCGCTCAGGTTGAAGACGTCAGCAGCCCAGTAGATGCTGATCATGACCGAAGCCACGCCCATGATGGGCAGCAGCACCTGGTACAGGAAATTGTAGAACCAGGTCTTGGTGATGGGGTGCTGGCTGAAGTTGTGGCGCTCGCCATAGAGCTTGATGTAGCCGCTGACGCAGGTGATGGTCAGTATGCAGGTCAGCTGCATAATCCACCAGATGAGTATCTGTACGGCCAGCAGCGTGTAGCCGCTCCATGAGCACACCACACTGACCAGGAACACGAACAGCGATATGTAGGTGTAGAACATGTCCCAGCGTGGCACGTTTCTGTTATGGCGCCGGATGACGTTCCATTGCCATAGGGCACATGCCAACAGAATGGGCGGGAACACCATGTTCACCAGTTCGTTGGGTATCAGGATGATGCGGATGCCGATGACCAGGAAGGTGACAAACATCAGCGGTGTGTAGATGCGGAAGGCACTCTTAATCTGGTCACCATTGACACGCAGCAGCAGGGAGATGAGGATGACGCCCATCAGCCAGGCATACTCCACCAGCAGGTTTGACGCCATGATGATGAAGTTTTGGTCTACCAAGGCCAGCATGAGTCCCAGGATGATGGCAAAGGTCACCGTTGTGGTGGCCATGGTGATGCAGGCACGCTTCTTCATGAATTCCTCGGTACGGAGCCGCTTCGGCACCACATAGCGTATGGCCAGGAAGTTGAGCAGCGTGGCAATGACGGCGTAGAAGACAATGGAGAGGAACAGTCCGAAAATCCAGCGGCTGTCCCACTGCGAGTGGGCATTGGGCTGGTATTTCTTCTCTACCGTACGCTCCATCATGCGCCAATAGCGGTTCCAGCTTTTCAGAATGGTGAAGTAGCTGTCGCCCCCGTTTTTGAAGATGTTGGTCTGTATGTCCGTGTAGCGCTTCTGGGCATAGTCGTTCAGATTGCTCAGCCGCTTCTCCGTCATGTCGTAGTAGCGGATGTAGTCTTTCAGCGTGGCGTGGTTCTCCTCCAGTGAGTTGCGAATATTGGTAGCCAGCGTCATGCAGACGTTGCGGTCCGTCTTGCCCCTGTCGTCCAGCAGACTGACGGGCATGGACTTCAGCGATGTGATGAGCGAGTCGTAGCGCGCTATCTCGGCGTCAATCTTGTCCATGAAAATCTGGAAAGGCAACTGTTGGCGCTTGAAGTCGTGATACTGTTCGGTAGCCTCGTGGCAAGCGTATGTCAGGTCGAAGACGTAGTCCAACTTCTGCGAATACAGCATCAGTGAGTTCTGGTTAGAGCGCTGCATGGTCTCCATCAGTCGCTGGCGTACCTGCTCGCTCTGCTTGCGGTTCATCTCTATCTGTTGCGACAGTTCACGGTGGTATGTGGTCAGCTCTGTGCGCAATATCTGCAGGGTCTGTTGCAGGTCTTTCTCTTTTAATACAGCATTTGCATGGAGCACGCTGAGCAATACCAGCAAGATGGTCAATATCCTTTTCATTCTACCTTATTTCTCTCTTGTTTCCTTAAATTCTCTGCAAAATTAAAAAATAATTCCCAATAATTCGTTATGAATGATGATTTATTTCACAATTTTGGATAAAATCGCATATTGTTTGTAAATCTCATTTCCGAATTTCTCAGCCGTTCTAGGGTCCGTTATACAGCTGGTAATCTCCGTTTTCAGCCTGTCTTTGAAGCGGCTCAGCCTGTCTCTGTGTGCCGACCTGGATATACTTTTTTGCCATTTTCTTTCTTACATTTGTTTATTTTATAGAAAATTTGTACCTTTGCACAAAATAACGTGTAACTGAACGCAGAAAAAGACGTGTAAAGGCACGGTAGGAAAAGACGTGTGGTTCCACTTTAACAAACAGCGTGTAATAAAACATAAGTTGAAATGGCAACAATAGTAGAAAAAGTTGCAGAGTCCTTAGAACAACTGAAACAACTCCAAGATGCGGAAAACTTTGTTGTTCTTCACGGAACAGAACAACTGAGCAGGGTACACTTGACCCGTCTATTGCGTGAAGGGTGGTTAAAAGAAGTTGTAAAAGGATGGTATATAGCCTCACGTCCAGGCATGGAGGGTGACTCCACAGACTGGTACACCTCCTTCTGGGCGTTCATGTCCAAGTATTGTGCTTCACGTTTTGGCAAAAACTGGAGCCTGACTGCAGAACAGTCACTTGACCTTCATTCAGGCAATACAACGGTTCCTATACAGACCATCATACGTAATCCGGATGGGAACAACAACGTCACATCATTACTATATGGCACAAGTTTGTTCAACCTAAAAGCTAAATTGCCATCTTCCATATACACCCATTCTGAATTTGGTGTACAAATGTACACTTTAGCAGAAGCACTGGTTTTTGTGTCACCTACCTATTTCCGTCAGAACCCAATTTCTGCAAGAACCTGTCTTCAAATGGTGAAAGACGAATCAGAAATATGCGGAATTCTTGCTGACGAAGGAGCAAGCACCCGTGCAGGACGTCTTGTTGGGGCTTTTCGTAATATAGGCAGAGATAAAATAGCAAATAACATCCTTGGGCTTATGAAACGTCTGGGATACGACGTGCGTGAAGAAGACCCTTTTGAGGATAAGGTGGAGAGCATTTCTCCCTTCCCCATTTCACCACACGTTGCACGGATATCGCTCATGTGGAGCAAAATGCGACAAACGATTATCAGCAATTTTCCATCCCCATCTTCAGAGCCTACCGATATTAACCAATTACTTAAGCAACTGGATGACAAATATACAGAGGATGCCTATCATTCTTTGTCGATCGAAGGTTATAGAGTGTCTGATGAACTGATAGAGAAAGTAAAAAGTGGCAAATGGAATCCTAAAGAAGAAGACAAAGAGGCTCATAATGCACTGGTAGCCAGAGGTTATTATCAGGCATTCCAAGCCGTAAAAAACACTATTGCAAAGATTGTAGAAGGAACAGTTGCAGGAACAGCAGTTGACAATGACCACGGAAACTGGTATTTTGAAATGTGGCAACCAATGGTAGCCGCAGGTCTTTTTAAACCGTCAGCCATTGTTGGCTACCGCAACCGTCCTGTGTATATCCGAGGTTCACGACATACACCTATGAATTATGAAGCTGTTCGTGATGCTATGCCTGAGTACTTCCGTTTGCTACGAGAAGAAAAGCATCCAGCCGTCAGGGCCATCCTTGGGCATTTCCTGTTTAGTTTTATACACCCCTATAATGATGGGAATGGCAGAATGAGTCGCTTCATCATGAACACGATGCTTTCCACTGGGGGCTATTCATGGACGATTATTCCAGTAGAAAGACGAGACTATTATATGCAAGCATTGGAGAAGGCCAGCATTGAGGGCGATATTACAGACTTCACAAAACTAATAGCAGATTTGCTTGCTTAATCAAGTGTATTTGTGCTATCTTAGGAAAGAGTTCCAATCATAAAAACTACTATCCAGCTGGATTCTTCGATGTTCTGAGGATTGATACTATTTATTCACTCGGAAAAGGTAAGAAAAACCGCTTTTCTTTTGCATATCTCTCACTTTTTTTGTAACTTTGTAGCAAAATACAAACAATAGAAAATGATGATACTTATTGCCGACAGCGGCAGCACCAAGACAGACTGGACGCTACTGCACGCTACTGAACCTCAGTTGCCCGGTGACGTCATTGCCACCTTTCATACCCAGGGCATTACCCCCATCCACCAGACTGCTGGCGACATCCGTCAGATTCTAGAGCGCGAGTTGCTGCCCCAGCTTTCCAGTTTTCCACGTGCTAAACTCATCGAGTCGGGGGTGCTGGAGAATCCCCTGTTGCAGAATCTGCACCTCTATTTCTATGGCAGCGGTTGCACGCCGGCCCAAGTGCCCATGATGAGTCAGTTGATGGTGGAAGAGCTGTCGCCCAAGACCGTCGAGATACACAGCGACCTGATGGCGGCAGCCCGTGCGCTCTGTCAGCGCGAGGCTGGCATGGCCTGCATCCTGGGTACGGGCGCCAACAGTTGTCTCTACGATGGCGAGCAGATTGTGCAAAACACGCCGGCCTTGGGATATATCCTTGGCGACGAGGGCAGTGGTGCTGTGCTGGGACGCCTGTTTCTGAATGCCATCTTCAAGAATCCTGCCTTAGCCGACGTGCGTGATGAGTTCTTGAAGAAGAACAAGACGCAGCTGAGCGACATCATCCAGAAAGTCTATCGCGAACCCATGGCCAACCGCTACCTGGCGTCCTTCTCGCCTTTCATCATGGAGCATATCGGCAATCCACTTGTCAGCCAGCTCGTCGTCGGTAACTTCCGCGACTTCTTCCGCAAGAACATCGTGCCCTACGGCCGTCCCGACCTGCCGGTACATTTCGTGGGCTCCATGGCTCACCACTACCGTGAGCAACTCGTGGAGGCAGCCCGCGCCGAGGGTTTCACTATAGGAAACATTTTGCAAAGTCCCATGGAGGGCCTGCTCACTTATCATAGTATGTCATGAAAAAGCTATTCTTTCTGGTCCTTGCGACCTTAACGCTACTGGGTGCTTGCAAGCAGCAGGCTGCCGTCGATGCAGAATTCGTGCGTGTGGAGAACGGACACTTCATGCGTGGTGACAAACCTTACTATTATGTCGGCACCAACTTCTGGTATGGTGCCATCCTCGGCTCCGAAGGCCAGGGTGGTGACCGTCAGCGTCTGGTGCGCGAGCTGGACGAGATGAAGCGCATGGGCATCGACAACCTGCGCATCCTGGTGGGTGCCGATGGTGAGCGTGGCGTCAAGACCAAGGTGGAGCCTACGCTGCAGGTGTCGCCCGGCGTCTATAACGATACCATCCTGGCTGGTCTGGACTACCTGCTGATGGAGATGGGCAAGCGAGACATGGTGGCCGTGCTCTACCTGAACAACTCGTGGGAGTGGAGTGGGGGTTACGGCTTCTACCTGGAGCATGCAGGTTTGGGCCGTCAGCCACGGCCCGACGAGGTGGGCTATCCGGCCTTCATGGAGGCCATGGCTCAGTATGCTACCAACGAGAAGGCCCACCAGCTGTTCTACGACCATGTGCGCTATATCCTGTCACGCACCAACCGCTATACTGGCGTGAAGTATACAGACGACCCCGCCATCATGTCGTGGCAGATAGGCAACGAGCCGCGCGCCTTCTCGCGTGAGGCGCTGCCCGCCTTCGAGAAGTGGCTGGCTGAGGCTTCTGCACTGATTCGTTCGCTCGACAAGAACCATCTCATCTCCGTAGGTAGCGAGGGCTCGTGGGGCTGTGAGAACGACTACGACAGCTATGCCCGCATCTGCGCCGACAAGAACATAGACTACTGCAACATCCACCTGTGGCCCTACAACTGGGGCTGGGCTAAGCCCGACTCGCTGGTGGAGCATCTGCCACGGGCCTGCCAGAATACCAAGGACTACATAGACCGCCACCTGGCCATCTGCGACAGTCTGAACAAACCCTTGGTCATGGAGGAGTTCGGCTATCCGCGTGACGGCTTTAAGTTCACGCTCGACACCCCGACAAACGGGCGCGACGGCTATTATAAATATGTGTTCTCGCTGGTGGCCGACAATGCTGAGCAGGGTGGCAAGTTTGCTGGCTGCAACTTCTGGGGCTGGGGCGGCTTTGCCCGTCCGCGCCACGAGCAGTGGCAGGTGGGCGACGACTATACAGGCGACCCCGCGCAAGAGGCGCAGGGTCTGAACAGTGTCTTTGCCACCGACACCACCACACTGGCTGTGATCCGTCAGCAAGTGGAGCGCATGCAACGGGTTAAATAGGTATCTCGAAAATAAAGCGGCATCCCTCTTGATAGCCGGTGTCCAGCGTCAGCTGGCCACCCAGCATCTGTGCGTGCCTCATGGCCAGTGGCAGTCCCAGGCCTAATCCCTCGCTATACCTGTCGGCCTTGACGAAGAAGTTGAAGATGTGCTCCCTGTTGGTGTCGCTAATGCCGCTTCCCGTGTCTTGGATGATAAAGCGCACCCTTCCGTCCTCTTGCTCCACGTCGAGCGAGATGTGTTGCTTGTCGGAGTATTTGATGGCGTTGTGCAGCAGTTCGTAGATGCTGTATCCTATGGATCGCCTGTCCGTATTCATGCAAAAACCGTCAGGCAGCGAGTTGCTATAGGCTATATCGACGTCAGGAGACTCCTCGTGGATATAATTCAGCATCTCCTTCATCGTTGCGTCTACCGCTACCTTTTCTATATGGAGTTTGCGGGTCATTTTCTGACCATTCTCAGAACTGTCGTAGAGCATGAGCACCATGCGTATCAGCTGTTTCGAGTTGTAGGTCATGGATTGTACGATGTTCTTCAGTTCTTCCGACGACAGACCGCTACTTGGGTTTTCATCTTTGGGCATGTTGTTCAGCACCTGGGCAAAACCCATGATGATGTTCAGTGGTGTGCGTATCTGGTGGGTCACGTTTTGAATGAAAATGGTCTTCTGGCGCTCGCTCTCCATGGCCATCTGCATGGTGTGTTCCAGCTCTTGGTTGTATTGCTGGTTTTGCTCGCTGGCTTCGTTGATGCTTTCTAAGTAGCTGTTCAGCGACTCCTGCATGGTGGCAAAACTGTTTTGCAGTCCGCCTATCACGTCTGTTCGCTCCGTGTGGGGTATCGTCTTCGACATGTCGCCCTCAGCTATTGACCGAGTGGTTTCCAGCAGCAGGCTCAGTGGGCGGATGGATACCGTCACAGCCTTATAGCAGTTCATCACGATCAAGAACAGACCAATCAGCAACAGGGGGATGACGATGAGCGTCAGCTGGTTGTAGCCCTGCAGGATGTCGCTCTCAGGACATACGATGGCCAGGCTCCATGGCGTTCCCGACACCGGTCTGTAGCACACCAGCGATTCTTGGCCGTCCACATTGACAAACATGCTGCCTTGTTTGCCCTTGGTCATTTCGTAGCCCAGGGCTATGATGTCTGACTGGCGTTGCGGGTTTTCTACGTTGAAGATGGTATGGTTGAACAGGCGCGTGGAATCCGGGTGGGCCACATATCTGCCTTGCTCGTCAATCAGCATGTAGTAGCTGTTAGGGTAGGGCTTCGTCTCGCTGATTATCTTTGACAAGTGTACCAACGCCATCTCTGCGGAGATGACACCCGCAAATCGCTTCTTGGCATCGTACAGTGGCTTGCTGTAGGCGGCCATCATGCCCCGCTTGCCCATGTCCAGCGCGTTTTCCTTGTCGTAGAAGACTATCCAGCAGGGCTGCTTCTGGCTGCGCGGAGTGTCGTACCATGCGTGGCGAAAGTAGTCTACCGTCTGCTCTATGCCTGTCCTGATGGAGTCCTGCTCTCTGATGGCGAAGGTCATGAAGCGCTGCTCGTAGTGGGGCACGACGCCTGGTTCTGTACTGATGGCACATCCGTCAATATAGGGGTTCAGCAGCACGATTTTTCGCATCAGCTCCTGCAGCTTGTTGGCCTCCATCGACTGTTCAGCGAGCCAGGCATAGGTGTTGGCGGCCGTTTCTGCTGTCACCAGATAGCGGCTGATGCGCTGCATGGCCGCATTCAGTGCCACGTTGGTTTGCTCTACTGATTCTGTGCGCACCAGTTTGCGTGACTGGCGGAACAGTACACCTAATGATAACAGGAAGATGGTGATGGCGATAACGACCACCCACAGCACCACCTTCAGCGAGAATGATTTCTTGATGCGGTTCATCATGCCTCGCCTCCTTTCTCTTCGTCCATCTCTCTTTCCGACAGGTCCAGGAGGTTGTTCAGCAGTTGCGTGATGGTGGTGCCGTCCTGCTCTATCTTGTCCACGAGTTCGTTGGTGGCCGTCACGCTCTCCTTGTCGTTGCCGCATAGTGCCGTCACGTTCTCGGCAATGGCAAAGGCCGGCTGAATCATCTGGTCGGTCATGTTGTGCAGAAAGCCCGTCTTCATCTTCTCTGCCTGTCGTGCCTGCTTGTAGGCGGCCTTCAGTTCTCTTCCTCGTTGCTTGATGTCGTTGCTCAGCTCGTTCAGCTTGTCCATGTGTGCTGATATGGATTGCTGCATGTGCAGGAAGTTGTCCTGCAGCACGCCCAGCTCGTCGATTTTGGGCGTCGTCGGTATGGGTTCGTTATAGTGTCCTTGTGCTATGCGTTCGGCGTGTCGGGTCAGCATCTCCAGCGACCTCAGTTGCCGGAGCACAATGAGGCGAATCAGCAGGTACATGACGGCAATGCCCCCTAAGGTGATTGCGACAACCCAGTTGAACAGGCGGTAGTAGGCACCGAAGATGTCGTGTTCGTCGTAGGCCATGCCGATACTCCAGTGGTAGTCTGCCTCGGTACGGTAAGGCACCTCAGCCCGCTCAAAAGGTTTATAGAACAGGTAATAGCGGTGGCCGTCCGTCTCAAAGGGCACGTAGCCGGCATTGCCTGATACCATGGCGTTGACAGCCTGTCTGATGGACGCCTCGGACATGTTTTGGCCGTCAGGAGTCAGCAGGCCGTTCTCCATGGGGTGTACGATGAACGACCCGTCGCTGTCCATCAGCGCACAGTAGGAGTTGGGCGATGGCCTTGCCTCGGCAATGATGCCTGACAGCAAGCTTACCGATATGTCGGCTCGAATGACGCCGGCAACATTACCGCCCGCCACCACAATGGGCAGACAGAACGAGATGAACTGGTCTATCACCGAGTCTTGTTCTACCTGTTGCCTCACCCATTTCGCCTCTTTCGTCGCTACGGTTTCGCTGAACCATGCCTCCTTTTCATAGTCCTTACCGCTGGCCAGGGCTATGGCGCAGCCCGTGATGTAGGGGTTGGCCTCCATCATCCTGGCGCTGACGCTGTCCAGCAGTTGCGGTTTGTCGAGCCGCAGGTTGAAATACGTGTTGCCGGCTGTCTCTTCTACGCTGAGCAGGATGTTGTCAATATTTGTCATGGCCTGTTGCAGCGAATACGATGCCCTGTTCAGCGCATTCTCTTTCAGCGTCTTCCGACTAAAGTAGAACATGGTGAACAGCGACGCAAACAGCAGTACTGACAGCGCTGAGCCAATCATCAGACTCACACGCAACGGTAAATTCCTCTTGATAATACTTGTTAGCCTTGCTATGTAACTCATTCAGAGTGTCCTTAGTGTTTCAGATAATTCATATTTTGGCCTGCAAAATTAACTAAAAGATTTGAATTGGCAAAATATTTCTGTTATCTATACCTTAATCAGGACCATATTCTGACCATACATGTATTTATAGGAGATATCGGAAACGATGTTGGCTGCGATGCTCACTCCCAGGTCGGGGATATCGTCGTCTACTAGCTTTAGCTTAGCAGCCTTTCCCCTTGCTATCGGGTCGAAGGGGCGGCCACCGTCTTTGACGGCAATCTGCACCATGCCGTCTTTTACGAAGACATGCACGTCGAAGGTGTGGCTAACGATATGGCCTGTGGAATGTTGTACGATGTTCACCATCAGCTCTTCACAGCAGAGCATCACGCTGAAGACAACGCTCTTGTCAATGCCCTGGTCGAGGAGGAAACGCTCTATCCTTCTGAGGGCTACTGTGACATCCTCTGTGCTGTAGCGGACAGAGCTGTCGAGCGTATGTCCTCCCTCGCTATAGGGTATCAATGTTAGCCCGGAGACACGGCAGCCATGCTTGCGGCTATATGTATAGGTATATAGGAGTTGACATCCCAGGAAAAAGCCCCCCGTCAGCGGAAATGCATACCACACATAGCCTGGCGCATGACAGGCAAAGAGCCTGGCGGCAGCCACCACCAGAGCCAGCTGGCTCACAACGGTGACGATACTCAGCACTTTGCGCTCGAGCACCTGATATACGGCCACGAGGATAAGCGTCAGCGCAAAGCAGAGCAGATAAGGCGAGTAAACACGCAAGGCATGATTAAGACAGGCCATCTCTTCAGGATTCTCCACACCAAACAGTATGCCTACGACGTCGGGTATCCACATCACGGCAATCAATAGCGCTACCGGCATACTGATACCTGTCAGACAACAACGCGCCAACAGGTTGAGCCCCTTCAGATCGTGCTCGCCCAGCATGATGCCACCGATGGCAAACAGCGCCTCCATCACACCGTTGATAAACACTGCCGATATGAGGAGCATCTGCAGGCAGACCGACCAGAAGAAAAAGCCCCGCTCACCCAGCGCATCGTAACAGATGTTGCCGATGAGAAGTATGGATACCGACATCAGGATATTGCTGATGGTGACGGGAGCGCCATCCTTCATATTCGCCCAAAGCTGCCACCAGCGTCCGCGCGGCCATATCAGGCGATAAGAGCAAGCGGGACGTCGGAAATAGCGGCTGAGTATCAACACATTGACGGCATACTGGGCAAGCGTGCCGGCAGCGATGCCCTGGATGCCCCATCCGAAGACGGCTACGGCGAGAACATCGACAACGACATTCACCAGGGCTCCCACAGAGACAGCCAGCGTCACCAGGCGCGGATGGCCGTCGGTAGCCACAAAGAGACAAAGGGCGTAGGACAGCATCTCCAGCCAGGCCCCCAAACTATAGACACGCAGGTATTCGGCCGGCAAGGTGCGGAGCGCAGGCTCGTCGGTCATAACGTCCATGATCACAGGGACACCTGCACATATCAGCAAGGAGAAAAACAGCCCTATCGAGAGAATCGACCACACGGCAGTGGAGAAGATCACGGAGGCACGCTTGAGGTCATGGCGACCTATCGCCTTGGCTGCCAAAGCATTGGCACCAAAAGACATCAGTAAGCCGAGACAACTGATAAAGGTGGTAACAGGCACTACCAGGCTGAGGGCCGACATCGCCTCCTGGCTGACGAACTGTGCCAGGACAATAGCGTCCAAGGTGCTTGCCAGCTGCGCCGTAGCAGCCGTCAGGATTGAGGCCGCCACAAAGTTTTTCAAAGCTCTGGAAATCAGATATGTATTCCTCTGGCTGTCCATTCCTTCACTCTTAATTTCTCTTCTTCCAGTCTACTTCTCGGTCAATACGGATAGGCGGCAGACCGTAGTACAGGGCATACATGAGCGAGCGGTTGTCGGTGGGCTTCGACTCCAGGTCGAAGCCATAGATGAGATGAAGGTCGGTCAGCGAGCGCGGCCCCAGATAGTTGTCGAGGCCATAGGGAATATGGAATGCACGTACCACCAGGAGGTCGGCATCCCGATGCTGGTTGACGTAGACGAGACGCTCGTCGTACTGCTGGCGATAGGAGCCTTCGACCATAAAGCAGCCTGCCATGACCGCCAGGGCATACGTCAGACAGCCGCAGCCTATTGCCAGCGACAGCTTTCGGCGGCTTTGCGTTGCCGTCAGGGACTGTTTCAGCCAGGGCGCAATCTGTCTGAGGGCAGCGGCAGAGGCCACGGTCAGAAACATGGTGGAGTGGAAGCCCGCGCGGAGCGGAAACTCTGGGGCGAACATCATCGTGCAGAGCACCAGCATACTGGCAGCCGTAAACAACAGGACGTGATGTGAGCGTCCCCCTCGCCAGAAGTATAACACGATGGGTATGAAGAGGAAGCTCTGCCAAGCTAGGACAGGCAAGAAACCTTCTGTAAAGTTATCCCAAAACATTTCGGCTGTGAACAGCTTTTCCTTAGGCAGCACATATTCTGGTGCCAGCTGAAGCATCAACTCTTCGCGATGTAAGGAGCCTGGAGCCAGCATCAGCAGTCCGCAGCCTATCAACAGAAACACAAAGCCCACGGCCATCCAAGACCTGAGCTGTCGATGCCGGTAATATAAAAAAAGATAACAGGCGATAAGTGCCACCGTAGCCAGACTGCCAGCCTCCTCGCTCCAGCCCGCCAGCAAGCCACTCACTGTTGCGGTCGACATCAGTAATCTCTTACCTCTCACCTCCTGCCTCTTACCACTAATGATCAGCAACAGAAAGAGGCACTCCCAGAGTCCTGTCCAGAGATAGACGCAGGCTCCCGTCATCCAGAGCATCGTCGATATATAGTCGATCACTCCGAATAGCATGCAGACCATCACCCATAGGAATACCCCCTTATGACGACCCGGAGACTGCACGCCTCCCACCGACAGCCAGTAGAGCACCAGCATCAGCATGACGAATACCGCCGTATTGGCGATGTCGAACCAAACCTTACCGACCCAGGCGAAGAATTGAATAAAGATCATGGATGGCGTGCGCCCGCCCCAGGTGAAATAGTGAGACCATTGGGATACCAGGATGTCGCCAAAACCGTTTATTGGCTCACGATGCCCGATATTGTCCATCAGGTTGCCCCAGTGCTCACCGTCCCATATAAAAGCATACGAAAAGTCATCGGCTGCCAAGGGCATCAGAAGGTTACGAATCAGAAAAGGCACGGCAAAGAACAAGAGCACCACCTGCCAGGAGGTGCGCTGCCAAAGTCGATGAAGTAGTAGTCCTATTTCCATTAGCATACATTTCAACGCTACAAAGGTAAACAATAAAATTAAAAAAGACAAAAAACAAGGCGTTTGTTACGTCATAAAGAAAGAATTTCGTACTTTTGCACATGCAATAATCACAGATTTACTGATGAGACTATATCCACTAAATGCCACACAAGAAGATATGCTCTCGGAGACTAACTGGGAGACAATGGAGAACGGATACGTGGTATGCGCCTACTATGAACTGCCGCATAATTATTTCACTGCCGAGAAAATTGCCGCAGCCTATCAGGAAGTCTTAGATAAACTGCACTACTGCCATGCCCACTTAGTGCAGGTAGAGGGCAAGTGGATGATCAGCGAGGATACCGGGATGCCCAACACAGTGAACCGGTATCAGATGACCTACGAGGAGTGGGAAGCCCGCAAACAGGAGTTTGCAAAACCTTTCAAGATACTGGAGGAACCTGGCATACGTATCAATATCATCGACACTGCGAAATGCATCGTTGTCTGCTGTTCACACTTTCATCTTTTCTTCGACGGCATTTCAATCATAGGGATAGTCCGTGCCTTCGAAGATGTGATGCACGGAGTGCCACTGGAAGACCAGGGCGATATTTGTGCCGAGTGGAACGAGCAGGAGATTGCCTCGTATGGCAGCAGTGCATACGAGCGCGCCAAGACGGCTACCCTCGAAAAGTTCAAAGGACTGAAATATACCGATATCTGCCGCCAGACAGTCAACCCCTGGGGTCACACGCTCTACTCCATCTATCTGCTGGACTATTCCCGTCTGAGCCATATCCGACTGAAGGCTAATGCCATGTCCGAGAAACAGCAGGAGAAGATGATGACCACCATCTGCGTGGCGGCCTACGCGCTGGCCTTGGGTCAGATGGCAGGCACTACGGATGTATGCTTTATGACGACTAACCACGGCCGGCTGGACAAACGGTTGACACCGAAGGTGTATGGAGATTTCATCAAGAGCATGTCGCTGCGCATCAATACTGACCCGGAGCAGAGCGTGGCACAGCTTTTAGCACAGACGCGCACTGCCCTCTACGGCGTGATGCGCACCATCGGCTACCCCTGGTCGCACATGATGCGCGACCTCGGCATACCCCAGGAAGACCAGACGGGCACGGAGATGAATGTCAGCGGCAGCAGCATCTATGAATATGCGAACCTATTTGGAGTTGACTATCCTTGCTACCGCATCGAATCGCCCGAAAGCGCTAAGCACATCTTCATGGTGGTACAGATACGCGAGGAAGGCCTGACCTTCAACGTAGAGGGCAGCGACGCGCTCTATACAAAGGAGCAACTTGACGAGATAGCCCGGCTTTCTGGCGAGTTTGCACTACAGTTGACAGGCAATCAGGACGCAAAGATAGGCGAACTTATTCCACCTTACGCCGGTCTTCACCGTCGGTAATCACCTTTTTCCAACCATAATACTGGGCATACATCAGGTTGTGGCTGCCCTCCTCGCGCGGCTCCAGGTCGCTACCCCAGGCCAAGACCTCGGTATTCCAAGTGACACAATTATAGTAGAACCACCAGTCTGGCAGTTCGTCGGCTATCGGCGGCACGTCTATCTGATGCACTACGACCATATCCTGATCCTGATGGGCATTGATGTAGTCGATGCGGCTCATCCACTGTCGGCGCACATCCCAGTCCACATAGAGCACGATGGACGTGGTGACCCCCCATAGCACCATGCTTACTGCCACAAAGCCTTGTATCAGACGGCGATAGCGCTGCCACAACACGTCTTTTTCCTTCAGCAGTTCGCGTAGCGCAGACAGTGAAGCAACAAGAACGGCACAAGTAGGCAGGAAGCCGGCACGCGCAGAAATCATCGGTATGAACATCAGAATCACCATCACCGTCATCGAGGCACTGACCATCACCGCCTGAAACTGTGTGGTCTTGTTCCATCGCTGTCCCTTGGGCAAACGCCAGATATAGACTCCTATTAACAGCAGCAAGGGAATTTGCATACTCACTACAGGCTTGACACACTCAACATAATTGATATAGTACATCAGTGGTGTCCAATACATATCCTCAGGCAGAGCAGGATTGTATTCGTACTGGCGCTGCAGTTCCAGACGCACCATCTCGCCAGGTGCCAGGCCGAGCATCAGCCCTCCTATGCAGAGGAACACAAAGCCTACCACCATCCATGCCTGCAATTGTTTCTTATGCCAGAACCAGATGAGCGCAAAGAAGGTGACGAATCCCGTGACAAATGCTCCTGTCTCGACCGACCAGCCGGCACAGAGGCCAAGAGGAGCCATGATAAGGCATGAAGCAAGGGGTGACAAGTCGGAGATTTTGGAGTTGCCATCCCGCCAGAATGCATTGGCAAACGGCAAGAGGAACAACATGTCGATGACACCCGTCCACAGAAAGACGCAACTACCACACATCCAGAGCGTCGTGAGGAAGGGGTCGGGCAGCAGAAACCAGAAGGCGAGAAGTATCCAGAACATATACGTGGCATTCATTTCGCCCAGTTTTTTGCCTGTACCTATTTTGTATATAAGAAAAGCAAGGGCTATAAACACCAGGGTGTTCAGGAAGTCAAACAAGTGTTTTCCCTCCCAGGCGAAGAGCTGCGTCAGTCCGATGCCTATGACGCGGCCACCCCACGTCATATAGTGGGAATATTGCGAGCGGACAATATCGCCAAACGAAGTAATCCGCTCCCGTGGCCCTACTCCGTCGAGCAGATTGCCCCTGTCAGCCCCATTCCAGACAAAAGCGTAGGGGATATCATCAGATATCATCGGCAGCATCAGGTTACGCACAAGGAAAACACCCATGAAAACCAACAGCATCACCTGCCACGACTTAATTCTCATTGTCATCATTGATTATTTTTGTGCTGCAAAGGTAACGATAATCTACGAAACAGAAGAAAAAAATGGATTTGTTTTGTTTTTACGGCATGATTTCGTATCTTTGCAGCATCAAAAGACGAACTGATACTGATGACTAAGAAAACAAAATACCTCATGGCTTTTCTGGCAACTCTGTTGTTGGCAGGCGGAGTAGTCTATAGTTGCTGGGATGTCGATGACGAAGAAGATGAGGATGCGGTTGGCGAGTATCGTGGGCTTACCATCACCACTCGGGAATTCACCCTCTTCCGTGAGTTTACAGCTCAGATAGAATCCGAACAGCCTGCCAACATCCGTCCGCAGATTGCAGGAAGGCTGACTCAGATTTGTGTGAAGGAAGGTGCCCGTGTCAAGAAAGGTCAGCCGCTGTTCGTCATCGACCAGGTATCCTATCAGGCAGCCGTGAGAAATGCAGAAGCCAGGGTGAACAGTGCCAAGGCGCAGTTGGCTACCGCCCGTCAGACGCTGGAAGGCAAGGAAGAGCTGTTCCGCCAGCATGTCATCGGCGACTTCGACCTGAACAAGGCACGTAACGAAGCCGCTGAGGCTGAGGCAGCTCTGGCCGAGGCAAAAGCCGACCTCGCAACCGCCCAGAACGAGCTGTCGTATACCATTGTGAGGAGTCCGTCCGACGGTGTGCTCAGCATGATCGAATACCGGATTGGCGAGATGGTTGACCCCTCAATAGAAATTGAAATGGCTACCGTAACCGACCCGAGCCATATCCATGCTTATATGGGAATGTCGGAGAAGACGCTCTACGATCTGACGCAATACTATCAGTGCAGCATCGACGAACTGCCGGATAAGTTGCCTGACGTCACCCTGACCACCTACTGGGGCAAGGAGATGGAGCACAAAGGCCGTATTGACGCCATCAGTGGCAATGTGGAAAACGGAACGGGTACAGTGGTCATTAGGGCTTCGTTTGATAATCCCGACGGACTGTTCCGTAACAACAGCAATGGTGCTGTCAGAGTTCCGTACTTGGTAAAAGATGCTATTGTCATTCCACAAGAGGCTACCTTTGACATTCAGAACAAGATATTTGTATTTAAGGTAATCGACGGTGTGGCAAAGGCAACTCCAGTGGAGACAATGCCCTACAATGACGGTCAGACCTACGTTGTCACAAGTGGTTTGAAAACGGGCGATGTTATCATTGCCGAAGGTGCGGGACTGTTGAGAGACGGGCAGAGGGTGAAATTGAAGAATTGAAAAATTGAAGAGTTGAAGAATTGAAGAGCAAGTTTTTCATAGACCGTCCGATATTGTCGATGGCACTTGCCATAGTCATTATGCTGTTGGGTGTCGTCGGATTTGTGAATCTGCCCGTTGAGCAGTTCCCGGATATTGCGCCTCCAGTCGTAGAGGTGAGTGCCGACTATACCGGTGCCAGTGCCGATGCCGTTCAGAAGAGTGTCATTGTGCCATTGGAGGAGGCTATCAATGGTATCGATGGTATCGACTATATCAGTTCTTCCTCCACCAATAGCGGCAGTGCCTCTATCTCCGTCGTATTTAAGTCGGGTATCGACCCTGATATAGCCGTAGTCATGGTGAAAAACCGCGTCGGCGAAATGGAAGGCATCTTGCCTCAGGAGGTGATTGAGACAGGTGTGCATGTAGAGAAAGAGCAACGGGCGTATTTGAAAATAATTGCCTTGGAATGTCCAGACAACCGCTATGACAACGACTTCATAACCAACTATTTCAATATCAATATCAGTCCCCGCCTGCAGCGTATCAAAGGCGTCAGCCAAGTACAGCTGTTGGGCAATGTCTATGCCATGCGTATCTGGATGGACCCCAAGGGGATGGCCATGTATGACCTCTCACCAAGTGATATTGAGGAGGCACTGAACGCCCAGAATATTGAGGCTGCTATTGGTACTTTGGGAGAGGACTCGAAGAACACATTCCAATATACGCTGGTATATCGAGGGCGTCTGATCAATGAGGAGGAGTTTGGTAATATTGTTCTCAGAACACTACCTGACGGTGGTGACCTGCTTCTAAGGGATGTAGCGCGTTGCGAACTCGGTACGGAGAATTATGCCAATGATGGCTGGGTGAACGGTCACAACGGCACGGTGGCCATTCTGACACAGGCTGCGGGGTCGAACGCCAGTCAGGTAAACCATGAGATTGACCGTCTGATGGAGCAAGTGAAGCACCAGTTGCCGCCAGGGTTGGAGTTCTGTGTGTTGCTTGATACCAACCATTTCCTCGATGCCTCAATGCATGAGGTTTACAAGACCCTCATTGAGGCCATCATCCTCGTGGTGCTCATCGTGCTGCTCTTCATCCAGAGCGGCAGAGCCACGCTGATTCCCGCCACCAGCATCCTCGTGTCGCTCATCGGCACTTTCGCCTTCATCTACGTGGCAGGATTCTCTTTGAATCTCATTACGCTGTTTGCTCTTGTGCTGGTCATCGGAACGGTGGTCGATGATGCCATTGTGGTGGTCGAGGCCGTGCAGAGCCAGTTCGAGAAGGGTGAGCACAGTGCCTATAAGGCTACTATAGGAGCAATGGGGAATATCGGTACTGCTGTCATTACCACCACCATTGTCTTTATGTGTGTATTCATTCCCACTTCCTTCATGAGTGGAGTGAGTGGCACCTATTATAAACAGTTCGGACTGACGATGGCTGTGGCCGTTGTCATCTCTACCATCAACGCCCTGACCCTCTCACCAGCCCTCTGTGCCCTGCTGATGAAAAATAATACTAACAAACATAAATTCTTCACGGCTTTCAATGCTGCTTTCGCCACGATTACCGAGAAGTATCTCTCTGCGTTGGCAGTCTTTATGCGACATAAGTGGATGGCCGCAGGCGTCACCGCAGTCGCCATCATTCTGGGTTGGGGCTTCATGCGGATGATTCCTACAAGTCTGGTGCCTGATGAAGATACTGGCAATGTGTTTGTGGATATTGCTACGCCGGCTGGTTCTACGCTGGAGCAGACCAAAAAGACGCTGCAGAAGGCTACCGAGGCCATCGAGGGTATCGAAGAAATAGAATCTGTGGCTTCAACGGCAGGTTGGAGCATTCTGGGTGGCGACGGTGCCAACACGGGCATCCTGATTATTAAGTTGAAACACTGGGATGAACGACCGGGCAGTGACCAAGATATTGATGCCGTCATTGAGAAGATTGAGGAACGTGTTGACAGTATCAAGACTGCTACGATGTTCACCTACGCCCTGCCCACCGTTACCGGCTATGGCTTTTCCAGTGGTATTGAACTCAACATACAGAATTTTGAAGGTGATTCCATCACGAAGGTAAAAGAGACCACTGACCGCTTTATTGCGGCATTAAGCGAACGTGAGGAGATAGGCGATGTATATTGTACCTATGAAGTCAACTATCCGCAGTACACCGTCTCTGTTGATGCATCAATGTGTCAGCGCTATGATGCCGATCCCTCCAGCGTGTTGAGCTTGCTCAATGGCTATGTAGGCAGTAACTATGCCTCGCAGTTCAATGCTTTCGGTCGCCTCTACCACGTCATGCTGCAGGCTGATCCAGAGTTGCGTGCCGACAAGGATGACTTGAACAACATCTTTATCACGGGTGTACAAAAAAAGTTCATCCCCATCACCGAAGTTATTTCACTCAAGAAGAGTTACGGCGTGCAGTCACTGGACCGTTTCAACCTCTTCACCAGTATCGGCGTTCAGGTGGAGCCTGAGGACGGTTACAGCTCAGGCGATGCTATCAAGGCCATAGAAGAGACGTCGCGAAAGGTACTTCCCCAAGGTTATGGCTATGAGTTTACGGGCACTACCCGCGAAGAGGCCGAAACTTCCAACAATACCTTATGGATATTCGCGATTGTCATCATCTTCATCTATCTGGTACTCTGCTCGCTCTACGAAAGCCTACTCATCCCGCTGGCCGTGCTGCTCAGTGTGCCCTTCGGACTGGTGGGCAGTTGTGTCTTCGCACTCGTCTTCGAACTTGAGAACAATATCTATATGCAGGTGGGTATCATCATGATTATCGGACTGCTGTCGAAGACGGCCATCCTGCTGACGGAGTATGCCAGCGAGCGCCGTCGCCAGGGCTTGACCATTCGTGAAGCAGCCCTGGAAGCCGCCAAGGCTCGTCTTCGTCCTATCATCATGACGGCCATCACACTCATTATCGGTCTGCTGCCACTGGCCTTTGCGACGGGCGCTGGAGCCGTAGGCAACATGTCGCTGGGACTTTGCGTGATTGGCGGTATGACCGTAGGCACCCTGTCGCTGCTCTTCTTCGTACCCCTGTTCTTTATGTTCTTCCAACGGCTGGAGGAGCAATACATGCCAAAGAGGATGAAAGGGACAACAGCATCTTTTTTACCCTTTTACCTTTTTACTTTTTTACTTTTAACCAGTTGTAAGACCTACTCCACTTATCAGCCTCAGCAGATAGCCACCGACAGTTTAGTGCGCAGCGACATCACAGCTATTGATACGACCGGTAACGTTGTTACGAAAAGTTGGCGCGATGTGTTCACCGACCCACAATTAGCCGTTCTTATCGCGGAAGGTCTCCAGGGCAATAGCGACCTGCGCATCGCCCACCTCCAAGTCGATGCGGCAAAAGCCGAACTGCGTCAAGCCAAGGGTAGTCTTTTCCCCTCACTTGAATTGAGGGCAGAGGGTGAAACACAAAGGCAGCATACAAACGAAAAGTCTGACGACAACGAAAATGAGAATATCATAGTGAAGAATGACAACTTTGTTGTTGGACCTGAAGTAAGTTGGGAAATCGATATCTTCGGCAAGATGCAGAATGCCCGCAAGGCTGCTCTGGCCACCGTCGAAGAGAGGCAAGCCTATGCACAGGCCGTGCGTGTGGAACTCATCGCCACCATTGCCACCAGTTATTATCAACTGGAGATGCTTGATGCCCAGATAGCTGACACCCGTGAAATCATCGGGAGTTGGGAAGAGAGCATACGAGTCCAGAAAGCTCTCATGGCAGTAGGTGAGGCCACCAGCGATGAGGTGGCTCAGATGGAAGCCAGTTGCTTAGAGGCCGAAGAACACCTCGAAGAGCTCCAGATGCAGATGCAACAAGCCGAACACGCACTCTGTACCGTCTTAGGACGCTATAGCAACGGTATCGAGCGTGGCGATTTCCATACCTCTGCCCAGTTGCTCAAACCGACTGTCGGCGTGCCTTTGCAAGCCTTGGCTCAGCGGCCAGACGTGCGTCAGGCCGAGGCAGCTCTAAAGAGTGCCTTCTATCTCACGAATGAGGCTCGTGCAGCATTCTATCCCTCGCTGACCATAGGCGGACAAGTGGGATGGGGCCATAATGCCGACAACGACGTTTCCTTGAGCGGACTGCTCACACGTGCTTTCGGCTCGCTCACCATGCCCATTTTTGCACAGGGTAGACTGAAGGCTGAGCTCAGGAAGGCCAAAGCCGAACAAGAGGAGGCACGCATCAACTTCCAGCAAGTTGTTATCAATGCCAGTCAGGAGGTGAATGATATCCTGGCTAATCAGCAATTCGCCCTAAAAGCCGTCTCACAGAATGAACAGCGCATCGAGAAATTAAATCATGTCCTGCAGGTAACAGAAGTCCGAATGAAATACGAGAGCGAAGTAAACTTCCTGCAAGTGCTCCTGGCTCGCCAGTCGCTGCTCGAAGCGCGCCTCTCACTTATAGAGAATCGCTATCATCTGGTAGAATCATATATCCAGCTTTACAGAGCCCTTGGCGGTGGGCGCACAGAATGAAGACGACCATAGGTGATTTCTTTTCATAAAGAAGAGAATAAATAGTGTGATACTCTCGAAAAATATGTCACCGTCACGCCTAACACTCAGACACACTGATGGTTAGGCGTGACACTTGTTTTGGCCGCCAACAGACTGGTACATCCCACCGACGGGGCATCTTGAGGTCTTGTTCGTGCTATTTGTCATTTTGAATGAAATACCCTTTGTTTTCTATGGTTATTTCCTAATTTATAATGAATCAAAATGAAACAAAACAAATGTTAAACAAGGTTTTCTTTTTGTCCAGTATAGTGTTGCAAAGACAGATAAAAACTATTATGCTTCATAGTTAGCTGTATACAGAAGTGACTCATTATCAGAGAGTTCTGTATCAGCTGTACTTACCTCCCGTACCAGCCTAAGTCACAGTCCGTATCAACCTAATCCGTTTCTTGCGACGGCCATCAAAAATATGTGCGACGGCCGTCGCACATATTTTCGATGGCCGTCGCACATATTTTCGATGGCCGTCGCATCATACAGCTCAGCATGTGCAGGGTGGTAACTCAGCATAAACAGGATGGTAAACACATAATTTCCACCCGGTTTATTAGTAAAACCGAGTGGTAACTAATGAGTCTGTGCGGATGAAAATATCTGTGTTAGTGAAAAAATAGGGTAGGCCTATTTCTTTGTCATGCTGATAAGCGAGCGGATGTACTCGTCAGACACATTGTCAATTTCGTTCTTGTCATAAATAGTAAGCAACGTCACGTCTGCATCGTCACTTACCAGCACGGTCAGTGTCAGCACACGGGCGCCACCGCTTTTGCCTTTACCTTTCGAGCCGATGGCCATGCGAATCTTGCGTATGCCACGACCAATAACTACTCCCTGTAGGGGATTTGCCTTTAGTTCCTGGCTAAAAGTAAGGTAGTCATCTAGTAATGATTTGTATTTTTTTGCCAGCCGCTTGAACTGGCGGTCAAACTCCACAGAAGGGATAATCTTGACATTCATCCGATGCCCTCCTTTTTAAGTCCTTCAAGGAACTCATCCTCGCTCATCATTTTGTGCTTACCGTGCTTGGCACGTTCTACTTCATCGAGTGCGCGGTATAGTGATTCCTTCACATACGCTTTCTGCTGGGCGGTCTTGGCGTCGTCAGCAGTAGGCTCCAGCAGTTTGCTGGCCAGCCACTCGCGATCTTTCTTTTTTAGTGCCATCCCTTGTATATACGTCCAGAGGTTGTTCAACTGTATTGCTGTCATAATCCTAACATGTTTGGGTTTCTTGGCTGCAAAGATAAATAAAATATCCGAAATGGCAAAGTATTGACGTCATAAAAACTAAACTGATGATGTACAGAGCTATTCAAGGGTGTTTTCAGCAGGCGATAAACAAGTGTCACGCCTAACGTTTCGTGAGACAGGACGTTAGGCGTGACGGTGACACAGTTTTTCCAGTGTTTACTCTCCGTAATAGGCCTGCTTCATGGATTCTGCCATGACGGGGATGGTCCATTGCGGTACTGAGCGGTCAGCGCCGTCGATGATGGTCATCCAGTAGTAGACGGGAATGTTGAGTGCTTTGCCCTGACGGATGACATCAGCAATGTGGTCGGCGGCAGCCCGCTTCTGGGCGTCGCTGCTGTTCTTGTTGATGTCGATGTCGTTGGCGCCGAGAATGCCACACTCGCCGATGATGACGGGAATGCCCTGACTGACAAACTTGTTGTTGAGGCGGCTGAACATCTCCGTGATGACCGCGCTCTGCGTGCTGCCCCATGAACCTGCTGTGGCCAGCCAGTTGTAGGGGTCGTAGGAGTGAACCTGTGCTATCAGGTGACCCGCGGCGGCATCGGTGGGTACGGTGAAGTGGCTCAGTGCGTTGGCGGTATGGGCTGCCGAGTAGGTGTTCACGATGAGGTTACGTGTAGCATTGTTGCCGCCCGTGGCACGCACCGTGTTGACAAAACTCTGCGCAAACTTGTTGACGGTCTCGTAGCTGCTGGCGTTCTTAGGCTCTGTCCACGTGTTTTTCTCGTCGAGCATCTCGTTGTAGCCTTCGAAGAGCAGTCGCTGGTCGTAGCCGATGAAGCGGGTGGCTATCTGCTGCCAGAACTTGACGAAGCGTGCGTTGATGGCATCAAACTGGCTGGCGTCAGAGTGGGCGCGCAGCCACTGTGTGTCGCCACTGCCGCAGTCGTGGTGGATGTTGATGATGCAGTACATGTCGTTGCTGATGACGTAGTCAGCAATCTCCTGTACACGCTGCATCCATGATTCGTCGATGTTGTCGTTAGCGTCGACGTGCTGCCACCAGGTGACGGGGACGCGGACGGCATTGAAACCTTGTTGCTTGAGGAATGCCATCAGTTCGGGTTTGGTGACGGGTTGTCCCCAGGCGGTCTCATATTTCTCTGAGGCCTGGTTATTGCCAATCCATGCGCCGTTGCTGTCCAGCGTGTTGCCCAGGTTCCAGGCCAGTCGCATGTTCTTGCAGGCCGATGCTGCCGACTCCTCTACGTAGGTGGCGTCGAGGCGCACCTGGTCACGAGTGATGACAAACGACTGGCTGAGGGCGTCGCTCCACCAAGAGTTGGCGGGCATGCTGGCACCATACCACGGCATGAACCACGACCAGCGGGCGCCGGCATTCCAGAGGTCAGCCACGGAACTGAAGGGCGTGGCACCGTTTACGCCACACTCGGCCAGGGTAATCATCTTGTCAGGATAACGGCCCTGCAGTTCGCGATACTCCTGCTCGTTCTGGGCAGCGGTAGAGCCATAGAGGTCTCGGCCGATGATGTCTACATAGTCGTCGCCGGGGTAGTAGGGTGCGTCGTTGTCGTACTCGGCGCTGTTGCCGTTATAGTTCTGTGTGGTCCATACCCAGATGAGGTTGTGGACACCTTTCTCGCGGAAGTAGTCGAACATGGTGGTCCACAGACGCTTGTAGGTGTCTGCTCCGTCGGCACCCCACCAGAACCAGGCCCCCCAGGAGGGATTGTGGTAGTAGTTGCCGGCAGCTTCGTGGAAGGGACGCCAGACGGCAGCGATGCCGGCGTTCTGCAGTTTCAGCAGTACGCTGACCACCTTGTCCATCTGCTCATAGAACCACTTGTTTTCCCACGTGCCGCTGACGAGTGCGTTGGTGGCCTTGAAGGTCGTCTCGCTGGGTGTGCAGGTGACGTCGGTGGAGCCTTCAGCCTTGGGCACGTTGAAGTGCCACATCAGCGAGACCAGTCCGCCGGCCTGTACCCAGTTGCTGACCGGGGTGATGTCTTCATAATTGATCCAGGTGCCTGGTGCAGAGAAGCAGATGTGGATGAAGTCGTAGCAGTTCATGGCCGGATACTTGCCAGTGGCCTGATAGACCTTCTCCGCCTCATCGTTATTCCAGTTCACGTTGGCCATGATGCTGGAGATGGTCTTGACACCGTAGTTCAGTCGCAGGTATTTGTAGAGGCGCTTGGCGTCGTCGGTGGCGGCATTGTCGGCCAGTCGGACATCGGTGACGTCGGTCTGGTGGAAGATGTCGAAAGTGATGCTCTCGATGTTGTCGATGCTGGTACCAATCTTCGACTCGTTGCCTTTTTTGTGGATATACTGCTTGCTGTCTTTATAGGTGATGCGGTCATACTCTGAGAGTTTGTACTCAGTGGTCTGGCCGTTGGTGCGCTTCACGGTGAACTTGTCGTTGGCCGACTGTGCCGTGGCAGTCAGCGACAGCAGTAGAAAGAGCAGGGTAGAGTAGAGCTGCTTCATGGCTTCATGTATTTAAGGGTGTTACCATTGATGTTGATGATGTACAGGCCGGAGGGCAGGAGGTCCAGATGAGCCTCGCCCTGCACCATGGGCACGCTGACTGCTTTGCCGTCGAGGGTGTAGATGCTGACAGGACGGTCACTGACCATGATGCCTGCTGGTGAACCTATCTCCTTAATGCCGGTAGAGGTGCCGAAGGTGAATTGCTTGACGCGCCACAGCTCGTAATTCAGCGTGTTGCCGGCTGTTACTATGGTCATGGTGCCGTCCGTCATGGTGATGGCAGGATTGTCGGCCATGGCGAATTCAGCCTTGCTGCCATCGTTGAAGGTGATGAACAGCGACTTCGCCTGGCTTTGGGCTGACAGGGTGGTGCAGACAACTGCTAAAAGTAATAGTAATCGTTTCATGTTTGTTGTTTGTTAGTATTTTGCTGAGTGCAAATGTACGGAATATTTCGCAAACAGCCAAAAAGAATGAGGAAAAAAAGAGGCGCAACGTCGTGGCGCTGCGCCTCTTATGTAGTGGTAGTGCGTTATGGCAGAATAGTAATCTTCGTGATGGACATGCCGTCGCCCTGGATGATGAAGGCGGTGTCACTCCATCCGTCAGCAATCTCGCCGTTGACACACTTCATCATGTCAGCAGTGAAGACGGTCTCTACCTTGCTCTTGCCCTGTCCCCAGTCGGTGAGGTCAGCATCGGTGATGGGGTTACCCCAGTTGGCATTGTTGAGCTGAATCTGACCAGAGGTGGAAGGATCTTTGTAGAAGATGAGCTTAGAGACGCCCTGCTTCAGATTCAGGGCCTGCAGGCCTGAGCGCATGATGCGTACCTTGCCCTTGCTGTCGCTCCAAGAGAGGGTGAAGGGGTAGGTGATGTTGGCTGACTGGTCTTCCCACTTAGAGAAGCTGGCAATGTCAATCTCGGCAGGCAGAATGCTGAATGCCGGACCGTCGAACTTGTTGCCGTCGTAGTCTTCCAGTACGAACTTGTAGTCGCCGACAGGAGCCTGAGGCACCTTGAACGTCATCTCGGTGTTGCTCTTTGACGAGTAGCGTGTCACCTTATGTGTACCAACATAGAGGTTGGCAAGGTTGTTGAAGTTCTTACCCTTGACGGTGATGACGGTGCCGGCAACGGCGCCGGTGGGAGCCTCAGAGATGGCGGGGTCGCTGGCAGCTTTGATGGTCAGTATGCCACTGACGGGAACCTCCGTGCCATTCTTCATGATGAGCGTGAAGCCGGTACCTGCGCAGGCAGCGGGAACAGTCACCTGGATGCCCTCAGCCTCCTGAGCAGCAAAGTTCTTGGCCTCTACGGTGACGGGTGACTCACCGGGGAAGGTGATGGCGGCCACGAGGTCGAGGTTAGTACCGTAGATGACGGTCTCGTTGCCGGCCGTGAGCGTTGCGGGGTCAGCGCTGGTGGCGGCGGGTTTCACCAGTGTGTAAGCCACGGTGGTGCTCTTACCGTTTTGCATGAAGAGGGTCAGGTTGCCGTCGACGGCTGCCTCAGGCACCTTTTTGATGGTCACCTTGCCAGCCTCGATGGTGATGCCGTCCTTGGCATCGTAAGCCACTTCAGGGGCAAAAGTCACACTCTTGACCAGTTGCATGTCTGTACCGGTGACGACCATCTGCAGTCCGTTCTTTACCTTACCGACAACAGCGAGGTTGCTGGGTGTGACGGTAGTCAGTGTTCCGGCGGCAATCTTCTGGCCAGAGTAGGTGATGAGCGTGATGGCACCGTCGGCAGCAGCCTCAGGCAGTGTGAATGACAGCGAGCTACCGTTTTCTGCGTAGGTCAGTTCGTCGCTATTCACGAAGACGCCACCAGCCAGCTGCACGGTCTCAATCTGGGTCAGGCGGTTACCGGTGATGGTGACAGTCTGGCCTGCCTTCTTGGTCTGTGCGGCAGCAGTGACTTCGGGTAACTTAATAGTGATGGTCTCTTCAGCCTGCAACTCGGTGGGAGTGTCCTCGACCAGGTCGGTCAGTGTGACCGTACCGCTGCCAGCCTCCTTCGGGATGCGTACACTCAGCTTGTAGCGGGTGTGCTCCTCCAGGTCGCTGACGATAAAGCCGTTCTCGAACTTCACGCCATTCATCAGGTTCAGGTAGTCACCTTCAAATACCAGCAGGTCGCCAACTTCGCCAGTGAGCGTGCCCTCGGTGCCGATGTAAACCTTGCTGATGGAGATGTCCTCGCGGAAGGTCAGTTTCGACTTCGTGGTCAGCTCCGTACCGTCGTTAGCCTTCAGTGTGACGTAGCCAGGCTCGCCACCCTCAGCGGGTACCAGAATGGATATTTTGCTGTGGCTGCCACCCTGTTCTACCTTGATGTCAGTGACGGGGTTGGCCTGGCCGGGCAGCACAACAGACGTGACGCGGTCCAGATGGGTGCCGAAGAAGTAGAGCGTGCCACCACGCAGCACGGGGCTGGGACCGAATGCTCCCAGAGTGACACCGCCATTGTCGTACTGGTCAGTGTTCAGGTCGTCGTTGGAGCAGGCTGCCAGTGATAGCCCTGCGAGGGCTACCACTAACAGTGAGAATAATATAGAAATCTTTTTCATAGCTATGTGCGATTATTTGTTAGGAACAACACGGATGTTATCAATCTTAATCAGCGGGTTGCACTCGACACCCTCAGGCAGAGAACTCTTGTCGTTGTAGCCACCCCTGATAATGAAGATGCAGAATGCGGCAAAGTCATTGGCAGAGAGATAGGTAGAGGTAATCTTGCTGCCGTCATAGTCCCAGACAAAGTCGGAGATGGGCATGGTAACCGTTACCCACTGGCCATTAGTGCTGTAGAGTTTGTCGTCAGTGTCTTTCCAAGGCATGTAGAGGCCACGCGACAACTTGCCCTGATCGTGGAAGTAGGTGTTGTTGGCACCTCCCAGCTTGTTGCCGTAGATGTCTGACACACCTGCGGCGCCATTGCTGATGAGACTTGTGCTGCCGAAGAAGATTTGCATAGGAGCGGCAGACCACTCACGACCCTCAGGAATGCACATCTCGAATTTCAGGTTCAGGTCGCCAGGCTTAGAGAAGTCGGCAATGTCGAACAAGCGCGGATAGTCCTCGTAGGTCTCCGGGTCGCGCCAGTTGCCGGGCCAGTACTCGAATGAGAAGTTGCCGTCGTTCCAGCCACCGTCGCTGCCCATCGTGGCATCGCCCATGACGAGATAGTTGCCTGACAGTGAGGTGTCGTCGCTCTGGATGGTACGTGCGTGCCAGCCGTGGTTGCTCAGCACGACACCCGTGTTGCACGGTGTGTCGAAGTCGAAGAGCATGCCGCGGTTGTCCATGTACTGGAAGCTACCCTTGGTGCTGCCGAAGATAGAGGTCACGCTGACTTGCTCGTGGGGTGCGTCGGCAGGCATGGTGAAGGTAATCCTGTTGCGGGTGATGCTGACGATGTTGTCACGGTTCAGCGTGTAGTCGTCGCCAAACTTCACCTCCAGCGGTGAACTCTCATAGTCCAGGAAGTAGTCGCCGATGATGGTAACCTCTTCACCAGCCTTTGCCCACTCGTTGGACATAGCCGATACGACAGGAGCCGGAATAATGACGTGGAAGTCGAACGTCACGGTCTCATTGCTGTTGTTGGTGAAGTAAATCTTGTCGGTCACATCGTCAGGAATATCCTTCGGTACGGTGACAATCAGGGTGTTGTCGGTCATGTAGCTGGTGTTCAGCACCGCAGGCTTGTCGTTAAACTTCAGGTCGACCACGCTGCGCAGATTGTCACCGACGATGCAGACGGTGGTACCCATAGAAGCCTCGGTCATCAGCGAGTCTTTGGCACTGGCAGCAACAGGACGGATGTAGTAGATGGTCGGTGTGCCGTCCTCTGTCTCATATTTGTCGGGCTGGTCTTTACACGACGTGACGGAAAGACCTGTCATAGCCACCGCAGCCGCTATCAGCCATTGGTAATATCTATTTGTTTTCATAATGTATGTCGATTTTCAATTGTAGTAATTAGTAGCTATAGGTAGCGCGGACGTCTACACGGTCAGCGGTAACGTTGCTGCCCAGGTTGGGGTTCAGGGCTACGTCTTCTGTCGGGTAGGGGATGGTGAAGGTGTTCTCTGTGACGTTAGGACGTGGTGTGCCGCCATTGTCCGGGTCGTCATACTGAATAGCTGAGGGATCCCAGGTGACCTTACCGCTCTCAAACCATGTCTTGTACACCTGGCTGCAGTTCCAGATGGCATTGCGGCGCTGTGCCTTCAACTCGTTGATACAGCTGTTCACGTCGTAGTAAGCACGGCGTACGAAGTCGTACCAGCGGTCGCCCTCACCGGCAAACTCCAGACGGCGCTCTTTCCAGATGTCGTCGAAGGTCAGCGAGGTCTTCTCTACGTCAGAGGGCACTGCACGCTGGTGAACGGCGTTGAAGGCAGACAGGGCGGTAGCGCTTGTCGTATTACCCTGCAGCACCTCGGCCTCTGCGTGTACCAGGTAGACATCGGACAGGCGCAGGATGTGGGTAGCTACGGCATAGGCCATACGGCCTGCAGCAATACCGGTCTCGGCCAGGTGGTCGGCATTGTCGCCATAGGCATGCTTTACGTTCTGCACGCCACAGGGACCCTGGAACTGGCCGGTAGCGGCCTTGTTGTAGTCCTTGTCGAAGTAGAAGCGGATGATGTCCAGACCCTTCTTGTTGTTGCCCAGGTCGTGGTCGCGCCAGAAGTACTCGTAGATGTCGCCGGCACCCATCATGGTAGCCTTGCGGCGAGCATCCTTGTCGATGCGTGAGCTCGGATTCTCGGTGACGTCATAGCCGAAAGCATCCTGCAGGTCGGCAGACGGGCCACCCCAGCCACCCCAGCAGTCGCCATTCTCGTCGAAACCTTCCGGCATGAGGTCGCTCTGCAGGGTGTTTTGTGAGGTCCACTGTGCGCCAACTGTCCAGCGCCATGCAAACAGGCTCTCGTCGCTGATGTTGTTGGAGCCGCGGAAGATGTCCTCGTAGTTGGCCATCAGTGTACGGCCGGAGTTATTGATGACATCGAGAGATGCAGCAGAGGCCTTCTGCAGGAAGTCGTTGTTCAGCGAACCATTGACACCGGCAGCGGTAAGCAGTACCTTGGCATAGAGACCCTCGGCACAATAGTAGTCGATGCGACCCTGCGTGCTCTTGGTCTTGGGCAACAATTCCATGGCTCTCTCCAGTGTGAGCAGGATGTAGTCATAGACGTCAGCCTTGGCAATCTTGTGCAGGTTGTTGTAGTCGCCTGAACCAATGTGCACAGAGTTGTCGTGAACGATGGGCACGTCGCCGAAGGTGCGCACCAGGTAGAAGTAGGCCATGGCCTTCCATGCCAGACACTCGCCCATGCACTGGTCTTTCACGCTCTGCGAGCAGCTGGCCTCCTTGATACTGTTGTACACGGTATTGCAATGACCGATTTCAGCCCACAGCGAGTAGGACATGTTGACCAGGTCCTGGTCGGTACCGTTCAGTGAGAAGTTCATGTATGGCGAGCTGCCCCAATACATGTTACCTGACATCACCTCACCAATCTTGATGAAGCCGCGCTGGAAATCGTACCAAGGCGAGTTGTACAGGTAGTTGACGCCACGGATGCATGATGCGTCGTCGGTGTAGAAGTTCTCGGTGTTATAGTTGTCCTCAACGGGGCGGTCGAGGAAATCCTCACACGAGGTCAGACTCATGCCAACAAGCATGGCTGCTGCTACATATTTTATATTCTTGATATTCATAGTTGTAACGCTTTAGGGTTAGAATGAGAGGTTGACGTTGAACGTGAAGCTGGTGGGCGACGGATAGCGGCCGTTGTCCAGACCGAACACATTGTTAGAGGCTGTCGAGGCACCAATTTCAGGGTCGTAGCCGTCGTAAGAGGTAATGGTCAGCAGGTTGGTGGCCATTACGGAGACGCGCAGGTTAGTCAGACCGATAGGCTTGATGAGCTTCTTGTCGAAGGTGTAGCCCAGGGTGATGGCCTTTAGGCGGATGTATGAGCCGTCCTCGATATAGCGAGAGCTCCAAGCATCGTTGTCGTTAGGATCGTTGATGCTGGCACGCGGGGTAGAGGAGTAGCCAGTGGTGCGGACGTTGGTGATGTCGTTATACCAACCGTCTGCGTAGTTGCCGTCGGTAGGCATCAGGCGAGTGCGGTCCTTGACATCGTTCAGCTGGTTGCTCCAAGGCGAGTTCATGTGGGTCAGCTTCATCTTCATGTAGTTACCTACCTTGTTGCCATAAGAACCGTTGATGAAGATGTTCAGGTCGAAATTCTTATAGGTGAAGGTGTTGTTCCAACCGAAGGTGAAGTCGGGCAGCGGCGAGCCGATGTTGGTCTTATCGTTCTCGTCGATGATGCCGTCGCCGTTGACGTCCTTATACTTCAGGTCGCCCACCCATGTGGTGTTCTTCGGGTTATACTTGGTGGGGTCGGTACTCCACGACTTGGTGCCGTCGGCATTGGTCACTATGGGGTTGTTCTTCTGTATCGTGTTGACGGGCGAGTTCAGAATGTCGTCGAAGTCCTGGTAGACACCCTCTACCTCGTAGCCATAGAAGTTGTAGAGGCTCTCGCCGGGTACGGAGCGGCTGACGATGTCAGTCCACTGGCCATAGCCAGGCAGGGCGGTAGAACCGGAGAGGCTCTTCAGCTTATTCTTGTTGAAGGAAATCTGGAAGTCAGAGTTCCAAGTGAAGTTCTTGCTGATGATGGGCTTGGTGTTCAAGGCAATCTCGAAACCGGTGTTCTCGATGTCGCCAAAGTTACCCCAAGGGGCTGCCAGTGCTGACGAGCTGTTACCCTGTGTACCCATGATAGACGGTAGGTTCAGCATCATCAACATGTCTTTAGACATTTTCTTGTACCAGTCGAGGACAAGGTTGATGCGGCCGTCCAGGAAACCTAAGTCCAGACCGATGTTCCACTGCTCCTGGGTCTCCCACTGAATGTCGAGGTTTTTCAGGTTAGCAGGACGGTAGCTGACGCCAAGGCCGGTGTCCATGACCGACATGGCAGAGCCCCACTTGTAACCACCGATGTTGGAGTTACCAGTCTGACCCCAGCCAATGCGCAGCTTACCGTTGGAAAGCCACTTCTCGGTGTACTTCTTGATGAACGCCTCGTTGCTGAAGCGCCATGCTACGGCCAGCGAGTGGAAACCTGCCCAGCGCTTGTTGGGACCGAAGTTGGAGCTACCGTCGTAACGATAGGTGTAGGTAGCCAGATAGCGGTCGTCGTAATTATAGGTTTCGCGCGTGAAGAACGATGCCATCGATGATGAACCGAAACCATAGCCGATGGTCGGGTCGCCAGTACCCAGTGCGGGGTTGTGGACGATGTCGTTAGGCAGGTTGGTATTGAACACCGATGCGTAGTCGTACTTCGACTCCCAAGCCTCCTGACCCAACATGGCTGTGATGGAGTGCTTGCCAAACTGGTTGCTATAGGTGATGTAGTTCTTCAAAGCCCAGTAGGTGCTTGAGTTCTTCTGGATGCGGCTCTGGTTTTGGTCGCGGTTCCAGGTACCCAGGTTGACGCGAGGCTCATAAGTCTCGGCCTTTGACCAGCTGAGGTCAAAGCCTAACTCGGTGTGCCAGGTGACGTGCTTGATGGGAGTGACATCGAAGAAGATGCTGCCGTTCAACTTCTGGCGCTTCAGCAGGATGTCGTCCATCATGGCCAGTGCAATGGGGTTGGGGCTGGTAAAGCCTTCTTTGGAAACATGTGAGTAGTTGCCGTTGATGTCGTAAATCTGAATGTCGGGAGGCGTCACCAGTGAGTAGTTGATGATACCCTCGTCAGAGTCGGCCAGCTTCAGGTCGTCGTAGGTGTCAGCATAGGATACGTTCAATCCTAACTTCAGCCACTTCTTCAGTTGGGCGTCCAGATTGCTGCGGACCGAGAAACGCCTGAAGTTAGAACCGATGATGGTACCTTCCTGGTTCATGAAGCCACCAGAAACATAGTACTTGATGAGATCAGTACCACCCTGTGCGCTGATTTGGTGCTGGTGTTGCAGAGCAGTGCGGAAAATAGCGTCCTGCCAGTTGGTACCCTTACCCAAAATGGAGGGGTCGCTGTAGGTCTCGTCAGGCTGTGAAATCTCACCCTGCTCGGCCATGTCGTTGTAGAACTCGGCAAACTCGCGCAGGTTCAGGATGTCCAAGCGCTTCATCTGGCGATTGATAGAGAACGAACCGTCGTAGGTGAATTTGGCTTCACCAGCCTTACCGCGCTTGGTGGTAATCAGCACGACACCATTAGCACCCTGGGCACCATAGATGGCAGTGGCGGAAGCATCCTTCAGCACTTCCATGCTGACAATGTCGGAAGGGTTGATGGTGGACAGCGGTGACACGGTAGATACGGAACCGTTACCCATGGCGTCGCCCAGACCCAGGCTGGCGCCAGAGGCTGCCGAACCCTGGAAGATGACACCGTCGATAACGTATAGCGGTTCGGCACCGGCGTTGATGGTGGCCTGGCCACGCACACGGATGGAGGATGACGAACCAGGGGCACCAGAGGTCTGTACGGCGGTGACACCAGTTACACGACCCTGGAAGGACTGGTCAATGTTGGTAATGTTGCTGCCCTTGAGTGCTTTCTCGTCCATCGTGAACGAGGCACCGGCCAGGTCGCTCTTCTTCATCGTACCGTAACCGACGACCACCACTTCGTCGAGAACTTTCTTGTCTTCTTCGAGTGTGACGTCGTAGTGAGCCTGAGCGCCAACCTTGATTTCCTTCGTGATGTAGCCGATGTAGCTGATCACGATGGTCTGTCCCTGACTGGCATTCAGCGTGAAGTTACCGTCAAAGTCGGTGGCCACACCGTTCGACGTACCTTTAATCACTACACTGGCACCAATCACAGGCCCCATGGCGTCTGTTACGGTACCAGTAATCTTTTTCGTCTGCTGTACAGCTGTAGGCTCAGGCGATGTGCTGTTGCCTGCGTACAGTGAGGACGAATAGCCCGACAGGACTACCGTACATAGTCCCGCCAGCAGCGTGCTCTTACTGAAAATTAGATTCATACGTAGTTTTATTAGTTAAATAGTAAAGATGTTTTCTTCGGTTTTTTTAGTTTTCAGTTGCAAAGATAAATTAAAAGTTTGAAATAAACTATTCTTTTTTTGTCTTTTTTTTGTACTTTTTTTGATTAGTGTCAGTTATTGGCAAAAAAGTATCATATATATTCGGGAATTTATTATACCTTTGCAACAGCAAAATAAAAGTAAACTAAAAGCCAACGATAAAAATGAAGAAAGTATCCCTGTTGTTCTTGTGTATGATGCTCGCCGGGCTGCTGTCTGTACAGGCGCAGATTCGCGGTAACAGTATCGAGGTAAAGGTGGTGCCCGACCATCAGGACTGGCGCTATGAGGTGGGTGAGACGGCAACGTTCAAGGTGAGCGTTACCAAGTCTAATACCTTATTATATAATGCGACGGTAGACTATGCCGCCGGTCCGGAGATGTACCAAGACGTAAAGAAAAATGGAGTGGTGCTCAAGGATGGTACGCTGACACTGAAGGGCAAGATGACGAAGCCCGGCTTCTATCGTGTCGACGTGACGGCTCATGTTGATGGCAAAGAGTATAAGGGGGCCTGCGGTGCTGCTTTCTCGCCGGAGAAGATAGTGCCCACGACGGTGATGCCGCAAGACTTCAGCGACTATTGGCAGCAGGCCATTCAGCAAGCCCGCTATACTGACCTGATGCCAACCAAGCGCCTGTTGCCGGAACGCTGCACCAAGGATGTCAACGTCTATGAGGTGTCGTTCCAGAACATGCAGTGGAACTGGCGCACCTACGGTATCCTGTGTGTACCGGTCAAGGAGGGCAAATACCCAGCCTTGCTGCGAGTGCCCGGTGCCGGCGTGCGTCCCTATGGTGGCGACGTGTGGACGGCGGCCCAGGGCGTCATCACGTTGGAGATAGGCATCCACGGCATATCGGTGACCATGGACCAGAAAGTATATGACGACGTGTTCAACGGGGCACTGATGAATTACTGGAACTTTGGCAACGACAACCGTGACGCCAGCTACTATAAGCGAGTGGTGCTGGGCTGTATTCGGGCCGTGGACTATATAGAGCAGTACACACCGTGGAATGGTAAAGACCTGGGTGTGACGGGCTCCAGCCAGGGCGGATTCCTGACGCTGGCCACAGCCGCCCTCGACAAGCGTGTCACTTGCTATGCTCCCGTCCATGCCGCCATGTGCGACCATACGGCATCACTGAAGGGCGTGGCCTGTGGATGGCCGCACTACTTCTATTGGAACAAAGGCAAGGGCGAGGAGAAGAAGATTGAGACAAGCCGCTACTATGATGGCGTGAACTTTGCCCGACTGATTACCCAGCAGCAGCGCGGCTGGTTCTCCTTCGGCTATAACGACGACGTGGTGCCGCCGACAACGGCCTGGGCTACGTATAACACGGTGACGGGCCCGAAGGAGATTTCTCCCTACCAGGCTACGTGGCACTTCTGGTTCCAGGAGCAGTGGGACGAGTGGGAGGCGTGGCTGCTGAAAGCATTAAACGTAAAGCAATAAACTGATAAGCGACATGAGACAGTATCTATTATTAATAGGTGTAGCCCTGATGATGGCAGCCTGTGGTCAGAAGACCGTAGCAGAGAAGACACAGCGTGAACAACTGATAGACCGGCTGCAGACACTGCAGCAGAAGGGCATCATGTATGGCCATCAGGACGATCCGATGTATGGACTCACCTGGGAGTATGCTCCTGATTCGAGCGACGTGAAAAATGTTTGTGGCGACTACCCTGCCGTGATGGGCTTCGACCTGGGTGGCATCGAGATGGGCGACGCCAAGAATCTGGACAGCGTGCCCTTTACCCGCATGAGGGAAGAGGCGCTGAAGCACTACCAGCGTGGCGGCATCGTCACCTTCAGCTGGCACCCGCGCAATCCTGTCACCACCATCGAAGGTGGAGGATGGGCCGGCCAGCAGTTTCCTGCTGGCACAGCATGGGACGTCACCGACAGCGCCGTCGTCAAGAAGATACTGCCTGGCGGTGAGTATCACGAGAAGTTCCAGGGCTGGATGCAGCGCGTGTCTGACTTCCTGGCCACGCTGAAGACCGATGACGGCCAGAAGATTCCCGTCATCTTCCGCCCCTGGCACGAGAATTCCGGTTCGTGGTTCTGGTGGGGCGAGAAGCTTTGTACCGTCGACGAGTACAAGGCACTGTGGAACATGCTGCAGGACAAACTGAATGGCGACGGTTTCGACAACCTGGTATGGGCCTACTCGCCCGGTTGCGAGGACAACCTGACGGCTGAGCGACTGCTGGAGCGCTATCCTGGCGACGACAGGGTAGACATGATAGGACTGGACGGATACCAGTGGACACCGGAGGAGAAGGACGCCTACATCGCCCGCACCAAGCAGAACCTCGGTGTGCTCTGCGCAGTGGCTAAGAGCCATGGCCTGATTCCGGCACTCACCGAGACGGGTATGAAGAACATGACGCAGCCTGACTGGTGGAGCACCACACTGCTGCCTGCCGTCAAGGACTATCCCATCTGCTATCTGCTGACCTGGCGCAACTACAAGAACGAGTGGTTCGGACCGGCTAACTCCAAGCCCGACGCTCCGTACTTCTGCGAGTTCCACGCTGCCGACGAGACATTATTCCTGAATGACATTCAATAACATCTGACTGATATGACTGAGTATGAAAAGAAAGTGGCAGCCCTGCGTGCACACCATGAGGAGCTGCTGAGCAAGAAGAACGAACCCCTGGAGTGGGGTAATGGTATCTACGAGAAGTACAAGTACCCGATACTGACGGCCGAGCATACGCCGCTGGAGTGGAAGTATGACTTCAACGAGCACGACAACCCCTACCTGATGCAGCGCATCATGATGAACGCCACGCTGAACAGCGGCGCCATCAAGCTGAACGGTAAGTATATATTAGTGGTACGCGTAGAGGGTGCTGACCGCAAGTCGTTCTTTGCCGTGGCGGAGTCGCCCAACGGTGTCGACAACTTCCGCTTCTGGGAGGAACCTATCACCATGCCCGACGACGTCATTCCTGCCACCAACATCTATGATATGCGCATCACGCAGCATGAGGATGGCTGGATCTATGGCGTGTTCTGCGCCGAGCGCCACGACGACGCGCAGCCCGGCAACCTGAGCGCCGCCACGGCAACGGCGGCCATTGCCCGCACCAAGGACCTGAAGACGTGGTACCGACTGCCCGACCTGAAGACCAAGTCGCAGCAGCGCAACGTGGTGCTGCACCCGGAGTTTGTCGACGGCAAGTATGCCTTCTACACCCGTCCGCAGGACGGCTTCATCGATACCGGCAGTGGTGGCGGCATCGGCTGGGCACTGGTGGACGACATCACGCATGCTGAGATAAAGGACGAGAAGATTATCTATGAGCGCAAATACCACACCATCACTGAGGTGAAGAACGGCGAGGGACCGCACCCGCTGAAGACGCGTCAGGGCTGGCTGCACCTGGCTCACGGTGTGCGTGCCACGGCCGACGGACTGCGCTATGTGCTCTATATGTACATGACGGCACTCGACGACCCCACACATGTCATTGCCCGTCCTGGTGGCTTCTTCCTCGTGCCTGAGGGCGACGAGTATCTGGGCGACGTGATGAATGTGGCCTTTGCCAACGGATGGATAGCCGACGAAACGGATGGCGAGCACTATGCCGCTGGCCGCGTATTCATCTACTATGCCTCTGCCGATACCCGTATGCATGTCGCCACGTCGACGGTAGAGCGCCTGGTAGACTACTGCATGAACACGCCTGAGGATGGCTACTATACCGCTGCCTCGGTGGAGACCATCAAGAAACTAATAACTAAAAACAAGAATAATGGCTAGTTTAAAAGAGAAAATAGGTTATGCCCTGGGCGATGCCGCTGCCGGTGGCATCACGTGGAAAGTGATGTCTATCGCCTTCCCGCTGTTCTTCACCAATGTCTTCGGTCTGACGGTGGCTGACACGGCGACGCTGATGATTATTGCTCGCATGTTCGACGTGGTGACTGACCCCTTGATGGGCTCGCTGGCCGACCGCACGCAGAGTCGCTGGGGCACCTACAGGCCATGGCTCATCTATGGCGCTATTCCCTTTGGCTTGATATTCGCCCTGTTGCTCTATACGCCCGACTTCGGTCTTACGGGCAAGCGCATCTGGGCCTATACGCTCTATCTGCTGATGATGGCTGTCTATACGGCAGTCAACGTGCCCTACGGTTCTATGCTGGGCGTCATGACCAGCGACGACAACGAGAAAAATCAGTTCTCGTCGTTCCGCATGGTGGGTGCCTACGCCATGGGTTTCATTACGCTGATGTCGTTCCCCTACCTGCAGAAGATGGTGGGCGGTACGGCTCAGCACCAGTATGCCGTGCTGGGAGCGTTCTTCGGCATCCTGGCTGCTGCTGGCACGCTGGCCTGCGGACTGATGACCAAGGAGCGCCTGAAGCCAGTGCGTGCCGAGAAGTTCTCGTTCAAGCCCTTTGCCGACCTGTTCCGTAACAAACCGTGGATTATCCTGACGCTCATCGGGGTCTGCATGAACTTCTTCAACGGATTCCGCTATGCCGTGGCAGGCTATATGTTCGAGTATTGCATGCACGGCGAGGTGAATGTCGGCCGTCTCATCATCAACTACACCGTGTTTATGACCTTCGGCGAACTGACGTGTATGATTTTCGGTGGTGTGTCGCCGCTCTTCACCAAGTGGGTGGGCTCCAAGCGCATGGCTTTCGTCTGGGCCGGCGTCATCTGTCTGGTCACCTCGGTACTCTACTTCTTTATCCCCATGAGTCCTGACTACATCTGGCTGATGGTGGCCGTGGTCATCCTGACGTCTGTCGGCATTGGCATCTACTCGCCGTTGCTGTGGTCTATGTATGCTGACGTGGCTGACTATGCTACGGAGAAGAACGGCACGTCGTCGACGGGACTCATCTTCTCGTCAGGCACCATGGCCATGAAGTTTGGCACGGCCATCTCTGGTTCGCTGGTGGCTCTGCTGCTGGGCATCGCAGGTTTCATTTCTGGTACCGATGCCAACGGCCAGACCGTTATCACCATCACCGACGAGGCTTCCGTGCAGTCCATGATATGGGCGCTGTTCTCTATCTTCCCGGCTATCATCGCGGCTGTCATGATAGGATTGTTGTACGTTTATCCCATTAAGAAATGAATACACTCGTTACAACCATGAGACAAGAGATGCAGGATGTGGTGCAGAACAACATCCTGCGCTTCTGGCTTGATAAGATGCAAGACCAGGAACACGGGGGCTTCTATGGCCGCATGGACGGCACAGGCGTGCTGCATCCTGAGGCCGAGAAGGGGGCCATCCTTAATGCCCGCATCCTGTGGTCGTTCTCGGCGGCCTATCGAGTGTTGAAGAATCCGGAGTATTTGGAGGCTGCTACGCGTGCCAAGGACTATATCATCGAGCACTTTGTGGACCCGGAGTATGGGGGCGTCTTCTGGAGCGTAGACTACCTTGGCCGTCCGCTGGACACGAAGAAACAGTTCTATGCCATCGGCTTTGCCATCTACGGACTGTCGGAGTATGCTCGTGCCACAGGCGACCGCGAGGCGCTGGACTATGCACTGCAGCTCTATGAGTGTATTGAGGAACACGCCTTCGACCATGAGCACAACGGCTACATAGAGGCTCAGACGAGAGAGTGGGGAACCATTGCCGACATGCGTCTGTCGGAACTGGACGCCAACTACCCTAAGTCACAGAATACACACCTGCACATCATTGAGCCTTACACCAACCTGCTGCGTTGTCTGAAGGAGATGCAGGCTAGGGAGTCGTGCAACTATGTGCCGGCTATCGGGGCGGTGCTGCCTGTGGACATCAGCGTGCCTCAGGAGACGCTGCTCAGCGTGGAGGCGTCGCTGCGCAACCTGATAGACATCTTTACAGACCGCATCCTCAATCCGGAGACGCACCACCTGGACCTTTTCTTCGACATGGACTGGACGCGTGGCGCTGGCCGGCTGGAGAGCTATGGCCACGACATCGAGTGCTCGTGGCTGATGCACGAGGCGGCACTGGTGTTGGGCGACGAGCAGGTTCTGGCCAAGGTGGAGCCTATCGTGCGCATGGTGGCCAAGGCCAGCGAGAAGGGCTTGCGTCCTGACGGCTCCATGATTCATGAGGCCAATCTTGACACAGGTCATGTGGACGACGACCTCCACTGGTGGGTACAGGCCGAGAACGTGGTGGGCTGGTTCAACCTCTATCAGTATTTCCACGACGAGGACGCGCTCGCCAAGGCCGCCCGCTGCTGGCAGTACATCAAGGACCAGCTCATCGACTACGAGCATGGCGAATGGTTCTGGAGCCGCCATCCTGACGGCACGCTGAACACTACAGACGACCATGCCGGCTTCTGGAAGTGTCCCTACCACAACAGTCGCATGTGTCTGGAAATCATAGAACGGACGGAGGCGCTATAGCCTCCGTCTGCTTTGCATTGTGCTTGCTTGGCGAGTTTATGTTCTTTGTCTTGTTAGCTCTATGGCTTCCTTGCCCGTCAGGTGCTCGATGTCCATGCGGATGGCGAGCATACGGGCGAAACCGTGCTCCAGTTCTTTCTGCAGGGCTTCTTCCTGGTTCGGATTGTAGCGGTTGCCGAGGATTCGGGCGATGGCGAGTTTTTCCGATTCGTCCTCCACGATGCGGATGCGCCCGAAGGCTATCACGCTGCGGAAATAGGTGGTGTACTCGGCTGGCTTCACGCAGTCCTGTTCGATGACGCAGAAGGATGCCTTGTCACAACTACGGATTGCATCCACCTTGTGGCCGCTCAAGGCACTGTGGAAGTATAGCTTGCCGTTGTCATAGACATAGCTGATGGGTACGGTGTAGGGATAGCCTCCGTCGCCAAGTAGTGCCAGCGTGCCTGAAGTGGCTTTCTGCAGGATGCCAATGCTCTCTTCGTCTGAAAGCTGCTGGCGATGGCGTCTCATTGCTCTGAATTCCATTTTGATATAGTTTTTAGTCCGACAATCCAGTTCATTTTCACTATGTCTTTTTTTATATATTCCTAATTCTCGGCACAAAAATAGTCAAAATCGGGCAGAAATGAGTAACTTTGCAAAAGAATTTTGCAATTACAACATAGTTTAAGAGAATCGATGAACGACCAGAGCATCATACACATTGCCTTGACATACCTCGCTGTCATCAACGTGGTGACTTTCTTCGTATATGGTATTGACAAGTGGAAGGCGAAAAAGTCCAAGTGGCGTGTCTCAGAGGCTACTTTGCTGGGATTGGCAGTCATAGGTGGCAGCATCGGAGCTTGGCTGGGCATGAAGACCTGGCGTCACAAGACGTCGCATCGGAAGTTCAGATATGGCGTTCCCCTGATTCTCGTAGTCCAGATAGCCCTGTTCTTCCTATGTTCGTGTGGAACGGCATCACCATCCTCCCTTTCTTCAAGCCAGACAGCGCAGAAGGACATATCGACAGCCGCAGATAAGGTATGGGCATTTGCGAGTAGTCATCCTGAAGGGTTCACACTTGACATCAGGACGATGACTGAGCCAGAGCAAGGAATTGCAGTCAGTTATGCAGCCACCCAAAACAGTCATACGCGTAGTCAACTGGACGCGGTGATTCGTCATGCCTTGCAGAACGACGGCTATGTAGGCGGATGGTATAACCAGGAGAACGGCCTTTACTATTTTGACAGTACCCGGCTGTTTCCAGAGGACTCCCTTAACGAGGCCATCCAATTTGGAAAGGAAAACAAGCAGACATCTGTTTTCATCCTTTCTACTTCGTCAGAGGTCTTCATCAGTTCAGATTCAATACAACAAAATCACAGGGGGACAGTCCCCCTGTGAGCTGAGATCTCGAATGCCGAGGACTGATGACCGACTTTAGATTGAAAGTATTGCACGAAAGTAACGAGAAGAAACATGGAAACAGATAGCAGCAGAGTTTTTGGAAGAACAAATAAACCAAGAGTAACCGCATGGCCTGGAAACTGAAGTATCGCTGTAAGGACTGCGGCTACGAGGCCGAGGTGTATGAGGGCCGCGGCTTGTTCCGTCAACAAATCACGGCGATGTCGTGTCCTGACTGTAAGACGATTCAGAACATCGTCGTGGGCGGCATCATCGCCGATGTCGCTCCATCCTACAGAAGCGAGGTAGGCCGATTGTGCCTGCAATGCGGCAGTGACAAGATACGTATCTGGGATAAGCGAACATGCCCCCAATGCCAAGGACGTATGGAGGAAACGGGCGAGAAGGAGTTCTGGACTTAGTTCTTACCTTTATTGATGATGTAGATGCCGAGGGCGGCGAGACCTCCGGCGAGGGCATACTTCGCATGAAACGTCTCGCCAAGACAGAGACACGAGGTGACGGCTCCCACGATGGGAATCAGCGAATTGTAGATGGCCACCTTGCCCACAGGATTCAGACTGAGCAGCTTGTTGTAGAGCGCGAAGCCGATGGCGGAGATGGCGATGAGCAGCACGAGACAGATGATGCCGAGCATGTTGACCATGGGCAGCGTACCCCCCAAAGCCAGCCCAGGGACGATGAGCAGCAGGCCTCCGATGGTGAGACCATAGCCCGTACCCACGAACACATCCACCCGTCGGCTCAATCCACGAGTCATCAGATTCGCACATGCACCGCAGACGGCATTGAGGATGATCATGCCGTCGCCCAGCCAGGTAAACCGCCCGCTGTCGGCTCCACCCAGATTCAGGGCCAGCACGCCGCCGAATCCGATGGCGCAGCCCAGCATTTTCCGCTTTGTCAGGCGGTCGCTCTTGAAACAGGCACACGCCAGCAGCACCACGAGAAACGTGCTGAGCGAGTTGAGAATGGCAGCCCGCGAACCCTCGCTGTGCGACATGCCGATGTAGAAGAAGAAATAGTGGAGCGCAGTGTTCATCAGCGCAAAAGCAAGGATGAACCACCAGTCTCGCCTGATATCTGTTTTGAAAGAGCGATTACTGCTACGAGCAACGACCAGCAATATCAGCCCTGCCGCCGCAAAGCGTATGCCGGCAAAGAGCATCTTACTGCCCGTCATATCTGCCGTGATGCCAAAGGCACTGAAGCCAATTTTGATAAGCGGGAATGCCCATCCCCACGCTATAGCTGCCGTCAGGGCAAACACAGTCACCCAAACAGACCGCTGGAATATAGAAGTCCTCACTGGTTCCATCTTTCTGATATCATAGCAATAAAATACTTCTTCATCGTTTGGTTTTATGGATTAAAATGTCATATTAGTCCTGATACAATGTCGCCCAGCATGGTCTGTATCTTTACCTTCATATATCTTTTAATCGTTTATGTAGTTCTTTGTACTCATATCGTAATATAGAGCCTCCAACTCTTGTAAAGTCAGGTTCTCCACAGAGTGCTCTATAATGTGTATCAGCTCTTCACGCCGATAGTCATCCGTCTGTCCGAATCGTCCTACGTATGCCATGCTGTCTTACTTTTAACTGTTCTATCATAAACATTCCTAATAATGAGGGCAAAATTACGAAAAATCGGGCAGAAATGAGTATCTTTGCCTGCTGATTTAATAAGTTTTAGTATGATTGACCAAATAATTGCATACAACAAGACCTTCGTGGCCCAGAAAGGCTACGAGAAGTATCTGACCGATAAGTACCCCGACAAGAAATTGGCGGTACTCTCATGTATGGACACCCGTCTGACCGAACTGCTCCCTGCTGCACTGGGCTTGAAGAACGGCGATGCCAAGTTTATTAAGAACGCTGGAGGTCTGGTGATATCGGCTTTTGACTCGGCTATGCGCAGCCTGATAGTAGCCATCTATGAACTGGGCGTGGAGGAAATCATGGTGGTAGCTCACTCGCATTGCGGTGCCTGTCACATGAGCTTCAGCCACTTCCACCACGAGATGATAGCCCGTGGTGTGACGGACGAGACACTCGACACCATCCAGAAGTGCGGCATTGACCTGCATCACTGGCTGGAGGGATTCAAGGACACGCCAGAGTCTGTCCGCAAGACCGTTGAGACCATCAAGACCCATCCGCTCGTGCCGAAGGACATCGTGGTTCGCGGCTTCATCATTAATTCAGAGACAGGAGCATTGGAGGAGATTAAGAACTGATGGACTATCTACCCAAAGACCCCGCGATACTGGTTTCGAGCGTCAATATGCTGCTGCGCGACGATGAGTTTGACAGCCTTGAATCGCTGTGCTATGCCTTCAGCCGGGAACCGCAAGAGATCAAGGACTATTTGTTGGGTAAAGGCTTCGTATGGAGTGAGCACCAGAAACAGTTCAGACCCATAGGCTACGACGAATGATTACCCGTGACAGCATTGAGACCGCCTACAGTTTCCTGCATCAGAAGCGGCAGGTCTATATTCATTCCTCGCTTGACTGGCAGAAGGATGACATCGAATATGCCATTGCGTCGTACGCCGATGATATGAGCCAGGAGCTGTATGACATGATAGCCGAAGGCCGATCAGACTTTCTCCGCGACCATGACAGGTTTCAGGAGGACATAACAATAGCAGTGGAGCAATTAGAAGGTATGTTATGAAGGAACAAGTAGGTCACCTGCATAAACTATGCCGCTGTCTGATTGCGTCTTGAATAGTCATGTTGCTTATATGTTTCTTGATATTACTTCTCTTCGTCAATGATGTAGAACCCTGCCTCTGATGGATGGTCAAGCACAAGACTCTTGGGATTCTCCTTCGTTAAGAGCCACGTCATCCAGATGTCACCAGCGGCTGCGGCAATGAAGAATATCCCCCAGACCAGCATGGGCAGACTGCCGACGAACAGGGCTGTAACAGCAGGGATGACTCCCAGGATGAAACAGGGCATCATGGCTCCGCACATATAGCCAGGAATGTGCATCGGCTCGTCGCAATGGCAGTAGGGAGTCAGCAGTTTCCACATTATGCCGAAACTGATGCTCTTCCAACCGCTCTTGGCAAAGCAAGCCCAGGTCAGGCCGTGAATCAGTTCATGCACGACGATGCCCACGAACATCAGTACCAGTATAGTAATCCAGTCGCCGAAGCCTCCAACCAATTCGCCTATTGGCTTCCTGTCCTTCCAAATCATGAAAAATGGAACCAGAAACAAGATGGCTGAAACCACCATGATCACTACGGCAAAGACGTTAGCCTTTACAATGTCAATAGCCACTTTGCGGCCTTTCCCTTGTACGTTGTCCATACTTTTTCTTCTTTGTTCATTATTGCATGTCTTTTTGCCTGCCGTATAAACTCGATGAGCGAGTGGAGCGGATAGCAAAACTTAAACTTTGTTTCAATTACGGTGCAAATGTAGTGATTTTGCCGCTTTTTCCGTAACTTTGCACCGTTTTTTTAGGATAGTTTATAAGATGCAGGAGCAGCAGCGGACATATATAGCCATCGACCTGAAGTCGATGTATGCCTCAGCGGAGTGCGTGGCCAGGGGACTCGACCCGCTGGACACCAATCTCGTGGTAGCCGATGTGTCGCGCACGGAGAAAACCATCTGTCTGGCCGTGACACCCTCGCTGAAGGCTTACGGTATCGGCGGACGGGCACGGCTCTTTGAGGTCGTACAACGGCTGCGCGAGGTGAACTACGAACGGCAGATGAAGGCTCCTGAACGGAGGCTGACAGGCAAATCGACATCGGATAAAGAGCTACAACAGCATCCAGACTGGGCTGTTGACTACATTGCCGCACCGCCCCGTATGGCGCACTATATCGAGGTGAGCAGCAAGATATACGGCATCTACCTGAAATACATCGCGCCCGAGGACATCCATGTATATAGCATCGACGAGGTGTTTATGGATGTGACGGCCTATCTGGGTTCGTATAAATTGACCGCCCACGAGTTGGCGATGAAGATGATTCGTGACGTACTCTCGCAGACAGGCATCACGGCCACGGCAGGCATCGGAACGAACCTATATCTCTGCAAGGTGGCGATGGACATCGTGGCCAAGAAGATGCCGGCAGACAAAGACGGTGTGCGGATAGCCGAACTGGACGAGATGTCGTATCGGCAAGAACTTTGGGACTACCGCCCGCTGACCAAGTTCTGGCGTGTGGGCAGGGGTATTGCCGAGAAACTGGCTGTCTATGGCGTTGATACGATGGGCAAGTTGGCACGGCTCTCCCTTCAGAATGAGGACTTGCTCTACCGGCTCTTTGGCGTGAATGCCGAACTACTCATCGATCATGCGTGGGGCTATGAACCCTGCACGATGGACTTGGTGAAGGCATATCGGCCTGAGACCAATTCGTTCAGCAACGGGCAGGTATTGCAGGAGGCTTACACTGCTCGGAAAGCCCGTGTGGTGGTGCAGGAGATGGCGGAAAACATGGCCCTCGAACTGGTATCGAAGCGATTGGTGACAGACCAGTTGGTGCTGACCATCGGCTACGATCGCGAGAGTCTGACAAATCCTGACATCCGCGCCAAATACTACGGCGAGGTGACCACCGACTACTATGGCCGAGAGGTGCCCAAGCATGCCCACGGCACGGCCAACCTACACCGTCAGACCTCCTCCACACGGCTCATCACCGATGCCGTCACGGAGTTGTTCGACAGCATCGTGAATCCTGACTTGCTCGTACGTAGGCTCAACCTGACGGTGAATCATGTGGTGAGCGAATCGTCAGTGAGTCAGCATCAGGAGCCACAGCAACTTGACCTCTTCACCGACTACGAGGCACTTTCAAAACAGCAGGAGGCAGAGCAGGCCGCACTCGACAAGGAGCGCCGGATGCAGGAGGCGCAGTTGGCCATCAAACAGCGTTTCGGCAAGAACGCCATCCTGCGAGGCCTGAACTTCGAGGAGGGTGCAACAGCCAAGGAACGCAACAACCAGATAGGAGGACACCGAGCGTGATTTACGATTTGACGATTTACAATTTACGATTTATTGACGATTTGGAGTAATTTACGATTTATGGGAGAATACGACGACATCATACACCTGCCTCATTACGAGCCTAAGCGCCATCCACGGATGCCGATGGCTGCACGTGCCGCTCAGTTTGCGCCCTTCGCCGCCGTTGCTGGCCACGATGCAGCTATTAGGGAAGAAGGTAGGATAACCGATAGTTGGACTGAGTTGGGTGATACAGGCAATGAGGAACTAAACCGCAAGATGGAGCAGCTCATCACTCTGCTCCCTCAGCATCCTACCATCACCATCGAATACTTCCTGTACGACAGTCACAAATCTGGCGGTTCCTATCAGTCAGTATCTGGTCATGTGAAGCATGTCGATGAGTATGAGCGCATGATAGAACTGATGGACGGCAGGAAGATTGCGATAGACATGGTTAAGGATATTCAGGGTCTCGGCTGACGCTTCTTCCGCTTCAGCCAGTCTTTCAGCCGCTGATAGCCCTCTACACCGAGGATAGTCAGTCCTCCGTACTGGCAGGTTTTGGCCATGCCGAAGAGGACTGTCCACAGCACACCTTTGGCAGCAGCACTGATGGGCAGCAATGGCTCTGTTGTCGGGATGGCTTTCTTGAACTTCACATTCAGTTGCACGGTGTAACCACTTGTCTGTAGTTTACGGGTGACTACCCATCCGCATACCTCATCAATCAGCGTGCTCAGAATGCCGCCATGCATCGTATTCACCCATCCCTGATAATTGCGCTGTGGATGCCAGTTGCTCACGATATAGTCGCCATCCTCATAAAACTCCATGTGAAGCCCAATCGGATTCTCAGGACAACAACCGAAGCAGTTGTATTCAGGATGGTTCCTCCAGGGGTTTATTATCTTTTTCATTGATTAAAACTTGATTTTCCTTTCTGGTGCCGAGAATGAGCAGAAGCGGGCCTCGCCGTTGGTGATGTAGAGCACGGCCATATTGTCATCATCAGCCTTGTACATCGACTTCAGGCTCTCATTGCGGTTCAGGAACTCCTCCTTTACACTCAGCGTCTCGTCGTTGACCAAAGTGCCCGTCACGCGCATCCACTCGCTGCCGGAAGGCTTCAAGGCGCAGATCTCGAACTTGCCGTTCTTGGCCATCTGCTTGTAAACGTCCTTCACCTTGCCCGTCATGATATACAGACGGTCGTTAATAATCTCTGATACGCCAAAGGCGCGGACATGCGGCTGGTCGCCGTCAACGGTGGCGATGAAGAATGCGCCGCATTCCTTCAAGTAGGCTTGTACTTCTTTCATGTTCTCTTGTCTGGTTTGTGGGTCAATACTGTCAGCAGCCTCTGTCTGTGCTGCTGTCTCTGTCTCGTTCTCCGTTCCCTGTGAAGGCTTGTTCTGATTGCAGGCTGCCATCGAAAGCAGCATTGCGAAAGCGATAAATAACTTTTTCATCTGTCTTATAAGTTTTTGTATATGAATATCAATAATGCTATCTGGGCTATGAGCATCAGGGGTACACCTAAGGGCGATATGTAGGAGGCTAAGTGTTGCCATCTGCCCGATAAATTGGAATTTACTTGTCTTGTTCCTTAATAATCGGAACGTTAAATTCCGATTTATCTGTTATTACATCTTCGTCATGTGGTAGCCCATACGCTTCAGCTGCATGGCTGCTCCCATCAGGTAGAGCTGATGCAGACACGAGACGTAGGCGCTGAAAGCCTCCTTGGTGCCAGGCTCGATGTGCTGGTGCATCAGGGCGTTATAGACTCGTGAGGCACATTCGCCAACCAGTTTCTCCAGTACGGTATAGTCAACACCCGTCAGTTGCAGCACCTCTTCGCGGATATATTCGTCCAGCGAGTCGTAGCCTCGCTTGTCGCGCAGATAGGCATAGAGGTCGTCGAGCTTGGAGTAGATGTCCCATTCCGTATCCCACAGTTTGGCCACAGCCATGCCGATATACATCATCCAGCCGAGGGATGCCGAGGGGAAGTCCTGAAACTCCCTGATGCCATCGGGAATGTATGCCTTGGCAATCGGCTCCCACTTATCTTCAACGTCAGGGCACTCAGGCAGACGTTCGTCAACCTCCTTCATTGACAGCAGGAACTGGTGCAAGTCCTCGTGCAGTTTATCTTCAAATTCGTTCATCGATTCTCTTAAACTATGTTGTAATTGCAAAATTCTTTTGCAAAGTTACTCATTTCTGCCCGATTTTGACTACTTTTGTGGCGAGAATTAGGAACATTTATGAAGAAAGTGAAGATTACCATCCTCAAAACGATGCTGAATGAGGACTTGGCTAAGGAATATGGCATCTGCGGACTGAAGGCATGTCCGATGATATTAGCATAAGAGTAACAAGACCATGAAAGGTACTATTGTTGACATATCAGGGAAAGAATGCCATCTATACAGAAATCCTGATGCTGAATTCCTGTTGATTCAGCCCATAGATGAGCATGAGCTGGAGGTGCTGGATAAAGAAGTGGAGAGCATAAAGGAACTATCCGATAAGCCGTTCTTGCTTGCAGCGTTTATAATAAAGGACTGGAACCAGGAACTTACACCTTGGCCTGCACCTCCAGTATTCGGCAAGGTGCCCTTTGGCAGTGGAGCCACTGACACCTTGGAGTTTGTCACAAGCCGACTTCTACCTGTTGTCCAAGATGAGGTGTCACATGTAATACTTGGTGGCTATTCCCTGGCCGGCCTTTTCGCCCTGTGGGCATCCTACCAGACAGACAGGTTTGGGGGGATTGTTGCAGCCTCTCCGTCTGTCTGGTTCCCCAAGTGGATTGAATACGCTACAATCAACAAACCGCTTACAAAATCCATTTACCTCAGCCTTGGGGATAAGGAGGAAAAGACAAAGAACCCAGTGATGGCCCAAGTAGGCAATGCCATCCGTAAGCAGGAAGAACTGCTGAAAGGGCAGGTTGAAAAAACGATACTCGAATGGAATCCAGGCAATCATTTCGTTGATTCGGAAAAGAGGATGGCCAAAGGCTTTGCTTGGGTGATGAACAGCTTATGATAGATTTCTCAGCATACATACTTAGGCATCCGCTTAGTAAAATTCCTGCCAGAACGAGGCTTCCGCATCTTCACCACCATAGTAACCATCGTCAGCGTCATCGTGATGCTGCTTACATAGAGTTTTTGCTATGATACACTTGACTGACATACGAGACATAGAGCAGACGATAGCAGACAATCGGCTATGCCTCTTTTATGTCAAGGCTCCTGATTGTGGAGTCTGCAATGTGATGCTCGACAAGGTGGAACGGCTGGCGGACGGCATTCCATCCCTTTGCTCATTCTATACAGACATAACGGAAGAGCCTTTGATTGCAGGCCGTTTCCTCGTTTATTCAGGGCCAACGGTGCTACTTCTGATGGAAGGCAAGGAAGTCTACCGTGGAGTACAGTTCATCGACTTGGAGGAATTGAAGTACAACATAAATCGTTTCTTAGAATTATGACACAGCCGAAATTTATAATCACGTTGGATGGCTTATTCCGTCTTGGGATGGTGAATCAGCATAAAGACCTGTTGAAGCCTGGAGATTCTTGTCTAGGTGGTGGCTACTATCACTTTGACTATATTCCAACCGCATTATCCTTGACCGCTCATCCTACGATTTCGGAAAACCGAAGTGGCATCTGCTGGAAGTCTTGAAGGTTCCATCAGTCTATAGGGGATTGCGACTGATCTACTACTATGATGATGGCCGCGAGTTCGATGTGAGTCAGGAACTACAGATAGAATACTATGACTGACTACGACAGCATCTGGCGCACTCAGGACGAGATAAGGACGGTGGTCAATGCTGTTCTTGGAGAATGCATCTGGAATCTGAGCTACAACGAGCGTCGGATGGTCATTGAACTGGAATTGACTAAGCATCTGGAGGAGGAAGATGCTGACAGGCTCATCAACCAGTTCCCTGTTTCTGCCGACTACGAAGGCGAAGGCAGCAAGGGAACCGGTTCCTTCTCCACCTCTTTTCGTCTTAGATTTCGTCTAATCCCGTCTAAATTCTCGTCTAAGCTCGTCTAAATCTCACGTAAATCTCGCTTAACGCCACGTAATTTTTCTAATCGAGAAATGCCCTAAATAAAGGGGGTTCAGAAGATTCTCGCTTAAAATCTCGCTTAAAAGTCACGTAAATCTCGCTTTAATTTCCCCGTCTAAACTCGTCTTAATTTTCGTCTAAGCTCGTCTAAATTCGTCTAAGATTCTTTTCGATGCCACATTCTGTCTTTGTCAAGATCTACAGGCAGCTTATTCCAGAGCAGTTCGTTAATCTGCTTCCTACTTAGCACCTTGTGGTCGTTAAGGGCTTTCATAATCCACTCCTGACATTCTGCGTCGTTGAATCCCTTTCTCAAAGTATATTCCACCTGCGTATTAGTCGCCTTAGCAATCTGCTTTGAAACATACAAGTGAGGTTTCCTACCTTCTATCAGTCCCTCCTTCCTCAGTTTCTTTATAGCGTTGTCGTTGATGGGTTTCCCTTTCTAAACTTGGTCCAGTAACACAGCATCCATCAGCGACATGTCCTGATTGGCAAGCAGCATTAGGCTGTAGTTCTCATCGATGATAGTGCCAGGAAGATTGAGAACGACCTCATCCGCTGTTGACAGGTCGTAGTCTGGCATTGGGAGATAGCGATCTTTTTGGCTCTGGTACATCTTATGGATACCATAACCCTGTGTATCTATCATCCTGATGTTCACCATAGCCTTTACAAGTGCAAGAAATATCGTACCTTTGCATTGTCAATCATGAGAGACAAAGCGGTAAGTGGCAAGCCGATGTAGATTGTCACGACAGAAGTCTAATACCATGAAAAAAAATACACACAACTATGGCAAAGATTTTGTATGACCTGAAGAAGAACATGAACACGGCATCGAAGGCCTATGGTAAAGTGGTTCGGACGCACCAAGTCGCTCGAGACGCTCAACACGCGACGCCTGGCACAGCACATCGCCGAGCACGGTTCGATCTACACCCCCGACGTTGTCTACGGCGTGCTGGAGAAGTTCCGCAGCTGTCTGGTGGAGATGCTCCTGGAGTCGAAGAAGGTGAAGATTGACGGCCTCGGCACGTTCTACACCACCCTCGAGAGCGCCGGTGCAGCCAAGAAGGAGGATTACAACGTGCAGGAGCACATCAAGGGTCTCCACATCCGATTCCTCCCCGGCCAGGAGCAGGAGGTGAACCTCTCAAGCCGGCAGTTCCTGAAAAAAGCTGAGTTCATCAGCATCGACTCCCTGAACGCCAAGTCCAAGGGCGACGGTGACGCCCCCCCGGAACCCTAACCCCCTGCCCCCGTAAAACGCATTGAGCCATGAAGAACAACAAGGAAACGTGGAAGACCATCCTCCAGATCATCGGCAGCATCATCGCCTCCGTCATCACGGCACTGAGTACCACCTCGTGCATGGGCTACGGCCCGATAACGTTCTGAACCTCTAACATGAAACAGAATCCGCAGATTTCTCATATCGAAGAATCTGCGGATTTGTTGTATTAACAGACGCTACCTGTCTCCAAACACATGATGATAACACTCTCTTATTTCATCGTCTTCTACAGGATGGGCTTTCCCCAATTTCTTCAGACGACAGTGTATAGCATATTCAGATCGCCCGAATTCATTTGCAATCTCTTTGATTCCCACTTTTTGGTAGAGCATTGTCCATAGCCGCTCATCATCTGCTTTGCTCCATTTCTTGCCTCTATTTTCTTTTTCTCCAGAAGCTCTTGATACTTTCTCATATTGAGGTTTCTCTTCTGCCGAGTAGTTTTGCTTACTCGGAATTACGCCCCTTACTCCGCCTTTAGGGTTAGGCACGTCGCCTTTATATCGTGGAATCAGGTGCATGTGGCAATGGAATACGGATTGCCCCGCGGCTTCGTTTACATTGATTCCGATGTTGTAACCGTCAGGATGAAAACGCTCGTCAATCTTTTGCTTCACATATTGCAGCACTACGTTCATAGCCTCGCGCTCGTGATTAGTCAGGTCAAAGTAGTTAGCAACGTGCCGCTTCGGAATAATTAGCGCATGACCAGGTGATACAGGATAACCATCGTAGAAGGCAACACAAGTGGCCGTCTCGCAAATGATTTCCACATATCGGGCAAGATTGCAGAAATGGCATCGCACTCCGTCTTTCCTCGGCAGCTTGTTAAAGTGGTTATACTGATAGAGTTCGTAGCTCTTATTAGCGACGAGGCTCTTGTATGGCAATTTGACGTTGCACTGATAAGTCCACTGCTTATGAATGGCATGCAGCCGAAAGCCTTCTTCTGTCAAATCGCGACGAACGGCAAAGTAAGCAGTTCCTTTTGGTGAGAGCAGGTTGGTTACATTCATCAACACCTCTGCCTGTGCGTATGGCTCCAGTACATTCAACACGTAATTGCAGATGATTGTATCAAACTTTCCTTCAGGGAAGTCAGGGCGATAGTAATAATCATAGCCAATAATGTCATGCCCTTGCTTCTTCAACTCATCGGTATCGAAACCATAGCCGCAACCGAAATCGAGAATCCTCCCTTTCAGCAGATCATGCTCCAAAAGGTATCGGGTAGGAACAGACATCGCCGTTCGCTTAATTGCCGTTAGATAAGGGTGGTTTATAATCGGTTCCATAGTTTGATTGCTTTAGAATTGTTGAAAGCCCATGTTGAGTGCCATCTGACTCAATGGGGAGAACGTATCATAGAACTTCTTCAGGAAAGCCTCATCGTTCATCTGCATCAAGTCTCTTGGCGAGGCTCCCAGAGCATAATACTCATTCAAGATTGCATCCTTTTGTTTACTGACAGGTATGTATAGCCGAAGGGCTTTATGTTGTTCGCTTGCCATCTTTGGCAGATAGTGTTTCAAGTCTGGAATGCGATTGCTCTTTGACGAGTTGATGCTACCATTAGCCGGAATGAGATTCCAGTTTTGGTTATGAGAAACGAAACTCCACGGCATGAAATGGTCAAGTTCAAACTGCTTTATGCCCAGCGGAGTGTCTGTGTATATACAAGTGATTGGCCCGCCAATTTCAATGACTTTATTCCAAAATTTAGTCTGGGCTGTCAGCGCATCACGTTTTTCTGGACGAATCAGTTTGCCTGCGACATTCGGCACGTTGGGATTCTTGGATTGTAAAAACAGCGTAAGATTCCAAAATGCGAAGTCACGCAATATCTCATAGTTCGTTTTCAGATAATGGCTCCAACTTGGATTGATTGTCACCGTCAGACCTTCACCCGTTCCTGTCAGCGAATACAGACAATTATTCTCAAGAGACTGAGAACGAATCTGCATCTCCTTTGGGTCAGAAGTTCTTATCCATGGAGATTGAAACCAAAAAGGAACGTTTTTAATCAGTTTCTTAACCTCATTCTTAACGTGTCGGTTGGCAAATACCGCATCTGTAATCACATTGTTCTTATCCTCCAGTTTGTCATCGACCGTTATTCCCGTAAGTTCTGCCACTTCCGGGATTATTGTCTCCATTGAATCGCCCTTGCCAAACGACAGATTGAAGTATTCAATAGGATACCACGCATAAGCCACCATTCTTGCAGCCACTTTGAGAGCCAACATTTCATCCAACTGCTCTTTAACATGCATATCAAGCAACGCCAAGAGCCAGTAGAATTTATACGTGGCCGTTGTGTCATCAAACACACGGTTCATAGCACTGGTTGATAGTTCTTCAGATTGTGGTAAAGTCATATTCATGATGTCTTAACGGTTATGCCTAATATATGTCTTACGTTCATAGATTAATCTCCGCCTGACCGTTTTTACTTTCTTGGTATTCTCGCCAAACTTCCCCAGCCAGATACCTGTCACTACGGCAATGCAAATCAGCAATACCATCCTCTATCATGCTGGCAGTCTCTGAACTATAAAAGATGTCGGTAGCCTTGTCGAGTGACACATTGAACATCTCGCTTATGCAGACAATGATTCTGGCACATTGGGAACTTCTTAGTATCTGTTTGCTTTCGTCACTCATAATTGTTCGCTCCCTATAAATGTTAGACACTCCTGCAACATTCTGTCTGTGCGTATGCAGTATTGAATATTAGGCTTTTCATATCTCAGCAATCCAAGAGCTTCTTCTTGAGAAATCTCACCAGTGAAATATCTGTCGAGTGTGATAATGACTCTGTCGTTTGCGATGCCGCCTATTATCATGTCATAGTTTCCTGTGTCTTGTCCTTCACGGCACCCAGCAACAAAGTCAAGCCATTCTTTGTCATAGCTTTCAAAACGTTTTATGTTCCAAAGCGTTTCGTCGCAAGTATATTCATAGGTGTTAAGCCATGCTGGCTGCCCCCTTCTTTTGAAACGCTGGGCATACCTCACAGCCTGTTCGTAAAGCGAGGTTAGATAGAATCCACGTCCGAAGTCAAGATACAGGCGCGAATGCTCTGTGTCAGGATGCTCAACGCATACGTTTGATGAATGGTAAAGTCTCATGCCGGCAGCACTCCTTTCTCCCTCATATACTCGGTTAGGTCTTCCATTAGATATCGGGAACTGAATGTGTGCAGCACATCGTATGAGGGTACGATGTAGTCATACAATATGCCCGATGTCTTCAGACGCTTGTATATTTCTTTTTGTGGCAGTTGAAGCAGTGCGGAAAGTTTTCCGATGCAATATGTCACAAATTCTAATGTTTTCTTGTCCATAAATCCATCATTTGTTTAACTTCTTGTTCAATATCGCCAAAAGGGTACAAACATCCACATTGGTGTCACCAGAAAGAAGAATGTTGATTTGTTCTTCCAATTCTTTTGCACGCCTTTTGTCTTTTTCAGGCAGGACATAAGTCTGCGTCCTGACGTTGGTCCCCCTGTTAGTGACCAAGTCAAACGAATAGGCATCGTTTTTAATACCAAAGAAAAATGCAGCAGCCATAGTGTGGCAAGATCTTCTATATACTTATCTTTTCCATTCGTCTCATCAAAAAGATACCTGCCAAGCCACGTTGGCTGATTGCCCTTGCAGATTTTAAAGACGCGAAGCCAATAGTGGATTGAGGCTACCATGTTTTTCCCTACGCCTAAATCTATTACAGCATCAGGGTTGCTAAAGTTTTTTTCTTGAACTACAAAATCATACCCTTTCTTCAGCCACAAAGACTTGCAAGGGAAAGACTCGTGTCCAGAAAATATATATCTTTGTTCCATTCTGTTTTTTATTAAACTGTTTCTGCGAATTTCTTATTGACAAGTTCGCTTAATTCCACTTCAAGAATCTTTGCTATCTTGATATACGTTTCCATTGGTGGCTGGCACACATTGGTACACCATTTAGAAACCGTGGTTGGCGCACAACCAAGTTGCTCAGCCAGCCATTTGTTGGTTCTCTTCTTTTCTGCAAGCACCACTTTGATGCGATTAATGTCTTTGTCCATATTTGGATAATGAAATGTTGTGGGTACAAAGATAGTCATTTTT
>CACWFV010000002.1 GCA_902760315.1 uncultured Bacteroidales bacterium | reverse complement strand
TCGCCCCTTCTCGTCCGTCATATCCGTGCAATCCTTGTCCTTATAGATAATGATATACTCACCAGAATATTCGCCCGAAATGTTCTGTGCATACCTCTCCTTTTGATTGGTCGTCAGCCTCCTCTCCACATTGTCATCGCTGTTGCAAGAGGCGAGGGAGATAGCAGCAAGCATCGCAAAAACGATTCTCCAGATTTTCATTGTTCTCATTTCTGTTGTTCTCTATTCTATTTTTATTGTTTCCACTATTATAAACGCTGTGAAGCGGGAAATCCTGCATCGCTGGGCGTTAAATATTCTTAATCACTGCAATTTATCTGGAATAGCCAAACTTTTTTTGAAGAAAAAAGTGGTGAGGACCAACTTTTAAGCGGGTGAGCACCGGCTTTTAGAATAAAAGTTGCCAAAGAAGTTCCCTCTTCTTTTTTGGAAGTTATCGAAAAAATGGTTTTTGAAAAAATGCTTCCACCTTCCACATGCCTGCGGAAATGCCTGTGCAGACGGGGCTCGCGCGGGTGAGGCATGTGCGCGAGCGTTCCACTTTCGTTACACGCTGCCATCACAGCGTGGGAGTAGCCGCTGTTGCTGGGAGAGTTGTTGCCAGTCACGGGTTAGCTGTCGCCAGCACCGTATCAGCTGTAGGGAGCAGAAAACGGTGACCGCTTTCGGAAAAACGCTCACCGTTTGGGCCGAAACGCTGAGCGTTTTGCGACGAGTACAGCTGACTCGCACTCGTATACAGCTAACTCGTGTTCGTATACAGCTAACTCGTGTTCGTATACAGCTGACTCGTGTTCGTATACAGCTGACTCGTGCTCGTATATGGCTGTCTCGCACTCCCGCACAGCTGTCTCGCGCGCAAGACGGGAGCCGGAGTGGAAGCAAAATGGCGGGAAAGTGACGGGAAAGTGGAAGCGTGAGGCGCGCATAGTCGTGCGCAAACCTTTGTATATAAGGCTGTTGTCAGCGAATCGTGGAACGTGGAGGCTTCTTTTCAAAAACAGGTGACGCCTCTTGAGTGAGACGTCACCTGCCATGTTATCTTGGCTTTTCGCTTACTTCATCACGACCTTTTTGCCGTTCTTGATGACGAGGCCCTTGTAGCCGTTGGCTACCTGCAGGCCAGCGAGGTTATACTGAGTGCCATCAGCCTGCTGCACCTGGATGTTCTCAATAGCGGTGGTGCCGCCACGAACAACCTTCAGCAGAGTAACAATGGTACCGGTGTTGCCGTTTCTGCCCAGATAGAGCGCGTCGGCATCGGCTTCCAGCGTGTAGGTCTCTACGGTGGGGTCAGCGTCTGAGGTGCGGCCGTTGATAAACTGCTGGGTAGTGAAGACGACTCATCAGAGTTGTTGAAGGCACCGGCTATGGAGACAACGTCGCCAGCCTTGAATCCGCCCTCAACGGTCAGCTTGGCATAGTTTTCGTTCAGCGCCTCGCTTGTCGTGTAGCTGTTGGCAAACTTGATACCAGGGATAGAGGTGCTGTTGGTCTTAATCTTCACAGCATCGAAGGTGGTGCTGCCACTAACAGCAATGCCATCCTGAGCAGTGGGATAGTCAATCAGTCCGTCGGTTGTGGGAGCCTCAGGCTGGCTTTCCTCGCCACGAACCACCTTCAGCAGGGTAACGATGGTGCCGGTGTTGCCGTTTCTGCCCAGATAGAGCGCATCGGCATCGGCTTCCAGCGTGTAGGTCTCTACGGTGGGGTCAGCGTCTGAGGTGCGGCCATTGATGAACTGCTGGGTGGTCATCAGAGTTGTTGAAGGCACCGGCTATGGAGACAACGTCGCCAGCCTTGAATCCGCCCTCAACGGTCAGCTTGGCATAGTTTTCGTTCAGCGCCTCGTTTGTCGTGTAGCTGTTGGCAAATTTGATGCCTGAGACAGACGTGCTGTTGGTCTTAATCTTCACAGCATCGAAGGTGGTGGTACCACTAACAGCAATACCATCCTTAGCGGTGGGATAGTTAATCAGCGTCTCAGCCTGAACACCAAGAGCCATTAAGCCCATTGCGATAAGGGTAAAAAATTTCTTCATAAGCGTTTTTGTTTTAGTTTGAAAATTATTATTAGATTTGGATTGATGCGTACGGCGTAGAGATGCAAAGATAGGAAATAAAAACGGAACAGCCAAATAATTAGGCAGTTATCCGACAGAAAATCGTCGCAAAGGTTTACGTAAAAAATGGTGATAGCAGCGGAGTGTCAGAACAGGGCCGACAGTTAGTTGCCAGAACAAGAGCCGATAGTCTAACTGCGACGGGCAATGATGTAGATGATGACCGGTGCACCCATGACCGGAGTAACGGCATTAAGCGGGATGACGCCCGACTCGCCCGGCAGGAAACAGATGGCATTGCACAGCAAGGCAATGACAGCACCGGCAAGGATGGTGCCTGGCATCAGGATACGATGGTCAGCCTGGCGGAATAGCAGGTGGGCCATGTGTGGCACGGCCAGACCTATAAACATGATGGGACCGCAGAAGGCGGTGGTAATGGCCGTCAGCAGTCCGGTGACAATGATGAGCCAGTTGCGCACCCGCCGCGTATTGACACCCAGATTCTCGGCATAGCGCTCGCCCAGCAACAGGAGGTTAAGGGGCTTTACCAGCAGCAGCGCGCCCACCAGACCGGTCAGACAGAAGGCAGCGAAGACCGGAATCTGGCGCATCGGTACGCCACCAAACGAGCCCATGCCCCACACCATGTAGGACTTGACGCCCTCGTCGGTGGCAAAGAAGTTGAGCAGTGCCACCACGCTGTTGGCGATATAGCCTATCATAATGCCCACGATGAGTAGCATGACATTGTTGTGAACCACGTGGCTGAACAGGAAGATGATTGCCATGACACACATGGCACCGGCAAAGGCAGCAGCCAAGACAGCCATGAAGCCCGTGACGCTGACAGAACCCACAGACAGCGAGCCACCCAAGCCCAGCATGACCAATGCCACACCGACACCGGCTCCGCTATTGATGCCAAAGATGCTGGGACCGGCCAGCGGATTCTTGAAAGCCGTCTGCAGCATGAGTCCGCTGACGGCCAGCGAACCACCACAGAGCATGGCGGTGAGGGCCTGCGGCAGACGGCTTTCCATGATGATGAACTGCCAGGAGGGGCGCGCAGCCTCGTGGCCGGACAGAATGCTGACGACGTCGCGTAGCGGTATACTCACCGAGCCCACGGCCAGATTGACGGCCAGCAGGATGACGACCGAGAGTGCCAACAGGCAACAAATCATAATACCCCTCTTCATGCTGCTATTACTGTTTCTTTACTCCTTTATCTTTTTATAATAACGCAAAGACGGCAGTCCTATTATGTCGGGATGCAGAATTTGCAGAAAGTCACAGAGCAAACGGTCGGGATGGAAGGGCGTGTCTTCATAGAAATGCGACTGCTCGACATTACACCCATAGACCTCGTGCTGGCGGACAGCCTTCAGCTGGTCGTAGCCATGATGTCCAGACAGGAGTTCGGCATAGTTCCACTCATGGTCGCTGGAATAGCGAAACAGCCAGACGTCCGACTCCCCTCCCCGCTCCAGCACCGTCTCAAAGGGCAGTGACAGTGAACCGCTCTGGTCGTCGGTAGCCCACGGATAACGGCCGCCGGCATCTTGCAACATCTGGCCGATGGTACTACGACCACCGGGCATATACCATACAGAGCCCACCACCTTGTCGATGATGACGGAACGGCCGGGACCCTGCGCGGCGGCACGCTGTTTCAGGGCGGTATAGCTGCTGTCTACACACTGAAACAGGCGGTCGGTCTTGTCGGCCACGCCAAAGAGCATGCCATAGAAACGCATCCACTCGGCACGAGCCAGGGGCGACGTCTCCATGTACTCCGCACACTCGATGAGCGGTATGCCTATCTCCTCGGTCTTGCCATAGCCGCCGCTGTTCTCGAAGGGCGACAGCATGATGACGTCGGGCTTCATGTCCATGACCTTCTCGACAACGGGGTTCAGACCGTTGCCGCAGTCCACGATGCGACCTGCCTTGATCTGCTGCTGGATGTAGGGCACCTTGATGTATTTGGCGTCAGCCACACAGACAATGTGGCTGCCTACGCCCAATTCGGTGAGCAGTGCACAGTGGACCGTGGTGAAGACGGCGGCGCGCTGGATGGGCGTACGGATAACGGTACCGTCAGTGAAGTCTGATGTCTGAGGTTTGATGTCTGATGTGCGCGGCACAAGGTAGTAGCGGTGCAACAGCTTGCCGGGTTTCCACGGATTCTTGATATCCACAGTCGTATAGCTGTCGTGACGGACGATGGTCAGCAACGTGGAGTACTTCATACTGACGGTGTCGCCACCCTCAGCAGCCGACAAAGAAGTGTTGTTGCCACCCCGACACGCGGTCAAGGCGACAACAACGGAAAACAGTATAGATAATAAGGTTTGTGGTTTACTCATACTTTACACCGGTGTTGAAGACCACAGAGATGGGGCCGGTAGCCGTATTCTCGTACTTCTTCACGAGGTTGCCCTGAGCGTCGTACTGGTTGGTGTACGAAGGCATATTGTAAGCAGCATAGCCGGTGTCAGGGTTCTGCTGATAAGAAACCACAAAGATGTTGCCATTGACAGGGTCAGCAGCAATAACGGCTGGGCTGAAGATGTCGGCAGGCTCCCAGCTTGTAGTCTGGCCGGTGGCAATGTCGTAGATAGGATAGTTGATGGTGGCAGCACCATAAGGAGCGTTGACGGTATAAATCTTCTTGCCGTCGCTGCACATAGCCGTACCGTCGACGACCTTAGTCACCTGGCCGTCGAGTGTTACCTTGCGCACGCCGGCACCGGTCTGGTTCCAGTTTGCATCGTATGTGCCATAGTCCAGGTAGTAGACGGCGTTGCCAACGGCCAAAATCTCCATGGGGTTGGTGATGGCAGCGTCCTTGATTTCGGTAACAGCACCGCTCGTCAGGTCAATCTTCGAGAGCGAGGGTTTCACATTGTTGCCATAGTCAGAGTTGGTGACGAAGAGGTAGCCATTGCACAATGCCAAACCATTGGGGTAAGAACCTACGGCATAAGTCTGCTGCTTGGCAAAGTTGACGGTGTCGATGGCGGCCACGATGCCATTGCCGCCTGTGGTGCTGGCACCGTAGCAGGCAAAGTAGAGCTTGCCGTCGTGACCCAGTGCAGCGCGGGGGCTGACGCCGTCGGCATCGCCCAGCAGCTGGGTGGTGCTGAGCTGCTTCTCAATCTTCAGTGTCTGCTTGTCGCATACCCAGATAGTAGCCTCAGCGTCTACAACGATGTAGAGCTTAGAGCCATAGGTCGTGATGTAGTTGGCCGTCTTGCCCACCGACTTGCCGTTAGCCTTCTGGAACACGTTGGCGACGGAGGTCTTCTGTGCATAGTCAATGTAGCTGACGTTGCCGTCGATGCCTGCACGCTTGTTGCCGGAACCCACGAGGAACATGCCGTTAGAGACGTTGACAGGTTTCAGCGACGGTGTGTCATCGTCGTCGCTACAAGCAGTCAGCAGGCTCATAGCCATGGCCAGGACTGCGAAACTCATTAGATACTTTTTCATAATTGTTTGATGTTGTTTTATAATGATGGTTTGATGTTATATCTTGATGTTGAGCGCGAGTTGCCAGCTGCGGCCTGGCATGGGATAGCTGCGTACTATCTCGTACTGTTTGTCCAGCAGGTTGTTGATGTCTAATCGTATCTCAGCAACAGGCCGGCCGATGTGGAATTGGCGCCAAAAGGTTAATCCCACCTCTTCATACGCCCTGATGCGGGTCTCCTCCAGATGCTCATTGCTCGACCAGCGCTCACCTACGAAGTGAGCACTTACCGTGAGGTTCACCCACGGATTCTCCCATCCCAGGGAGGCTGCACCAGAGTGCTGGGGCATGTAGGCTATCTGATTGTTGTAATAAGGAGAGTCCTCGTTGGTGCGGTTGCGGGCCTGCTGCAGACTGTAGTTTGCGGTAAACGTCAGCGTGTGACGCCCCAGTTGTTGTACGCCCTTGGCGGTAACGTCGACACCCAGCACATGGACCTTGCCTACATTGACGCAAGACCACACAAACATGTTGTAAGGCACGCCGACTATCATGTCCTTCACCCAATTATAATAGAGGTCAGTGGTCAGACTGACGTCCGTAGTCCTCAGCGGTTGTGCAGCATAGGTAAAGCCAACGTTCACCTGCTGGGTACTCTCTGCCTTCAGGTTCTTGTTGCCGTAGTGGAAGAAATAGTTCTCGTTAAAGGTCGGTGCACGGAAGATGTCTTTGTAGGAAGCCCGCAGGCGCAACTGGGGCGTCAGCGCATAGCCCACGCTCAGCGACGGAGAGAGGCGACGCATGTTGTCGGCCCCCTCGCCATCCTTGGCGTCGTTCAGGTAAAGGGAGTACAGCAGGCGCGCCATAGCCGTCAGCCGTCCCTTGGTATACTTGGCCGTAAACGACTGCAGAACGGTGTGTCGGTAAGGACGCGTGTCGGTAGGCAGCGACGAGTTGAGGTTGTTGTAGGCATAGTCTGCCGAATAGTCGAAAGCCCACTGACTGTTGGGCGTATAGAGCAGACACACGGCACCATAAGCTTCGCGCTGGTAGTAGTCAGCATCCTGTGACCAGGCGGCCACCATGCCGTCGTCATAGAGTGATGCCGCCCAGTTATACTTGGCCAGTACCTTCAGCGACAGCGGCTCGCCCAGGCGCTGTTGGAATGTCAGTTGGCCGAAGATGTTGCGGTCGCGCAACGTCTCACGGCTGGTATTGCTGTAGTAGAACACCTGTCCCGGCAGCTGGCGGTCGTTATCATAGTAGTAGAGCTTACCGCCCAACTGCGACATTGCGCTCATGTTCCACAGGAAGTTCACCTCGGCGTGTCCGCTATTCATCTGGCTGTTGTTCCGACGGTCGTGGATGGTCTCATTACCATTCTTGATGGTATAGGGATAGTCGTTTTCGGCATACACATATTCGCCGACGGCAGAGAACGATAGGGATGGCGTCAGGCTCTGCTCATAGCGCACAAAGGGCGACACGTAGCCGAAAGAGCCGGCCTTGAGCTGAGCCGTCAAGTGCGGCCGCCGGTCTGTGGAGGGCTGGCGCAGGGTCTGGATGGTCAGTGTGGCGGGAGTAGTAGCCTGGCGTGCCGGCTGGAAGATGTCGCTGTTGTCACCGACGGTCAGCGTGAGGTTGTCGACATTGTCTAACGAGTAGCGCGACAGGTCTATCTCACCGCTCTGACACTCGGAGAGCATGACACCGTCGTAACAGACACCCGTGTGCTTGGCACCGAAGCCACGCACCGAGACGGTCTTCATGCCGCCCGCACCGCCATAGTCGCGCAGCGTGATACCCGGCAGCCGGTGCAAGGCATCGGCCATATCGGTAACACCCATCGTCAGCATGTCTCGCCGGTCCAGCACGTGCATGGGTGCCGTGCTCTGCAAGGCTCGCTGGTGGCGATCCCTGCTGACGGTGACCTCGCGCAAGTGGTGCGTCTTGCCGGCAATGGTATCCGTCTGAGCCATGCTACAGACGGGCGTGTCAAGCAAGATGATGAAAGACCATAATATCTTCTTCATTCAAACTGGTTTCTTTAACAAAAAAGGTGGAGAGACCCTTGTCTCACGACATAAGCCTCTCCGAGACTTATATAATAATACACGTATCTCGTCTTGCGGCCTAACCCCAGAGGCCTTCAAAGACGAATGGCACAACAGGCAGGTATTCTGACTTGCAGCCGGGTAGCGAACGTCTTCCCAATAATATCAGTGACATCGTGTTCACACCACGGATGGCTGCTTACAGCTGCGGGACAGTCGGGGAGTCGCACCCCATTCCCTAACCTATTGCGGGTGCAAAATTACAAAAAAAAAAGTAAATGCCATACTTTGAGAGGAAAAATTTTGTATCTTTGCACACTGAAGAAAATAAAGAAATGAAACCTATGAAGATAAAATTTGGCCGAAGTCTTGTCATTACTATCGTATTGTCGACAATAATAAGTGCCTGTTCTCTCAAAAGCAACCAGTCATCAACCGACAATAATAAGGATACCGGTTATGGTTCCTCAACAAATATTACAGTAAGGTATGCCACAGGATTTTGTGTGCGAGACACAGCCGGCATTCGCCTTGTTGATGTTGGCGAAAAGTATCACTTTGCCTTAGTTTCATCAGTCGATGCAGAAGTACCCGATGGCTATACTAAGGTACATGTACCCGTTAAGAGTACCATCTGCATGACTGCTCTGCAACTGTCGAACTTTACCATCTTGGATGCCCATGATGTGGTGAAGGGCTTGACGGGCACAAAGAATTTGTTTAACCAGGATATCCTTGACAGAGTCAATGATGGGCGCATCGTAAAGATTGGCATGGAGGGGAACTTTGATACGGAAATGGTGTTGGCTGCCAATCCAGATATCATTTTCATATCGCCCTCGAAGCGTGGCGGATATGATGCTATCAAAGAAACTGGTATCACACTAGTACCCCACTTAGGATATCAGGAGCTCAACCCATTAGGGCAGGCCGAATGGATTAAGTTCGTGAGCATGTTCATCGGTAAAGAAAAAGAAGCCAATGAGGTCTTCGCGGGTATCGAGAATCGCTACAACGACCTAAAGTCCAAAGTTCAAAGTTCAAAGATGGCAGCACCGAGTGTCTTCAGTGGTGAGATGCATTATGGAAACTGGCACGCTGTGGGCGGAAAGAATTATCTGGCACAGATTTTCCGTGATGCTGGGGCACGCTATGTCATCAATGACGAGGAGACTGGCGGTGAGGATTTGGAATTTGAAAAGATGTATTCACTGGCTGCCAATGCTACCTACTGGCGTATTCTGAACAGTTATCCTGGTGATTTCTCGTATGAAGCACTGAAAGCCTCGGAACCTCGCAACGAGTTATTCAAGGCATACAAAGAGAAAAAGGTCATCTACTGTAACATGAAGCAGACGCCGTACTACGAGATATCGCCTGTACAACCTGACGTGCTATTAAAGGACTTCGTAGCAATCTTCCACCCAGAGTTGGTGGAGGCTGACTACAAACCCACTTTCTATTATCTACTGAAATGACCTTTCGTCCACAGATTACACGGATTTCACTGATTTTTCTATTGGTGTTGGCAATCGTCGTCATGGCCATTGTCAATCTGCTCATAGGCTCGGTCAAGATACCCATGGCGGACATCTGTCGTATCCTACTGGGTGATGATAGTCATGAGATATGGACAAACATCATCTGGAAGTCACGACTGCCACAGGCACTGACGGCAATTGTTGCGGGTGCTGGTTTGGCGGTCAGTGGCCTACAGATGCAGACGGTTTTCCGCAATCCGCTGGCGGGTCCTTCCGTGCTGGGTATCTCGAACGGTTCAGCAATGGGTGTAGCTTTCGTGGTACTACTGTCGGGCAAAATCGGCGGTGTAGCGCTGAGCCGTCTTGGTTATCTAGGGAATGCAGCTATGAGTATTGCCGCCATCATTGGTGCATTGGCTGTTATGCTGTTAATATTATGGATTGCCCAGAAGGTAAAAGGTAATGTCACCTTATTAATAATAGGTGTGATGATTGGCTATCTGGCCAATGCCATCATCGGTGTACTGAAATTCCTCAGTCCAGAAGAGGACGTAAAAGCCTTTGTGGTATGGGGACTTGGTTCGTTCTCAAGGGTGTCGGGTGACGAGATGATACTCTTCGTGGTACTGATGTGTATCCTGCTACCTTTGGCCTGTCTGTTAGTAAAACCTATGAATATTCTGCTATTAGGTGACCGCTATGCAGCCAATCTGGGACTCAACGTAAAACGAGCTCGTATGCTGGTAATTATCTCGTCTGGCGTACTGGTAGCTATCGTCACTGCCTATTGCGGACCTATCATGTTCATCGGTTTGGCAGTACCGCATCTTGCGCGTGCCATCTTCCGCACCAGCGACCACCGTCTGTTGATGCCAGCCACCGCCCTTTGCGGTGCCGTCTTGGCACTGATTTGTAACCTCATTGCCCGTATGCCTGGTTTCGAAGGTGCCCTACCAGTCAATAGTGTAACAGCTCTTGTTGGTGCCCCCGTTATAGCGAGTGTATTGTTCCGCCGTCGTCAATCAATAGAAGAGTAAGGTGGCTGTTAGGCACCAGCGGACAGCAATACTTCAGACAATGCTTCAACACTACGTGACAGAAGTCCTCAATCTTATTCTGTGGAATTACCTGCCATAATTCACGGGCAAGCGCTATCTTTTCTACATCAGCCTGACAACCTGTCTCGTCAAGCATCTGCTGAATGAAAGTCTTATTCATCGTGGCCTTGCGACTATGGGTATCCAACTGACCAGCAGCGAGTTTTACTGCTTTACCCAGCATCACGCCGAGGGTGATGTTTTTGATGTCGAGCTCGTGAGCTATCTTCAGCGTCTCACCAACGAAGTTACCATATTCCACAAAGGCTTGTTGAGGCAGGTTGGGATAGAGTGCCTTAACAAAACGTTCACTCTTGCTACCGCTGTTGATGACGACACGACTGGTGCCGCTGGCTTGGGCTACATTCATGCACTTGCGGATGCTGTCGATAAAGGCTTCCTCAGAGAATGGCTTAACGATGCCAGAGACACCAATAATCGAGATACCACCTTCAATTCCCAAACGGGGATTGAAAGTACGTCGGGCAACCTCTGCACCATTAGGAACAGAGATGATTATACGCATATTTTCCTTGATATTCTTGCGAATCATCTCGCGTGGTGCCTTGTTGATAGCAGCATCGCCAGGGGGAAAGTCGAAGCCAGGAAGTGTGAAGCGCCCTACTCCTTCACCCCCTATAATCTCAAACGTATTAGCAGGTTTCACACTCGCTCTCACTTCAATTCCATTAGTCACGTCAGGGTCGTCACCTGCATCCTTGATGCAATAGGCATAATCCTCGCCATATCCAACAGAAACTTGTATCGTCTCTCCATCAGGCAATAATACGGGCACCTCCTTGGGCATCTCGTTTTTCAATAGTCGTATTGTAGCGGCTGTGGCAGCAGCCGTAGCACAAGTACCCGTCGTCAGTCCACTATGTAAGGGATAGAACTCTGGCAGCAGTTTCTCCACCGCCCGTCGTAATCCATAAGGTCCATTGACATGTTCTATATGAACATGTTGTGGATTAGGTGTAACGGGTGGATATTTCGGACGCTCTATCACGAAAACTTTGATGCCTGCATGTTTCGCTATTTCAACCTTTTCAGTAAAACCGCCACTGATTCCACTCTCCTTTGTAAGAATAGCTTGTGGTTTCAGCTTTTTTATCAAGTTTTGAGTTTCGTCCTCCTCATAATATACCAAATGGTCTTCAGGGAAGTGCGACTTATGTGCTAACATCTGTGAAAACTGGCGGTTTAGGATTCGAAACCAGCACTCATGCTTTTGCCAATAAGGACGTAAAGTACCAATGTTATTCACTCCAGTCAAGGCTAATAGACGGTCTATACTCTCATGCTCAAGTTTGTCCATCGCATCCTGATAGTCTTTACACCAGATAAGTTCTTTTTCATGTTGTGGATATATGCGATCATACCGAATAATAGGAGCTTGAATGCGCTTGGCAAGAAACAACAGATTACGATGCAGGTCTTCTGCAAAGGGATGAGCCGCATCCACGATGAGACGGATATCGTGCTTACGACAACAAGTAATCATTTCAGGTACTTCCATACCGCCCGTCAGATGAATGCCATGCACCAATTCTATCTTCTGCCCGTCACTGCGGGTAGAATAATAGTAAAGCGAGCCACCCTCCTCCAACACCTCTACAGCCTTACGGCCTTCCGTCGTCCCTCCGAATACTAGTATCATGATGCTGTATCGTCGCCCTGACGGAACAGGTGAGTGAAATGTTTTGAATAGAGCTCGGACAGTCCCTGACGATTATCGATGGCCTCACCAACGACAAGCATCGTCGTGAGAGTAAGATGATTGTCATGGACAATCTTTGCAAGATCCTTCAATTGACCACGATAGATTTTCTGATCGGGCCATGTAAGATGATAGCAAGCTGCAACAGGAGTATCCTCTGGATATTCCATCAACAGTTCCTTTTGCACATCATCAACAATCGATGCCGATAGGAAGATACACATCGTGCTTTGGCTCTTGGCCAACAAGTGGAGCTGTTCTTTCTCTGGCATTGGGGTACGTCCCTCACCACGTGTCAAGATAATAGTTTGACAGCGCTCAGGAATGGTGAACTGACTCTGCAACTCAGCAGCTGCAGCGAGGAACGATGAAATACCGGGGGTAATATGATAATGCATACCTTGTTGGTCGAAGAACGCCATCTGCTCCTGAATGGCACCAAAGATACAGGGGTCACCAGTATGTAAGCGAACGATGAAATGCCCTTTGTCATAGTGCTCCTTCATAAGTGCACATTGTTCTTCAAGCGCCATATCAGCAGAAGAGCGCACTACAGCGCTAGGTTTATGACACTCCGTCAATGCTTTAGGTACCAGAGAGCCAGCATAGAGAATCAGGTCAGCCTGTTCCAACATTTTACGACCTCGAACGCTTACCAAGTCAGGATCGCCAGGACCAGCACCGACAATCTCGATATGTCCCTCACGGAGATACTTGCGGTCAATGGCAACAGCAAGTGTGAAATTCTTTCCCTTCACTTTGGGCAGCAGCAATTCCCCATGATTGGACGCCAACAGGGCTGCAGCCTCACAAACACTGGGCGTTCCCACATGCTTGGCCACCGTTTCGCTGGGCGTCGGGACATCTACCTGAGCTAATTCATCGGCAGTAAAGAAATGCACTTGATAGCCTTGTCGTTCATATTCCTTCATGACAGGCTCATCTGCCTTAATGTCAATCGTACTAATGCTGCGGGGAGTAAAGAAAAATGACTTCTTAGGATTCAGTTCGTAACCCATTAATTCCTCTATTCGCGACATCACATCGTTCACAGGGCCAGCCTGATGAGCCAATCCAATACCAATATCGAGTACTGATGGAACAAAGTTTAATACATCAACGCCCTCAATGGAGTCGTGGGAATAATCATAGGGAGATACAGAGATGAGCAGTTTGAATCTTCCCGACTTAACTTCCTCATATGAGGTAACAAGCGTCACATGATCCGGCATGGTACGCTCTAAATAATCAGTGCCTTCATCACGAATTTCCAGTAATAGGGCAGTTGGTTGTCTGTTGACAAATGCTGTGACAAAGGCAGTCATGTCATCATGATGGCATTCCCAGCAATCCACTCTCGCCCACCATCCATAACGGTCGGCAAGCGTGTCGAGGGCCCAAAGTCCAGCATTATCGCTCTGGGTGGTGATGACTGGCTCAACACCCAAAGCGCCAGCAATCTGTTTGGTCAGCTCATTAGCCCCTCCTACGTGACCAGAGAGGACAGAGATTACGTGGTTGCCAAAAGAATCTACACAGACAACGGCTGGGTCTTCGTGCTTGTCCTTGACATATGGGGCAATGGTGCGTACACAGATACCCATAGCGCCAATGAAGACAAAGGCATCGAACTGGTTCCATTGTTTACCAACATCCGTACGCTGAATGGATTGGGCACCAAGTTCACGTTGGAGTATATCGGCGATTTTCTTGCCGGCCTCACTAATTTGTATGATGGCTATCTTTTGCATTTCAATAATTCAATAGGATGGTTTTCATTGAGGAGAATCCTGGTGGGCGGCTCTTGTTTCAACCCAAGTTCTGCACAGGCTTCGTCCCATAGCTGATGACTGTCAGTAGTGACCTTTGGCGCTTTCACGCTGTTCATCACGATACAGCCGTCATCCGCCAGTACAGTCAGTACCTTTTGGAATATTTCTTTCAGTTTTCCCCCATGCCCACCGATAAATACAGCATCAGGGCGAGGAAGTGTAGAGATGTCCTTTTCAAGAAAATCACCTATGTGGATATTAATGCCTGGCGCTCCGAAACGGCGGGTATTCTCTTGGATAATGGACTCACACTCAGGACGAACTTCGAAGGCCTCGATTTGTAGATGAGGGAACTGCACGCGAGCCTCAATAGAAATGCTCCCCGTACAGAAACCGATGTCCCAGAACACCTTCTTTATAGGTAGATCGAGTGCCTGTAATGTCAACAAGCGAATAGGCATCTTGGTTATCATCTTCTCTCGTCCGTCTAAATGGGTGAACTCGGAATCAGGGATACCAAACCATGAATGAGACGAACTACATAAATTGAGTATTACGCAGTTGGGCATGGAGAAATCCGTCTTTGTTACCTCTTCGAGGGATAGCGTCATTACCTTTTCCAACAATGGGTTACCGAGATGTTCACCAACATACATCATATAGTTGGTGTAGCCATATTCCAACATTCGTTGGGCAATGGCGGCAGGGGTATGTTCTTTATCCGTCAGAACACCAATTTTCTCAACTCGTTCAATGAGTGCCCTATCGAACTCTGGCCAAGGACGACCAGTAAGTGACACTATACGCATATCGTGATAGGGCATCACTAAACGATGCGCCAGCATCTGTAAGGAGTTGAAAGTGGGGTAAGTTACGATTTCTGCTTCAGGCATCTTCCGCTTGATGGTATTGGCAAAACCGAAGAACAAGGGGTCACCAGATGCGAAGACAATGACTGTTGCGCATTCGCCAGTTGACTGTTGATATTTCTCAAAGACGGCATCAATAGGAATGGTAATATCTATCCACTCGGCATTTTCTGGCAAGAGCGGTGCAACAATCTCGTGATGGCGCTTACCACCAGAGAACACATGTCCCTGCCTGATTATCTCCATCACTTCTGGTGGGAACCAGGGATTGGGATTGTCTGTTATACCAATGACCACGAACCTCATAGATCCCTACCTGGTTTTAGTTGCTCAGCATCGTCGAAAGTCAGAATAGCATTACAGAGCGTTGCTGCCAGATTACTGCCTCCTTTACGTCCTTCAACGATGATTTTGGGTATTTGTTTTAGTGTCTTGACGGCATGCTTACTCTCACAAACATGCACAAAGCCTACAGGGGCTGCGACAATACCTACAGGATGCATTTTTCCTTTATGTACAAGGTCACATATTTCAAAAAGTGCCGTTGGTGCATTCCCCACCACATAGAGGGCCTCGGGATATTCCTCAGCAGCCAGTTGCATACATGCCTGACTGCGGGTGATTCCCTTTTCATCGGCTATTTGCTTAGAGCGAGGGTCATTGATATAGCAATGAGTCTGAATACTCAGGCGTTCCAATGCGCCCTTACGAATACCACTAGCAGCCATTGTCACATCTGTCACGATATGCCGCAGACTACCGTCAAGAACCTTCTCATAGAGAATTTCCGTAGCACGGTCATCCATCCATAAACACTGTTCCATACTAAAATCTACAGTAGTATGTATAGCGTGCAGCAATGGCCACAACCGCCATTTAGGGATATCGGGCTTCTGCATCTCAGAAAGAATGGTCTTGAAGCTGTTCATCATTATCTGCTGACCAGGCTTCACCTCGTTATCTTTCTCTTCACGATAATACCCCCGTGGTGTAATTATCTCCCCATCAACAATATACGACTGCGAGTTGCCAATGAGAACAACCGTAAACATGTCAACATCCTCTGGATCGAAAGCACCAAGGGTAGTAACCTTTGTCTCCTGTTCCTCACGTCCCGCCTGCCGGACATAGCCAACAGGTGTCTCTGCTGAACGCTCCTGAAGGAAAATTTCCTGCAAGCGATAAAGTTGCCAGTAGCGGCCGTGCGACTTCGGATTATAAACCGCCGTCACAAAGTCGCCTACGGCAGCAGCCTTGATGCGTCGCTCAATAACGTTCCAAGGAGTCATTAAGTCTGAAAGGGATATCAGACACACATCATGCCCGATAGGGGCTCCCAGCAATGAGGCCGCCTTTTGGAAAGCAGAGATGCCTGGCAAGGAAACGATCTCAATATCCGACTGCTTCTCTCGTTTCATCTCATAAATCAACGGAGCCATACCGTACAAGCCCGCATCGCCACTCGATATAACACAAACGGTTTTACCCTGCTCTGCCAAGCGAAAGGCCTGTTCAGCACGTTCACGTTCTTTCTTCATGCCCGTGTCAATACACTCGCAGTCATCCTTGACATACGATTCTATGAATTGGAAATAATATTTATATCCCACTATAACATCTGCCTCTCGCACTGCTTCGAGCACCGCGGGGGTGATGTCTTCTTTACTACCAGGCCCAATGCCAGCAACGATGATTTTTCCCATATTGCCCACAAAGATAGGAAGATTCTGGCAAAACGCCAAATATTATTGCTTAAACGTCAGCTTCAAACCTACTACCAGCATACGACCTGGCGAGTAGAGTGCATATTTGCGAGTAGAAGAATCGATTCGTCGATCGACCTTATTGAAGATATTATCAATGCCAATACTAGGTTCTATATATGCCCACCTCAAAACGTCTAAGGAGTGGGTGGTATGAAGATTCCACACGCCAAAGCCAGGTGCATCCTCATAGTTTCCCGTATAGTAGGTCTTGGACTGCAAACGTCCGTTCAGGTTCACATTCAACCCATATCTGCCCCATATGTGATGGTAGTTGGCAGTGATGGTGGCAGCATGGCGGATGCTCCGCTCTAACACAGTCCATTCGTCATCGCTCTTTGTACGGGCGTAGGTATAGACGTAGTTGGCAGAGAGGTTGAAACCCTCAAAGATATTGGCAGATACATTCACCTGCAGACCTTTAACATCTCCTTTGTCGCTGTTCTGATAGAGAGCATAGCTCACCATCTTGTCTGCTTGGTCCTGTGTCATCTCAGGGAATTCTGCCAGCAACATCTTTCTTGCAGCATCGTCAACGTCAACATTCTGCTTGACCACCATATCATTGATACGATTCAGAAAACCAGTAATGCTTACAGCTATTTGTTGTGTACGATATTCGGCATTCAGCGAGAAGTAGTTGCTCTTTTCAGGCTTCAGGTCCTTATTACCAAAACTAATCTGTGCCTTACCGCGATTCACGGAGAAATAATGATAGTAGAGCTCGTCGAGACCTGGTGCACGGAAACCAGCAGAGTAGGTAGCGCGGAATCGGAAATTTCCTGGCGCATACATCAACGTAGCTTTAGGCGTTAGGTGTTGATTGAAGGTCTCATGATGAGTCAGTCGCACCCCCAGTGTCGCCGTAAAGTCCTTCAAAAGCCTCATCTCATGCTGGGCATAGGCTGCCAACGAATAAACATGCTGGTCAATATTGCCACTGGAAGCCGTAAGATTCTCTTGACGCCAATTGGCGCCAATGATGGTGGTGGAATTCTTGGTAAGTCCAAGGATTGCCTTCAACTGTCCTTCCATCATGCGTTGCTTCTTGGACTGCACGTAGTCGCCAACTGCATTTGTCTTCGTCTCCACATCATACTCCTTGCCATAGCGGAAACGGTCTACAACAAAATCAGCCTGTAGTGAATTCTTTGCGGTAAACTTATAGATGCCACCCACATTCCAACGGAATCCCTTATAACGCATCTCATAGTCGGTACCACCCGTGATATCATTGCGGGTGTCTGGGCGGTCAGTAATCTTGTATGAATAGTCTAAGCCCGCATTCAGCGCCAAGTGCTGATTGGGGACATAGGTAAATTTCTGTCCAATAATAGTCGAACGATAGCCAGTAAACAGCGGTGCTATTGATGATTGCGTCTCCGTTTCCGAATTTTTTTGGTATTCCAAGTCGTTGTTGCGGTAGCTATCAGCACGATCATGAGAAAAAGAGGTATAAGAACCAAAACCGTTCTTATAGACGTCAAGACTGACCGACTCAGTCAGTATGCCATGGCCTGAGACACGGGTATCGCTGGTCACGTTGATGAAGTCTTGCGTAGGCTGGTCGGTAATAATATTGATGACACCAGCAATGGCATCTGAGCCATAGAGAGACGAAGCCGCTCCGTCGAGTACCTCGATACGCTTTACACGGCTCATATTGATACGATTCAGGTCAACATTATTAGAAATGTCGCCTGACAGTTTCTGACCATTAATCAGAATGAGGATGTATTTATTGCCCAGACCGTTCATACGCAAAAAGGTACCCATACTACTGGGTGCCATAGAGGTCTGAGGCATCATACGGGTCAAGGCACCGTCAAAAGTACTGATACCCTGTTCGCGAATCTCCTGAGTGGAGAGAACCCTTACTGGGGTTGCTGTGCTTTTCAGTCGCTGGTGGTGACCAGAACCTGTTACCACCACAGGATTGAGATTATAGGTACGATGAATGGCAGAGGAGTGCGCTGCCACACTCTGACCATGGATCAGAGTATCTTTACGTTGCATCTTATGAATCTGCGCAGTGGCAGCACTCCATGAAAGGAGTGCCACCATTGACAGATACAGCGTTTTTCTAAGCATTAACAAAAGAGTTTATTCTTCAGGATACATAGAGTGATATGCATCTTCCAGGAACTCAGCATTCTTTGTATGGTTAATCCAAACCTGCAGAACTCCGGGCAGTTCGAGCAGACCCAGAGGGTGCTTGTTGCCGGCAGGCATTGATACGATTGGCTCGTAACCATTGTTCTTGAAGTACTCGAACCAGCTATTATCCTCGCTCTCAGGATCCTCGGCATTCCAGTATTCATCACCTTGACCTGCCATGTCGTTGTGAGCGTGGTCACCGGCAATAGACATCAGAGCATGCAGATAACACTTGCCATCGTTGATACCCTTGTCTGCCATACGTTCCTTCACATCCTGCTTGTAGTTGTCTGGCATGTCGACAGTTCCTACGAAATAGTTGGGGTTCAGTTTCTGCAGTGCTTCCTCCAGCTGGGTGTAGCGGACATTGGCCTTGAAGGTGTCGTAGCTGTCGGGGTTTCCGTGACCCATAAAGGCCACTGCGCCTTGAGCAGCCTCGCTGGCATAAATCGCATTCAGCTGTTTAGCCACTTCAGGAACGTCGGTGTCAGGGTCGTTCAGCAAAGGCATGCCGAAGAAAATGGCTTCGTCGTCAGCCAATTTCTCCAGATATTTATCGTCAAGATGAGCAGAGCCAATATAGCCATTGTTCATGAACTTCTTAACAGAAGCAACGACGGCCGCAAACTCCTCACCGGGGATAACCTGCAGCGACTGCACGTAAATCTTACTGTACTTGGCAGCACCAATAGCATGCAACAGGTAGCGGGGCTCATAGTAGTCACGCTTTACGATTTTTCCATTGTCGTCTACATTTTCACCAGCACTGGCACGATTGATGCAGATGTCGCTGGAGAAACAGACATAGACATCAGCTTCGGGGAAAGCAGCCTCATAAGCAGCCTTTGTCTTGTCAAAAGCCTTGAAAGCATTGTCCCAAGTAGAACCAAAGGCAACTAACAGAACAGCAACATCTTTCTTCGATGCTGCCTTTTGGGCAGCTACCATCTTGTCGTTGACCTCATACTCAGACACGAGGTTGTTAATTGTTTCCGACTTGTCGTCATCTCCGCAGGCGGTAAACACAGGGGCAACCATGGCCATGACCATGGCACCCAGAATAAAAGACTTAATCTTCTTCATTGCTTGTTGTTTGTTTAGGTAAATAACTATTTGTATGTTTATTTTTTTTGCCGTAATTGAACTTAATATTGATGGTTGCATGCACCGTAGTACCCGATGTATTGTTGCCCAGATGATAGGGGCGCATGGTACGATCCACATAGTTGAAGATGTTGTCAACGCCCAATTCTAACCTATAAGCCAACATTCTGTCCTGCTTCCCAATGTCGTGCATGGTGTTGATACGCCATATCTGGAAACCTTTTCCATCGCCGTTGTTCTGATAGTAGCGTTTACTACTGCCACGTGTGGACAAGCTGATGCCTAACGTATAATGCGGACTGAACAAATGACTATACATGGCTGAAGCACTCCACTTATGGTGCGCCATACCGTCAATGACAACAGTCGTCATCTGGTCCTTTTTCTCATCGTACAGATGGGCCTTGGTGTCAAGATAGCTATAGGCTGCGTTCAGCGTCAAGCCTTTCATAACCCGATATGACAGAGTGACATCTAAACCACAGGTACGAGCATCGTCCATATTCTTGTACATGCGCGCCTGTACTTTTGTACTGCCATCCCCCATATAGGCAGTGGTGACACCGGCAGGAATCTCACTTTCCGGCACATTCACTAACGCTATCATGTTGTCAAGTTTGTTCACGTAACCTGTAACAGTTGCCGTAAAACGACGTCCGCGATACTCAACATTAGCAGAATAGTAGTTGCTGGTTTGAGGGTTCAGTTTCGTATTACCAAGACTGAAAAAAGTACTGCTGCCCATCAAGTGTAGGTAGCGGTAGTACAGTTCCTTGACAGTGGGGGTCTTGAAACCCTGACTCCATCCCAGACGGAAGCGGAAATCACCAGCAGAGAGCATAGCGCTCACCTTGGGGGTCAGGTGGAGTCCGAAACTGGCGTTGTCCACCAATCGGAGTCCTGCCGTGACATTCAGCCAGTCTGCTGCGGTCCACTCATCCTGCACATATAAGGCAGCGGTCCAGTCATCAGCCGTTCCTGATGCCGTACGCTCAGGAGCTTTCAGGTAGTCGTAACGATATTCTGCACCGGCATTCAAAGTGTTACCGTAGGGCATATTGACGATGCCCTTCAGTTGTGCCATCAGTCGCTGCTGGTCACTCTGCAACTTGCTCTGGCCGGGCAACATGGCAACGGAAAACCACTCACCGTTCTGGTCGCCATACTCCTCGCCTTCCAGCAACACATAGTCGTAGTGCTTGGCGGTATAGTCGTAGTAGTAGGCATGTCTGTTCCAGTCAATGTCGAGAGTAATGATTTCTGGCTGTTGGCTGCTGCTCTTTTGCTGTCGGTTGTTTCCAAGCAACCACTTACCACCTATGGAAGCTGCAGCATTGTTGTAGCGCAGGTCATAGGTATAGACATCACAACTGGGATGCCTGCCATTGGTGGGGCGTATAATGTTTTTCTTATAGATGGACCCCTCAGCATATAATTCCAGGCCAGGCATGAGTTGACAAGTCAGGCGTTCTGCTATCTGCCAGTTCTTGAACATGTTCACCGTCTTATTCTTACTGTCTGTTAACACGGTTGCCTCGGCATATTCCTCAGCAGTATTCTGCCATCCGTCGCTACGCTGCAACTGAAAATTGGTCTGCGAGGAGAACTTACCAAATGTCATCACCAGGCTGTTGTGCTGACGTAAGTCGTTATGTGTTCCGTAGCGTGTGCTGTTATCAATATAAACACCCTTCTCTGTGTGTTTCTTCGTGATAACATTAATGACACCAGCTATCGCATCGCTACCATACAGGGCACTCTGCGCTCCCTTGACAATTTCTATCTTCTCAATGTTATGCGGATCTATCAGTCCCAGATCATTCTCACCACCTACGTCACCATGAATACGCTTACCATCAATGAGTATAAGGACATAACTGTTGCCCAAACCATTTAGTTGCATCTGCGAGCCCATATCCCCCTCATTAAAAGCAAAAGAAGCAGTAAGCCCGGAGAGTATATCCTCCAGACTCTTACCGCCATACTGACGCAGCATTTTTTGAGTGATGACCTCCGTCTGCACAGGGGCATTCTTCAGCAGGTGCCGAGTACCAGTACCTGTCACCACCACCTCCTGCACACTGTCGGAGCGCCAGACACCATTTTGTGCTACTGCTGATATTACGTTTAAGACCAGCAATAATACAGTTAACCGTCTCTTCATTTTTCAACTATTTCCGCCACGCATATTCCTGTGCGCACGAACATCATTCTATTGGCAGGTCTTCTGACTTTCCTCAGTCTGCATTACCTTCCCGACTTATGGTCAGTGGCGTTATACATACAGACCTCTTTAACGAGGATTACAGCTGCAGGAACAGTTCCGGACTTTCACCGGATTCCCTTTCATCATGGTGGCATCGGCCACCAGATTGCCATTTTTCGGTGGCAAAGTTACAAAATAAAGTGAAAAGTAAAGAACAAAGAGTAAAAAAATTACTACTGACACACCAAAAAAAACAAAAAGTATGTATCTTTGTACCCATGAAGCCGAGTTTTCTCATAGCTGCGCCAACCAGTGGCTCTGGCAAGACAACCATTGCCAGAGGGTTGATGGCATTATTGACGGCCAAGGGTTATCGGGTCCAGCCCTTCAAGTGCGGACCTGACTATATTGATACGAAGTTTCATGAAGCTGTATGTGGACGTCCTAGCATTAACCTTGACACCTTTATGGCGACGCCAGCGCATGTCAAAGAACTGTTTGTCCATTATGGGGAGCATGCTGATGTCTGTATCATCGAGGGTATGATGGGACTCTTTGACGGCTATGACCGTGACCATGGTTCCTCAGCTGAGATTGCCGCAATACTTGGTATCCCAGTGGTATTGGTGGTTGACGCCAAGTCTGCAGCCTATTCTATAGCCCCATTATTACTGGGGTTCGTCCATTTCCGGAAGGATGTTAATATCAAAGGAGTCATTTTTAACAAGGTGGGCTCACAACGCCACTATCAGCTGTTGAGAGAGGTTTGCAACGACTTGCATATTACCTGTTTTGGCTACTTGCCCAAGAACACGTCGCTCGAACAAGCTTCACGCTATTTAGGACTGGACTTTTCTGAACAAGCCGAACAGTCTCAACTGATTAAACTATTGGAGGAACACGTCAGATGGCAGGAACTACTACAACTTTAATAGCACGCAACAAAGAGTCGTTCTCGTTTCTGTATCAGGAAAACATTGACCGATTAGGCAAGGTCGTGTATTTTGACCCAGAATGTGACGTACCATCCTTTGAGGACATTGACATGCTATATCTGCCTGGTGGCTATCCAGAAAAGCACCTTGACGCATTGGTGGCCAACAAAGCCTGCAGGGAATCTATCAAGGACTTTGCCGAGCAGGGTGGGAAGATTGTGGCTGAGTGTGGTGGGATGATGTATCTCTGCCAACAGATCGTAACAGATGAGGGCGCCTATCCCATGTGTGGCGTGCTGCCCTACTCTATCACTGCTCGCAAGGCAGACCGTAAGCTATCTCTCGGCTACAGGCGATTCGAACTGGAGGGCAGAGAGTATCGTGGCCATGAGTTTCACTATACGCAATTTCTTGGCGAGAAACCTGAATCAGTCACACAAGTCTACAATGCCAAAGGAGAACCCGTCGATACACCCGTATTCAGATATAAAAACATATTAGCAAGCTATACCCATCTCTATCAGATATGACGACCAGACTACATCCTATCATGTTTGCCGGAACAGGCAGCGATGTCGGTAAGAGCATCGTGGCTGCCGCCTTCTGTCGTATCTTCCGACAGGACGGCTACAACCCAGCCCCCTTCAAAGCACAGAATATGGCGCTGAACAGCTACGTCACCCCCGACGGGCTGGAGATAGGCCGTGCCCAGGCGGTGCAAGCCGAGGCCGCGGGCATTCCCTGCCACACGGACATGAACCCGCTGCTGCTAAAGCCCAACTCCGACCATACCTCGCAGGTGGTGCTGCACGGCCGTCCCATCGGCAACAAGGACGCTTACGACTACTGGCGACAGCCCATAAAACCCATTAGCCCCAAGAGCCCCACACCCTACCTGGACTTCCGTCAGGAAGTCCACGCCGCCTTCGACCGTCTGGCCGCCCGCTACAACCCCATCGTCATGGAGGGAGCGGGGAGCATAGCGGAAATCAACCTTAGGGAACGCGACTTGGTGAACATGTCGATGGCGCAGCATGCCAAGGCCGACGTCATCTTGGTGGCCGACATAGACCGTGGCGGTGTTTTTGCGAGCGTCTATGGCTCCATCATGCTGCAGACGCCTGAGGACCGCAGCCTCATCAAGGGCATCATCGTCAACAAGTTCCGGGGCGACATGCGACTGTTCGACGAGGGACGGCAGATGATGGAAGAGTTGTGCGGCATACCAGTGCTGGGCGTTATACCTTATTATAAAGACATCTATATCGATGAGGAGGACAGCGTCAGCCTGCAATGGAAACGGCGACAATTGGCAGAGGGAAAGGTGAACGTGGCCGTAGTACTGCTCAAGCACCTCAGCAACTTCACCGACTTCGACATGCTGGAGCGCGACCCGCGTGTCAACCTGTTTTATACCAGCAACACCAGCGACTTACAAGAGGCCGACATCATCATACTGCCCGGCACGAAGAGCACACTGGACGACTTGCTGGAATTGCGCCGCAATGGTTGCGCACAAGCCATTCTGCGGGCTCACCGCAACGGGAAAATGGTGGTGGGCATCTGTGGCGGTTACCAGATGCTGGGGCAAACCGTCAGCGACCCACAGGGCATAGAGGGCAATATCGCCACACTGCCAGGACTGGGACTGCTGCCCATCCACACCACAATGACGGCAGAGAAGACTACCCGCCAGGTGACGTTCCAATTCGACGGTCAGGAGTGCCAGGGCTACGAGATTCACCAGGGCGTCAGCGACACCGGCCAAGCCATTCTGCAGACCGTCCACTGCATAGGCACCTACATCCACGGTTTCTTGGACAACCGTCCCGTCATCGACCATCTACTGAAAGATTTCATCCGCCAGGGACATGGCCAGGAGGCTATTGACCTGCGCGACTTCAAAGAAGAACAATACAACAAACTGGCTGACCATGTACGACGACATGTTGACATGGATGCCATCTATCAAATTCTGACAGACCATGATTAAGGGACACGGCGACGATGCTTACCAATACCCATTCATCAAGACCGACTTCTCGTCGAATATCTGTTCGGGTATGAACCACCAGTTGCTGATGGCTTATCTGGCTACTCACCCTGAATTCATCAGCCACTATCCGGAACCGGAGGCGTGGACACTGGAGTGGATGATTGCCGAGAAATACGGACTGCTGCCGGAAGAGGTCATCGTCACCAATGGTGCCACCGACGCCATCTACCTGATAGCCCAGGCCTTCCCTGTACACACGGACATTCCCCGTCCTACCTTCAGTGAGTACGAGGATGCGTGCAGGATGTTTCCCAGAACGGCCGAGAAGTTCCGCATGCTGTGGCTCTGCAATCCCAACAACCCTACGGGCGACGTCTACGACCAATCTATCATCGACAAGATGGCAGCAACCTACAACTTTGTGGTGATAGACCAGTCATACGAGTGCTACACAAACCACTTCATCATGCCGCCACACCAGGCAGTACGTCTTGAGAACGTGATTCAGATACACTCGTTCACCAAGACCTATGGCATACCCGGTTTGCGGCTGGGCTATATCACTGCACACAGCTCACTGACCAACCACATACGCCAGTTTCTGCGTCCATGGAGCGTGTCTTCGTTGGCTATCCAGGCGGGTAAGTTCCTGATTTGCAACGACGAGCAGCGTTGCCAGCCCGACCTGAACGAGGCCCTGCGACTGCGCGAGAAGCTGCAGGAGATTGACGGCATCATGACACAGGAGACGAAGACCAACTTCATGCTCTGTCAGTTTACAGAGGCCGGCAACAAGGCTGCCGACCTGAAAGACTACCTGGCCCAACAGCACCACCTGCTGATACGTGATGCCTCCAACTTCCGCGGACTGACGGAACGCCATTTCCGCGTGGCAGCACAGCGGCCGGAGGAAAATAACGAACTGGTGGAAGCCATCTACCAATATATGAGGGAGAAGAATGGATAGCGCAATCTTGGCCATATTGCCCCTATGCGTCGGCTGGCTGCTCGACCTGCTGCTGGGCGACCCACTGTGGCTGCCCCACCCCGTTGTCGGTTTCGGCAAAATGATAGCCTTGGGGGAACGGTGCCTCAACAAGGGGCGTCACCGTAGGCTGAAGGGGGCACTGCTGGCCATAGGTCTCATCGTTCTTACCTTCGCAGTCACATGGTTTCTCCTCTGCTTTACAACGAGTCATGCCCCTATGCTCAGCCCAATACTTACCACGGTGCTTATTTTCTTCTGTCTGGCCGGAACCACACTGATTCGCGAGGTGCGACAAGTGTTTCTGGCCGTAGACCGCTCCTTGGAAGAGGGGCGCCGACAGGTGGCACGCATCGTGGGTCGCGACACACGGGAACTGTCGGCTCAAGAGGTGCGCACAGCAGCCCTGGAAACGCTGGCCGAGAATCTGAGCGACGGTGTCATTGCGCCACTCTTCTGGTATATGCTGCTGGGTATTCCGGGCATGATGGCCTATAAGATGGTCAACACGCTGGACTCCATGATAGGCTACAAGACCGAGCGCTACAGGGACTTCGGCTGCTGGGCGGCCCATATCGACGACGTAGCCAACTACATCCCTGCCCGACTGACGGCCCTGCTGATGCTGATAGCTGCGGGCAAACCACCCTTGTGGCGATGGGTGTGGCGCAACAGTCGCAACCATGCTTCGCCCAACAGCGGCTATCCGGAGGCGGCACTGGCGGGCATCCTCAACTGTCGCTTTGGTGGACCACACTACTACTTCGGCCAGTTGTTTGACAAACCCTACATAGGCACCAACAACCGTCCGTTAACCAACGCCGACATGAAAACAGCCATACGCGTGAACCGTACGGCAGAAATCATGATGGTACTGCTGGTGGCGATGTGCAGTGTGATTAGAAATACTTGGTAATCTTGGCGTTGTCGAAGTTGTTCATCTCGTTCACCATGCGGACGGCACTGTCGATGAGGGGGAAGGCACAAAGTGCTCCGGTGCCCTCACCAAGTCGCAGACCTAAATGCAGCAGCGGTTTGGCGTGCATGGCGTCGAGCATGCGCTGGTGGCCGCTCTCGTCACCACAGTGGGTGAACACCATATAGTCCTGGGCGGCGGGATACAGGCGGGTGGCTGCCAGGGCACAGGCTGTCATGATGAACCCGTCCACTAATATAATAAGGTGGCGCTCGGCAGCACGCAGCATGGCACCAATGGCGGCCACCATCTCAAAACCGCCGAAATATTGTATAATCTTAGCCACCTGCCCATTACCCCCATTAACCCCATTAACCCCATCAACCCCACAAAACTTCACCACCGCCTGAGACAACACCTCATATTTATGCCGGATGCCGTGAACATCAAGACCGGCGCCGGCACCGATACACTCCTGCAGCGGGATGTGACAGAACAAGTGCATCCAGATACTGCTGGGCGAAGTATTAGCAATGCCCATCTCGCCGATGCTCAGCACACGGCAGCCCTCGCTGACACAGTCGTCAACCAGGTCGACACCCACCTGGATTGCACGGTCAAACTCTTCCGCAGTCATGGCTGGTTCATAGAGAAAGTTACGTGTGCCACGCGCTATCTTGCGGTCTATGATACCGTCAACGCCCGACAGGTCGTAATCCACACCCACGTCAACGATGCGCAGCGTAAAACCATGCTGCCTGCAAAACATGTTAACGCCGCCACCGCCACGGGTGAAGTTGATCATCTGTTGCCACGTCACCTCACGGGGCGACACGCTGACGCCCTCGCGCTCAATGCCATGGTCACCACCAAGAAGCAGGTGGCAGGGGTGAGTCAACGTCGGTTCCAGCGTGTGCTGTATCAGACAGACCTGCAACGCCAATTCCTCCAGGCGTCCCAACGCCCCCTGAGGCTTGTTCAGGTTGTCAATCTTTTCTTGTATGGCCGACTGCAGGGAGCGGTCTACCGGTTTGATGTTGAATGTTCTCATTTGATTTTTATGGCTAATCCACACACCATCAGCAGAACTTCGTCAGCCCGTGCTGCTATGTATTGGTTCATCCATCCTTGCAGGTCGGTAAACTTACGCTGCAAGGCATTGTCGCTGACACCGCCCAGTCCTATCTCGTTGGTGACGAAGATATAGGTGGCATCGTGACGGGTGAAGGTGTCAAACTCGGCCTGGGCCTCTGCCAACGACTTGTCTACATTGGCGTCGTTGGCAAAAAAGAAATTGGTGAGCCACAGCGTCACACAGTCGACGACGACTACGCGGCCTGTCAGGTCGTGACGGCTCAGGTGGCGTTCCTCCTCAATATTCGTCCACTGCTCACCGCGACGCTCCTGGTGGCGGCGCACCCGTTCACGGAACTCGTCGTCCCAGACGTGGGCCGTAGCCACATAGACGGGATGGTCGGCCAAAGCCAGAGCCATCTCCTCGGCCTTGGTACTCTTGCCAGAGCGCTGGCCACCGGTAATCAAAATGATTCTGCTCATAGGAAACTGATGGATCAACAAATCATTGGGCACAGACCACTACATAGACCGTGAGTTCTACCAGCAGACAGACGGCACCCATGCAGTCGCCAGTATAGCCGCGCAGCTGATGCCAGATGAGCAGGTAGAGCAGATACATCGTCAGACAGGGCATGAAGATGAGCAGTTCCCAGTTCGTGCCAGTCCACCAGATGTAGGCCACCATCGGCAACAGACCCTGTACTGCCAGACTGACAGCTGCCGGCCACTGCATCTTCCGGTAGACGGTCTGGTTCTTGGCCTCCTCTTCCCGTCGGGCATAGGGCATCATCATGATGAGCTGTGCAGTCACCATCCTGGCATAGGGGGTGGCGGCCAGGACAGTCAGCGCAGCCAGAGTGGGCGGCATGCTGTAGAGCACGGCGACGAGTAGAAGTTCATAGAATGTCAGTCCCAAGACACCGTATGTCCCGATGTGGGAGTCCTTCATAATAGCCAGGATGCGCTCGCGGTCATGTCCGCCACCGCCAAAACCGTCAAGGAAGTCGGCCAGGCCGTCTTCATGCAAGGCTCCGGTGACCAACAGGCGCACCGCGACAGCCAGTATGACAGCGACAAGGTATGGCAAACACTGGCTGCCCACCCATAGCGTGGCGGCCATCAGGCCACCCGTCAGCCAACCGGTCAGCGGCCAGTGTTCTACCACCGTCTTGTAACACGCCTGGGGCGGCTGGTGCCAGCGCCACAGCGGTAAGCGGGTAAAAAAGATGAAAGCCGCCCATAGGCGGTCATACCATCTTGTCATTACAGCAGTGCCTTGATCTTCTCTTCGATGTTGGCCTTGGGCTGTGCACCAATCAACTTGTCGACAACCTGTCCGCCCTTGAAGAAAAGGATGGTAGGAATGTTGCGGATGCCGTACTCAGCAGCAATGTCCTCGCACTCCTCAACGTCGCACTTGGCAACGGTTACTTTGCCGTCGTAGGCCTGAGCCAGTTCAGCAATAATGGGAGCTACCATACGGCAAGGTCCGCACCAGGTGGCCCAGAAGTCAACTACTAAGGGCTGTGCACCACTCTTCAGGCTCTCGAAATTCTCGTTTGTTACTGTTACTTCCATTTTGATTTACATTTTTACGATTTACAATATCTTTTTCTTAACTCACTATTTACATCAAAGTATTCATCAAATATCGTGCCAACTTTTAGTTAATCTTATAGTCCATGGCTGGCGACTGCTCGATGAACTGTATCAGTTCGCTCTTCACGTCGACCATCTTCGAAGCACTCTTCAGCAGCACGTGGGTCTTGCCCGTCAGGTCGTGCAGCTGGAAGAAGAGCTGTGTCTTTCCGGGATGCAGCTCAATGAGTTCGCCCAGTTCTGTCACCATCTGCTCGTCGAGCAAGTCGGTAGTCAGCGAGATGGTGATGCGCTCTATAGCTCGTTCCTTGATGGTCTGCAGGAACTCGACACCGGTGACACCTAAGTCTTTGGGACCGTCAGGATTATAAGAGAAGCGTGACCTGATTTTACCGGTAATGTAGACGCTGGCTCCGATGGTGAAGAATCCTGACTTCTCGCCCCACTGCTCGCCGAAGAGCGGCAGTTCGCCAGAGCCCTCAAAGTCTTCCAAGGTGACGATGCCAAACGGCTTGCCATTCTTGGTAAAGCCGGTACGTACGGCCGTGACGATACCACCAAGTGTAACATCCTCGCGGTCGGCCAGTTTGCTGACGTCTGCCAATTCGTCACAACGGGTGTTGCACAGGTTGTCGAGCACTATTCTGAATTCGTCCAGCGGGTGTGCCGACAGGTAGATGCCCACCAGTTCGCGCTCTTTGTTCAGGCGTTCTATGTCGCTCCATCGGTCATTGCTCTTGGGCAGTGTGGGTGTCTGTATTTCCAGGTCGTCGAAGGCACCGAACAGCGAGTTTTGGGCCTGCTGCTTTTCCATTTGGTAGAGCTGGCCGTAGCGCATGATAATCTCTATGGTATTCTCGCCCTTGGTATTCTGGGCGAAGAAGTCCTCACGGCGGATGCCAAACGAGTCGAAACCGCCACTCAGTGCCAGGGCTTCGAAGGCTTTGCGGTTGACCTGACTGAAGTTGACACGCTGCACGAAGTCGAAGATGTCCTTGTAGGGGCCGTTCTTCTCGCGCTCGTCGATGATGGCCTGTGCTACGCTGTCGCCCATGCCCTTGATGGCTGCCAGTCCGAAGCGTATCTCGCCTTTCTTGTTCACACCAAACTTCTGGTACGACTCGTTGACGTCGGGGCCCAGCGTGTCTATGCCCATCTGCTTGCACTCGTCCATCAGTTTGGTGATTTCCGTAATCTGGTCGCGACGGCGTGACATAATGGCAGCCATGAACTCTGCTGGATAGTTGGCCTTCAGGTAAGCTGTCTGGTAGGCCACCCACGAGTAGCAGGCAGCATGCGACTTGTTGAAGGCGTAGGAGGCAAACTTCTCCCAGTCGGCCCATATCTTCTCCAGCACCTTGGGGTCGTGGCCGTTCTTCTTGCCACCCTCCACGAACTTGGGTTTCATGGCGTCGACGATGTCCTTCTTCTTCTTACCCATGGCCTTACGCAGGGCGTCACTCTCACCACGGGTGAAGTCGGCCAGCTGTCGGCTCAAGAGCATCACCTGCTCCTGATAGACGGTGATGCCGTAGGTGTCTTTCAAGTACTTCTCCATGCAGGGAATGTCGTACTTGATTTCCTCCTTACCGTTCTTGCGGGCAATGAACGAGGGGATGTAGTCCATAGGTCCCGGACGGTAGAGGGCATTCATGGCGATGAGGTCTTCAAACACCGTGGGGTGCAGTTCGCGCAGGTATTTCTGCATGCCAGCCGACTCAAATTGGAAGGTGCCGATGGTGCGGCCCTGCTGGTAAAGTTCGAAGGTCTTGGCATCGTCAATGGGTATGGTGTCGAGGTCGAGGTCAATGCCGCGGGTCTGCTTGATGACGGCGCAGGCCTCCTTCATCTCCGAGAGCGTTTTCAGTCCCAGGAAGTCCATCTTGATGAGGCCCGTCGACTCGATGACGTGGCCGTCATACTGCGTACAGTTGGTCTTGGTGTCTTTGAAGTCGGGGTCGTCGGCCGTCGAGACGGGTACCCAGTCGCTGATGGGGTCACGACAGATGATGAAGCCGCAGGCGTGGATGCCGGTGCCACGCACCGTTCCCTCCAGCATCTTGGCATACTTGATGGTGTTGCGCAGAGCAGGGTCGGCAGATGCTTCAGCCTCTTGCAGTTCACGGGTACACTTGATGGCGTTGGGCAGATTCATCTTCATGCCGTCGGGCAGACGGTCGGGGATGGCCTTACAGAGGGCGTTTGTAATGCCCAGCGGCACCTTCTCTACGCGAGCCACGTCCTTGATGCTGTTCTTGGTGGCCATCGTAGCGTAGGTAATGATGTGCGCACAGTTCTCGTGGCCGTACTTGTCCATTACCCACTTCAGCACCTTGCCGCGGCCGTCGTCGTCGAAGTCGGTATCGATATCGGGCAGCGAGATACGGTCGGGGTTCAGGAAACGCTCAAACAGCAGGTCGTACTTCAGGGGGTCTATCTTCGTGATACCCAGACAGTAGGCTACCACCGAACCTGCGGCAGAACCACGGCCGGGACCTACCCAGACGTCCAACTCGTCGCGGGCGGAGTTGATGAAGTCCTGCACGATGAGGAAGTAGCCGGGGAAACCCATGGTCTTCATGATGTGCAGCTCGAAGCGCACGCGGTCGTCGACTTCCTTGGGCAGGGGCTCGCCATAGCGCTTGGCGGCACCCTCGTAGGCTAACTTGGCCAGATAGTCGGCCTCGAACTTGATGCGGTATATCTTGTCATAGCCGCCCAACTTCTTGATTTTCTTCTCGCCCTCTTCCTGTGACAGCGGGTTCTCGCCATTCTCGTCGCTGGTAAACTCCCTGTACAGGTCGTCCTCCGTGAATTTCTGGCGCCACTGCTCTTCGGTGCCAAAGTCCTCAGGAATGGGGAAGAAGGGCATGATGGGGTCATGGTCTATGCTGTATATCTCTACCTTATTTAATATCTCCAGCGTGTTCGACAGGGCTTCGGGCACATCACTGAACACCTCGTTCATCTCTTCGCGGGTCTTAAACCACTCCTGCTTGGAGTAGAGCATGCGGGTGGGGTCGTCCAGGTCCTTGCCGGTAGAGAGGCACAGCAGGTGGTCGTGGGCCTCGGCATTCTCTTGGTCCACAAAGTGGGCGTCGTTGCTGCAGACGAGTTTGATGCCATACTCATGGGCCAACTCTATGAGCACCTTGTTGGCCTTCTGCTGCAGGGGAAACGTCTCGCGGTTGGCACGCAGGCTGGGGTCTTTCACCTCGTGGCGCTGCAACTCCAGGTAGTAGTCGTCGCCAAAGACGCGGTGGTACCACTCGATGGCTTCGCGGGCACCGGCAATGTCGCCATTGAGTATCTTCTTGGGCACCTCACCGGCAATACACGCCGAACAGACGATGAGCCCCTCGTGGTATTTCTCCAGGTCTTCGCGGTCGGTACGGGGACGCATGTAGTAGCCGTCTACCCACGAGTTGCTGACCAGCTTGATGAGGTTCTTGTAGCCTTTGTAGTTCTTGGCCAGCACAATGAGGTGGTAGCCGCTCTGGTCTTCCTTGCTGCGGCGCAGCGTCTTGGAGCCGTAGCGCGAGACGTACATCTCGCAGCCGAAAATGGGAATGAAGGGGTCCAGCCCTTCCTTCTTGCGACCTTTGTTGACACCGGCCACGTAGTCGTGGAACTCCTTGATGCCGAACATGTCGCCGTGGTCGGTGATGGCCATGCCCTTCATGCCGTTGGCCACGGCTTTGTCCACCAGTCGCTTGATGCTCGACTGGCCATCCAGAATGGAATAATATGTGTGAACGTGTAAATGAATGAAATCTTCCATAATTCTATGGCAAAGATACGCTGAAAAGGTGAGAATACCAAAAAAATTCATAATTATTAAAGGGTAAAAGGAAAATTCTCTACAATTCACTTTCCACTTTTCACTTTTTTTCGTACCTTTGCACAACAAAGTATACTATTAACTACTTCATGGGAGAAAGAATTAAGAAACTTAAGAAGATACGAATCCATCGCGAGGGTACCTCCGAACTGCTATATAGTGCTATTGCCATCATTGTTGTCTGCGCCATACTCTGGTATTTGCTGCATGCCTTGAGCCCGCTGACAAGCCACATCGTCATGCCGTTTGTCTGCGGCATATTTGCATTCCTCTGGCTCTGTGTGCTCAACTTCTACCGCTGCCCCATCCGCTATTTCAACGGCGACACGGAGAAACTGGTGGTGGCACCGGCCGACGGCAAGATTGTGGTCATCGAGGAGGTGGACGAAGACACGTATTTCCACGACAAGCGACTCATGATCAGCATCTTTATGAGTCCGCTGAACGTCCATGCCAACTGGTTCCCGGTAGACGGCAAGGTGAAGCACGTGGAGCACTTCAACGGCAACTACCACAAGGCATGGCTGCCTAAGGCCAGCGAGGAAAACGAACACGCCGACATTCTCATCACCACACCCGACGGCCAGGACGTCCTGGTACGCCAGATAGCAGGTGCCATGGCACGCCGCATCGTGACCTACGCCAAGAAAGACGAAGAGTGCTACATCGACGAGCACTTGGGATTCATCAAGCTGGGCTCACGCGTCGACGTCTATCTGCCACTGACGGCTCGTGCCTGTGTCACGATGGACCAGCCCACCACTGGCGACCAGACGGTGATAGCCAAGCTTGCGTAATATGTAATCTTTAATGGTTAACTATTTTCATGTTTAAGAAGCACATCCCTAATACTATCACCTGCCTGAACCTCATTTCGGGCTGCATAGCCACTTATTGGGCATTTCAAGGCGACTACCACATGGCGCTGCTGTTCATCATCATCGGTGCCGTATTCGATTTCTTCGACGGCATGGTGGCACGCCTGCTCCACGTCTCGTCGCCGATCGGTAAAGAGCTGGACTCGCTGGCCGATGACATCACGTTTGGCTTTGCACCGTCGGCCATCCTATTCAGTTTCCTTGCCCAACTGACGGCCGACAGTCAATGGCCCATCGCCTACTGTGCGTTCATCATGGCGGCATTCTCGGCGCTGCGGCTGGCGAAGTTTAATCTCGACGAGCGCCAGGCCCTGGGATTCATCGGACTGCCCACACCTGCCAACGCACTCTTTTGGGGGGCACTGGTGACAGGCCTCTGCGACCACCAGCTCTACTTTGAGGGCATGGAGTGGTGCATCGTTGCCGGCATCCTCGTCAGCAGTTACCTGCTGGTGTGCGAACTGCCGATGTTTGCGCTGAAGTTCAAGACGTGGGGGTGGAAAGGAAACGAAATAAAGTACGTCTTCCTGCTGACGTGCATACCGCTGCTCTTCCTGGGCTACTTCGGACTGGCGGCCATCATAGCGTGGTACGTAGTGCTGTCGGCGGTAAACAGCTGCCGGTCACGGTGAAATGGCTTGTTACTTGAAACATTATAAACTATTATATTACATTTACCACCTAACACTATGTTTAAAGGCCTATTAGGATTACTCATCTTCATCTTCTTCCTCATCATACTCATCCTCCTGGTGGCGGGCAGCTACATCTACCGCTTCTTCAAGAAAATGCAGAATGCTGCCGAGCGCGCTGCCGAGCGGCAGGCCCACCAGTACCGGGAAGAGACGGGACGCCAGCGCACCCAATACACCCAGCGCCAACAGCCACACAACCGGCAGCAACAACAGAGCAGCGGCGCCGAGGATTTCAACTTCACACAGCGCACCACGCAGACCTCCACGGGCGAGACCATCATAGACAATCGCCATCAGGAGCGCGAAAACAAAAAGATCTTCGACGACTCTGATGGCGAATACGTAGACTTCGTAGAGGAAACTTGAATCTTGAAACCTTAATTATGCACTAAGGTTCCAATCTCCTCGCCGTCCATCACTTTCTTCAGGTTACCCACTACGTCCATGTTGAACACATAGATGGGCAGGTCGTTGTCCTGACACATGCAGATGGCGGTGAGGTCCATCACTTTCAGACCTCGCGCGAGTACCTCTTTATATGTAATAGCGTCAAACTTGGTGGCCGTGGGGTCTTTCTCAGGGTCGGCGGTATAGATGCCGTCCACACGGGTACCCTTCAGCATCACGTCGGCCTCAATCTCGATGCCGCGCAGCGACGAACCGGTATCGGTGGTAAAATAAGGAGAACCCGTTCCTGCCGAGAAGATGCAGACGTAGCCAGCCTCCATCGCCTCGATAGCCTTCCACTTGGTGTAGAACTCACCAATAGGCTCCATGCGGATAGCCGTCAACACCTTGTTCTTCACACCGATAGCGCCCAACGCACTGCTCAGTGCCAGCGAGTTGATGACGGTGGCGCACATACCCATCTGGTCACCTTTCACGCGGTCGAAACCTTTCTGCGAACCGCTTAGTCCTCGGAAGATGTTGCCACCACCAATGACGATGCCTATCTGCACGCCCATCTCACTCACTTCCTTAATCTGCCGGGCGTAGTCGCTCAGCCGTTCAGGGTCGATACCGTAGCCCTGTTTGCCCATCAGACTCTCTCCAGAGAGCTTCAGGAGAATTCTCTTAAATCTTGCCATTATGGTAATCTTATATATATAATTAAATGTCAGTATCTTTTATGAAATACATACAAATGTGTAGCCGATTATTCGTTTTCATCATCTTCGTTATATAATAAACTGCACTTCCTTGAAAGCGTAGCGGCGCTCTTGCCCGTTGTCGTCATGGAGCAGCAGGTGACCATCGTCCTCCACCCCGGCAATCTCGGCCATGAAGACACCATCCTTGTCAGCATAGGGGTGGAAGCCCTTGCGACGGTACAGCTGCGAACGGTATGGCGCCCCCAGCGCTCCGTCATGCATATAGTGGTCTAACGCCTTCAGGATGTCCTTCAGCAGTTGGTCGCGGTCGGTCTCCTGCCCTGTTATCTGCCAGAGCGATACGGGGTTGGGCGCCTTGCTCAGAAACGCCCGCTGGTTGACGTTCAACCCCACGCCGACGATGCTGTCCTTGATGGTGCAACCCTGCAGGCGGTTTTCTATCAGGATGCCCGCCAATTTGCCGTTGCGCCAATAGATGTCGTTGGGCCACTTGATGCTGAGGTCACCCACCAGCTGGCCCACGGCGTCGACAATGGCCAGCGAGACGGCCATGGAGATGTGGAACTGCTTGTTGGAGGGCAACTGCTTCGGGTGCAGCAGCACCGAGAACAGCAGGTTCTTGCCGCGCTCCGACTCCCAGGTGTTCGTACCGCAGCCGCGTCCCGCCGTCTGGTAGTCGGCCACAACCACGCAAGGCTTTTGCCCCGCTGTGCGGTGCGTTGCCAGCCACCGGTTGGTAGAGTCAGTCTCAGCAATATGTATGATTTCCCATTCCATGATGCAAAGATACAACTTTTTTTTGAATTCTTAATTCTTAATTCTTATTTTATTAGTATCTTTGCAGGTGAGAATGAAACATCGAAACATGACCAACGACGACATACAATTCATGCGCAAGGCACTGCAGGAGGCACAGCAGGCCTTCGACGAGGGCGAGATACCCATTGGCGCCGTAGTGGTATGCCAGGGCCGCGTCATAGCCCGCGCCCACAACCTGACGGAGACGCTCCACGACGTGACTGCCCATGCCGAGATGCAGGCCGTCACCGCTGCCGCCAACGAACTGGGCGGCAAGTACCTCACCGACTGCACGCTCTACGTCACCGTAGAGCCGTGCACCATGTGTGCCGGTGCCCTTGGTTGGAGCCAGATACCGCGCATCGTCTATGGCTGCCCGGACGAGAAGCGCGGCTACACGCTCTATGCGCCCCGTGCGCTGCACCCTAAATGCACCGTCACCGGCGGCGTCCTTGAGCAGGAGTGCCGCCAACTCATGCAAGACTTCTTCCGCAGCCGCCGATAGCGCGCTTGGCCACACAACGCCCTTCAGGTCGAAGAGCTGTCATCACCTCCCCACCTCCCACCCTTCAATCCCTTTGTACATCGGCATTCCAGCCCCCTCGTGGGAGGTGGGGAGGTGTTTCTTGACTATTGATATTCGTAGAGTTGGATGTGGAGGATTTTCCACTCCCCCACACTGATGCGGGCATGGCGCCCCTGGTGGCTTTGGTCGCCATTATGACGGCGCAGGAAGCGGAGCTGGCCTTCGTCGTTGATGCTGACCTCGTCGACGGAAAGAAGGCCGAGACGGGAACCGTGGAAGCGGGGTAAGGTGGAAGGGGTGGCTGAACCGGACTCTACAAAGCCGTCTTCGCCTAATGTCGGCTGCTGGCCGGAGGGCTGCGCGTCGTGCTGCTTCTCAGCACGCGTCTTGAAGTCAACGACCACGCCACTGCCTGCCAGCAGATAGTCGTAACGTCCCAGTCGGAGGAGCATGGCTCCACCCTCAGGCCACGGAGAGCCGTCGGTGGCACGAGGGTCCCAAGGCAAGGTAAAATAGTGGCGGCACGCGATGACGACGCCTTCGTCGTCGATGGTGCGCTCAGCGTCTTGCTGGTCGAAAAGGAGTCCCCACGTATTTTGGGGCTTCACCCTGAACACCTGCGACAAGAGGCGGTAGGCCTGGGTTACCGACTCCGTCTCCTGAGGCGAGGCTTGGTCGATGGCAAAAGGAGAAAAGCCCAGCGTCTGATGCTCACCGAAAGCATAGAGCGCACGCACGCCACTATTCTCGCAACAGCGGCTTTCAGGAATAAAAAGGCGGTTCACCAGGCGTCCCCCATCCTGCGGACGTAGCGGCATGGCGTATTGGGAAGCCCACGACTTGAAACCGGCATCATAGATGTCGGGCGCCAGCAGGTCGACAGTGGGAGCGCCGGTTTTCCAGATGGTAGCCAGATGAGCCAAGGGACCGGCAGAGGGATATTCTCCAGGCTTGCGACCGCGGCTGTTCATGGCGGCATTGACAAAGAGCGGCACTTCGGCATGCAGCGCCGCGGTATGGCCCTCGGTATGGAGAATGCCCCGTGCGGCCTGTGCCAATTGCTCCACATAGCGGGCATAGTGCCAGGCCATGAACTGCTCGTCGGCATAACAATCGGTGCCAAACACCTCGGCCCACGAGCCCCGCCGCCGGATGTCCAATGCCTGGAGCAGCGTTTGCGGCACGGGCTGGCGGTAGGCCTGCTCAGCCAATGGAGAGTGGTCGCGGGCAGACTCCAGCATGCCGATTTCGTTCTCTATCTGTACCATGACGACCACCTCGTGGCGTGGGTCTTTCTCTGCAATGTGCTGCATCAGGGCGGAAAAGGCCCTCAGGTCAGCCTGCAACACCCGGTCGCTGAAGCACGAGGCTATCTCTAACGGTTTCCCCTCTGCCGTAACTGCTCTGGGGAAACGTTTCACATCGCGCTTGAACCATGCCGGCGCATAGCAAGACATGGAGTTCTTCCACACTCCAAACCAGAGTGGCACCAACTGGAGTCCCTGCTGGCGCGCGATGTCCATGGTGCGGTCGACGAGCGTATAGTCCATCTGCCCCTCAGACGGTTCGAGCAGTTCCCAGTAGACGGGCACCAGCACGGTGTTCAGTCCTAATGACTTCATGCGTGGCAGCACCTGCTCAATGTCACTGACCGACGTCGCGGCGGAATTGCTCAGTTCACCGCCAAGAATACGCCACTCTGGAATGTCATTACCGGCTCGCATAGCAGCGGGCAGGAATAAGAAAAATGTGCTAAACAGCGCTAAAAACACGATACCTTTCTTCATATGCAATCCTATTCATCTCATCATAAAACCCTGGGGCATTATTCTTCCGCAGCAGCGGCTTTAGCGGTCTTCTCTACTGCTTTGGCTGCCTTACGCGCCGCTTTCTCCTCGGCTTTGGCTGCTTTGCGTGCCGCTTTCTCCTCGGCTTTGGCTGCTTTGCGTGCCGCCTTCTCTTCAGCCTTGGCCGCCTTGCGAGCTGCTTTCTCAGCTGCCTTGGCTGCTTTTTCCTCGGCCTTGGCAGCCTTGCGAGCCGCCTTCTCTTCCGCCTTGCGTGCACGTTTTTCGTCGCGTGCAGCCTTGTCCTCGTCAGACATCTTGTGGAAACGAATGCCCGGCTTGATCTTCGTCTTCTTCATCTCGTTGGTATTGGTAAACGAGAAGCCGCAGAGCACATCGACACGCGAGCCCTTGACGATGACATTGCCCGTAGCCACGGCACCATCGCTCACGAGTTCGGCAAAGATGTTGCGCACCTTGACTTTCTTGTAGCTGCCCTCGGCAACCTCGGCGCTAACCTGCCCAATGGGCAGCTTGCCCCCTTTCACCTTGCGCATCTGGGCAGTGCGCGGTTTGGAAATATCGAATTTGAAGTCGGCCTTGCAAGCAATCTTTCCCAAGTCGGGCATGTCCATCGCCTGGCCTAACTCAAAGGACGAGGTGCGCACGGTACCAAAGACATATTTATTCAGTTCATCCAGGGCAAAATGGAAATCCAGGTTGCCGGGGACGGTTGTCAGCTGGCCGGCAAACTGTTCTTTCTTCCACAACACATCGAAATGGCCCTGATAAGTAATCTGCCCCAGAGCATGGAGCTGCTTCATCATAAACTTCTTGACAGCGAACTGATTGATGACACGTTCTGCATAGATGCCGTCTGTCGTCATGCGCTGCACATCGAAATGGACGTTCAGCCGATATTTGTCTTTTAAGTTGCTGATGCGGCCTGTAGCGGCAATGGCGAGTTTCCTGTCGGCAGTAGCCACAGAAACGTTGCGGAAGCGAAGCTCGTTGTCGCTGCCGCTCATCTGGGTCTGCAGCGTCAGCGGTAGCGTGAAACCTTTCAGCGCAGGGGCAAAGGTGCGGGCAATGTCTTTCAGCACCACCCTGCCCTTGATAGTAGAGGTAGAAAACTGCAATGGGCGCCGCTCCTTCTTGCTGGGCAACTGGATGCTGGCAGCGGCAATGGAAAGAACGGTATTGGGCAGCTTGACAGAGACATCGCTGAGACGTGCCTGCCGCTTGTTGGCATGGACCTTCAGCAGCAGTTCCTTGACAACGAGACCTGCGCTGCGGTCTTCTGCCGTGCCGCTCGTGACCTGTGCCACCAGCGTGTCTTTGCCCAACGTGTCAATGTGGATGTCCAGGTTGGCCGTCACATCGAAGTGGCCTGCATCAAAAGCGCCGCGCTTGGGTTTGCCAACATTCTTTCGGGGCTTATGATTGTCAGTCTGGTAGCGGAGTGACTCAAGCGTGACAAACTGCTGACCGTTCTTGCTAACGGCATGTAGCAGGCCAACAGCTACGTGCGTATCGACGGCCCCCTTTTTGGTGTGCTGCACAAAAGAGGCAGAGAGGTCGCGCACTTCGGCTGTCAGTTGGTCTTTCTTGTCTTTCTTATAGCGGAGACGACCCAGCTGTGCCTGCATGGTATCGTTAAAGCTGACCTTGATGTCCTCTAACGACACCTTATTGACGTCAACGAGCAGTGGTTTCTTCTTCGTCTGTACGCTATCCGTAGCCAGTGTGTCCGCCGGCTGTTTGGGCTTACGCTTGAAGGCGTCGACAACAAACTGGAAGTTGGCTACGGAATCGCTGTCAGTGGCGGGCTTGTAGAGGCGAGCTTCCAGTCCGCGAATCTTGGCTTGGGAAATACGTACCTCGTGGCGCAAGAGCGGCAGAATCTTGATGTCTACGCCCAGCTCGCTCATCCGGAACATTTTGCGCTGCTGGCGGTCTTCTATCTCGACACCATAGAGACGTACACCCTGGTCCAGAAAACTGACGGTGGCCTTCTCAATCTCTACCTTCGTCTGCAGATAGTCACTCAGCATCTCTGTAGCATTCTTGACCAGCCGGTCTTGCACGGCATCAGTATGGAATGCCGCAAAAGCGCCCCCGGCCAGAACTGCTAACAAGAACAGCAGTCCTCCTAAGATTTTCAGTATTAAACATAGTGCTTTCATCGTTGTTGGGATCTTGTTACTGATTTATTTCAACATTCTCCGAATGCGTTCCTCCAACTGTTTGGAACTTAGGTTGCGGGCTACCACCGTCCCCTTGCTATCCAACAGCACGTTGTCTGGCACGTCGCCCATTCCGAACTTCCGCAGCAATGGCGTTTCCCACATCTTTCCATCGCAGACGGTCTGCCACTTCAGCGAGTCACGGGCTATGGAGCGCCGGCAGATATCGGGTTGGGCGTCCAGACAGATGCTGACCACCGCCAGTTGGTCGCTATATTCCTTTTTGAGCTGCTTGAGGCGTTGCTGCAAGGAGGTGCTGGTAAAGCTCCATGTGGCCCACGTGGTAATGACGTTCACCTGAGCCTTCAGCGACTTCTCCGTCACGCGTTTGCCGTCGATGTCAACGGCCGAGAACTTGGGTAGCTTTGCTTTCAGACCGCAGTTTTCCAGTGCTTTCAACTGCTTTTTCAGTTTCAGCAGTTGGCCGTTCTCCGGATTCTGTTCTAAGAGCATCTCCACCAGCAGGCGCGCTCGCCGGTAGTTGGGCTCGGCGGACTGTACGAAATAGCGCTGCAGAAGATAGATGCTGACCGGCGAATCACGATTGTCCTTGATGAACTTTTCGACGGCATCGGGAATATCCGGCGGCGTCAGGTCGTTCAGTTCCATGCGCAACATGGTCATGTCCTCGTTGGCGGTGGTTCCCTCGATAATCATCTCCTTCATGTGCGTAGCATCGCCCTTGATGGTGACCTTCTGGCCGGACTCAGCGAAAATCGGCTGCTCCGAATAGTTCGGAAAGACCAACATCAGCGTAGCATGGTCGTAGAGCTCCAATTCGTAAGAGAAACGACCATCGCGCACCGGGATGGTGTCAATGCCTATCATGCCGCCATCCGGACTGTAAATCCAGAACTCGCCCTGATTGATGTTGCGCAAGCGGCCTTCGAGCCGGAACTTGCCGCTCTCCGTGCCGCATGCCACCATCATCAGCGCGAGAATAATATAAGCAATGTTTTTCAACGCTTAATGCTTGAGTTCCAAATCATTGTCAGCATAGGCCTTTAGCGAGGCATCCTTCTGAATGGCTGAACGCAGGAACGACTGAGCAGCGTCAGTATTGCCCTGGCGGGCACTGACGATGGCCTGCAGGTAGTCAGTCATGCCGTCGGCTTTCTCGACGTTCTTCAGCGTCTGGGCAGCCTTGGCGTAGTTCTTGTTCAGCAGTTGTGCCAGTGCAGCGCTATTGCTGTTGACACCGTTGAAGTCTTGCTCGGCCAGCGCATAATTGCCCTGTGCCAGGTGCAGGTTGCCCAGCGTCTCAGCAAGTCCGTTGGCATTGCCGGCCTGACCAATATAGTTCTCGGCCGTCTTCAGGTCGCCCTGCTGGAGAGCCAGCAGACCCAGGTTGGCCTTAGCCTCCGCACAGGCTGCGTCGATATTAGTAGCCTGTGTCAGATAGCGGCGAGCCTCGTCGTAGTTGCCCTTCTGGTAAGCCAGCACAGCCAAGTTGTTGTAGGCACGGGCATCCTTCGGATAAAGACGGGCGGCAGTCTTCAGCATGCTCTCCTGCTCGGCAGGTGTCTCGGCAATGGAGGCAGCATAGATGAGTTCCTCAACAGACAGTTTCGAGGCGTCACTCTTGAACTGGTTGAAGATGGTCTCGTCATCACGTCCCAGTGTCTCGTAGTTGATAGTCAGACGGGCACGACGCAGTTCGGGCAGGATGCCGTCGGCCAGCTCTTGGAAACCGTGGCTCATGTTCTTAATCTGCTGCTCGCGCTCCTGGGGGTCCTTATACATGGAGAGCACGCGCAGAATGACGTCCTTGTCCTGGATGTCGCTGGCCTGTACCAGCTGCTGGAAGCCCTCCCAGTCCTGGGCGGTATAGTTGGCTTCCACGTCGGCATCCATATTGGCTTGCTTCATCTGCTTTTTCACATACTCCTCCGTATTCGTCTGGCGCTTGTTAGCCAACTTCTCGTTCAGCGCAAAACCACCATCGGGCGATGCATAGGCCGATACCTCTACGTTGCCCATCATCATGTTCTCACGGTCAGCACTGATGCGCTTCAGCAAACTGACGAACTCCTGTACGGAATTGTTCTGCAACTCGGTCTTGCGCAGTTCGGCCTGCTGGATGAGGAACTTGATGTTAGCCTCCTGCTTGCGTTCCACCACGCGCTGGAAAGCGTCGGGCGCTACGCTGGGCTGAGCAGAGGTCAACGTACGGTGATACAGTTCGCTGGTTGCTATCACGCCGTCAGCCACCTTGATGGCAGGAACATCAACGGGCTTATTGCCCAGTTTAGCGTCAAACGTCAAGTAGAGCTCACTTTTCTGCATGGCAGCCTCGTAGGGGAAGCTGGCCTTCATGGTGTAGTGGCCGCCCAGCTGATAGCTGATGGTCTGGTCGTTGCCCAGCACTTTCTCGCCCTGGAATGTTGACGGACGACCTTTTACGGTCTGCGCCATACCGTCCTTCGTATAGCGCAACTCCGGTGTCACCGTCACCACGGCTTTCTTGTTCATGTATTTCTCAGGGAATACGCCGTTGATGGTAGCATCCACCTGTCCTCCGTCAGCCACCAGCGGGTTGGGGTTCACCTTAAAATAGTCACCAGTCAGTTGGCCCAGTTTGCCTGAGCACGATGTCAGCATGGCAGCAGCCAGCAGGGACATCATCCAAATGTTCTTTGTTTTCATATTCTTATCAATCGCTTTTTTATACATTGTTCTAACATGCAAAGATAGTCATAATATTCTGTTCTGCGATGAAAAAACACCTTTTTTATATTTAATTAAGTAGTAACTAGTATTTTTTTGCGCTTTTCTTCTTTTATTTCCAAATATTTATGTACCTTTGCACCCGCAAACACAGAAAGGTCGGCATAGCTCAGCTGGTTAGAGTATCACCTTGACATGGTGGGGGTCCTTGGTTCGAGTCCAAGTGTCGACACAAGAGTCAGAGAGTCGCAAGTGGTTTTGACAACCGCTTGCGACTCTGCGTTTCCAGCCAGTGCCGGCTGACCCATTATTACAGCAGACGCCTCCGCAAGCCTTGTGAACTTTTGGCGATTTCATAAAAAACGAGTACCTTTGCACTCAAATCTGAACGTATGGAAAATGTGAACAATATACTGGATTTCGGACCTGTAGAGGACAAGATGCAGGGCATCATCAAGGTGATTGGCGTAGGCGGCGGCGGATGTAATGCCGTACGCAACATGTGGAACGACCAGATAAAGGGCGTGACGTATGCGGTGCTGAATACGGACAGTCAGTCGCTGTCACGTTCGCCAGTACCTGTGAAATTGATGCTGGGCAGCTCTGGCCTCGGCGCTGGAGCGAACCCCGAACTAGGCAAGCAAGAGGCTGAGGCGAATATCGAGGACATCAAGACGCTGCTGAACGACGGTACGAAGATGGTGTTTGTGACGGCCGGCATGGGCGGCGGCACGGGTACCGGGGCTGCTCCCGTGGTTGCAGGTATTGCCAAGGAGATGGGGCTACTGACGGTTGGCGTGGTGACGATACCGTTCTATTTCGAGAAGAAGAAGAAGATTATCAAGGCACTGAAGGGGGTAGACGAGTTGCGCAAAAACGTGGATGCGATGCTGATTGTGAACAATGAGCGGCTGTGCGATGTGTATGCCGACTCGGAACTGTCGGTGAAGGAAGCCTTCCAACGGGCAGACAATGTGCTGATGGATGCTGTAAAGGGTATCTCAGAACTGATAACGCTGCCTAGCGACGGTGGAATAAAGAGTGACTTCAAGGATGTGGAAACGACAATGAAAAACGGTGGCGGGTCTATCATGGCGATGGGACGTGCCAGTGGTGAACACCGAGTGGAGAAGGCCATCCTGAATGCCCTTGACTCGCCTTTGCTCTATGGAAACGATATCGGTAAGGCTAAGCGCATCCTCTTTAACATCTATGCCAGCGATGAATACGCCATCATGGTGAAGGAGTTGCAGGAGATTGATGACTTCTTCGACCAGTTGGATCCGCAAATCGACGTGATATGGGGCACGGCTACGGACGACTCGCTGGGCGAGGATGCCAAGGTGACCATACTGGCAACGGGGCTAGAGGACGAATTGCGCAAAGAGGTCAAGGAGAACGTGCATCGTGATGATGAGGACTTCTATGAGGATCTGATACCACTGATATATAAGCCTGCAAAGAAGGAGGCACCCACCATCAAGGAGGTGCTGGCAAAAGACCAGGAGTTGCCTTTCGAGGTGGAGTCGGCCGAGGAACCGGAACCAGCGCCAGCACCTGTCGTGGAGCAACAGCCCGACGTGGAGACGGAGGAAGACTCCGGTCAGCCTGCCATTATTAGGAGATGGAAAGGATGGTTGAATGAATTGATGAAGGTGGCGGAATGACGGGTGTGACGTATCAGACTCCAGAGGAAATGGCTGTGCAAATCAAGCACTGGGTTGAACAGCTCCAGATGGCTGGCCGCAAGGATTTGCTGTTGCGGGCCATTGGTACGTCTCTGCTTGAAGAGTTGCGCATTGAGGCGGCGCGTGCAAAGCTGAGCCGGCTGCTGTTAACAAAAGACTACAGGTTCATCCTGATAGATTTTGGCAACAAGGAGATAGAGTTGCAACCCGTGCATAAGGCGGTGTACCTGTTATTTCTGGCCCACCCGGAGGGCATCGAGTTCAAACGCCTGGGTGACTTTCGCGAGGAGTTGACGCACTACTATATGCTGACAGCAAGGATGATGGACAAGGGGAAAATCACGGAGGGCGTGGAGCACTTGGTGAACCCACTTGACAACGCCATCAACGAGAAGTGCTCACGCATCAAGAAAGTATTCATGGAAATGATGGACGAGTATATGGCCAGCTACTACATCATCAGCGGCCATACGCAGAAGCACTTTAACGGTTCCTCACGCATCTGGTTTGAGCGCCTCAAGGTTATCAAACTGCCAAGGGAGTTGGTGGTAAACGAGGCTGCGATATAATATACCAGAGCTGTTTAGAAGGACTGCTTAGAAGAACACCACCGACAATGAGTTCTTACGCTTCTGGGCGAGCTCTGCCTTCATACGCTGGACGGCAGCCTTGAAAAAGAAAGATGTCAGAAACTCATCCGTCCCCTCCGTACGAATCAGTTTGAGTGAAAATCACTACGAAAGCAAGAATGCCTATTATATGCCACTCCATAATCAATAAATCCGTTTAGTTAGAATACTCGATATTAGTGATTTCACAACTAAGATGGCAGCATATCCACACACTTTCTTAATTCTCTGTCTTCCCATCCCTTATAATGGAATAGTTTTGCCTGTTGCAAAATGTAATCAAAATCTATCATAGTCACCAAAATTAAATTTGGTTGCGAAGTTAGCTGTTTCTAACTCTGCAACCAAACAATTTTGCCCCACAAGGCTTGTGAAAATGCTATTTTAATTATATCTTACATAATACCCAATATAGGCTCACTCCATTTGGGCAACTCAGACAAATATTGCTTTGCCAATTTCCCATCAATCATACGAAACAATATTTGTGCTTCAGTATTCTCCGCCGTATTGTCATATACATAAGTCCTATCTGCATATTTTGAAGCTTTAAAGCAGTTGACTATAGACTTATAGTAACGAGACACTATTTTCGAAATAGGTACATCATGTCCACCTTTCATAACGCGTCTTGCTATTCTCGAAGCATTAACAGAAGGGTGCTCAGTCGACACGAAAAATAACCTGATAAAGAATCCCGTCTCCTTGGCTCTCTTGATAAAATCTATTTTGTCTTCAGCAGAAAGAACAGTCTCAAAAATCAGACTTTGGTGATCACGAAGACATCTCTCTCGCAATTCCTCACAATATTCCACAGACTGCTTTACAGCATCCATCGAATTCCAGTCACCGAACTTTTCTTGTGCAACAATATCCGGATTAATATATACTGCACCTTCTAACCATTCGTGCCTAAGAATTTTGGATGTAATTGTCGTTTTGCCAGAACCGTTAGGTCCAGCAATAACTATCAGAACCGGTTTATGAATGGCAGGGCTCATAACGCAGCTACTTTTTGCGCTTCAATCAGCATTTGATTAAAGTAACGCTCTGTTGCCTCCTCATTCGACTTCCTTGCGTCCTCTGCTGCCTCACGCATTATTTGTGAAAGAATCTCGTCAGAAGGTTCTTCCATACTCGTCAGTTTGTATGTATCAATTGTTTGCTTCATATTGCCTGCAAATATAGGAACTTTTTCGTAAAGCACAAAGAAAAAGAGGAAAAAAATGCAATCCACAAGTCCTCTTCTTTCTTCCCTCTTCCTTCAACCATCAGACTTCAGACATCTCACCTCAGTCCTATTCCTATTCCCAGACTACCAAATCGCGCGGCAGAGCTATTTTCTTCGCCTCGCCACTCTTACCTATTATTACATATTGGTCTAAAAGAGAGGCATCAACTTCTGTCTGGAATACTGCTCTGATACGTGAACATTTCTCGTTAATCGAATTCAGCAATGGGTTCGTCACATCCTCAATGCTTCTGATTGCCCTTTCTGTCAATCCGAAGGGCTTTATTTTCTGGTAGATATCCGCCAATTCCTGTCTGTAATCTGGTAAACACTTAAATGTAATACCTTCTGGATGCTTCAAAAATAACAAATATGTTGCTTTGACAATTGGCTCCATCTTAATTTCTTTCCGATAATCTGTCAAAAGGACGGTACCATCTTTGGCGATAGAAAGCCTGCTAATCTTTATTGCATTCTGTGATTTTTCTTCACGCATTCCAAGGCGCCAGATTGTTTTGTCACAACGTTTTCCTTCGTAGTACTTATTGAGGGCTTCGCTGAATATATCATTAGGGGCTACAATGTCAAACAATGTCATACATGACCTTACTTTAAGGTTGTCTGGGAATCCTAATATATCATCTACTGACGAGTTGTTGCAATTCAATAGAGCAGTTGTAATTTCTCTTAAGCGCTGTCCAAGAACAGGGTGGTCCAGATATGCTTTCGCTTCGTCTTTTCCGCTGAGCCCATAGTATTCAGAATTGTAACTATGCCCCAAACCTTTTATTTGTGGGAATATATACCATATCCAATGACCTCGTTTTTGTCCCTCGCATATTTCATGAAGAGCTAAATCATAATCTAATTTCTGTGCTTCAATGAAACGCTCCAAATTAAAGAACACCTCACCTATGCTTAGTGCATCTACAAAGCTTTTAGGCAGACTGACATTCTTGAGTTCCAAGGCACCTTTAAAGAATTGAGCCATTTCTTCGTCACGGTATCCTGCAATACCACACCCCACACGAGTTACAAAGAAGAACAATTCCGTATGTTCTTTGGCAAAATCTATAAATCTATCCACCGCAGCTTTGACCTCTGTGTCCTTTCTGACACCCTTTCCGAAGTCCACTGGTATGGCATAGCTCTGCCCTTGCAATCCTTCTGGCTGTCCCCATACAGCGCCAAACAGTTTCCTTGCCGTCCTAGATGCCCCACCCGTATGATAGCCTAATACGTTACTTCCAAACACGAAAACCTGAGATGGCAATAGAGCATCTATATAGTCTGGGGTAAAACCCTTATATTCGCTTTCTTCCATAATTAATCTAATTCCAGAGTCGGTATACAATTATCAAATGCCTTACCGTTGTAGTCCATCACAGCCAGTGAATAGTCGTCATTTGCGACAAGTTTAAGTTTATCCCTATGGTTATTCATTCCACTTTGGAAGTCCACTTCCCTTTTTGATAGCCTTAAGAAATACTTCATCTTGGCGTCAAAATCTGGACTAAGGCCCAATGCCAACTTAACATATTGACTATTTCTCGTCTGGGCATTGATGGCCTCCTCTATCTCTTTGTCGTACTTATGACATCCCTGTGTTTGTTGCCATGTTTCATACAGCATTAAGATAAGGTGAGACAATGCATCACTTGCACAAAAAACGACTGTCGTCTTTGATGTCTTAAATGTTCCACATCTAAACCCTTTCTCATCCAAGGGATCTTTGCAGTTTATTAGATATGGAGGGTTATTAAAATCTGCCAGTTCAGTAAAGGAATGCTGTAAAGCGCCCTTTTCCCTGTCATAGCAAAAGGCCACACTATCCCCATAACTAATCCATCTACACTCAGACTCCGAGACTTTCCATACGGCTACTAAAGTGGCAAAAGAGCCTTCATCGTAGAATTTGTTTAAGAAAAGTCCTCCTTGGGCTTTAGCTAACTCTTCATGTTCATTGTAGAACTTCTCCCAAATGGCATCTAACCAGTTGTCAAATTCAGAATAGTTTTGAATTGGCTCATCTGGCAGATTATCTACAAGGTACCTTGACCATTGGTCAGCAAACACGCCACCTCCACCTGCGCCGTCCGAAACGGCAATCAGACCGTTTCTGGCGATAGCAGCATCTTCATTAGTCTTTTCACCAAATTTTGGTATAGAAACGCTTCTTGCTTTCATTGATTTTGACTAATATTTGTAGGTGTACCAATATCCATTAACTGTATCAACGTCGACATGTCTGTATTTGTAGCCATAGCAACGTGTCGTGTATTTTCTGCATCACCACGTAAATCACCTATTGGTACATTGTATCTTGATGGTAGCAAGCTTGACATATCAAATAACCATTCCGATTTTTCATTGTTATTCAGCTCTGTCTTACTGATTGGGAATACCAATTGCTCCTTACTGTCAGGAGTAATATGAATATTCCACAGAAGTACGTTTCCGTCATTAGTATATAATGCTTTCAACTCATTGGCCAATTGCGTGTTTACCTCACGTGGATTTACAATTCCATTAAATGCTCCATCGGTGATGTTAATAATAGTGGGTGGATAGCAATCTTTATCATGGTGTTCCTTCATCCATTTATCCAAAAGATTTTTAGCCATTGTGAAGGCCTTGTCACCTCTTGTATATTTGCCTGCAGCAACAGGCTCTATCCATTGCACTTTATGAACCTCTTTTAATTCAACTCCCTTCCGAGTTCTCGTTTCCTCTTTGACAGTTATTGTCTTGAATGGGTTGTTCTTCAATTCTTCTGGCGAAACGAAATCTCTTCCTGCCAATGTTCCTTTCCATCCATAGTTTGCATCGTCACCATATCCAATAACCGCAATATCGTAGTAATGTCTCACTTCTGTGGTCTTAATACAACGTAGAACGAGTTCGTAAATCTGATTATTTACTATTCTTGCCACAGCATCAGCAAGAGTAATATACTCGCCTCGATAGTACAATTTTCTACTCATCGATATGGACTGATCTATCAAGAAGATAAATGCCGTAGGAGTGTTTCTGGTAATTTGTGCCGTATATGGATTTTTGACTTGCAGAGCCTTAGGCTTAGAAGGAATGGGTATACCAAAGTTACCTATATTCTTGATATACTCCAATGGAATGAAGTTCTTTACTAGTACCTCAGCCTGGAAATATGGCTGCTCTTCGTCTGGTAGGTCAAAATGCTTGCGAGCCTTTACAGATTGAAAATGGATGCTTTTGAAGTCGTCAATGGAACCACCTTTGCGAGCGCCACTTCTTGTCGCATTCACATTCGCATATTTACTGTCATTCCAGTAAATCACCTCAGGGTCAATCTCTAGAATAACAGGATTCGATAGTCGTCCGTCTTGCATTGCGACATACATCATAGGATGCTGTGTGGTAAAACTTACTCTCACATAATGCTGCAGATTGTCTTTTCTATCAAGATCTCTTGAAAGTAATCCTCCACCAGGCTTTGCTATTTTGATTCCCTTATCTTCGCAATCGCCCCAAGAATACAATCCGCCATTCTTGATGATTGATTCCAAATTATCTCTATCCGTAAAATGATAGAGTTTCTTGATTCCCTGTTGGTCAAGTATTGCTTTGAACTCTTGCCAATTACTCTTTTTCTCCATAGCAATTACCCTTTATTGGTTAAACAAATCAAGTTCGACGATATTGTCTCTCTTGATAACTTTTTCATTTATTTCACTATTCTCGTATGGATAGGTTTCTTCTACGTATGCTTTTATTAACGATGCGTGCGACAGCGGTTTCTTCTCATTCTCCACATCTGCATTTGTATCGTAGTCCAATAATACGATTGTCTTCGTTTTACTTGCCTCTCTAAGTTTCTCGACAATCCAAGCTACTTTATTCTCCAGCACCCACTTATAAGTTGGAATATATATATGTTTTCTGGCCTCAATATACCCAAGTAGTTCTGTTCCGTGAACGCCCTTCCTGTGCCCCAATGGTTTTCCAAAGCGTCGCACAGTTCGTTTGATATTCTTCATCGTATCATTCTTGAACATCTCGACATCCACGTCACACCCCTCAAACACTTTCAGTCCTTGCCATATAGCTTCTACACAAGTAGCAGTATAGCCATCGCTGAAAGGCACTGGTATATCATAATGGGGATAGAACGGGCTCAGTTCTTTCAACCTCGTATCCGCTTGGCTCGTCACATCCGCCAGTATGGCACCCGGATATTTCTTTAATATCGTTGCAGGTTTCTTTCGTTTAGATTCAATGATTATCATTGTCTTCTTATTTTAAAATGGTAAATCATCATTATTATTTTGTTCTCTTTGCACTTCATTCTCTTGCAACTTTTTTTGTCTTTGTTCTTCTATCCTAAGAGCCGTCCGTATTTTTTCCTTTTCCTTTTTCTCTATTTCAATTCTTTTTTCTGTTGGTGTTTTGTATATGCATGTGCGTAATTCGAAAGCACCATATGTAATTCCACCTAAAACATAAAAGAAACATATCCAAATTATGATTATCAATAATGTTATATACCATTCATCCAATTTAAAAGATTTCAACAACAATCCTAATGCAATAAATATGTTCCATAACGAAAAAACACAGCCCCAACTTGTATAGTCTTCATCAATATACAAGTGAGATTCTTTGTAAGGACGAAAAAGATCAATTATTACAATAACAATATATATAAAGAATGCAGAACATAATATTCCTATTGAGACGCCTAACGGATCCCAATCCGCTATTGGCATAATACGAGAATATATGTATGCTCCAAGTGGTATAAATAAATTATACAATAATATTAAGATAGTTAATCTTTTTTCTATTTTTTCATTTTTTTGTTTTTGTTTATTACGTATCTCTTTCTGATTTAATAGATGTATAATATTATTGTCATTAATTGTACAGAGTTGCGATTTAAGATTTATTGCAAGTTCAGAAATGTCATCATTGTACGATGACAATGCTATTCTAAATAGTACAGAATTATCTATATTCCTATAATCATCTTCAGAAAATAGAAGCCTATCTTCTGCACCAAATTTTGATAGATAATCTTTGTTTTCTATCAACAATTCTAGCGACAAAAGTATAGATATGATTGGGAAAGTATCTATATTTTTATCAAAATCATCTTCTGTTCTTGACGGATTTCTGAAGTCTGGACTTCCTACTTCCCTCGATCTTTCTCCTTGCATTGCAGGCACAAACATACCATCATAGTCAACTAAAACAAGAGAGCCATCCTTTTTTACAAGAATATTATCGGGTTTCAAGTCTCCGTGTGCAAAAGGTTGATCTAGCAGCCATATTGCTAGTTGACGGAATTTTACCGCTATAGAGCGAAGTTTCGTATTATCATTAATAATCTCGCGAAGATACTTGTCTAGGGGAACTCCATCTACCCAATCCATTAATAAGACTGGATATTCTACTGAATCAATATATAATTCCTTCTCATAATATTTGATAGGCAACAAATAAGAGGAAGACACTTTATTTAACTCTTCACAAATCAGTTTATAACTCTGTCCCCTTCTTTCTTGATACCGATGAAAACACCTTATTGCATGGAATTTTCCGTTTCCATCAACCATTTTATAAACCACGGCAAAGTTACCATTACTCATAATAGGGTCACCATTCTCGTCAAAAACAGGACGAAGATTGCTCAATTTATCAAAGAATTCCTCCGGCGATTTTGATGATAATTTAATGGTTTCAGTATATTGGCGAACAGAAGGGTAAAAATGGATCTCTTCGGTTTCAGTGGAAGTAACACTGATATTATTCGAAGAAGAATTATTTTCAACATTGTCTTGCATTTGTAATGACTGATCATTTGTAGACATTACCGTATGTCTCTTAGTAGCACTTACGCGAAAGCTCTCCCAGCTAATTAACGCTATAATCAATACAATGCCCAATCCCACTATTATCCAGTATTTGATGTTCTCAATAATGGGATTATATTTATAAGTCCACTTCCCCCACTCCTTACAATTCTTTATCGAATAGCGATTCTCTATCTTTTCTGAATTATACAAAGGGCTTTCCCATACAAGACTATCTTTCCTGTTGATATAGGCTTTTCTATTCACATTTCCTTGTATATCATATTCAAAGACTTCCTCCAAATATGGATAAACAACACCACAGGAATCATACTTGCATGGAATCTGCTCCTTGATTTTCCTATTAATGAACCCCCACTTGCCATTTCTTTTAACAGCAGCCAAGCCATTGTTGAATGCTCGAAAACCTTCAAAAATGGATTCGTCACCATAACCATGAATCAAAAGATATTTATCTATAGCAAACCAATGCTTCTTGTCCGGTGAAATTCCTGCGAACCCTTCATTAAAGTATGTAGCAGCAGCTATGTTGGCATTATCGGGTAGTACTTGAATTATATCATTGCATTCCCCTAAAGAATCAAGTTGATATTCCGACAAGCCCTTAAGTGGTTCAAGAAAGTTGCCATTATTATCTATATAATAATATGAAATGTTCTCTTTGCCTATAAAACTTCTCATGAAGAATCCATCAGAAGCAACACTTATACCACCTCTACTAAACCCATAGTAGTCATAATTAAAGTTGAGTTCTTTTATTTCCTTTCCATCCCCATTTATTAGGAATCGAGGTATACTATAAGTTTCCCAGACAATTGTCGTGTCTGCTATGTCAACATTTTCTCTTTTGATTTTCTTATAACTGCCTATTCCTCGTCCAGAGCCAAATCTTGTTAAAGATTCATACTTGAAATCTGTTACTGCATTCCCAAGTGTATCTAAATAAGCACATCTGAGCTTTGATGGAGTTATGCATGCTTTGTTCGTATAAAGTGGCTCTGCAACTACATCTCTTACAACGGCTAATCCTTCGCTAAAAGGTTCAGAATAGTAATATTTGGGAGGAATAACTATATCCCCGTTTGTATCAATATACCCATTTTTCCAAGTTAGCGTGTCGTAAAACATAGCACGTCTATTGCGGAAGGAATTCCTATATAGTGCGTTGCTGCAGTCGTCCATATCAATTGCTACATCCCCTATCTCGGACATGTCAACATAACTGATAAACTTAGGTTCTATCACAAAATCGCCAGACTTGTCAATATACCCATACTTGGCATACATTCGATACACATTTAATATAGTATCTCTTTCTCCGACCTCATAAGCCATTGAATCTGGAACAACACGATAAATGGTGTCAACAACAGTCATCGCTAGACCATTATGAAAAGTTGACATCCACAAGAATTCTGGCTCAATAATCTTATTCCCCACAGAATCAATAAAACCATATAGTCCATTTTCTCGAATAGGATATAGATATCCATCAAATCTCTTTTTCTCATTACAGGAGATAATTGCTATTATTACTAATAGTATGAGAGATAGCCGTAATATGTTAATTTTAAATTTCACCATAGTTTATTAAGCTTCATCATTTCTCAATTCTGACTTCTATGTATACTAATATAAAAAGAAAGTTCACAGTTCTAAATAATGTCTTTTGAGCTTAATAAGCGTTTCGAGCCTTTATCATAAGTTGAATAAAATCTTTCTGCATTTTTAGCATCCTTTTCAGAGATATTGTAAATAGCATCATCGATAGATAAGATGGCATCCATATTTTCTTTACGAATAGCCTCCTTATACAACTGTACAGCTTTTTCGATGTTCGATGGAACTCCAATTCCATAATAATAGCAATATCCTAGATTCTTCATCGCATAGATACTACCTTTCTCTGCTGCTTTTGTATACCATTCTGTCGCTTTTTGGCCGTTTGGAGGAACCCCCAAGCCACATTCATAACACACACCAATATTGTTTTGAGCATCCGAATCTGATTGTTCTGCCGCATTTGTATAATACTCTATAGCTTTTTCATAGCTTTGCTCGACACCACGGCCAAAATAATAGCAATCTCCTAAATTGTATTGAGAATCTGAATTGCCTTTCAAAGCGGATTTCATATAACATTCAAAAGCTTTCCTGGAACTTTGCTTAATACCACGTCCTTTTTCATAACATACACCTAATTTGAATAATGAATCTTTATTCCCCTTTTCAGATGCTTTAATATACCATGCAACTGCCTTTCGATAACTTTGTGACACCCCAATGCCATAATAATAACAATCTCCCAAGCTGTACTCCGCTTCGGAATATCCTTGCGCGGCAGATTTTTTGTACCACTCGACTGCTTTGGTGTCACTTTGTGGAACGACATCACCATAATAGTAAAAATCACCAATTTTATACTGAGAATAACTATCTCCTTGTTCTGCAGCCTTAAAATACCATTCTACTGCCTTCTCAACACTTTTAAGAACTCCTTCACCATTTTCAAAACACTCAGCAAGCCGTCTCTGAGCTAAAGGATAAGATTGATTTGCAGCTTTCTTATACCATTTTGCAGCTTCTTCATAGTTCGCTTCTCTATGAAAACTATAGTCATATTGGGTACCTAACCAATATTGAGCCAAAGCATCACCAAGTTCTGCAGTTTTTCTATACCACTTAACTGCCTTCTCGTACTCATGAGGTTCATATCCATAAGCACTACAGTCAATTAGCCATGATTGCGCCAAAGGATTTCCCTTTTCTGCAGCTTTAAGATAATACTTGAAAGCTTCGTCTTCATTCCTTTGAATACCATCTCCATTTAAATAGCAGTCTCCTAGATAATAATCAGCCATAGCATTATTTCGTTGGGCAGCTTTTTTGAAATAATCAAATGCTTTTTCTTCGTCTTTGGCAACTCCATCACCATTATGATAGCAGATACCTAAATTCAATTGAGCTGATGGATTGCCCTGATCTGCAGCTTTAGAGTACCATAATACTGCTTCCGCAAAGTCTTGCTTTATTCCCATACCATAATCATAGCAAAGACCTAATTGGTTTTGAGCTTTGTCATCCCCTTCATTAGCTAATTCCCGAAGAATCTCTATTCCATGTTTCGTATCCTTTTTACAACCGAAACCGTTTCTTAAGCAGCAGGACCAACAAAACTTACCTCCCTTGTCCCAAAGAGCTTTTTGCTTTATTTCATTGAATGCTTGCGCCTGACAATTATCTTTGAAAAGAAATGAAGAAAGACTGTAATCCATTTCCTTTTCTGCAAGTATCGTTAACAGTGCAGCATATAGTCTTGCTATCTCAGGATCGTTTATAAAGCATAGCACTGATTGTATTGACTTGCTATCTAAAATATTCAGGTAATCAGACTCGTGAAAGAGAACTCCATCAAAAACATCTGCCTCATTTAATTGTCCCTTTTCAACTGATAGGCACTTATAAGTCAAGAGTAAAATGATAATAGGGAAGTCATCAATATGTTCATCGAAATCATTTTCTGTCCTTAGAGGGTGACGGAAATCGGGCGAGCCAAGTTCTCGAGCCTTTTGACCTTTCATTGCTGGGACATACATACCATCGTAATCGACAAGGACGAGAGTACCATCTTCTCGGACAAGGATATTGTCAGGTTTTAGGTCGCCATGAGCAAAGGGCTGGGGAATGAGCCACTGAGCCAGTTGGCTGAAACGATAGGCCAACATTTCAAGTGCATACTTGTCATCAAGATTCTGACGCAAATATTTGTCAAGCGTCTTGCCTTCGACCCAATCCATCAATAGTACAGGGAACTCTGTTTCTTCTGTCTGATCAGTATCCACAAACAACTCCTTCTCCAAATAACGAAATGAAACGAGATAAAGTGAATCAACATCTTTCAATTCTTTGGCAATCTCACGATAAGCCTCTGCCCTACCTTCCTGCTCCTTCGTGAAACATTTAACAGCGTAGAACTTCCCATCTCGCTCATCCTTCATCTTAAAGACCACAGCAAAGTTGCCGCTTGTCATCACAGGCAGTCCATCATCACCCAGAACGGGTCTCAGATAACTAAGTTCCTCAAAGTTATCTTCTGCAGACTTAATGGCTTCAATATATTCACTTATCAACGGATAATTCATGTTATACTTCCTCCATATATATTATCTTTCTCTTCCCACTTTTAACCTTGGTTATTTTAAAAATGGTTCCTCTTTTAAATGTCACTTGGTTTTCATTCCTATGATTATTCAATTTGTACAAAGAACGAGCATTTGTTCCTTCCTTTTTGGGAGTTATAATATATACATTTGTTTTCCATTTCCAATTATCTTTAGTAGTCGTTATGTAATGATGAGCATGATATATATCACCTTCTTGGAAATCAGTTCTATCATCTATGGTGCAGAAACGATACAACACATTGTCTTCGTCATAAACAGGACTTTTATCCAAGACTCTGTCTAATCCTTCACACATTTCTGGGATAGGAGTGTTACGATTATTATATGAATTCCATTTAAATGCATAAGAAATCCCTCCCATAAAACAATTTATCATCAAAATCTCAAAATCATCTAGCCCCTTGTTTTTTAGCGAAATAGTAGTAGCTCCATTCGGACTATAATGTTTGGCAATATAGCCATCCTCTAGAAAACGAATATCTTCGTTCATATTAGCAGGAACTAATTCTCCTACTTCATTACGAACCATATGAATACTTTTATGAGTTTCTATGTAATGATTCTCAATATTTAATAATTCTTCTACTGTCATAATAACTTATTTCTGATTAATCATACAATCTTTTGACCAATAACACATATTTTCATCAGCATATCCAATTCTGATGTCTTCTTCCTGGTAATCTTCATAATCACAACTGCCATTCCACCAATGATAGCTTACATATGCAACTTCTCCCAAGTCTTTGATTTCAAAGAAACAACACTGATCTATTTCTAACTTGTCATAGTTGCTTATATATGTCGAGTTTAAATACTTTTCTCTGACAAGAGTTATAAGATGTGATTCTTCATTATTAACATTGTTTTCTTTCCGACTATTACTTGAATTAGGCCAAGATACATGCTCACCATTCAAATTAATGCAATCACCAGTTCTTGCCCATTTCCCATAATGCCATACCCATATTGTGTTTTCATTGATTAGCTCAAAATTTTCACGATAGCAATAGCTATCTTTGTATACAAATTTATTTTTCAAGATGTTCTTATTATAGACATATACTTCATAATTGGATCTTGTTTCTTCATAACCAAACTTACCAATAAATTTTATTTCAATTGGAGAAATACCTATCACAGTTTCCCCATATTGGCTAAGATTTCCTTCAAACTCTATGGGGTATTCCTCTCCATCTATTGAGACCAATATGTTCGTATTGTTTCTTCTGCATAGAACAAAGGAATTATTAATGATTATCTTTTCTTCTTCTGATATCTTTTGATATATGAAAGAATTAATGTAACATCCTTTCTCTAGATTGAAGAATCTATATTGTTCCTCAGCTATTTCAAAAGTGAGAATTCCTTCTTTGTAATCAGATATCCTATTATATAAATTTGGTAACTTACATTCATTCAAATTGGTCAAATCCATAGCGAATGAAGAACCTTGTTCATTCTTGTACGTAATCAATTTGAGCCATGAATAATCTTTCAACTCCAATAGAATGCATGGAATGATTATCTTCAATTCTTTATTGAGAACTCCATAATATTTTCCCTTTTTGCATATTAAATATACATCTTCTTCAACTTCTATTGATTTTATTTCTTGATAAGCAAATTCTAAAAGAATATTGTTGCTATCATCAACGATACCATATCTATCTAGAGAATCTTTAACAATAAATCGTTTCTTGATTTTTCCTAATACCTGCACTTGTTTGTACCATTGAATATTGTTTAGATCTCTCATGCATGAGATTATTGCAGCATTTTTATACCCACAATATTCGTTGCTAATGATACATGAAGAACTTACTTTAAAAGTGGGATCTAAAAAGTCAATAAATTTATACTGAAGAGGTAAAATCTTCTTATTTGCAGTGTCATACAGTGAATATAAATGCTTTCCAATTGTATACGGGATGAATGACAATGGCTTGGAGCAAGAAATATAATTAAACAGCTGTGATGGTAATCTCTTTTCATAATAAACCATGCTAAATAAAAAAGCATATCTATCAACAATATTGTTTCCACTAGGAATAATATCTTTTAGAAACCTGGAATCTTTTAAATCATTAAGCTCGCTATAGCCGATTAGCAATCTGTCAGAGGCTCCATATTCTTCCAAATAATGTGAATTAAATGATATTGCTTTTAGTGACAAAAGTATCAAGGCTATTGAAAAGTCATCTATATGCTCATCGAAATCAGTCTCTGTCCTTAATGGATGACGAAAATCGGGAGAGCCAAGTTCTCGAGCCTTCTGGCCTTTCATGGCTGGTACATACATTCCATCATAATCAACAAGAACAAGCGTGCCATCTTCTCGGACAAGGATATTGTCAGGTTTTAGATCGCCATGAGCAAAGGGCTGGGGAATGAGCCACTGAGCCAACTGGCTGAAGCGATAGGCAAGCATTTCAAGTGCATATTTGTCATCAAGATTTTCTCGCAAGTATTTATCCAACGTCTTACCTTCCACCCAGTCCATCAGAAGTACAGGGAACTCTGTTTCTATAGTCTGATCGGTATCTACAAAAAGTTCTTTCTCCAAATATCGAATAGAAACCAGATAAGGTGATGATACATCTTTCAATTCTTCAGAAATCTGTCTATAAGCCTCCGCACGACCTTTCTGCTCTTTAGTAAAGCATTTAATAGCATAGAACTTTCCAGTCTTCACATCTTTCATCTTAAATACCTCTGCGAAGTTTCCACCAGTCATTACTGGAAGTCCATCATCACCCTGTACTGGTCTAAGATAACTTAGCTCCTCAAAGTTATCTTCTGCAGACTTAAAGGCTTCAATATATTCAGATATTAGCGGGTAGTTCATATGCCTTTAATCATTGATACTGCAAAGATACGAATTTTTTCAAAAAAAAAAGGATTTAAGGAAAAAAAGTATTTTACACAAGCCTTGTGGAAATGAAATAATATCAAAAAAAACAGTTCGATTATTTGCGAATTTCAATTCTTTTATTTACCTTTGCACGCAGATATAGCAAGAAGCAAAATGGTTGTAACATTCAATGAAGACTATTTGGAGAGGCTCTACTCTAAGGGAGATACTGGAATCAAGAAGCTGAGATTCCAACCTCAAATTATCAGAGGATATCAAAAAGCCGTAAAATACCTAATACAGGCTAAACGTAAAGAGGACCTATTCCCTTTCAAATCGCTACACTTTGAAGCCCTACATGGAGATAAAGAAGGTACATATTCTGTAAAAGCCAATGATCAATATCGAGTTGAATTCACGCTGACAGAAACAGAGGATCAGCCAATAGTCACAATATGTAACATTCTGGAATTATCAAATCACTATAAATAATAAGGGTATGGAGACAACAAACAACATAATTAAGAATAAGACTGCCAACAATATGACATCATCAATGCTGATACATCCGGGTGAGATGATCAAGGACGAGATTGCTGCCAGGGGAATTACTCAGAAAGAACTCGCCAAGCAGATGGGCGTTTCCTATACTGTTTTCAATGAGATTCTCAACGGCAAGCGTCCTGTAACAACAGAGTATGCTCTGCTGCTGGAGGCGGCTCTCGGCACTAATGCCTCTATATGGATTGGCCTTCAGGCTGATTACAATATGCAGAAGGCAAAACAAGACAAGTCATTTTTGAAACGTTTGGAGAAAATCAGAAAGATTGCTGCTGTTTTCTGAGCCTCACCACGCAAGCCATCAATAAAATCAGGGGGGAACAGGAACTTCGATTCACGCTAAGGAGTTGTATCAGTAGACTGGTCTCTGAGATTCTTCTTCCTGAGGGATTTTTCGAATTCCTTATTAGATTCAATGAGTTCAGGTTCTTTGCTGGTCAACGAAGCCACATAACGGGCTTCGTCATGCATATAGAGCCACTCCTTAAGGGTGTCAAAGCTTTGCTCTGACATTATTTCTTGGATAAACTCCTGTTTAAGTGATTCTATTGACTTGTCTTCCATAACTCTTATTCTTAGTACGAATCGGCCATCAGGTCCTTGCGGCCGATAAGGCTGAAGATGGTGATTTATACAAAGCCCCCAGCATAATAGCTACGAGCAATGTAAGGAGATGGTTCGTAATAGGCACTCCCGTTATAATTGTCTATGACAGTGCATATAGGATTATTGTAGACACGAAGGATGGCGTCTGCGTAATCTTCATTTGACTCGATGGTGTTAAGTATCAAGCGCTTATACACTTTTCCCATTTGTGTTGCCGTAGGAATGGTTGGGCAAAGCTCAGCATCTACTTTCGTTACATCATAATCGCCTGGCTGCAGTTGATAATCGTCAATCCAGTCTGCTTCTACGGCCAACGGATTCTCGGAATGCAGCGTATCAGCCAACGACAGCTTCTTGGCTAATTCATCGTGGCCCATCATGTTAACTACATATTTGTTGGGTTGTTTCAAATGGCGTGCAACCCGCTCTATCATATAGCAGACAAAATAGAGGTCGTCAGTGCTTATCTCTTCGTCAGGAAAGAATACGTTTATCATAGGCTATAGCTCTTTTCAAAAACAATAGAATCTAATGACTTCTGTGTACAGAAAACAATTTGATGGGTAGGATATTTGAATTTTGCCAATACCCAGAATGCCTCACGTGTAATGTTTCCTTCTATAAAATCCTCCACATAATCCCAAATCTGATCGTCTGCCATTGGCCCCTCCACAATATCGTATTCATGCTTTATTCCGCGACGACAGGCCACAACAAAATCTAGCCATTCGTTCGTCATTACAGGAAAAGACAACACTTTTAATTTATCTGTTGGCAGATAGTTATAGACAGATACAAAACTATCTCCTTTTTTTGTCTGTGCCCATTTCTTAGCTTGCCTTTCAATATTTGTACAATAGAAGCCAAAGCCAAAGTCCTTATAAAACCCTGACACGATGATTTGCGGTTTTTCCACTACAACATTGCTGCCGTGAAAAATAGTTATACTATCTGCCATTCCATAATAATCTTTCTGCAAAGTTAAGAAAGTAATTTGATAAATGCAAATTATTTGGAGGAAATTATACAAGAGAGAATTTTCGCATAGTCTCCCCTCAATCATTTGAGACAGGAACTTTGATTCACGCTAAGGAGTTGTATCAGTTGACCTGTCCCTGAGATTCCTGTTTCCCCATTCCCCACAAATCGCTCGGAATGACGATGTACAAAGGGATTGAGAGGTGGGGAATCTGTTCCGAGATTCCCCACATATTCCCCATAGATTCCCCACTTCAGGCTGCCAATGGAATGGCGAAGTACTGGGCGGTGTGATGATACTCTTTGCTTTCATAGCCCAGCTCTTTCATGACACTTGCCAGATGCAGCTTGTTTTTGTGGCTGATCTCCAGCGAAGTGTATTTGCTCTGGATGACCTTCAGCATCTCCGTACTGCTAAGTGCCTTCACCTTCTCGCCCTCTTTGGGCTTGCGGAAGCAGATCTCTACGAGTTCCGTCAAGTCTTTCACTTCCATGTACTCATGGTTGAGTTGTTGGATGCGAGCCACCTCGTTGTTATTGAACCAGTAAGGGGCCTTGTCCTCGCGCAGTTCATGGAGTACCTGAGCATAGAGCTGTTCATAGTCGATGTCGCCCGTGTTGTCGATGTACTGGCCCTTAGGAATCGTCATGCAGATGTAACGACGCGAGCCTGTGGGGTCTGTCAGCGGATGCGGGTTGTTGGTGGTGGCTACAAACGACGCATAGCGAGGACGGTCTTCCTGCGAGGCACCATAAATGGGGCGCCCGTTGACCTTCGACTTCGACAGTGTCTGCTTCAGCTGAGCATGCTGGCTGGGGCGGATGGCGTCCAACTCGTCCAGATTCACCAGCAGATTGTTGCTCAGCGCCATCTCCTTATCGAACTTGTTCGAGAGGTTCAGATGCTCCAGATAGTACTGGCGCAGATGCAGAGGTAACAGGCGACGCAGAAAGGTAGTCTTTCCACAACCCTGAGCACCAATGAGCGTGGGTACACACTCGTTGCCGTGCTCTACGTCCATCTGCAGCCAATGGGCTACCGTCGAGCGCAACCAGATAGTCAGGAAGTTCAGTTGTTCAGAACTCATTCCTGGCAGTCGCGAGAAGAGCTTGGCCACGTGGTTCTGTCCGTCCCACGCAGGCAGGCTGTTCAAGTAGTGCTGGATGGGGTCGTAGCTCTCCACCTCTTCGGAGTTGATATACTCCTCGATGTCGCTCTTTGAGCCGCCCTCCTCAAACACGTCCTCACGCTTGGCTTGAATCAGGATGCTGTTCAGCGCTTTCTGCGTCAATACCCGATAGTCCGCCAGCGTTCCGTCCTCCAACTTGTTGGCGAACTCTGTCTTTCCGCTCAGCACGTTGTGTCTGAAAGCATAACGCTCGTTCAGAAACACTTCGATGCTCAACACATTTCCAATGGTCTCATTGTTTTTCATGGTACAATTACTCTCGTTAAAGTTTTCTGTCATAGGCAAAAATGCAATCTTTTAATAGCTGATAACTAGTCTCTATGGATATCTCATATCCAAGTGCAAGGCTGCGGTTAAGCGAGAGCCATGATGTTTATATCAATGGCCGAGCATGAGCAGGCTCGCAAAATTTCTTATGCAAAGGTACAAAATTTTTTCGTAATTTCCAAGATTTTCCCCCACGACATTTGCAACAAATTTCAATTTTAACATTTCCCATTGTCAAAGGTGGAACCAGTGGGGTATCTATGGGGAATCTCGGCATAGATCCCACACCCTTCAATCCCTTTGTACATCGGCATTCCGAGCGATTTGTGGGGAATGGGGAATAAACCGCATTTTCCCTGATTTTTTTGGACTTGTTGACGCAAAAAATAGCTTTGCTACTCACGAGACAGCTGTAGCCAGACTCGGGAACAGCTAAGCCAGACACAAGACAGCTGTACCCTGATGCGGGTACAGCTGTCAAGAGCACGAAAAATCTACTTTGTCTTTCCGAGTCCCCTCGAAAAAATAAGCCTTATACGGCACCGTATTAGGCTTCTACGCTCGCGTATCAGCCGTGTAATTTAGTGCAAAGGGAGACAGTCCCCGTGTGCATTCTAAGCTCTTTCCAGTCGCTCGTTCAGTATCTCGAACAGTTCTTCTGTTTTTATATTTGTACCTGTAGTCGTCAGATGTTCCTGGGCACCTGTTAGATTGGTATTAAATCTACGGGCGAGACGCTCCAGATATGGTGATATATGCCTGCCCCGTTATCCGTTCTCTAATCATCATAGAAGATTGAATAACAAATAACAATTTAGGAGTCTGAAAGCAATATTACGTCATAATATATACATCCTCGATGTGGTTGATGGCGGGATGGGGGGTTCCGAGAGAACCGACTACGGTGATGATGTCGAAACGGGTGGGATTGTCAATCATTTTGTATTTCACATAGTGATTGATGGCAAGGCGAAGGTTGCGGCGCTTCTTCCAGTCGACAGCCTGTTCAGGTGTTCCGAAGTCGGTGTTGCGACGCGTCTTTACCTCTACGAAAACGACGGTGTCGCCTTGTTGGGCAATGATATCGATGTCGCGATGGCCGGAATGCCAGTCGCGCTCCAGGATAGTGTAGCCCAAATTGCGCAGATAGTCAACGGCCACCTCTTCGCCCCAGATGCCTATTTGCGAGTGTTCAGAAATTTCATCGAATCCAGCCTTCTTCGTATGCTTCTTTCGCAGCAGATGTTCGCAGCGCTCGAAGGCACTCTGCACCCACCCCTCCTTATCGGGCACATTGGGTAGCAGCCGCTGCAGTGCCGTCAGAATCTTCCGAGCCTCCTCGATGCGGTCCTCTTCAGTACACATCTTGAGCATATCAGCTGCTGCCCAAAACATGGCAGACGATGCCTGTGGGCTCTTGTCTGCAGCATACAACCGGCGGGCCGACTCATAAGCCAGCTCCGTCAGTCCTTGTCTGCGCAGTTCGAATACTTCTTTGGCAGTCATCTGGTTGGGTGATATGTTCATCCATTCAGTCATTCTGCCGACAAAGGTACAAAACTTCTCGGTAACCACCAAACATTCACAAGTCTCGCGGTAAAAATATCCTTTGTAAAAAAGTTCAGGAAAACTGGGGCGGTTATCATTTTTTTTTGTATTTTTGCAGGCGATTAGAAGAAACCTTATTACTATGACCAGAAAAATCTTTTACCGAATGGCAGGCATTGCCGTCGCAAGTACATGCTTATGTGTACTTGCAGCCTGTACGGACGACATAAAGCAACTATTCCACCGAGGCGAGCAGACAGTGACGGTGAGTGCCTTGGCCACGGAGTTGGGATACTCGAAAGAGCGTCCGCTGGTGATGGGTATGAACACCAGCTACGCCCCCCTACAATATGTTAACGAAGATGGTTCGCCCAGTGGCTACGATGTAGAGTTCACCAAGATACTGATGCGGCGCATGGGCATTCCCTACACCTTTGCTCCCAACCACTGGGACAAGATGTCGCCCGGCATCATCGAAGGAAAATACGACATGGGCCTGCTGGTCTACTCGCCCTACAGAAAGGAGCTGACCAACTACTCGAATGCCGTGTTCCGCATGTACTACCAGATAGTCTACCGCAAGGAGGACTACAAGGAGTTTGACTTCCGCCACTTAGAGGGCAAGACCATTGCCTACATGAAGTCGCGTCCCATCGGTCTGATGCTGAAAGGCGCCAAGGCCAAGGATGTTCCCATTACCGACCTCAGCGAAGCCTTTGAAGAACTGTCAAAAGGAAAATACGACGGTGTCATCTGTTACCGTTTTCAGGCCAATTACTATGTTGAGCAACTACATCTGGAACGGAAACTGTCGGCCGACGAGTTGTCGTTGGAACCCCGCGAATACTGCTACGCCAGCTACAACCCCAAACTGATAGAGGCCATCAACACCGAACTCAGGAAGATGGAAGAAGAAGGCATCGTGGACGAGGTGTATACGCAAGCCATCGTGTCGCAGTTTGGCACCATCAAGATTCCAGCCTGGGTATGGCTGTTGCTGGTGTTGCTGACCTTCATCTTCCTGGTGGTATTCAGCATCAACCGCTACCTGCTCAGTAAACGTCTGCAGATAGCCAATGCCCGTGCAGAGGAGTCGACGCGCATGAAGAGTGACTTCATCAAGCAGATATCCCACGAGATACGCACGCCGCTGAACATTCTTAGCGGCTTCACCCAGATACTAACCTCGCCACAAGCCAAGCTCACGGAGGAAGAGAAGGCCAACGTGTCACAACAGATTATGGAGAGCACCGACCGCATCACGGGACTGGTGAACAAAATGCTGGAACTGTCGGACGTGAACAGCCAGACGGTGCTAGAGCGCGACGACAAGGTGACACCGCTCTTTATTGCGCAACAAGCCATTATGAATACGGACATTGCCGACAAGCAGCACCTGACGTTTGAGCTGAAGGAAGGTCCCGGCGCTCAGCAGTTATTCAGCACCAACCTGCGCTCAGCCACCCGACTGCTGGAACTGCAGCTGGACAATGCCATCAAATTTACGCAGCCGGCAGAAGGCCACGGTCTGCAGGTGGATCCGGAAAAGAAGGAGCACGTCACGCTGACCGTCGACGAGTCAGACGGCAAGGTGCGCTTCACCATTGAGAACAGCGGAAGCAGCATTCTTGACAAAGACGCTGAGCGCATCTTTGAAGAGTTCGTCCAGTTAGACGAATACTACAACGGCACCGGCATAGGACTGACCGTAGCCCGCAGCCTGGCCAGACGATTAGGTGGTGACGTCGTACTGGACACCACCTGTACTGACGGCGTACGATTTGTCACCACCTTGGAACGTTGACGTTCACGAACATTTTCGCCCGCGTGGTTCAGGTGCTGATAGCCCCACCCTACGCCAGGCAACGCGACTCCTTAAACTTCAGCAAGGCTTCGAGCATCGCCAGCTTTGGCATGTCGAAGCCTGCTTTTTTCGCCTCTTCGATGGGGCGCGAGTAGAGGTAGTAGATTTCCATCGGGCGGTGGAAGTCGTAGTCCAGCTTCATCGACGGACTGTATGGCACCATCTCATCGGTCATCTGCATCATCTGGTCGGCAAAATCGGAGGTTATTGTATCAACACCTAAGGCATTGGCGGCCCCTATCACTTCCATCATCTGGTCGTAGATGAGCTGACGCGTGGCAGGATTGGCCAGCAGTTTGTCTGTAGAGGTGTCTAAAGCTACCGTCATACCATTGAAGGGCATATTCCACACCGCCTTCTTCCAGCGAGCCTCTTCGTAAGGAACTTCCGCAGCCTGGATGCCGGCCTGGCGGAAGTCGCCCAGCAACTGGGCAAACCGCTCCTGCGGGCACGAATAGTTGCCTAGATTGATTGAGCCGTAGCATTGGTGATTGACATGTCCGGGCTTGGTCTTTGACGAACAGATAAAGGCGAGTCCGGCTACGATGTGCAGTTTGGGGAACATAGCCTGAAGGTCAGCCTCCAGTCCGATGCCGTTCTGTATGAGCACCACCACCGTATCTTTCTTGATGATAGGGGATATCAGCTCAGGCAACAGATGATTATTCACCGACTTTAGTCCCACGACGATGACGTCAGTCTTGGGCATATCGGCCGAAGTGTGGTAAGCGTTAATATGCGGCAGGTAAAAGTCGCCGTCGCACGAATCCACGCGCAGACCATGCTCCACAACGTATGCGTAGTCGCTGTGCGAGAGAAAGTTAACCTCAAGCCCGGCATTTGCCAGACGGCCGCCGTAATAGCCGCCGATGGCTCCCATTCCTATTACTGAATATGTCATAACGGCCGCAAAGTTACACATTTCCGTTGAAACAAGAAAAATATTTCAGCAAAAAATCACGGGGGCAGGGGATTGATCTTAAGATAGTCTGTTGGCTGTTAGGCACAGCCCCACAATATTGCCTACGGTAAACAGCCTGTGACGGCTCAGGAATCTGAAATAACCTTTCATATTTGATTTTGTCTATTTGATTACTAACACCTCGTTGTCCTTGAATGCCTCGTAGCCGCTGGTGACGACGCGCTCGCCTGGCTCCAGGCCTTCGAGCACCTCGTAGTGCTGAGGGTTTTGGCGGCCTATGCGAATCTGGCGGCGATAGGCCTTCGAGCCGTCGGCAGAGAGGACGAAAATCCATTGCCCGCCCGTGGTCTGGAAGAAGGTGCCGCGAGGGATGAGCACGGCCTGCTCGGGCTGGCCCAGTTCGAGGTCGATGTAGTAGGTCTGACCCGTGCGGATGTTCTCCGGTCGCTCGCCACGGAAGATAAAGTCGCAGCGGAACTTGCCCTCGCGCACCTCTGGATAGACCTTGCGCACCTGCAGCTGATACTGCTTGTCGCCACGAGTGAAAGTGGCGGTCAGCCCTTGGCGCACGCGGTCGATATAGTGCTCGTCTATCTGTGCCTGCACCTTATAGTCGGAGAGGTCGTTCAACTGGCCAATCTTCTGGCCGGGCTGGATGCTCTGGCCCAGTTCCACGTCGAGCAGGCCCAGTTCGCCGTCGATGGCTGAGCGCACGCAGAGCTTGTCCTTCCGCTGGCGCACCAGCACCACGTTGCGGCGCATGTTCTGCAGGTTATCCTCCATCTGGTCCATCTGTACGGTGCGGTAGATGGAGTCCTGCTTCAGACGTTTATTGACGAGCGAGCGCTTCTTGGAAGAGAGCTGGTAGTCCTCCTGCGACTTGATGTAGTCCTCGCGACTGATGAGCTTCTCCTGATACAGCCGACGGTTCTGCTCGAAGGTACGCTGTTTGCGATGGGTGTCCATGTCCAGCTGTGCCTGCTCCGTCTGGTTGTTCAGCCGGTCTTGCTGCATGGCCACCTGGGTATTGCGCAACAGGTTCTGCTTCTCAGCCAGCTCGGCCTCGGCATTCAGGATTTGCAGGTCGAGGTTGGAGTTGGAGAGTCGGACGATGACATCGCCCTTGCGGACATGCGTGCCCTCCTCTACTACTTTCTCCATCACGATGCCGCCTTCCTCTGGCGAAATCTGTACCACCTGAATAGGCATCACCTGTCCGTTGGTGCGTACATAGTCCTTGAACTCGGCCCGCTGCACCTCGCTGACGGTCAACTCGTCGCGGCTGACCTTCAGTGTCGAGGCATGATTGCCCAATACGAGCCACATGACAACCACTAATAGCAAACAGCCCATAGCCGCATACGGCCAATACTTCATCAGCTGTTGTGTCTTTGTCTTTTCGATTACTCTGTCCACCCTAATTAAATTTACGATTTACGATTTATTTACTATTTGGCTTTATTCCCATATCTGTTCGCCACGATAGTAGCGTATGAGATACCCCTTCACGATGGCCATCAACCGACATTGCAGCAGCGTAGCCTTTGATTTAAGCAGTTGCGAGGATGTCGTATGCAGGTCGATGGCCGTCGAGAGTCCTTCCTCAAACTGTCGCCGCGTCAGCTGATAAGCCAGCGAGTCGGCCTCTACCTTATGCTCCATTTGCTCCGTCTGTTTCAGGTAGCCCTGCCAGTCTTGCCAAGCCTCACGCGAGAGTTTCTCCAGTTCCAGCTGTTTCTGCTCATAGTTCTCGCAGGCTATGCGGTAGTTGTTCTTCGCCTTGCGGATGCTCGTGACGGTCTGCAGTCGATTGAAGAGCGGGATGCTCAGCGTGATACCTACATATTCACCCATATTATTCTTCAGCTGCGAGCGAAACGACTGTCCGTCATCCGAATGCAGCGTGTGGAAGTAAGTGGTGTTCAGGCCCGCACTCAACGAGAGAGAGGGATAAAGTGCAGCACGGGCCTGATGCCACTCATGTCGCGAAGCCTGCATCTGATACTGGGCAGCAAGGAGCTCTGGGACGAGGTTACGGCTCGTTGGCAACGAGCCGTAATCTCGTCGGTCACGAGCCGTAACCTCGTTGATGGTGAGCCGCAGGCTGTCCGTTAGTGGGTAGTTCATTTCTTTTTTCAACTCCAGCAGGGCAGAGGCCAACAGGTTTTGCTGGCGGGTCAGTTCGTAGTCGGCCTCAGCCTGCTGCGATTCCACCTGTGCCACATCGGCAGCACTCTTGCGGCCCACCTCTTCTAATACGCGTGTCTGACGGACAAGAAGCGTGGTCTCCTCCACTTTCTCGCCAGCCATTCGGACCGTGCCCTCATAATAGGCGACATTGACAAAAGCCTGCAATACGGCTAAGGCTGTCTGGTTTTGCTTCTGGCGAAAGGCCTGATGCCCCATGAGTACGCTGGCCTTGGCGGCTTTCAAGGCATACAGGCGGCTGAACCCGTCGAAGACAGGTAGCGAGGCACTCAGGGAATAGACATTATTAAACGTGCTGACATCGGTATAGATGTTGGTCTCCGGGGCGATGGCTCGGCCGAAGTTATACTGCGCACCGATCCTTGCACCCACCTCGGGCAGGAACCGCCCTACGGCTGCTGTCTTGTTGGCCTGGCTATTGTCGAGCTCCAGTTCGGCCCGCTTCGCCTCGTGGTTGTGCAGGACGGCATACTGCATACACCGCTGCATCGTCCATAGCGCCTGTGCCTGTACTTCTGCAGACCACCAAGACATGATGACACCAAGAATTAACTGTTTCATTTTGCTTCTGTTTTTGCTGCAAAGATAGGGCTTTCCCTATATATCAGCAAGCATTTTAACACCCCAAGAAGCAGAACGTCTAAAAATTAGACACCTCACTGTATGATTTTTAGACAGATTCTTCGTACCTTTGCCGAAAAAAGGAAGAATGAACAAATACGGAACTATACTGATTGCCGACGACAATACGTCTATCCTGACAGCAATGCGCTACCTGCTGGTCGATACGTTTGAGCGCATCCTAACACTGAGTCAGCCTGATGACATCCTGAAAACGATGGCACAGGAGGAGATAGACATCGTGCTCTTAGACATGAACTTCACCCTTGGAGTGAACAGCGGGCAGGAGGGGCTCTTCTGGCTCCGTGCCATCCGCAAGCAGCATCCGCAGACACCCGTCGTGCTGCTGACAGCATACGCCGATGTGTCGCTGGCCGTGAAAGGACTGAAGAGCGGTGCGGCCGACTTCATCACCAAACCTTGGGACAACGATGAGCTGGTGCGCAAACTGAAGGACGTGCTCGACATGCAGAGCGAGGTAGTAACCCTCGACGAGGTGGAGAAGGAGCATATCCGCCATACGCTCGATCGCTGTCACGGCAATCTCACGCAGGCGGCCGAACTGCTGGGCATCACCCGACAGACACTCTATAACAAGATGAAAAGGCTTTAGGACATTGAACATTGAAGATTGAACATTATGATTCACTCTATAATAATAGGTGTAGGGGTGGTTGCGTTCATCATTTGGATGATTCGCAGGCAACGCTCGCTGAAGCTGCGCGCCCACCTGATGCAGGAGGCCATCCGCAATCATGATTTTACTTTCCGCCTGCCCACCGACGGCCTGTTGCCCGGCGAACGCGCCATGCAACAGACACTGAACCAGCTGGGCGACACCATCTGCCAGCAGGTGAACCAAAGCGAGGTGGAATCGTGGGAAAGGCTGACACGCGTGCTGACCCACGAGATGATGAACGCCACCGCACCTATCACCAGCATCAGCCAGTCGATGCTCGGTCGTGACGATGTGAAAGGCACACCGCTCGAACCGGGCATTCAGGCCATCTACGACACCTCGCGCCATCTGAGCCAGTTTGTCGCCAACTATCGCAAGATGTCACAGCTGGAGAAACCTGTGATGACAGACCTGCCGCTGCGTCCGCTGCTGGATGATGTCAGCAAAGCCTATCCAGCACTGACATGGGAAATCATCCTCCCTGACGACCTGGTTGTCCGTGCTGATGCCGGCATGCTGCGACAAGTGCTGATGAATCTGGCAAAGAATGCTGTGGAAGCCCAAGCCACGAAGATGGTCATAGTCCCGCAAGCGGAATCATTGTGTGACGCACGCTCCAAAGAGAGAAAAACCTCACTTCCCACTCGTCACCTTTCACTTTATATTGGCAACGACGGACTGCCCATCCCTGCCGAGAACCGCCAGTCGATCTTCGTCCCATTCTTCACCACAAAACGTAGTGGCAGCGGCATCGGCCTTTCCCTGAGTCGCCGCATGATGATTCAGCAAGGAGGCATGCTCGAACTGGCCGAAAGGCAACAGACAGGTACATCAGCAGGAGTCAGCCCGCTGTCAGAATGCCACACAGGATTCACCTTGAGCCTTTCTATTCCATAACGCTCTTCAGCGAATCCTGTGTGACAGTCCTTATAGTTTCACTTCCGGCACCACCTGTCCGTCGAACAGGTTGATGACACGCTGGGCATAGCCGGCATCGCGCTCCGAGTGGGTCACCATCAGCACAGTGGTGCCTTCCTGGTTCAGTTGGGTGAGCAGTTGCATCACCTCGAGGCCGTTCTTCGAGTCGAGGTTACCCGTAGGCTCGTCGGCAAGAATGAGCTTCGGATTCATCACTACGGCACGGGCAATAGCCACGCGCTGCTGCTGTCCTCCCGAAAGCTGCTGCGGGAAGTGGTGGGCACGGTGCGAGATAGCCATGCGGCGCAACACTTCTTCCACCCTCGTCTTGCGCTCCTTCTTGGGTACGCCGAGGTAGATCAGCGGCAGCTCTACGTTCTCTTCTACATTGAGTTCGTCAATCAGGTTGAAACTCTGGAACACGAAGCCTATCTGCCCTTTGCGTACTGCCGTGCGCTGGCTCTCCTTCAGCGTGCCAACCTCCTGTCCGTCGAGCCAGTACTTACCGCCGGTAGGATTGTCGAGCAGGCCCAGGATGTTGAGCAGTGTTGACTTGCCACAACCCGACGGCCCCATGATGGCCACGAACTCTCCTTTGTTCACTTCGAGCGATACACCGCCCAGTGCAACGGTCTCCACCTCTTCCGTGCGGAACACCTTCTGAATGTTTTCTAACTTAATCATCATGACTATTTACTATTTACAGATTTACGATTTACTATTTATTTACGATTTTGTTATTTAATTATTTACGGCCTATGGGGAGTGCGGTAGCAAATTTATCATTTAGCGAAGCGCATTCTTCATTTATTCCGTCTTTAGATAATTCACGGGATTGCTGGTGGCCACGCGATAGGTTTGGAGCAGCACGATGGCGGCAATGATGAGCAGTACGAAGAGCGCACAGGCGGCGAAGACATACCACGCGAGTGCCACCTTATCGGCAAACTGCTCCATGAGCAACGTGCTGAAGTACCAGCCCAAGGCGATGCCAACGATGATGGACGGGATGGCTATCAGCGCAATGCTCCGCAGGAACAGCCCCTGCAGTTCGCCGACGGTTGCCCCCATCACCTTGCGGATGGCCAGTTCGCGGGAGCGGCGCTGCACCTCGTCGCGCACATAGCCTATCAGTCCAATCAGGGTAATCAGCAGCGAGGCCAGGCAACCTATCATGATAAGGTCGCGCGTGTGCTTCGTCTCCTGATAACTGTCGGCCAGCTCGTTGCTGTACAATTTCACCAATAGCTCTGCATCAGGATAGAGTCGGTCGCAGACTTGCTGCACGGCCAGCAGGTTCTCGGGCGTGATACGCTGGAGCTTTATCATGATATAATGTGTCCATACATTGCCATTGGCAACCATCATGGGGCGTGCTTCGCTGGAAACGAGCGAGCCTAACTTGAAGTTCTTCACGATGCCGACGACAGTCAAAGGATACTCGTCGCCAACAGAAGAGTTGATGAACTGCTTACCAACGATGTCATCGATGCCCGCCACTTCTTTCATTTTTTTTGCAAACTTCTCGTCCACCAGCATCTCCTGCGTCCAGCCTTTATGATTCAGGCGTTTGAAATCGCGGCCGCGCACAATCTGGAGTCCCATCGTCTCTACCAGTCCGCCCTCGGCAAAGAACAGATTGGCACAGTTGAACAATTCTCGTGGATTGCCCGGCACCAGCACACAGTCGCCGCTCTGCCACTCGCAGAAGAGCGAATAGGCAGCTGCCGCTTTCTCGACGCAAGGCAGATTCTCAATCTCACGGGCCAGTGAATAGATGGAGTCGCCATGTAGTGCACTGATGTTGACGTAGGCTACACGGTCATACTGATAGCCCATATCTGCCTGGAGCATATAGTTGTATTGCCGATAGATGGTAGACAGCACGCAGAGCAGCATCGTGCTCAATATGAACTGAAAGGCCAGGAGCGACAACTTCCACGCGCGCTTGCTCTCGCTGTAGAGCCGATAGGCGTAGGTCAGTGGGATGCGCGAATAGATTATTCCAGGCAGGAGGCCGCAGCACAGCAGTACGATGAGGCATACGGCAGTGAGCACGGCGAAAGTCTGCGCCGAGAAGAGCGTGCTGACGCTGACGCCTAAGAGGTCGCGCACCCAGTCCTGCCACGTCCATAGCAATAGTGCCATGATGGTCAGTGCCGCCAGCAGGTGAACAGTGGCTTCCTTCAGCGCCGTCAGATAGAACTCCCGGCGTGGTGCACCCAGCACCTTGCGCAATGCCACCTGACGGGCACGGTTTACCATCGTACTGAAGACCACAAGGATATAGTTCATTACAGCCGTGAAGAGCATCACCCCCGCCACCACCGAGAGAATGATGCAGGTGGTGCGCACGGTAGTATCCTTCATCCGTTGTCCTGTCACGCTCACCAGTTCGACACCAGCATCGGCATAGCCAATCTGCTTCAGGTCGTCCCAAGGGAGTATGCGCTGAAGCAACTCTCGGATTTCTTTCTTTGCCTTATTCATATCGGCATCTGAGCGCAGGCGCACATACGAATGATAACGGTCGTTGCCTATCAGGTTTTCAGTGCCGTCCCATGAGTAGGTGCCAACGGAGGGCATCGACATCAGAATGTCGAAACTGCTGTAAGCGGAGTTTTCGGGATAATCGTCGAACACGCCGCTGACGGTCATCGGTTTCTGCGGAGCGGAAGCAAAGCAGAAGGTCTTACCCACCACTTCTCCGCCTATCTTCTCACTCAGACTTCGGCTAATCATGCACTGACCGGCAGTGGAGAGAATCTTCTTGGCATCGCCCACCAAAACCGTCGTGGCAAAAATGTCGAAGAAGCAGGAGTCGGCAAACACCGCCTTGCGGAAGTAGTGGCGCCTGCCATCCTCCAGCGTCAGCTTCTCCTCGCTGAACTGCGTCGTGTAGCGTGTGGCACGCTGTATTTCTGGTATCTCGCGAGCCAGCACGGGTGCGACACCTCCCGACGTGGCGCCATGCTGTTGCTTCGCTTCGCCCTTGCGCTGGAAAGTCTCCTGCAGTTCATACACGTGTTCCTTGCTGACGATGCAGCGGTCGTAGTTCATCTCCAGCTGCACTTTGGCTATCAGCACCAGCCCGACGGTCAGCCCGACGGCCAGCGACGTGACCTTGATCAAGGTTCCTTGTCCTTTTGGATAATTCTTCATACACTCGGTTCTTTTGTTTCTGCTGCAAAGTTATGGCAATAAAACGAATCCGCCAAGGTTTTTAATCTTGGCGGAAGCTGATTGTCTAAAAATTAGACAGTAAAGCGTATGATTTTTAGACACCCTCGCCAGAGAATCGGGGCGAGAGGCTGCGATATAGGTCGTAGCCGCCAGTATCTGAGGGATAGATGATGGTATCGATGAAATAGTAGTTGCCGTCGCCGCCTACCAATACGTTGCCGGCTACTGCGTCGAAGATATCGTGCTGGCCGTTGGTGTAGTATTCGCCGTTGTCCTCCGGATGGAAGCCTAAACGGAGGAACTCGTCGTGGATTTCCTCTTTCGTGGCCAGACGAGCGTTAGCAATAAATGGTTGCTCCAATACAGCACAAACTTTTCCGTCGCGATTCTCTGCAAATCCGAGCATATTGTATGGACAATCAGGGAAGTATTGATTATGCGCTTTGATACGCTCAAAGAATGGTGTCAGATTGTCATCTGAGTAACGGAAATCATTCAACTTGATGATGGTCGTTCTATCAGCTGATAAATACGTCTCATTCTCTGACCCCCGGTCAAAGAAACTGCCGAAAAGGCTACGGTCTTCATACCAGCAGCCTTGTTCCTGTGCCCATTGGCGTAGTCTTACCAGTTGGACAGACTTGCAAGCCGTTGTTCCCGCAAGTTTTTCAATTGCCTCAAGCACTCCTCGCGCGAAAGCGGATGCGCTTGCCAATATGCTACACTTGCCTTTTTCTCGGCATTCACCTTCTTGTGATAATCGTTCAGTTTGATCTCCATTCATTCTTCCTTTTATACGTTTTCGATGCAAAGATACAAATATTCCCTGACATTAACAAGCATTTCGGGCGAAATCTGTCCAAATGCAAACAGATTCCGCCCGATGGTGTCACTCCGTCTTGATGCTGTTGATGGGGTTCTCGTTGGCATTCTTCCAACTCTGGTAAGTCACCGTCAGCATGGTGATCAGCGTGATGAGCAGGAAGGATACTACGAACAGCAGGGGCGAGATGGCAGTGCGGACGGCGAAGCCTTCGAGCCAGTGCTGGCCCACCAAGTAGCCGATGGGAGCAGCCACCACGAAGCAGCCCAGCAGGATGTAGAGGTATCGCCTCCAGAACATCATCAGGATTTCCTTCGTAGAGCTGCCGAACACCTTGCGGATGCCAATCTCCTTGCGGCGATACTCGCTCTCGAACATCGTCAGGCCAAACACGCCAATGATGCTGATGAGGATGGCCAACAGCGAGAACAGCAGAATCTGCTGGGTGAAGAGCCTTTCCTGATGGTACGATTCCTCCAGCACATCGTCCACGTAGCGCAGGTCACTGATGTCGGGCTTGTTTTCGTGCTCGTATTTAAGAATCACTTTCAGCACTTTCTCTTTGGCCTCGCGCTTGTCCACTCCCTTTGCCACACGTACTAAGAGCACATTGCGCCAGAAACCTTCCTTCGAGAAGTAGCCGTCACGGCTGGGCACCAAGAAGGCTATGGGCTGCTGACTGTCATCCACGCGCAAGGTGCTATACTTGATGTCCTCGCAGAAGCCAACAACTGGCATGTCTTCGTCGTTGATAGGCTTATCAACGGCGAGCCAGGGATATTTCTTCTTGGCCGACTCATTAAAGATATACACATCGCCATCAGTCTGGCGGAAATTGCGTCCCTCCACGATGTCAATGCCCATCACGCTGAGGAAACGCCAGTCGACGAAGACACAGGTAAACGTCATGTGCTTGTCGCCCTCGCCCCTGCCCCACGTCTGATAGCGGTCGCTGCTGCCCAAGACGCTCTGGGCCAGGCAGGCTCCCTCGATGCCGGGAATCTTGCGCAGGTCGGCATCGATGGCATCGGCATGATTGCGCGTGTCGGGCGCCGTCGGCACCACCATCACTTCGTCCTTGTCGAAGCCGTAGTCGGTGTGGAAGATGAGGTAGCTCTGCAGATACATGATGCCCACGCCGATGACCAGCATGAACGACACGACGAACTGCAGGCAGATCAGTGAGGTGCGCAGGATGCGACCCTTGGGGGACAGACCAAACGAGCCTTTCAGCACCAAGGCTGGCGGGAAGGACGTGACGTAGTATGACGGATAGGCCCCAGCCAACAGTCCCACCACGATGCTGATGAGCAGGGTGATGCTTACCAGCCACAGGTTATCCTGCAACAGGATGCTGCCCTGCACCAGTTCCTGCAAGCCTAAGTCGTGGGCCAGCCAGACCATCGCCATAGCCCCCGCGAATGCCAGCAGACTGATGATGACGGCCTCGGCCAGCAGACTGCCCCTCAGACTGGCCGTCGATGCGCCCAACACTTTCTGCGTGTTGATACTGCGGATGCGCAGCGGTGTCTCGGCCAGGGTGAAGTTCATGAAATTGACGGCGGCAATCAACACGATTAGCAGCGAGAAGCAGATGAGCAGATACACGGAACTCCTGCTGACCGACTTGATGTTGGGCGAATCCTTGCTGAGGTCTTTCGCGAAATGGGTATCGGCAATAGGCGTCAACACCACCTGCAGGGCTTCCTCCTCTTGTGGAGTTGTCATGTTGAAATCATCTTTGAACAGTTCGACGGCTTTCTGGCGCATGGCGGTAATAACGTTCGGCAGGTTGGCCGAATCGTCCACACGGATATAAGCCTGATAGTTCCAGTTGTGGTAGTTGCCTTCGTTAGAGTTAATACCGATAAAGCTGATGCCGTGCAGGAAGTTGTTTTCCGGATAGTCTTCTATCACGGCACACACATTGAAAATCCAGCCATCCTCCCATTTGTATTTCATGGTTTTGCCTGCTGCATTAGCTGTGCCAAAGATGCGCATGGCTTCTGAACGTGGCAGCACTATATTGCCCAACTGCTTCAAGCCCTTCAAATCGCCGCAGATGACTTTCGGCTCGAAGACGCTCATAAAGTCGCGAATACCATACACCAGATTCAGCGAATACTCCTGATCGCCCAACATATACTGGTCGACTCTTGTCCAGCCCTCTTCGATGCCATAGCCCTTGATATGCGGCGACGCTGCCGCCAACTGCTCCACCAGCGGGCGGGGCAGCGTCACACCATAGTCCTCCATGCCTGGCCCTAACTTCAATGTCAGGCGGAACAGCTTTTCGTGCTCCGTGAAACTCTTGTTGTAGCCCAGGTCGTAGCTGACCTGTGTCATGATGACAAAGAACGAGGCAAAGGCCAGGCTCAGCCCCAGCAGATTCAGCAAGCTTGCCGACACAAACTTGCGGAACATGGATGTAAAGTTTCTGATGATAGTCTTCATATCATTTACGATTTGACGATTTACGATTTACTATTTATTTACGATTTACGCTGCAAAAGTACGGCAATAAAACGAATCCGCCAAGGTTTTCGGCCCTGGCGGAAGCAGATTGTCTAAAAATTAGACAGTAGAGCGTATGATTTTTAGACAGTCGGTAGGGCTACCACTGAAGGTGACGGAAGTTAATGATGCCATTATCCGTCTGGGGACTCTCCTGCGTGCCATCGTAAACAACCGTCGTTTTTAGCAGTCGCTCCTTCAGCAGAGGTCGCAGGTAGTTGAGGTTGGCAAAGAAGTCTGCATTCCACGTCTGAGCGGACTTGATCTCGTATGCCTCCACCAAATTGGGTGGCAGAATGCGCAGCACGTCCACCTCTCGCTGGCTTTTGTCGCGATAGAAGAACAGTTGCTGCATATTGTTGCCTCGGTTCAGGTCGAGCTTCATCATGTCGTTGATCACCATGTTCTCGAACAGCGCACCTCGCAGCGGATGGACATCCATCTGCTGCTCCGTACTGATGCCTAAAAGGAAAGCAGCCAGTCCTGTGTCGTAGAAATAGAGTTTGGGCGTCTTCGTCAGCCGCTTGCCGATGTTGGTATAGTATGGGTGCAGCAGATAGACCACATAGGAAGCAGCAAGGATGCTGAGCCAATGTTTAATGGTTGGTACACTGACACCAACCTCATTTGACACAGCCGACGCGTTGAACTCCTGTCCTACACGGCTAGCACACAGGCGGATGAATGTCTGGAATGCCTGCAGGTCTTTCACGTTGATGAGTGTACGCACATCGCGCTCTATATAAGTAGTATAATAGTTGCTCAACAGTTGCTGGCGAAGCTGTTCGTTGTCTACCGTCCAGACAGCGGGAAAACCACCATAGAGCAGCATCTTTGACGTGCTAGCCTCTGGTTGATATGACATAATCTCAGCCGTACTAAGTGGAAGGAGCGAATAGACGGCAGTACGCCCGGCCATCGATTGCGTAATTTTCTCCATCATGGCGAAATTGCTGCTGCCAGTCACAATATAGTGATGCTGGTCGGTACCCTGGAAACGGTCCTCATCTACAATGACCTGAATATACGAGAAAACGCTGGGGAAATGGTGTGCCTCGTCGATGATAACTCCTTTAGGATGGTGGTTGAAGAATGCTTTAGGGTCAGCCTGAACCTCGGCCAGTGTATCGGAGTCCTCCAGACTGACGTATGGGAGGTCTGGGAACAGCTCACGGCACAGCGTTGTCTTGCCCGATTGGCGCGGTCCTGTCAGCGTAATGACGGGCAAAACGCTAAATACATCAGAAAACGACGATGCTAACGTTCTGTTTATTAATATCTTACTCACACAGTGGACAAATTTAAAGTTGGACTTAAAATTTGGCCAAAGGTACTACTTTTCCGTCAAACCACCAAATATTTCGGACGAAATCTATCCATGCGCAGGTAGATTTCGCCCGATGGGGCTACTCCGTCTTGATGTTGTTCACGGGATTCTCGGAAGCAGTGCGCCAACTCTGGATGATGACGGTGAGCAGGAAGATGATGAGGCATGCCGAGCCGGCAACAGCGAATATCCAGGGGCTGAGCGCGATGCGATAGGAGAAGTTCGAGAGCCAGTCGCTCATGTTATAATAGGAGACAGGCACGGCGATGACGAACGCCACCAGCATGGGAACGGAAAACGTGCGGAGCATCAGCAGCAGCACCTCGCCCGACGTCGATCCCATCACCTTGCGGATGGCTATCTCCTTCTTGCACTGGCGGATGAAGAAGAACGACAGCCCCACAGGCTGGCTGTAGGCTCAACGGTCAGTCCATACACTACGGCTGCGATGGCAAACATCAGCCATGCCACGCAGGTGTTGACTCTTGAAAACGTTGTTTGTTGCATCATACTTCGCAAATTTTGTTTTGCAAAGGTAGCAACAATCAACTGACAGACCGAAAAAGAAGTCTGACATTTCTCTGACATTTCATTGTCAGGCTCTTTGTCAGACATCTATCTACTTGATAGTCAGCCAATAGCCTTACTGCGCTCAGACTCGATTATTGAGTAAAGTTAGAGGCGTACCACCACCTCAGTACCCTTGTAGTTGACCACCGGCACGTCCTGTGGCTCGAAGTCAAGAACGCGGGGCTGGTCGGGCGTGACATACACCACACGGAAGCGGCGCTCCTTGAGCATGCCGTTGAAAGAGCCCTGGCGCGGCCCGATAGTCAATGTCTTGGCAGCATCGTCGTAACTCAGTTGAATGGTAGCACATTTGCCCTTCTCGTAGTTATAGTTGGTACCCTCGTCCTCATAGAGTTCGAACTCGCCATCACGTCCGGCATAGACATAGAGCGTGATGTCGGCTGCCGGGCGCTCGTCGCTATACTGCATCTCAGGACCATAGGGAATGATGCTGCCCTCACGGACATAGACAGGGATGCGCTCGTAAGGAGCAGCGACAACGAGCCGCTGACCACCCATGATGTGCTCACCTGTGTAGAGGTCGTACCAGCCCGACTGCTTGGGGAAGTAGACAGAGCGGTTGCGAGCCTTATAATAGCCCACGGGACAGGCCATCAGCGCCGGACCGAACATCCACTGGTCTTTGATGTCATAGATGTTGCCATCGCCATTGAAGTCCATCACCAGTCCACGCAGCATGGTATAATCCTTGGTGTGTACCCAGCCGGCCATAGAATACAGGTAGGGCATCAGACGATAGCGCAACTTGTCGTAATAGACAAACGACTGGTAGGCTGGATGGGTGTCGGGAGCGATATTCCAGATTTCGCGCAACGGCCACTGGCCATGAACGCGGAACAGCGGAATGAAGGCACCAAACTGGCTCCAGCGGGCCTGCAACTCGCGCCACTCACGGAGGTCCTCATTCTCCTGACCAGTACGGTCGAAGAATTGCTGAGCCTCAACATAACGGTTCTCAACACAGAATCCACCCTGATCCATGCCCCAGAAGGGCAGTCCTGACATGGAGTAGTTGAGGCCTGCCGTCATCTGGGCGCGCATGTCCTCCCAGCGCGTACCAATGTCGCCGCTCCATGTTGCTGTGCTGTAGCGCTGCTCGCCGGCAAAACCGCTGCGCGTCAGCAGAAACACACGCTGGTTGGGATTAACGGAGCGCTGTCCGTTATAGATGGCGTCGGCATTAACGATGCTATAAGCATTGAAATACTCGGTAGCGGTACCCAGCGCCGTGGGTCCGCAGAGTGCCTTGCGATACCACATGGGTGTGCAGTCGCGGACGTTAGGCTCAGAGGCATCCATCCACCACGCGTCAATACCATATTTATATTTAGCATAGAGGTTGTCGTTCATCTGTCGCCAGAACATTTTGCGCGCTCCGGCACTATAAGCGTCATAGAAAGAGCCCACATAGCCAGGACCTACCCAGTCGTGGATATCGTCGGTAACAGCCTGGTGGTACATCCAGCCGTTCTTGTCCAGTTCTTTGTAGTTATCGGTGTTACAATAGAACTTAGGCCAAACCGAAATCATGAAGCGGCCACCCATCTGGTGAATGCTGTCGAGCATGGCCTGCGGATTGGGGAAGCGCGACGACTCGAACTGATGGGAGCCCCACTGGTCCTCAGGCCAGTAGTTCCAGTCCTGGACGATGTTGTCGACGGGTATCTGACGGCGGCGGAACTCGCTGAGTGTTTCCTCAATCTCGGCACTCGTCTTGTAGCGCTCACGACTCTGCCAGAAGCCCAGCGCCCACTTGGGATAGACGGGTGCCTTGCCCGTCAGCGTGCGATAGCCGGAGATGATTTCGTCAGCATTGCGGCCGGCAATGAAGTAATAGTCCATGTCACGTGCCATCTCGGTCCAGATGCTCAACCGGTTTTGCTGGCGGCTGTGCACAGAGGCTCGCAGTCCGCAGTAGCTGACCCAGCCGTCGGGTTTCCACTCAACGCGCAACTGGTAGCGACGGCCACGCACCAGTTGTTTCTGGAATTTATATGCATTGGGGTTCCATGCCGTGCGCCAACGTTCGGGCACCACCTCCTCGCCACCGATATACACCTTGACATAACCGGCATAGTAGAGGATGAAGTTGAAGCGAGAGGTCACGTTGGGTTCGATAAATCCCTCGTAGACCACCTGTGCGCCGTTGAGCACAAAGCCCTTGGGGAGATTCTTGATGCCGCCAGGTTCCGTCTGCTGTGCCAGCAAAGACTTCTCCGGCGTGTCGAACTCGTAATAGAGCGAGTCCTCTTGGCGCACCAGTGTCTTACCGTCCTTGTCGGTATAGGTACCAGTCAGGTGGCCTTCCGCACCTTTCTTATCATAAAGTTTGAAGATGCGATTCAGCTGTTGGTAGTCGTCAGGATTACCGAAGCGTCCGTAAGAATAAGCATCCCACAAGACACCATAGTTCTTAGAAGATAGCACAAAGGGTACGCTGACCTTTGTGTTATACTGGAAAAGGTCCTCGTTCTTATCATACATGTCCAACTCTTCCGACTGGTGCTGACCCAATCCGTAGAGGTGGCCCGGATTGCCGTCAAACCTGAGGTGCCAAGACAGTCCGTTACGCTGAGACTCTGAAACTCTGGCTACATCGACTCCTATCTCGCGATCAGGCACGCGGAAAGACTTGAAACTCTTGCCCTGCTCAGCCTCACGGATGATGAGTTTGCCAGCAGCGTCGTAGAACATGACGCGGCCAGTCTGCTTGTCGACACGCGCCTCGATATTTGCAGCCTTGACGCGCAGCAGCTCGCCGTCAGTCACCTCGAACTTTGGCTTGGCAGTCTGCTTGACGATAATGAGGCTCTGTTTCACAGGCAGTTCTGCCTCCGACGTAGCCTGTACACGGATAATATTGTCCGTCACCACTTGCAGGCGAACCACCTTGGCGCCATCAGCCTGTGGCTGACCAACTGGAATAGTGATATACTGACCGTTCACGGTATAGTCGGCAGCCATCATCAGCGATGCTACCATTGACAGCACTCCCGCTGTCATTGCTCTCAAATGTTTCATGCGTCTTGTATGTTTGTTTTGGTTATTGTCAGTCATCTAACAGTACGGCATCCTCTATCTCCTCCGCAGGCGGCAGTGTGATGATGAAGATGGTGCCGCCACCGGGGTTATCCTCGATACGGATAGTACCCTCATGTGCATCCACGATAGCCTTCACGCGGTCCAGTCCGATGCCCTCTCCGTCTTCCATCGGGTCGAAGGCGTGCTCCTTGTACTCGTCCTTGATGCCGATGCCGTTGTCGGCCACCTGAATCTGCACATGGCCGTCCTGCTGGCGTACCACGCCCAAGCTGATCAGGCAATTCTCGTGGGCAAAGAGCACCGAGTTGTTGAACAATATCCGCAAGCCTTCAGCCAACAGGTCACCGTCATACTCAGCGTCCAGTGTGGGCAGGGGCGACACGAAGTTTACCTTCACCGACTTATCAGTATCAGGAGAAATGTAGTCATCGCAGAAGCGTCGCAGATAGCTCACGATGTCGCTGACATGACGGTGGGCCACCAGCTGCAAGGGGTCCTCAGCTGGCGTTCCACTGCCGGTATGGGCGTCAGTAGTAGCAGCGAGTTGCTCGTCGCGTTCTTTCTTCATCTTCATGCGCACCTCGTTCATCCACTGGCGTTTCTCCAGCTCACGGCGTACAGACTCCGTCTCCATGCGTCGGTTCTGGCGTTTCATGTACCATCGACGCCACAAGAGCGCTAAGCAGGCAATGACCAACATATACAGAAGGATGGCCCACCGCTTACGCCAAAGAGGAGGAATGATAGTGATGTCCATGGAAGCCTCTTCCTCGCCAATGGTTCCGTCGTCGTTGAGCATCCTGACATACAAGGTGTAAGACCCCGCACGCAGCGAGTTATAGGTGATGTTCGGATTCAGTTCGGACGTCTTCACCCAGTTATCGTTAAAGCCCTCCAACTTGTAAACAAAGCGCTTGGAGTTGTTGACAGTGCCGGCATCGCTGCCCAGTTGGATGGTAAACTGATCACTGAATCGCAACGTGATGTCACGACAAATATTGAGTGCCTCATCAAGAATAACGCGGCCATTAATCTCCTTGCCGACAGGCACGTCAACATCAAACAGCTGCAGACCGCTGAATATCGGATGCTCCTTGCTACGCACACCGGAGAGACTCTTGGTATTAATGATATCTAAACCGCCCTGACCACCGACAAGCAAAATGCCACTACGCGTCAGATGGGCTGAGCGCTGGTTATAGGTGCCGCGCTGCAAACCGTCGCTGCTGGTGTAGCTGCGCACAGTAAACTGCCAGGTGCAGTCAGGCTGCCGTTCAAGGATGACCTTCGAGACGCCATGATCAGTGACTACCCACATGGCATGGCTCTGGTCTTCCACGATAGAGCACACACTGGAGCCCATCAGTCCTTTGGTCATGTCTAACAGGTAGACACGTTTTGTCTGTGGGTCATGGACGGCAGCTCCTGAGGTAGACCCCTGCCATATGAGTCCGCGACTATCTTCCACGGCACAGACGGTAGTGGCAGTATTTGACGCCACATTAGGGTCATCAGGAATGTCACGATTGATAAGTTTGCCCGTGACGGGATTGACAAGGCAGTAATACCAACTGGAGCCTACCATCAGCCAACCTTTCTTCATCCACCAGACAGACGTCAAATAGTTGCTGGGGAGTTTCGTATTGTTAGTATTCCATGTGCGGAACCTGCCGGTCTTCAAGTCAAGCATCTGTATGCCGCCACCCAGCGTAGCCAACCAGATGCGGTGCCAGCGGTCTTCCGTGACACTCCACACATTATTGATGGCCAAACCGGTGCCTTGCTCAGAACGATAATTGACGATGGTAGCATCAGTAGCGTCGGATGTCGAAGGAATGCAGCGCACCAGTCCGCCATTGTATGAGCCAAACCAGATGCTACCGTCGCTGGCATAACAGGAACCCACCATGATATTAGAACTCAGGGCGCTGTTCTGAGTGGTAAACTGATGGACTACTTGGCCAACCTTTGGGTCATAGACCAGTATACCTTGGTCATTAGTACCTAACCAGTAGTTGCCATAGCGGTCTTCACAGACGGTATTAATGTCGCCCAACTCGACACTCTTCAAACTGGCCACACCCTCTACGTACTGGTTGACACCGTTCTTGTAGGTACCTATCCACACACTGCCCGAACGGTCTACGTAAATGTGTTTGGGTGTATTGTCAGAAAGTGTAGTCTGGTCGTACTTGTTGCTCAGGAATTGCCGATACTCGCGTTTTTTCAGATTGATAACAAACAAGCCGTCGTGGTCAGTGGCCACCCATAGCCAGCCACGACGGTCTGCCTTGACATCCCATATCTGCAGATTTTGGGGTACGTTCTCAAAGTGACGAGCTTTCAGCAAGTCCGACAAAGACTGATACCAGCGCTGCTCACGGGCAATGTAGACATAGGTATTGCCCACGGAGGTGACCCAGAGATTATACTGTTGGTCTACAAAAATCTTATAGTCCTGGTTACGCGGACCACCATGGTCGCGAATCCACTTACTCTCCCACTCTATGACGCCCCTCTCACCATTCATCATGATGATTTCGCCCTGGAAAGTGCTTAACACCACTTTATCGCCATAGCTGGAGAAACACGAAAGTCCGTAGTCGGGGTTGAGTTGGCCCAACTCGTAGCCACGCTTGATGTGCGACAACTTTTTGGTCTTCGGGTCGTAACAATAGATACCATCCTCATAGACCTTTACCCAGAAGCGCTGCTTGCAGTCGATGTAGAGACGCTCCACACCATTGGGAATGCCAAATTTAGAGAGCACAGTGCCAATGTTGCGTTCAAATGATTCCGTCACCGGGTCGTAAACGCAGTAGTTCATGCCTTGTTTCAACCACAGTTTGCCGTCATAGGCCTCCATAATCTCGTCTGTATAGTTGTCGCGCATGGAGGTTGTGTCACGTTTGTTCGAATAAAACGTCTTGATGCGGTAGCCGTCGTAGCGGTTCAACCCATAAGCCGTGCCCAGCCACACATTGCCACGCGAGTCACGAAAGATGCAGTTAACCTGCGAGTTGGACAAACCGTCTTGGCTGTCAAGACGGCGAAATTTCATATCGGGTATTGCTGCTTCCAAGTCTATAGCCAACAATACCATAAAGAATAAGGTACATAGTGCTTTTCTCATGATGCAACAAATATTATTTCATCTCTTTAGCTGAGGTGTCACGAATAACCAACTGCTGTGGCACGATTTTCTTATAGACTTTTTTGTCGCCCTGTATATTCTTCAGCAACAACTGACAGGCCGTAACGCCCATCTCGTGAGACTGGTCGACGATAGCTGACATGCGTGGAGTGACATAGGCGGCATGGATATCGTCGGTAAAACCTATCAGCGCTACATCGTCAGGAATACGTAACTTACAGTTCTTGATAGCCGTAAACGCAGCAAATGTGATGATATCATTAAAGGCTAAAATGGCATCCGGACGGTCTGGACGGCACAGCAATTGCTCAGCATTTCTAAGCGCTATGTCGTAATCTATCTTGTCACACACCACCAATTCGCGGTCAATGGGCAGTTTATTGTCACGCAAGGCTTCCAGATAGCCATGTTTGCGGCGCCGCACCATATCCAAATGGTTGGGTCCGCCCAAGAAAGCTATACGCCGGCTACCTGTGTCTATCAGGTGCTGGGTAGCCATCTGTGCGGCTTCGTCACCATTGGCCGTTACTGACGAGAACCTGTCGGCCAGACAGGTGCGTCCAAAGAATACCAGCGGAATGCCCATCTCGGCAATTTCTTCAAAATGGCGATAGTCCGTTGTTCCTTGTGCAAGACAGGCAATAATGCCCTCTACGTGCATGCTGATAAAGTTGTCGATGGCCTGGGATTCATCTTCAAAACACTCATGGCTATTGGCACTGATGATACTGTAACCTGCACGGTGTGCCTCATCCTCTATGCCGTCGAGTACAGCGGCATAATAGTGGGTTACCAAATTGGGCACGACGACGCCAATCACCTTGGGAGCTTCTTTACGCAAACTCTGCGCAAAGGGATTGGGCCTGTAGTTTAACTTTTTGGCAAGGTCTTTGACACGTTGCTGCATCTCGGCGCCAATCTCTGGTGAGTTGCGCAAAGCACGACTGACTGTAGCGATGCTGACTCCCAGCTCTTTAGCCAAGTCTTTCAGGGAGATGCGGTGCTGCCGTTGATTATTCATAGGTGATAATAGTTCTTAGTCACCGCAAAGGTAATCATTTACACGCAAAATCGCAAACGTTTACGTGTTTTTTTTCTAGTTTTTTACTACAACATACACATATTATACGTATCTTTGCACCAGAAAACAGAATGAGTAATGAATAGTTGATAATAAGTTAGTTAGAAGCAAAGGCCAAGGATGTCGTGAGATACTCTTGGTCTTTTTTGTTTCCCTCACTTCTATTCAGAACATCAGCGTAAAGCCAAGACGTACGCTGTTTTTGGGACCGAAGCGGTCTTCGTTGTAGTTCATGCGACGCACATACTCCACCTGGAAGAAGCGGAAGATGCTGCGGATGCCCAACGATATCTCCCAATAGGGAATGTCCGGATTCATCATGCGTGCATGTTCGGGGAATGCCATCAGCACCCTGCTGCCAGCATTACGTTCCAGATAAGGATTATTCTTGTCAGAGAGTGCGCCCCACAACATCTTCGCACCGATATATTCACGCCAGTGGAGCCGCCGGATCAGCGGAATACGGTTGAAGATTTTTCCCTGCATGTCCCAGTTGAAGTCTACGCTGACAAAGCGGTCGTTCATGAACTCCATATTATTAATGAGGTTGAACATCTGCTTATGGCTAAAATAGGAGAGATTAGCTGCGGGCATACACAACAACGGGAAGGGCACCTGGCTCCACTGTACGCCGGCTTTGGTAAAGAGGTCTATACGTCCCCATGAGCCAAACCAGAAACGCTTGAAGATGCTGGCCTCGGTATAATGATAGTCATAGTCGCCTCCCAAGAATCCCTTGATGCCGGCAGTATGACTGACGGTGATGATAGGAGCCTCACGGTTGACCTTGTGGCGCCTCATTTTGGAGTTGACATACAGCGCTCCGGGACTATACTCTATTTCAGCCCGCAACTCCGTAGTGCGGAATGTGACAGGAGTTGCAGAACACAGTGGCAAGAACGTCATCTTACCGGCTGCCTCATTCTCTTCAGCCTTGATGCTGAACAACATGCGCAGTCCCCATTGTTCCTCACGCTCGAAGGTCAGTTTCTGCCGGTGATAGAACATCATCTTGTCGGCCTCCGCCCACTTCCACGCAGTAAAGACATTATCCTTATCAGAACTGAGAAACTTGTCAGAGGGAGACATCACATCGTAGGTGGAAAGAAACGAAATATTACGTTTGGGAAACTCGTTGGGCAAGTACTTCTTCTTGTTAAGCGACCACGTCACTTCACTGCTATAATAGGTCTTCTTGCTTTTCCACCCACGGGCGACATACCCCTTCCAAAACAAATGGCGACTAAGATTGGCAGTGGTTTGCGCACCAAGGCGGGTACGCAGTCCGTCAATAAAGTTACTGCTAATCATGGAGGTCACGGGACCAATGTCCACCTTACTGTTCTTGCCAGTCTCTATATAATTCTCCATCAGGATTTTCAGTACGCCGAGCACGTATTTGAACCCGCCCGTAGACTGCATGCCGCTAAGGAAGTCGTCCATGGAGTTCTCACTCTTTGTCAGTGCTATTTTGCGGTGTTCCTGCCAGAAGTTGTCGTCCTGCATCTCGGCGTCAGGGTCAACAGCGGTTTTGGCTTTTCCGCGGAACAGCTGGCGCGGAATCGCGTCGAAAGAATAGTCTGATAATCGTGTAGACTTGATGGCAACGCCCTTCTGCACAAAGTCAAAGAGAGCCATCTCGACAATCATGTCGTCTACCGTCAACACCCACTCACCGGTAGGCAACGGACTGAACTCCTGCACCAGTTTCAGATTCTCCACAAAGTTGACGTCAGTCTGGTTGGGCAATATCAGTTCACAGCGCTTCACCTGGCACGACGAGTCTTTCAGCACATACAGGTCGCCACGGAAACCGAAGTCCTGCTGGTTGTTAGGCAGGAAGTGCAAGTGTATGCAACTGTCACGCCCGACGGTCAGCGTATCCTCTATATAAAACCGGTAAAACGAGATAGCACCGTCGCTAATAGGCGACATGAAGGGATGCTGCAAGATGCGTACCTGGTCGTCATAGATATTAATATCGGTAAAGACGTCCTTGGTAACGGTATTAAGAATCTCGCCCGTCTGGAAGAAGTCATTGATGCCAGATGAACGCTGACCTTTGACTATGCTTTTCTCGTCGTGTGGCTGGCGGCGGTAGACCTGCTGTGTCACCGTCTCGTCGACGCTGATCGGCAGAATCAGCTTTCCCGTCAGTTCGTTGGTCTCCACTTGTTTGAGCAGCCAGGGAAACTTACTCAGTTTCGGATTGGCCAGCACCTGCGGATTAACGTCGTTGAGGGCCAACGTCAGCTTCTGATACTTCTGGTACTGGTAATAGTTGCGCAAAGCCAGGTTGGTCTGTTTCTTATTGGCGATGACACGCTTCATCAACTCTACAGCCGGATTGTTCTTCCTGCTGTAGCGTGTACGTTTTTTCTTTACCGTCACTTCTTTCAGTGCCTTGGTATCCTGACGCAACGAGATGAATAGCTTCTCGCTGTCATCAGACACGTCTACGACGCGCGTCTTATAACCCAGCACACTGACCGTCAGCCGTTTACCACCAAGCAGGCGGATAGAGAAACGTCCTTGGGGGTCGGTGATGGCAGCCAGATTTACTCCCTTATATCTCACACTGGCGAAACCAATGCCCTCGCCTGTTGCCTCGTCAACAACGCGTCCACTGACTGTCTTTTGTGCCCGAATGGGTAAAAGAGCCATCAGCAGTAACAACAACGTTATAATCCTCATGCTATTGTGCACCAAACCTATAATCCTAATTCTATTCATTTGTAGGGTACGTCAACCCAGAAAAGTGAGCCATGTCCGACTTCTGATTCCATACCTACCTTACCACCCAGCTTAAGTGCCAGACTGCGGCAGATGCTCAGGCCAAGACCTGTCCCCTGTTCAAATTCATCAACTTTCACAAAACGCTCAAAAATCTTGTCACCACAGAACTCTGGCTCAATGCCTCTTCCAGTATCCCTCACCCACAAGCGTACGTTTCCGATTTGAAGGTTAAAGCCAACGGATACGCAACCCTTATCGGTGAATTTCAACGCGTTGTCTATATAGTGACTCAATATTTGCGTCAGGCAATTCCTGTCTGTACGGAGTTCCACGTCTTCCCCTTGGTGACTCGTCTCCAGAGAGAGATTCTTCTCCGCTGCCTCCGGTGCATATTTTTTTACCAGTTCTTGCAACAGATTGTTAATATTGAAACATGTCATCGTCAACGACTCTCCGCCGGCATCCAGTCGTGACATGTTGACCATATCCTCAAAGAGGTGCAACAGACGTACGTTGTTCTGACGTATCAGTCCATGTAACTGGGTACATTCTTCGGCAGACAACTGACCAGCTGCCAGCACCTCACTGAATCCGACGATGGCATTCAGCGGTGTGCGCACTTCATGGCTGATATTGGCCAGAAATGCCGTTTTCAGCCTATCACTCTCTTCAGCCTTATTGCGGGCATCAATCAGTGCTGCCTCAATCTCTTTCTGTTTGTCAATGCGCATGGAGGTTCCGACGATTGTCAGCGGATGCCCTTCTGCGTCACGACGGTCAATGACGGCATGGGTTTCTCCCCAAGTAATGCTATTGTCTAAAGGTGAGAGGGCTCGATATTGCTCATGGACCAGATCAACACGTCCCTCCATCAAATCCTTCATGCGTGCTTTTATACGCTCTTTGTCTTCCGCCACCAGAATGTTGCAAAACAGTTCTACGTCGGCTCCCGGCGGAATAGTGGGTATATCCAGTACGTCACGGTAGTCACTGTCGTAAGTGATGGTGCGTTTCTTGACGTCGATATGCCAAATAGCCAGCTTCATAGCCTTTAGAACGAGGTCATACTCTATGGTACGACGTTCCACAGTCTCCAGCATAGCCAGTTCTGCCACCAGATTCTTGTGCTGCCGTCTCTGCCACAGCAGATGAAGCGTCAGCAATGCCACCAAAACAAGTGACAACACCCAAAACAGGATGTCCAATTGCATCAAGTCGGCAAGTGTCAAGAGGAAAAGTAATTCTACTGTGTTCATCCGGCTAAGCACTTATGATTGCGCAAAGTTACGAAAAAGAATCGGAAAACCAAAGAAAAAGGCAATTTTCTTTGGTTTTTCGCTCCGTTTACACTACCTTTGCACCACAAATATACCTATTATAAATAATGGCACAACAATTTGAGATCATCGCCAAGACCTTTATGGGCTTAGAGCCTGTCTTAGCGAAGGAGTTAACGCAACTGGGCGCAAGCGACGTACAAATAGGACGTCGAATGGTATCTTTCAGAGGTGACATGGAGCTCTTGTATCGGGCCAATTTTCAGTTACACACCGCCATACGTATTCTCAAACCCATCAAGCATTTCCGTGCACTGTCAGCTGACGATGTCTACGAAGGCATCAAAGATATTGACTGGAGTGAATACCTCTCTCTGGAAAAAACCTTTGCCGTCGACTCAGTGGTATTCTCCGAAGAGTTCCGCCACTCTAAGTTCGTGGCCTACAAGGTGAAGGACGCCATCGTCGACCAGTTTCGCGAGCGTACCGGCAAGCGCCCCAACATCAGTATCAGCAACCCGGACATCCGCCTGCACATTCATATTGCCGAGGACCAGTGCACACTCTGTCTGGACTCCAGTGGCGAGTCACTTCACCGTCGCGGCTATCGCCAGGAGTCTGTCGAAGCACCACTCAACGAAGTACTGGCAGCAGGCATGATATTGATGACGGGCTGGCAGGGCGATACAGACTTCATTGACCCCATGTGTGGTTCAGGAACACTGCTCATCGAGGCAGCGCTCATTGCCCACAACATGGCTCCCGGTTTGTTCCGCAAGGAGTTTGCCTTTGAGAAATGGCCCGACTTCGACCCCGACCTTTTCGACAAGATATATAATGACGACTCACAGGAACGCGAGTTCCACCACCATATCTATGGCTACGACGTAGACATCAAAGCGGTTAATACGGCACGGCTGAATGCCAGAGCAGCCGGACTGACCAGCGACATCACCGTAGAGGAGCGCGACTTCAAAGACTTCACCCATCCCAAAGAGAAGAGCATCATCGTCACCAATCCGCCTTACGGCGAGCGCATCTCAACGCCAGACCTGCTGGGCACATACAAGATGATTGGCGAGCGACTGAAACACGAGTTCACGGGCAACGACGCCTGGATACTGTCCTATCGCGAGGAGTGTTTCGAGCAAATTGGCCTAAAGCCCTCTATCAAGATTCCGCTTTACAATGGTTCACTGGAGTGCGAGTTCCGAAAATACCAGATGTTTGACGGCAAGATGAGCGTCTTCCGTGAAGAAGGCGGTGTCGTCAAAACCGAGGAAGAGAAGCGCCAAATGGCTGAGAAGCGCCGCTTCAGACAGAACCGCGAGTTCAAGAAACGCCTTGACGAACAGGAAGAGAATGCCGGTGCCGACATCCGCAACTTCAAGTTTCACTCCTTGGAACGTAAAGAGGCTAAAAAAACTTATGAAGCCAGAGAGTCCAGAAACGGCAGAGACAGCAGAGACTTCAGAGGCGACAGAGACTTCAAGGACAGGGACTTCAAGGAAAGAGGCTCCAAAGACAAGGGTGCTAAGAATTTCAAGAACGGGCGCCGCGGACAGGGCTTCAAGTCAGAGAAACCTTTTAAGAAGAACAACCGACGTTTCCGCGATGATGAAGATTAAGTCACTACTGCCTCTACTCATCCTGTCACTGCAGATGTCAGCACAAGATACAACCGCACCACGCACCGCCAGCCAAGAACGGCTTTTTACCCTCGAAGACCTCAACTTTGGCGGCAACAACTATCACAATATGCAGCCACAGAACAAGTGGCTCACCTGGTGGGGCGACCAACTGGTACGTACCGACGTAGAGGAGTGCTACCTCGTTGACAAGAAGACGGGCAAGGAGTCGCTGCTCTTTACCCTTGAGCAAGTAAACCAATGGATTCAGAGCGACGATGACAGATTCGTGCGCCACCTGATGAATGCCACCTTCCCCTATGCCGACAAGCCACTGGTGGCGCTGGGCAACAGGCGGGCATTTATATTGGTGGACTTCAAGAAGCACGAAGTAGTTTGGCAAGACAGCATCTCCGGCCAGACGGCCAACGACTGGAACAGCTGCTCCAAGGCTACGGCCTATGTTGACGAGCACCAGTTGTATGTAGTCGACGCTGAGGGCAGAAAGCACCAGCTGACCACCGACGGCAGCCGTGAAATCGTCTATGGCCAGGCAGTGCACCGCAATGAGTTTGGCATTATGAAGGGAACCTTCTGGAGCCCCGATGGTCAGCGACTAGCCTTCTACCGCATGGACCAAAGCATGGTAGCCGACTATCCGCAGGTAGACATCTTCCCTCGTGAGGCCACCTACGAACCCGACAAATACCCCATGGCTGGCATGACCAGCCATCAGGTGACGGTGGGTGTCTATGACCTGACTACCGACAAGACAATTTATCTCAAGACACCCATGGGCAGCGTGCTCGGCGATTCGGTGGCCGACCCGCGCCCAGTATACTTCACTAACATAGCGTGGAGTCCTGACGGCAACACCGTCTATCTCTTTGAGCTGAACCGCAGACAGAACGACTGCCGACTTGTCAGCTACGATGCCAAGACTGGACAGCGCATAGCCGAACTCTACCGGGAGACCAGCGACAAGTATGTGGAGCCCTTGCAGCCCATACAGTTTCTGCCGTGGGACGACAGCAAGTTCATCATGCAGAGTCAGCGCGACGGCTACAACCATCTATACCTATACAATAAGGATGGAAAACTGCTTAGCCAGCTCACCAAGGGTCCCTGGGTGGTAATGGAACTGATAGGGTTCAACTTGAAACAGAAGGCCGTCATCTTCAAAGCCAATAAGGAACACCCCTTGCACCACCGCCTCTACAGTGTCAGCATGAAGGGCGAAATAAAACAGCTGGAAACTGTTGACGGCGTACACCAAGCCACGCTGTCACCATCCGGCAACTACCTGATAGACAAATACTCCACACCAACGAGGCCACGCGTCATCGACCTGGTGGATGTCTGCAAAGCGCCTAAAGCCACCCCACTCCACCTGCTGGAGGCAGCAGACCCGTGGGAGGGTTACCAGACACCCGTCTTCGAGTGTGGCAGCATCAAGGCGGCTGACGGCCAGACCGACCTCTACTACCGCATGGTGAAGCCTGCCGACTTCAATCCTGACAAAAAATATCCCACCGTAGTCTATGTCTATGGTGGCCCGCACGCCAACAACGTGCAGGCATCATGGCACTGGGCAAGTCGCTCTTGGGAAACGTATATGGCCCAGAAGGGCTACATCGTCTTCATTCTCGACAACCGTGGCAGCCAGCATCGTGGCCGCGACTTCGAACAGGCCACCTTCCACCAGTTGGGACAAATCGAGATGCAAGACCAGATGAAGGGTGTGGACTACCTGAAGACGCTGCCCTATGTGGACATGAACCGCCTGGGTGTTCACGGCTGGTCATTTGGCGGTTTTATGACTATCACACTCATGCTCAACTACCCCGACGTCTTCAAGGTGGGTGTTGCCGGTGGTCCGGTCATCGACTGGAAATGGTACGAGGTGATGTATGGTGAGCGCTATATGGGTACGCCACAAAACAACCCTGAGGGCTATGCTAAGAGCAGCCTTATCGACAAGGCTAAGAATCTGAAGGGCAAGCTGCAAATCATCACCGGCTACAACGACCCCACCGTCGTTCCCCAGCAATGCCTCTCGTTTCTCGATGCCTGCATTAAGGCTGGCACACAGCCCGACTTCTTTGCCTATCCCGGCGAAGAGCACAACATGCGGGGCCACGCCAGTGTCCACCTGCACGAGCGCATCACACAGTATTTTGAAGACTACTTGAAATAACCAATTACCGACTTCTGACAATTAGCTGACTATGAAAGAAGAACAGATATTAGTACGCATCACCGGCCAGGACCGTCCCGGACTGACGGCCTCCGTCATGGGCATTCTGGCCAGATACGATGCCCAGATTCTCGACATCGGCCAGGCCGACATTCACAGCACTTTGTCACTCGGCATCTTGATCCGTATGGACGAGATGAAGTCCGGACTGGCCATGAAGGAATTGCTGTTCAAGGCCACCGAACTGGGTGTCAACATCGGTTTCTCGCCTATCAGCGACGACGAGTATGAAGACTGGGTGGGGCATCAGGGCAAGAACCGCTACATTCTGATGGTACTGGGCCGCCAACTGTCGGCACGCCAGATAGAGGCTGCCACCCGCATCCTGGCTGACCAGGGGCTGAACATCGACAGTATTCTGCGACTGACGGGACGCAAGAGCATCAAGCAACTCGACAAGCATACCCGTGCCTGCATCCAGTTCTCGCTGCGTGGCGAGCCCGTCAACCGTCAGGAGATGCAGCGCAAGCTGATGAAACTGTCCAGCGAGATGGAGATAGACTTCTCTTTCCAGCGTGACGACATGTTCCGGCGCATGCGCAGGCTCATCTGCTTCGACATGGACTCCACGCTCATCCAGACGGAGTGCATCGACGAACTAGCCGAGCGCAACGGCGTGGGCGACCAGGTCAGGGCCATCACCGAGAGTGCCATGCGCGGCGAGATAGACTTCAAGGAGAGCTTTACCCGCCGTGTGGCCTTGCTGAAAGGACTGGACGTCAGCGTCATGCAGGACATTGCCGAACACCTGCCCATCACCGAGGGCGTTGACCGACTGATGCGGGTACTCAAGACGTGTGGCTACAAGATTGCCATCCTCTCAGGTGGTTTCACTTTCTTCGGCGAGTACCTGCAGCGTCGCTACGGCATCGACTATGTCTACGCCAACGAACTGGAGGTGGGCGACGACGGCAAACTGACCGGCCGCTATGTCGGCGAGATTGTCGACGGCCACCGCAAGGCCGAGCTGCTCAAGCTCATCGCCCAGGTGGAGAAAGTCAACCTGGCACAGACCATCGCCGTAGGCGACGGTGCCAACGACCTGCCCATGATTACCGAGGCTGGTCTGGGCATAGCCTTCCACGCCAAGCCCCGTGTGGTGGCCAATGCCAAACAGAGCATCAACACCATCGGACTGGACGGCGTGCTCTACTTCCTGGGCTTCAAAGACAGCTATCTGGGCGACCAGGGAAAATTATAACGAGACATCATCATCCCAAAACAACGAAACAACATAACAGCATGAGAATATTATTGTTAGGCAGCGGCGGCCGTGAGCACGCACTGGCATGGAAGATTTCACAGAGTAAGAAATGTGAGCAATTGTTTATCGCACCGGGCAACGCCGGTACCGGCAACTGCGGAAAGAACGTAGCGATGAAGGCCGACGACTTCGAGGCCATCAAACAGTTCTGCGTGGAGCAACAGATAGACATGGTGGTGGTGGGACCCGAAGACCCACTGGTAAAAGGAATCTATGACGACATGAAGGCCGACGAGCGTACCAAGCGCATCCCCGTCATCGGTCCGTCCAAGGCCGGTGCCGTACTGGAAGGCTCCAAAGACTTTGCCAAGTCGTTCATGATGCGCCACCACATTCCCACAGCACGCTACGAGACCTTCGACGGCGAGCACCTGCAGGAAGGGTTAGCCTTCCTGGAGACGCTTCAGCCACCCTACGTGCTGAAAGCCGACGGACTATGTGCCGGCAAGGGCGTGCTCATCCTGCCCACACTCGCCGAGGCCAAGCAGGAACTGCAGGAGATGCTGGGCGGCATGTTCGGCAATGCCAGCAGCCGGGTGGTTATCGAGGAGTTTATGAGCGGCATCGAGTGCAGCGTCTTCATACTCACCGATGGCGACCACTACCAGATACTGCCTGAGGCCAAAGACTATAAGCGCATCGGCGAGCACGACACCGGTCTTAACACCGGAGGCATGGGCAGCGTGTCGCCTGTACCCTTCGCCACCAAGGAGTGGATGCAGAAGGTGGAAGAGCGCATCGTACGCCCCACGGTGGAGGGACTGAAAGCTGACGGCATAGACTACAAGGGCTTCATCTTCTTCGGACTCATCAACCGCACCAATACGCCGACAGGTCAGCCAGAGCCTTACGTCATCGAATACAACTGCCGCATGGGTGACCCCGAAACGGAAACCGTCATGCTGCGCCTGAAGTCAGACATCGTAGACCTCTTCAAGGGTGTTGCTGCCGGCAATCTCGACCAGCATCCTGCCGTCTTCGACGAGCGTGCTGCCGTCTGCGTCATGCTGGTCAGCGGAGGCTATCCGGAAGCCTACCAAAAGGGCTACCCCATCAGCGGCATTGACCAAGTGGAGGGCAGCATCGTCTTCCATGCCGGTACCGCACTGAAGGAGGGTCAGGTGGTTACCAACGGTGGCCGTGTCATTGCTGTGTCGTCCTACGGCACCGACAAGGCCGAAGCCCTGCAGAAGTCGTTCACCGAGGCTCAGAAAATTCAGTTCACCGACAAGTACTTCCGCCGCGACATCGGAGCAGACTTGTAGAGTTGACAGTTGAGAGTGTAGAGGTGAAAAAACTACTTCAGAACAGGATTGCCGAAAGCAAGACGGCCCTACCCGCCACTGCCGCCTACGCATTGGCGGTGTGGCTCTTGTGTGGTATGCTGAACAACGGCTGGTGGTGGCAATTGGGTTGTTACGTCGTGACAACCTACCTCATGGTTGAGCTCAACAATGTCAATGCCCTGCTGCGCATCTCCTCACGCATGGTGAGCAGCGTCTTCCTGGCGTTGACGGCGTGTGCTTGTTTTCTGTTCCCTGCATTACGCGAAGACATCACCATGACATGTCTGGCAGCCTTCCTACTGCTGCTCTTTACCACCTATCAGGACAAGGAAGCCGCCGGCCCCACCTACTACGCCTTCCTCTGCTTCGGACTGGCATCGGTGGCCTATGTCCATGTGCTTTTCTTTCTGCCGCTTCTATGGATACTCATGTTCACCAACATCATGTCCATGTCCTGGCGCACCTGGTTAGCATCGCTATTGGGGCTGTTTACGCCCTATTGGTTTGGCAGCGTATGGCTCGCCTACCGGCAAGACTTTACACCGGCCCTCGACCATTTCTCGGCATTGGTCCACTTCAGCGAGCCCTTCAACTTCTATGGCGTCACCACCAGCCAGAAGCTCACGCTGGCCCTGGTCATCCTGACAGCCGTCATTGGTGGTGTCCACTTCATTCGCAAGAGCTATCAGGACAAGATACGAACCCGCATGTATTTCGCCTTCTTCATCTGGATGAACCTGGCGGCTCTGTTGTTACTGCTGCTCCAGCCCCAGCATTTCAACGCCATGTTGCTCGTCATGATTATCAACACTTCGCCACTGGCAGCCCATTTCGTTGCGCTGACCTCCACCAGGCAGACCAATCTCACCTTCCTGCTGTTTAGCGCAGTCACACTGCTGCTCACCATTTATAATCTATGGACTTTCTCATCTCTCTGCTGATCAGCTACGGCTATTGGGGCATGCTGCTGACGGCCTTCATTGCCGGTTCCTTCTTTCCTTTCTCCAGCGAGGCGGTGATGACAGGACTGCTGGCTGCCGGACTCGACCCGTGGGGCCTCATCGTCTATGGCACCATCGGCAACGTAGCCGGCGGCATGTTCAACTACTTCGTAGGGCGACAAGGCAGAATAGAGTGGATAGAGCAATACCTGCACGTCAAGCAGCAGGACCTCGACAAGGCCACCCGCTTCATGGCCGGCCACGGAGCGTGGATGGGATTCTTTGCTTTCCTGCCCATTCTCGGCTCAGCCATCACCATTGTCCTCGGACTCATGCGGGCCAACATCCCCATTTCGCTGACCAGCATAGCCATCGGAAAATTCTTACGCTATGTAGTGCTCATCTACGGTGCCCAACTGTTTATCTGACAACAGCACAGAAATCAGGGGGGGTAACATAAATAAAACCCGATATCTTTTGTATTTCTCTCACTAATTTCGTAATTTTGCAGCATGAAAAACTTGATGACACGACGTACCATACGCAAATATAGCGCCCAGCCCGTCAGCGAGGCGCTGCTGAACCGCCTCTTCAGCGAAGCCAGTCGCACACAGACCATGGGCAATCTGCAGCTCTACTCCGTTGTCGTCACTCGCGACGAGCAGATGAAGCAGCGGCTGGCTCCAGCCCATTTCAACCAACCCATGGTCACCGAGGCTCCCGTGGTACTAACCATCTGTGCCGACTTCCACCGCACCACGCGCTGGTGCGAAGAGCGCCAGGCACAGCCGGGCTACGATAACTTTCTCTCCTTCCAGAATGCGGCCATCGACGCCCTACTCTTTACACAGACACTCTGCAACCTCATGGACGAAGAGGGGCTGGGCTACTGCTATCTGGGCACCACCGTCTATCAGCCCCAACAGATTATCGACATGCTGCAGCTGCCCCGTCTGGTGATGCCCGTTGCCACGCTCACCGTAGGCTGGCCTGCCGAGGCTCCCGCACAGTCTGACCGTCTGCCCGTGGAGAGTTTCGTACACAGCGAGACCTACCACGACTACAGCCCTGCTGACATCGACACCTATTACCGTCACAAGGAACAGTTGGAAGAGAACCGCCACTTCTGCGAGCTGAACCACAAAGAGACGCTGGCCCAGATTTTTACTGACATCCGCTACACCAAGCAGGACAACGAGGCCATGTCAGCCACACTGCTGGAGACGTTGCGCCGGCAGGGTTTTATCATGTAACCGTTAAGAAAACATCACAAAAATGAAACGACTTATTACCTTTTTCCAATTCCTCCTGTTGGCACTCATTGCCCAGGGACAGATTGTGAACCCCGTGCGTTTCACCTCTCAGCTCAAACAACTGAAGGGGGGTGAAGGCGAAATCGTGTTTACCGCTACCATTGACGAGGGCTGGCATGTCTATTCCACCGAGATGGGCGACGACGGCCCCATCTCTGCCACCTTCAATACGGTGAAGATGGAAGGCGTCGAGACCGTTGGTAAACTGACGCCCCGCGGCCATGTCACCAAGCAGTTCGACAAGATGTTCGGCATGGAGTTGCGCTTCTTCGAGCGGCAAGCCCAGTTCGTGCAGCGCGTACGTTTCACCAAGCCCCACTACACCATAGACTGCTACCTGGAGTATGGTGCCTGCAACGACGAGATGTGCCTACCACCCACTGAGGTTGCGTTCAAAACCGAGGGAACGGCTAAACCTGCCGAAGCCCAGAGCGCAACAGAAGCAGCCACAGCCCAGCAAACCGCTACAGAACCGACAGCCACACCAGACACCGCCGCTGCCGCCCCGACACCAGTCCCCGCAGACTCCGTCGCGAGCGCCGCAGCCTCCGACTTTGCCACACTTGCCGCACCCCAGGACGACGACCTGCTGACGTCTGCCGACAAGGTGACAGACCACTCCCTGCTCTACATCCTGCTGATGGGCTTCGTTGGCGGTCTGCTGGCCGTCCTCATGCCCTGCATCTGGCCCATCATTCCCATGACCGTCAGCTTCTTCCTGAAGCGTGCCAAGAGCGATAAGCGCAAAGGCATCCGCGATGCCCTGACCTATGGTGGCAGCATCATCGTCATCTACTTGGCACTGGGACTGCTCGTCACCGCCCTGTTCGGTTCCGACACGCTCAACGCCATGTCCACCAATGCTGTCTTCAACGTCGTGCTCTTCCTGCTGCTCGTCGTCTTTGCCCTGTCGTTCTTCGGCTGGTTTGAGATACGCCTGCCGGAGGGATGGGCCAACGCCGTCGACAGCAAAGCCTCCGAGACCACCGGACTCATCAGCATCTTCCTCATGGCCTTCACCCTCGTCCTAGTATCCTTCTCCTGCACGGCACCCATCATCGGACTGCTGCTCGTAGAGACCACCACCAGCGGCAACTGGCTGGCACCCGCCCTCGGCATGCTGGGCTTTGCCGTAGCCTTAGCGCTGCCCTTTACGCTCTTTGCCCTCTTCCCCTCGTGGCTCAAGCAGACCCCGAAGTCAGGCTCGTGGATGAACACGCTGAAGATAGTGCTGGGATTCATCGAACTGGCCTTCGCCCTGAAGTTCCTCTCCGTAGCCGACCTTGCCTATGGCTGGCACCTGCTGGACCGTGAGGTGTTCCTGTCGCTGTGGATTGTCATCTTCGCCCTCCTGGGTGCCTATCTCTGCGGCTGGCTCAAGTTCAGAAGCGACGAGGTGGGTGGTGAGTTGCAGCGCCCCATGCCCGTGGTCTGCATCATGGGCGGACTGGTGTCGCTGGCCTTCGCCGTCTACATGGTGCCCGGTCTGTGGGGAGCCCCCTGCAAGGCCGTCAGCGCCTTTGCTCCCCCCATGAACACCCAGGACTTCAACCTCAACAGCAAGGTTGTCGAGGCCCGCTTTACCGACTTTGAGCAGGGTCTGGCTGCTGCCCGTGCCGAGGGCAAACCCCTCTTTGTCGACTTCACCGGCTTTGGCTGCGTCAACTGTCGCAAGATGGAAGCCGCCGTCTGGACAGACCCCCGTGTGGCCGACCTGCTGACCAAGGACTACGTACTGGTCTCCCTCTTCGTCGACGACAAGACGCCGCTGGCCGAACCCATCGAGGTCACCGACGACCAAGGCACCCACACCCTGCGCACCATCGGCGCCAAGTGGAGCTATCTGCAGAGCCACCGCTTCCATGCCAATGCCCAGCCCTTCTACGTACTGCTCGACGGCAATGGGCGTCTGCTCTCCGGCAGCCGTGCCTACGACGAGGACATTGACGCCTACATCGACTTCCTCCGCCAGGGACTCACCGAATACCGCAACCGGCGGTGAGGTGCACTGCTTTCCGATGATACCGCATCAGACGGTGAGGTGCACTGCTTTCCGATGACGGCAGAGCCTTTTTTTCTGGACAACAGCTCAAAAGGCTCTCCATTACCCCTATTTAGCTTCATCCTGTTACGGCTCTCCGTAGCAGGGTAACGGCTTGGCGCCCTGCCGTTACGTTTTACATTGCAAAGATACAAAAAAAAGGTACCCACTGTCAAGAGTTCCGCCAAGAAATGTGTGTGTGGCGTGTGTAGAAAGTAAGAAAAACTTACACGGGTGTGCCTGTCTTGCCAGCAACTTGTCAAGTTGTCAAATTGTCAAAATGTCATTAAGGGCCATTTTGAGTGTGTTAGGGAGTATCTAGAAAAAAAGACACCTAAAAATAAATAGTATATATATTATGTATAATATATATACTATTTAATATAATTCCCATTTTTTAGGTAACAGTAAAACCACGCTTATTGACATTTTGACAACTTGACAAGTTGACAATTTCAAATTCGGAACTTTCCTTACAATCATAAGCATGGAGTCGGCAATGGGGCAAAGGAATGTGGGCGCAAATTTGCGCCCACATCGAAACGTCGTTGCCGTCAATACGCCATTTCATGGACGCCCTTGACGGCACGGCCTGAGGGGTCATTCATATTTTTGAAGGCGGCATCCCACTCCAAGGCGATGGCCGTAGAACAGGCAACGCTGGCCTCTGAGGGCACGCTGCGTGCGGCAGAGTCAGAAGGGAAGTGCTCGGCAAAGATGCTGCGGTAGTAGTACTCTTCCTTGTTCTTTGGCGGATTGATGGGGAAGCGCTCGGCAGCATGCGCCATCTGTTCGTCGGAAACGGCTGCTGTCGTTACGGCCTTCAGGGTGTCAATCCAGGAATAGCCAACACCGTCGGAGAACTGCTCCTTCTGCCGCCACGCCACCTCAGCAGGCAGCAGGTCTGCAAAGGCCTGGCGCACAATCTGCTTCTCGATGGTAGTGCCAGGACACATCTTGGCAGCGGGGTTCAGGCGCATGGCCACGTCGAGGAATTCCTTGTCGAGGAAGGGCACGCGCCCCTCTACACCCCAGGCAGACAGACTCTTGTTGGCACGCAGACAGTCGTAGAGGTATAGTTTGGAGAGCTTGCGCACGGTTTCTTCGTGGAAGTCACGGGCCGACGGTGCCTTATGGAAGTAAAGGTAGCCTCCGAAGATCTCGTCAGCCCCCTCGCCGGAGAGTACCATCTTGATGCCCATCGACTTGATGACGCGAGCCAATAGATACATCGGCGTAGAGGCGCGGACGGTGGTGACGTCGTAGGTCTCGATGAAGTAGATGACGTCGCGCAGGGCGTCGAGACCCTCTTGGATGGTGTAGTTGATTTCGTGGTGTACGGTGCCGATGTGATTGGCTACCAGCCGGGCCTTGGCCAGGTCGGGAGCCCCTTTGAGTCCTACCGCGAAAGAGTGCAGGCGGGGCCAGTAGGCCTTGGTCTTGCTGTCGTCTTCGATGCGGTGTTCAGAGAACTTCTCGGCAATGGCCGAGATGACGCTGCTGTCAAGTCCGCCGGAGAGCAGCACGCCGTAGGGGACATCGCTCATCAGCTGGCGTTTTACCGCACCCTCAAGTGCATCGTGGATAGCCTCAACACTGGCAGTGTTGTCTTTTACGGCGGCGTAGTCGAACCAGTCACGGCGGTAGTAGCGTTTCATACCAGGGTCAGCACTCCAGTAGTAGTGACCCGGCGGGAAGGGCTCGTAGCGCTCGCACTGGCCTTCGAGTGCTTTCAGTTCACTGGCTACATAGACAGTGCCGTCAGCATCATAACCGATATAAAGAGGTATGACGCCGATGGGGTCGCGAGCAATGAGAAACTCGTCGCGCTCCTCGTCGTAGAGCACAAAGGCAAAGATGCCGCTGAGGTCCTCGAAAAAGTCGATGCCTTTCTCCTGGTAGAGTGCCAAGATGACCTCACAGTCGCTGCCCGTCAGGAAGTCGTACTGTCCGGCATAGCGGCGACGCAGTTCCTGGTGATTATAGATTTCGCCGTTGACGGCCAGCACCTGTTTATGGTCAGGCGAGTAGAGCGGCTGTCCACCCGATTCTGGGTCGACAATGCTCAGTCGCTCGTGGGCGAGTATGGCTGAGCCACCACAGTAGATGCCACTCCAGTCTGGTCCGCGATGGCGGATCTTCTGACTCATCTTCAGCGCTTTCTCGCGTAGCGCAGGCGTCTGTTCCTTCACGTTCAGTATAGCTACTATTCCACACATGTTGTTAATTGATAATTGATAATTGACAATTGATAATTAAAGATAAGAGAGGTAGAGGTAGTTGGTCTGGGCAGGATATTCCGCGGCGAGCGTGTCAATCTGGTTGACGATGGGCACGATGCCTACGCTTTTGCGCCACTGGCGGACGGTGAGCCCGGCCTGCTCCATCTTCATGCGCCGTTCCAGCCCGATGGCACGCGCTATCTGGAAGTCTGAGAAGCCGTAGACCTTGGCAGCACGCAACACGGTGAACACCTCCGGCGAGTGCAGGTACTCCGTAAACTCCGTGGGCTCCATCCATTGAGAAATCTCTGACAGGTGCGACAGCTCGTGCAGCTGCCTATCGACACAGACCAGGTGGCGCAACTTTTCCAGGAACCAGCGGTCTATCTTGGTCAGCGCATGTATCTGGTCAACGCTATAGCCTATCTGCAGCGCCTTGGAGACGACAAAGATGCGCATGTCGGTGGGCTCATGCAGGGCTTTAGCAATGTCCTTGATTTTGATTTCATGGTTTTCTACGAATCCGTGCATTCCCTGGCCTATCATGCGCAGTCCCTTCTGCAGTGACTCCTCAAAGGTGCGCCCCACTGCCATCACCTCGCCGACACTCTTCATGGCTGAGCCCAACTCGTGCTTTACCCCTTGGAACTTGGTCAGGTCCCAGCGTGGTATCTTGACCACAACGTAGTCAAGTGCCGGTTCAAAGAATGCCGACGTCGTTTGGGTGACGGCGTTCTTCAGTTCGAAGAGTCCATAGCCCAATCCCAGTTTGGCGGCAACAAAGGCCAGCGGATAGCCCGTGGCTTTGCTGGCCAGTGCCGACGAGCGGCTGAGACGGGCGTTGACCTCTATGACGCGGTAGTCCTCAGAGTCGGGGTCGAGGGCATACTGCACGTTACACTCGCCCACGATGCCGATGTGACGGATAATCTTGATGGCCAGCGTGCGCAGTTTGTGGTATTCGCTGTTAGAAAGCGTCTGGCTGGGAGCAACGACGATGGACTCGCCAGTATGGATGCCCAGCGGGTCGAAGTTCTCCATATTGCAGACGGTGATGCAGTTGTCATACTGGTCGCGCACCACCTCGTATTCTATCTCCTTCCAGCCGCGCAGCGACTTCTCCACCAGCACTTGTGGCGAGAACGAGAACGCCTCTTCAGCCTGTGCCAGCAATTCGTCTTCGTTGTCGCAGAAACCGCTGCCCAGTCCGCCAAGGGCGTAGGCCGCACGCAGAATGACGGGAAATCCCAACGCATGGGCAGCCCGTTGCACCTCCTCCACTGTCGAGCACGCTTCGCTCTTGATGGTGTTGACGCCAATTTCGTCGAGCCGGCGCACAAAAAGGTCGCGATCTTCCGTGTCGATGATGGCCTGGACGGGTGTGCCCAGCACACGGACGCCATACTTGTCGAGTACACCTCTTTTATATAATTCTACGCCACAGTTCAGGGCCGTCTGTCCGCCAAAGCTGAGCAGGATGCCGTCGGGACGTTCCTTGTCGATGACGCGCTCCACAAACTCAGGCGTCACGGGTTGGAAATACACGGTGTCGGCCACGGCTTGTGAAGCCGTATTGACCTCTTTATCTTTTTGCGAGGTTTGCACCGTTGCAATGTTGGGGTTGATAAGCACGGAGTGGATGCCCTCCTCCTTCAGTGCCTTCAATGCCTGTGCGCCACTATAGTCGAACTCGCCAGCCTGTCCTATCTTCAATGCTCCTGACCCCAGGAGCAGTACTTTCTTTACGTCTTTCATCATCCAAGCGTTTTTACAAAGTCATCAAATAAGAATTCCGTGTCCGTCGGTCCTGAACAGGCTTCGGGGTGAAACTGGGCAGAAAACCAAGGATGCACCTGATGGCGGATGCCCTCGTTAGAGTGGTCGTTCATGTTGACGAAGAGCGGTTCCCAGTCAGCAGGCAGCGTCGAGTCGTCGACAGCGTAGCCGTGGTTCTGCGAGGTAATGAAGCAGCGCGTGGTGCCTACCTGCTGCACGGGCTGGTTGTGAGAGCGGTGGCCATATTTCAACTTATACGTCTTGGCGCCAGCGGCACGTGCCAGCAGTTGGTTGCCAAGACAGATGCCCATCAGGGGGCGGACATCCTTGCCAGCCAGGAACGTGCGGATGTGGGCAACGGTCTTGGCGCACTGTTCTGGGTCGCCAGGTCCATTGGCCAGAAAGAGACCATCGAAGTCCAATTGGTTGAAGTCGTAGTCCCATGGGACGCGCACCACCTCCACGCCTCGACGTATCAGGCAGCGGATGATGTTAGCCTTGACGCCGCAGTCAACGAGTACCACTTTCCTCTCTGCGCCTTTATTGTAGCGGATGACCTCCTTGCAACTCACCTTCTCCACCCAGTTCACACTTCCGTAGTCTTCTCCCGTTTGCTGCAATGCCATGGCAATTCCTTCTATCACCACGCGCCCCATCATCACGCCGTGTTCACGCAGCAGTTTCGTCAACCTTCGCGTGTCAATCCCCGTAATCGCAGGAATCTGCTCACGCTTCAGCCACGCAGCCAACGACTCCCTGGCATTCCAATGGGAGTAGTGCTCGCTGTAGTCTGCCACTATCAGCGCCTTAGGGTGGATGCGGTCGCTCTCCATCGACAACGGCAGACCATCGCTCCCCAGGCCGGTGTCGGGTACGCCATAATTGCCTATCAGCGGGAAGGTGGTCACCAATATCTGACCCGCATAGCTGGGGTCGGTCAGGCTCTCCGGATAGCCCGTCATGGCCGTGTTGAACACGACCTCGCCCGTTGTCTCAGCCTCGTGGCCAAACGACCATCCACAGAACACGGTTCCATTCTGGAGTATCAGTTTTGCTTCTCTCATAATTCTTCTATTGTTGTTTCTTTTGTTTTGCATCCACATAGTTGACGAAAGCCTGGTTGCACAGTCGTGTGCCGCCAGGTGTGGGGTAATGGCCGGTAAAATACCAGTCGCCAGGATGGTCGGGACAAGCCCTATGGAGTCCCTCGATGCTCTGGAACACCAGTTCGATGGGTGCCTGCATGTCGGCCGGGCGCAGCATCTCGACCATTTTCCTGTTAATTTCGTCTACGCTAAAGGGAGCATAGAGCATGCGCACGTGATTCTGGCCTTGAGGGTTGTGCTTGCAGGCCAGATAGACATCGTTGACCAACTGCCACAGGCCACGCTCCTCGATGAGCGCCATCGTAGCACGGAAAGCACAGAACTCCTCCAATCGGGCCATGTCGATGCCGTAGTAGTCGGGATAGCGAATCTGTGGTGACGAACTGACCATGACAATCTTCTTGGGGTGCAGACGGTCCAGAATCTTGAAGATGCTCTCCTTCAGCGTGGTGCCGCGCACTATGCTGTCGTCGATAATCACGAGATTGTCCTCGTAAGGGCGCAGTGAGCCGTAGCTGATGTCATAGACGTGGGCTGCCAGGTCGTTGCGCTCATTGTTGGTGGATATGAAGGTGCGTAGCTTGATATCTTTCCACACCACTTTTTCTGTGCGCACGTCACTGTGCAACTTACGGAAGCCGTCGGTCATGCCGTAGTAGGCCACCTCGGCGGTGTTGGGGATATATGAGAATACGGTGTTGTCAACATCTCCATTAATGGCTTTCATAATGGCGGGAGTGAGCTGTTCGCCCAGCCGTTTGCGCTCTTGATAGATGTCGCGGTCGGAGCCACGGCTGAAGTAGATGCGCTCAAAGCTGCAAGCACTTAGCTGCTGGGCAGGCAGAATCTGTTCCAACTCCATCTTGCCATTCCGGTGTACGATGAGTGCCTGGCCAGGCATCAACTCATGTATATCCTTCGTCTGGAGGTTGAAAGTTGTCTGCAATACGGGGCGCTCGCTGGCCAGCGCGATGACCTCGTCGTCTTGATACCAGAAGGCGGGGCGGATGCCCCATGGGTCGCGCACGCTGAACATCTCGCCACTGCCCGTCAGTCCGCACATGACGTAGCCACCGTCATAGTGGCACATGGTGGTCTTCAGCACGTTGGCCATCTCTACGTGGTTGTCAATATAGTCGGTGACGGCGCGCCCCTCCAGTCCTTGCTCCTTGGCAGCCGCGAAGAGCCGTTCCACCTCGCGGTCCAGGCGGTGGCCCATGAGTTCAAGTGTGATATAAGAGTCGCCGTAGATGCGAGGCGATTGTCCCTGTGCCGTCAGAAAGCGGAACACCTCGTCGATGTTGGTCATGTTGAAGTTGCCGCACAGACACAGGTTCTTGGCCCGCCAGTTGTTGCGTCGCAGAAAGGGATGTACGAATGTCAGCCCGCTCTTGCCAGTGGTCGAGTAGCGCAGGTGCCCCATCAGCAGTTCACCCTTCATCTGTTCTGTCACCCGTGAGAATATCTCGGTGATGGCATCCTTACCCTCGGCTTTTTCGCGGAACATATACTCGGTACCAGGCACGTTGGTCAGACTCACCGAGGCTATGCCGGCACCTTCCTGTCCGCGGTTGTGCTGTTTCTCCATCATCAGATAGAGTTTGTTAAAGCCGTAAGCCCACGAGCCATATTTCTTCTCGTAGTAGTCCAGGGGCTTCAGCAGGCGTATCATCGCCACGCCACACTCGTGTTTCAGCTGTTCTGTCATGGCTGTATGCAGGCTTTGATGAACGACATAAACAATGGATGCGGATGCAGTACCGTCGACGAGTATTCCGGGTGGAACTGGGTGCCGATGTACCAGCGTTTCTCCGGTATCTCTACTATCTCCACCAGGTTGGCAGCCGGGTTGATGCCCACACACTTCATGCCGGCAGACTCGTAAGCCTCCTGATACTGGTTGTTGAACTCATAGCGGTGGCGATGGCGCTCCTTGATAAGTGTCTCCCCGCCATAGGCCTCGTAGACGCGACTGCCCTTCGCCAATTCGCAGTCGTAGGCACCTAGCCGCATCGTACCGCCCATGTTCGTCACCGTCTTCTGCTCCTCCATCAGGTCGATGACAGGGTGCTTTGTGTCTGCCGACATCTCGCTGCTGTTGGCATCAGGATAGCCCAACACGTTCCGAGCGAACTCGATGACCATCATCTGCATGCCGAGGCAGATGCCGAAGGTCGGCACGTCGTGTGTCCGGCAATATTCTGCAGCGACAATTTTGCCCTCGATGCCCCGTTGACCAAAGCCTGGACAGACGACGACACCCGCCATGTCTTTTAACTGTGTGGCGACGTTTTTCGTTGTCACCCCCTCGCTGTTGACGAAGTGTAGCCGTACCTTCACATGGTTATAGATTCCCGCCAGGTTCAGACTCTCACGGATACTCTTATAGGCATCTTGCAGGTCGTACTTGCCCACCAGTGCGATGTGCACCTCGGTGGTAGCATTCCGCTGCTTTTCCAGAAAGTCGCGCCATGGCTTCATGGCCGGCGTCTCGCCCACAGGGATGCCCATTTTCCGCAGAACAGCCGCGTCGAGTCCCTGCCGCTGCATATTGACCGGCACCTCGTAGATGCTCGGCATATCCTCACTCTGCACCACACACTCCAGATCGACATTACAGAACGAAGCCACCTTCAGGCGCATGGCATCGTCGAGGTGGCGCTCCGTTCGCAGCACGAGGATGTCGGGCTGAATGCCCATCCCCTGCAGTTCCTTTACACTGTGTTGCGTGGGCTTCGTCTTCAGCTCGTCGGCCGCCTTCAGGTAAGGCACATAAGTCAGATGTACACAAACCGCATTGCGCCCCAGTTCCCATCGCAACTGGCGGATGGCCTCCATAAATGGCGCACTCTCTATGTCGCCAATGGTGCCGCCCACCTCGGTGATGACGAAGTCGTAGTCCCCGTCACGTAGCATGCGCCGCTTAATCTCGTCCGTGATGTGTGGCACCACCTGAATGGTCTTGCCCAGATAGTCGCCATGCCGCTCGCGGTCGATGACGGTCTTGTAGATGCGGCCCGTCGTAATGGAGTTGTCGCGGGTGGTGCGGATGCCGGTGAACCGCTCGTAGTGGCCCAGGTCGAGGTCTGTCTCGAATCCGTCCTCCGTCACGTAGCACTCGCCGTGCTCATAGGGGTTGAGTGTGCCAGGATCAATGTTGATGTAGGGGTCAAACTTCTGAATCGTAATCTTGTATCCGCGAGCTTGGAGCAGTTTGCCTATGGAGGCAGAGATGATGCCCTTGCCCAACGACGATACCACGCCGCCCGTGACAAAAATATATTTAGTATTCATCATGATCTGTAATATCTTCTTATTTGCTTAGAAAGGCATGTACCCTTGCCGCCGTATGCCGTCCGTCGGCCATGGCGCGCACCACAAGCGAGGCTCCGTTAGCAGCGTCGCCACAGACAAACACGTTCTCCGGATGTGCCGGCTGCTCAGGTTTCAGGAATCCCATGGCCAGCAGGCACAGTTCGGCCTTGATGACTTCCGGTTGTCCCTTTTCCACCATGATGGGGCGTCCTCCCGCAGGGTTGGGCTGCCACTCTATTTCCTGCACACGGACACCCGTCAGGTGGCCGTCTTTACCCAGGAACTCCAGCGTATTGATGTTCCAACGGCGGGTGCAACCCTCCTCGTGGCTTGAGGTAGTCTTAAGCGTGCGAGGATAGTTTGGCCACGGATTCTGCGGGTCGTCGGGACCCTCAACGGGCTTAGGCATAATCTCAATCTGGGTTACGCTCTTGCATCCCTGACGATGAGCTGTGCCTATGCAGTCAGAGCCTGTATCGCCGCCACCGATGACGAGCACATCCTTGCCCTTGGCCGTGATGCGCTCCTCTTTGGCTATCTCTATGCCGGCCAGCACCCGGTTCTGCTGTGACAGCAGTTCCAGCGCGAAGTGTACGCCCCTCAGTTGTCGGCCAGGTACCTGCAAGTCGCGGGCGGTGGGTGTGCGGGGCTTGGTCACCAAGAGCCTTGTTGAATTCCTCGATAGAAAGGTAATCATGCCCTCCCTCCTTCGGGGGGAGTTGGAGGGGGGTACCAAATCTAAACACGATGCCTTCTTGTTCGAGCAGGGCAATGCGGCGGTCAATGACGGCTTTATTCAGTTTGAAGTTGGGAATGCCATAGCGTAGCAGTCCGCCGGCAGCCTCATTCTTCTCGAAAACCGTTACTGCGTAACCTAGCAGGTTCAGATCGTTGGCGGCAGCCAGACCCGCAGGACCAGCGCCAATAACGGCCACCCGCTTGCCGTTGCGCTGAATGTCAGTATGAGGCTGGATGAAGCCCTCCTGGAAAGCCATCTCGGTGATGGCGCACTCGTCTTCACGGTTGGTGGTAGGCTCGTGGTTAAAACGGTTCAGCACGCAGGCCTTCTCGCAGAGGGCCGGACAGATGCGCCCAGTGAACTCTGGGAAAGGATTGGTGCCGGAGAGCAGACGGTAGGCCAGTTCCCAGTCTCCCTTGTACAGGGCGTCGTTCCATTCCGGCGCCTTGTTGCCTAATGGACAAGCCCAGTGGCAGAACGGCACGCCACAGTCCATGCAGCGTGAGGCCTGCAATTTTCGCTCGCGGCTGTTAAGCGTCTGCTCTACCTCGCCGAAGTCGTGTATTCTGTCGTGTACAGGACGGTAGCCCGCCTCCTGGCGGTGTATCTCTAAAAAAGCTTTCGGATTTCCCATTGTTTTCTCGTCTCTTAATAGTCTCGTTGTACATTCTCTATCTTCTCTCTCAGTTTCTGCATTTTTTCTTCTTCGAGCACACGCTTATACTCGATGGGGACCACCTGGATGAAGTCGTCGATATAGCGGTGCCAGTCGTCGAGCATGCGGCCTGCAAGGGCAGAGCCTGTATGCAAGTAGTGCTGGCGGATGAGTTCGAGCAGTTCTTTGCGCGATACGGAGTCTTCTACCAGCGAGAGCTCTACCATATCCATGTTGCAGAAATAGTCAAACGAGTGGTCGGGGTCGTAAACATAGGCCACACCACCACTCATGCCCGCGGCGAAGTTGCGGCCCGTCTTGCCCAGCACCACCACACGGCCGCCAGTCATGTATTCACAGCAGTGGTCGCCTGCGCCCTCGATGACGGCAATAGCTCCTGAGTTGCGCACGGCAAAGCGCTCGCCCACCTTGCCATTGATAAAGAGTTCGCCAGAGGTGGCACCATAGAGGCCGGTATTGCCTGCAATGATATTCTCCTCTGCTTTGAAGTCATCGCTACAGCGGGTAGGCGGCAGGATGGAGATGCGTCCGCCTGAGAGTCCCTTTCCAAAATAGTCATTGGCCTCACCCTCTAAGCGCAAATCCAAACCCTTCACGGCAAAAGCGCCAAAACTCTGACCAGCCGAGCCTTTGAACTTGATTTTTATCGTAGCATCGGGCAGTCCTTCTTCGCCATACTTCTTGGCGATAACACCGCTGAGCATGGCACCCACGGCACGGTCTGTATTTTTGATGGCGTAGTCGAGGGACACCTCTTCCTTATGGTTGATAGCCTTCTCAGCTGAACGGATAATCTCTTCATCTTTCACACCCGTCACCTTCGTATAGGCGCCACGGTCCCAATAGAGTGCTTTTTCGCTCTCCGGTTTATACTGCAAGCGGGCGAAGTCAATGGTGCGCCATTTCTCAGCAACTGCTCCGTATACTGCAGTATTAGCACAATCCTTTACTTCTATCATCTCCGTATGCCCGATAATCTCCTTCAGCGAATGCACGCCTATCTCTGAGAGATACTCGCGCACCTGTTGTGCTAGGAAGGTAAAGTAGTTTACCACGTACTCCGCACGCCCCTCGAAATGTTTGCGCAGCTCCGGATTCTGTGTTGCTACACCCATCGGGCAGGTATTCGTATTACATTTGCGCATCATCACACAACCCAGCACAATCAGTGGCAGCGTGCCAAATGAGAACTCATCAGCACCCAGCATCGCCATGATGACAACGTCCTTGGCCGTCTTCAGCTGTCCGTCGGTCTGCAGGCGCACTTGGTTGCGCAGTCCATTGCGCACCAATGTCTGCTGAGTCTCAGCCAACCCTATCTCAGGCGAAATACCTGCAAAGCGCATAGAGCTGGCAGGAGAGGCGCCTGTACCACCCTCGGCACCACTGATGACTATCAGGTCAGCCTTTGCCTTTGCCACGCCAGCAGCGATAGTTCCCACGCCACTCTCGGCAACGAGTTTCACGCTGACGGCAGCCGTGGGATTGACATTCTTCAAGTCGAAGATGAGTTGTGCCAAGTCCTCAATGCTATAGATGTCGTGATGGGGTGGCGGCGAGATGAGCGAGATGCCTGGGATGGCATTACGCGTCTTGGCGATAATCTCGTTGACTTTAAAGCCAGGCAACTGTCCGCCCTCGCCAGGCTTAGCGCCCTGAGCCACCTTAATCTGTATCTCTTCCGCATTCACCAGATATTCTGTCGTCACGCCAAAACGTCCGCTGGCTATCTGTTTGGTCTTGCTGGACAGCGATACCCCATCGACTGCCGTGTGATAGCGTGTGTTGTCCTCGCCGCCTTCGCCGGTGTTACTGCGTGTGCCTAGTTTGTTCATAGCCAGGGCCAGGGCTTCGTGGACCTCGATGCTCAGCGCGCCAAAAGACATGGCACCTGTCACGAAATGCTTCACAATGCTCTCTACGCTTTCCACCTCGTCGAGTGGTGTGGGCGTCGCAGACTTCTTAAAATCCATGAAGTCGCGGATAAAGATGGGACTCTCTTTCTGGTCCACCAGCTTGGCCCAGTCCTTAAACTTTTCGTAGTTGCCCTGCCGTGTGGCCAGTTGCAACTGGGCAATGGTCTTCGGGTTCCAGGCATGTTTGATACCGTCCTTACGCCACGAGAACTGTCCTTGGTTAGGCAGGAGTCCGCCTCCAATGCGCGTCATTCGTATCTGGTCTCTTGCAATCTCTTTCAATCCAATGCCGCCAATGGTGCTCACCTCTGTGCCAAAGTAGCGTCGCAGCAAGTCCTCGCTCAGTCCAATGCTCTCGAAAATCTTCGCTCCGCGATAGGAACGGATGGTCGAGATGCCCATCTTCGACATAATCTTTTTCAAGCCTTTATCTATGGCCTTGATGTAGTGCGCCTCGGCAGTAGCATACTCCTCCTGAATCTTCCCCCGCTTCACCAGGTCGTCCAGGATAGCAAACGCCATGTATGGACACAGTGCGCTGGCACCATAGCCCAGCAACAGGGCAGCATGCATTGTCTCACGGATTTCTCCACTCTCCACGATGAGTGCTGTCTGCACACGCTTGCCCACGCTAATCAGATAGTGATGCACAGCACTGACAGCCAAGAGGGAGGGAATGGCCGCATGCTGCTCATCGATGTCGCGGTCGGAGAGGATGATATAATTCACACCCTCGTCAACACTCGCCTCAGCAGCTTTGCAGAGTTCATCAAGTGCCTGGCGCAGCCCTTCTTCACTCTTTGCCGTCTCAAACGTCATTGGGAGTTTTCGGGTATTGAAACCCTTATACCTTATATTACATAGTATATCGAGTTGTGTGTTGGTCAGTACTGGTTGCGGCAGGCGCACCATCTTGCAGTTAGAGGCATCGGGGGTGAGGATGTTCGTACCTACGGCTCCGATGTACTCCGTCAGACTCATCACCAGTTCCTCGCGAATGGGGTCTATGGCGGGGTTAGTAACCTGTGCAAACTGCTGACGGAAATAGTTGAAGAATACCTGTGGACGGTCGCTGATGACAGCCAGCGGAGTGTCATTGCCCATGGCGGCCACTGGCTCCTGACCAGTAGTGGCCATAGGAATGATGGTCTTGTCGATGTCTTCCTGTCCGTAGCCGAACTGCGCCAGTTTTTGCTCCAGTTGGCTGACACCGTTTTCTACTTTGCGACCGCTCTTCAGTTTCTCCAGCTGCACGCGGTTTTCACTGAGCCATTCCCGATAGGGGTGTGCCTTGGCCAGCTGTTCCTTGATTTCGCCGTCGTAATAAATCTTACCCTCCTGCGTGTCAATCAGCAGAATCTTTCCCGGCTGCAGGCGCCCTTTCGCCACCACGTCGCCCGGTTCGAAGTCCATGACGCCCACCTCCGACGCTACTACCATCATGCCCTGTCGGGTAATAGTATAGCGCGAGGGGCGCAGTCCGTTACGGTCCAGCATGCCACCAGCATAGCGGCCGTCAGAGAACAACAGCGCTGCCGGCCCATCCCATGGCTCCATCAAAATAGAATGGTATTCATAGAAGGCCTTCAGATCCTCGCTGATGGGGTTCTTGTCATTGAACGACTCTGGCACTAATATGGCCATGGCCTGTGGAAGTGACAGTCCGCTCATGGTCAAGAACTCGAAGACATTGTCCAGCGATGCAGAGTCGCTCATGCCTTCTTGCACAATGGGGCGCAGGTCTTTGATATCTCCCAGCGCATCACTTGACAGCACACTCTCGCGCGCTTTCATCCAGCCACGATTGCCGCGAATGGTGTTGATTTCTCCGTTGTGTGCCAACAGGCGGAAAGGTTGAGCTAACTTCCATTTAGGAAAGGTGTTGGTAGAGAAACGCGAGTGTACCAATGCCAGTCCGCTGGTAAAGTAATCGTTGGAGAGGTCTGGGAAGTAGCGACGCAGCTGTCCGCTGGTCAGCATACCCTTATAGATAATGTTCTTGTTCGACAGAGAGCAGAGATAGAAGTCCTCATCGTCAACGCGATTTTCGATGCGCTTACGCACCTTATATAATATGCGTTCAAATACTGGCACGTTTTCTTCCGAGACGCCAGTTACAAACACTTGTTTAATATCAGGCTCAACCTCGCGTGCAGCCACGCCCAATACCTCTGGGCAGGTGGGCACCGAGCGCAGGTGCATCAGTTGCAGTCCCTCGCGTTCAATCTCCTCAATCATTACGGAGAGAATCTCCTGCTGGGCTTTTTCTTCTTTGGGCAGAAACACCAGCCCCGTGCCATACTTGCCCTTTTCTGGCACAGGGATACCCTGTAGCAGGATGAATTCATGGGGAATCTGCAACATAATGCCGGCGCCGTCGCCCGTTTTATCGCGCGTCTCGGCACCACGGTGTTCCATATTCTCCAATACCTTCAGGGCATTATCTACCAGTTCATGGCTCTTTCCGCCGTGAATGTTTACAACCATGCCCACGCCACATGCGTCGTGTTCATAGCTGTTCTGATAGAGTCCTTGCTGTTGTCTTGTTTTCATATTATCCTTACATTAATTCATCATAACGTCACAAATCGGGCGCAAATTTATAGCAAAACGTCAAAGAAACAAACTTTTTTCTGACGTTTTAGTCTACATTTTTACACAAAGTAACAATTTGAAAGACAATGACCGCATTTTGCTTTCAAATTGTTACTTTTGCTAATTTTCTAAAACGAAAGCTGGCGGCAATAGCTTGTTGTTTTACCAAAACGTCGTAATTTTGCCATCGAATTCAAGGATTAGTCACCGTGGCTTTTTATTAATTAAAGAGGTTAAGTTATGAAAAGGATTGAAGCAATTATCAGGAAGACCAAGTTCGAAGAGGTGAAGGAAGCTTTACTCTCGTCGGATATCGACTGGTTTGAGTACCACGATGTGCATGGTATCGGACAGAGCCGCCAGGAGCGCATCTATCGTGGTGTGCAGTACAGCACAGATGTCATAGAGCGTGTTGCCATCACGATTGTATGCCGGGATATGTTTTTGGAACCGACGGTAAAGGTGCTGCTCAGTGTGGCCCATACCGGAGAGGTTGGCGATGGCCGCATTTTCGTCAGCGAAATGATAGACACGTGGTCTATTCGCACTGGCGAGCATGGTGACACCGTACTGAGAGATAAAAAGTAACGCATTACACAACAACACAAAGACTTTTGAAATATGAACGAAATAGGATTATCACTTGATACTGTATGGATGCTATTGGCTGCTATGTTGGTTTTCTGGATGCAGCCTGGTTTTGCACTGTGTGAAGCTGGTTTTACGCGTAGCAAGAACACTGCCAACATTCTGATGAAAAACTTTGTTGACTTCATGTTTGGATCGCTGTTGTTCTTCTTCCTCGGCTTCGGTTTTATGTTTGGCGGTGACACCATGGGCGGATTCATCGGTATGCCCAACTGGGGCAACCTCTCTTTCTACAAGGGCGACTTGCCTGTGGAGGGCTTCCTGATTTTCGAGACCGTGTTCTGTGCTACCAGTGCTACCATTGTAAGTGGTGCTATGGCCGAGCGCACCAAGTTCTCGATGTATTTAGTCTACAGCGCCGTCATCTCGCTGTTCATCTATCCCATCGAAGGTCATTGGACCTGGGGTGGAGGATGGCTCTGCAATGATGCTGCTGACAGCTTTATGATGACCACCTTTGGGGACGTTTTCCACGATTTTGCTGGTTCGGCCATCGTACACAGCGTGGGTGGTGTGCTGGCACTGATTGGTGCCTTGGCATTAGGTCCTCGTGTTGGTAAATATGGTACAGACAAAAAAAGCCGTGCTATTCCCGGTCACAATCTGGCAATGGCAGCGCTGGGCGTGTTCATCCTCTGGCTGGGATGGTTTGGATTCAACCCTGGGTCACAGTTGGCTGCCAGTGGTGAGGTGAACCGCATTGCCATCAGTCACGTGTTCCTCACAACCAATTTGGCAGCTGCTGCAGGCGGAGTAGCTACCATGTTTCTCACCTACATCAGGTACGGCAAACCCTCGCTCTCGCTGACGCTCAATGGTGTATTAGCCGGTCTGGTAGGCATCACTGCAGGTTGCGACTTGGTGTCTCCTTGTGGTGCCATCATCATAGGTCTGGTATGCGGCATTGTCTTGGTTTATGCCATTGAGTTTATTGACCACCGTCTGCATATCGACGACCCCGTGGGTGCATCTTCAGTCCATGGTGTATGCGGTATCTTGGGTACACTAATGACTGGTCTGCTCTCTACCAGCAACGGTGCATTCTACGGTCACGGCTGGGGCTTCTTCGGTGCAGAGTTGTTTGGAATTTTGGTCATCGACCTCTGGGCAGCCATCTGTGGCATAGTTTTATTCTATGGCATCAAGAAGCTGCATGGTCTGCGCGTTGACAAACGCATCGAAGAGGAGGGACTCGACGTTTACGAGCACGGAGAAATGTGTTACAACTAAACATTTTTATTGGGTATGAAAAAGATTGTTTTATTGGCAATGGGTATGGTGCTTAGTGGCACCGCCCTTGCTCAGGACGAGTTAGAGACAACGGTAAAGGCTGATGCCGTAAGTAGTTATATCTGGCGTGGTCAGGACTTGGGCAATGTCGCGCTACAGCCCACCTTGGCCGTTGGCTATCGGGGATTGTCGCTGACAGCGTGGGGCAGCGTGGGTTTGGCAAACACTACCGATACAAAAGAGTTTGACCTGACACTGAGCTATACCATTGGTGGTCTCAACATCGGCATCACTGACTATTGGTTTAACCAGTTTGCTGGCGGCGATCCTGAGGGGCGCTACTTCAAGTACGACGCCCATGCCACCAATCACGTCTTCGAGGCTAACATCGGCTACGACTTCGGCTTTGCGGCACTGCAGTGCTACACCAACTTTGCAGGCAACGACTATAAAAAGGACGGCACGCGCGCCTATAGCAGTTACATGGAAATAGTTGTCCCATTCAAACTCTCTGCTGTCGACTGGACTGCCACGGTCGGTGCTGTCCCCTCTTCTTCTGTACAGTATGCCACTAACGGCTTTGCAGTCACTAATGTTGCTCTGAAAGCAACCAAGGACATCAGGATAACTGATACGTTTTCGATTCCTCTGTTTGCACAGATTGCTGCCAATCCCTGCTCACAGAAAGCATACCTGGTTCTGGGTTTTACGCTGCAACCATAATCTTCACCAGGTATTCGCCCTCTCTTCTTGGATACGTAGAAGAGAGGGCTTGCTTTGTTTTGAAATCAGTTGAAATAACGAATTGTAATAAAAAGGAAAGATTAGACAGGGCAATGCTGATAAATTTACATTCCAATGCGCACGAAACTACCAAATTGTAATTTGCTGAGTATTTTTATATTCAAAACGTCGCAATTTCTTTTGTTACTCTGTCTTTTTGTATTACCTTTGTACTCAATTAATGGCAAAAGGATAATTCCTTAGCGCAAAAATATCACAACACGACACTAAACGACATGACACGAATTCCCTTTACCAAGATGCACGGCTGCGGCAACGACTACATATATGTCAATGTGGCTCAGCACCCTGTCGATACTCCCAGCAGGGCCGCCGTCAGATGGAGCGACCGTCATAAGGGTATCGGCTCCGACGGGCTGGTGCTCATTGACCGGAGTCCTGTGCCTGAGGCCGACTTCTCCATGCGCATCTTCAATGCTGACGGCAGTGAGGCCATGATGTGCGGCAATGCTTCCAGGTGCATAGGGAAATACCTCTATGAACGCGCATTGAGCACCAAAACCTCCATCCGGTTGCTGACATTGTCGGGTATCAAGACGCTTCAGTTACACGTAACGGACGGAACAGTAGCGTCCGTCACCGTTGATATGGGAGAACCGGTGCTGGAGGATGAACGGCTCTTCGTGGCCCGTCAGGACATGAGCAAGGGACTCTTCGTCTCTATGGGTAATCCTCACTACGTTATTTTCACCGACAACACAGACCAGGTGGCTGAGACGGGGCGCATTCTGGAACACCATCCTGCCTTTCCCCAGCGCTGCAACATTGAGTTTGCGCAAGCACTGGTTGGAGGTGGCATCAGGACAAGGGTATGGGAGCGCGGCAGCGGTGTTACCCAAGCGTGCGGAACCGGAGCCTGTGCCACGGCTGTGGCTGCATGTCTGACTGGCAGGGCGGGGCGTGAGAGCGACATCGTCATGGATGGTGGCACGCTGCACATTGAGTGGCGCGAAAGCGACAACCACGTCTACATGACCGGACCTGCCACATTTGTATTTGACGGAACAATAGAAACAGAATAATATATGGCACTAGTTAACGAACATTTCTTAAAGCTGCCAAACAACTATTTGTTTGCAGACATTGCCAAGAAGGTCAACGCCTTCAAGGTGACCCACCCCAAGGCCGACATCATCTCGTTGGGCATAGGCGACGTCACCCAGCCATTGTGCCCGGCGGTAGTTGAAGCTATGCATAAGGCTGCCGACGAGATGGGAACGGCCAGCGGCTTCCACGGCTATGGTCCTGAGCAAGGTTACGATTTCCTGCGTGAGGCTATTCTGAAGAACGACTTTCTGCCTCGTGGCATCCATCTCGATATTGACGAGATATTCGTCAACGACGGCGCAAAGAGCGACACGGGCAATATCCAGGAACTCATTCGCTGGGACAACTCCATCGGTGTCACCGACCCCATCTATCCTGTCTATATCGACTCCAACGTGATGATAGGCCGTGCCGGTACGGTGGAGGATGGCCGCTGGTCTAACGTTGTCTACATGCACTGTAATGCGGAGAACGGTTTTGTGCCGCAGATTCCCAAGCGCAGGGTCGACGTCATCTACCTCTGCTACCCCAATAACCCTACGGGTATGGTCATTACCCGTGAGGAGTTGCGTAAGTGGGTAAACTACGCTTTGAAGAACGACACGCTCATCTTCTATGACGCGGCTTACCAGGCCTATATCCAGGACGACAGCATCCCACACTCCATCTACGAGATTCGCGGGGCCCGCCGCTGTGCCATCGAGTTTCACTCTTATTCCAAGACGGCAGGCTTTACCGGTGTGCGTTGTGGCTATACGGTCGTCCCCAAGGACCTGACCGCTGCCACCCTGACTGGCGAGCGCATACCACTGAATCCGCTGTGGTATCGCCGTCAGTGCACCAAGTTCAACGGCATCAGCTATATCTCGCAGCGGGCTGCAGAAGCCATCTATTCGCCCGAAGGCAAGCAACAGGTGAAGCAGACCATCGACTACTACATGCGGAACGCCCGCCTGATGCTGGGCAGCCTGCGAAAGCTTGGCTTCGAGGTCTACGGCGGCGAGAACGCCCCCTATATCTGGATGCGCACTCCTAACGGCAGCAGCTCATGGCAATTCTTTGAAGAGTTACTCTATGGCGCCGGCGTGGTGTGCACGCCAGGGGTGGGCTTCGGACCTGCCGGCGAGGGCTACGTACGCTTCACGGCTTTTGGCAGCAAGGAGAAAACAGAAGAAGCACTGACAAGAATAGAAAACTGGACTAAAAAATAACACTATTATGGAAACATTAAGATTTCAGGTTGTCGGTGAGGCCTTCAGGAAGAAGGCCCTCGACGTAAAAACACCCAGTGTGAGACCGTGCGAATATTTCGGACGTAAGGTGTTCAATCGTGAGAAGATGTACAAGTATCTGCCCAAGGATGTGTACGAAAAGATGATTGACGTCATGGACAATGGTGCCCGTCTGGACCGCGACATAGCTGATGCCGTCGCAGCAGGTATGAAGCAGTGGGCCAGCGAGAACGGTGTCACCCACTATACTCATTGGTTCCAGCCCCTGACGGAGGGCACTGCCGAGAAGCACGATTCCTTCATTGAGCACGACGGCAAGGGCGGCATGGTAGAAGAGTTCAGCGGCAAACTGCTCGTACAGCAGGAGCCCGACGCTTCTTCGTTCCCCTCTGGCGGCATTCGTTCCACCTTCGAGGCTCGCGGCTATAGCGCCTGGGACCCCACCTCGCCGGTTTTTATCATCGACGACACGCTGTGTATTCCCACCGTGTTTATCAGCTACAGTGGCGAGGCACTCGACTACAAGGCTCCCCTGTTGCGTGCCCTGCATGCCGTCAACGTAGCCGCTACCGACGTGTGCCACTACTTCGACCCCACCGTCAAGAAGGTGACGTCGAACCTGGGGTGGGAACAGGAGTATTTCCTCGTCGACGAAGGACTCTATGCTGCCCGTCCCGACCTGCTGTTGACCGGACGCACACTGATGGGCCACGACTCGGCCAAGAACCAGCAGATGGACGACCACTACTTTGGCAGCATCCCTGAGCGTGTGCAGGCTTTCATGAAGGACCTGGAGATTGAGGCCCTGGAGTTGGGTATTCCCTGCAAGACACGCCACAACGAGGTGGCTCCCAACCAGTTTGAGCTGGCTCCCATCTTCGAGGAAACCAACCTGGCTGTTGACCACAATATGCTGCTCATGTCCGTCATGAAGAAGGTGGCCCGCAAGCACGGTTTCCGCGTGCTGCTCCACGAGAAACCCTTTGCCGGCATCAACGGCTCTGGTAAGCACAACAACTGGAGCCTCTCTACCGACAATGGCGTGCTGCTCCATGCACCAGGCAAAACACCTGAACAGAACCTGCGCTTTGCCACCTTCATTGTGGAGACACTGATGGGCGTCTATCGTCACAACGGACTGCTGAAGGCCAGCATCATGTCGGCCACCAATGCCCACCGTCTGGGTGCTAACGAGGCACCTCCCGCTATCGTTTCATCGTTCCTGGGCAAGCAGGTCTCAGAACTGCTCGACCACATCGAGAAGGCTGACGTGGACAACATCCTGGCTATGGCTGGCAAACAGGGGCTGAAGATGGATATCCCTGAGATTCCTGAACTGCTCATCGACAACACCGACCGCAACCGCACCAGTCCGTTTGCCTTCACCGGCAACCGTTTTGAGTTCCGCGCCGTAGGTAGCGAGGCCAACTGTGCCAGCGCTATGATAGCGCTGAATGCTGCCGTGGCTGAGGCACTGGTTGACTTCAAGAAGCGCGTTGACGCCCGCATTCCTGAATTTACAGAGAAGCTGAAAGGCACAGAGCATAGTGCCACTTTCCACGCCATCATCGACGTGTTGCGCGAGGACATCAAGACCTGCAAGCCCATCCGCTTCGACGGCAACGGCTACAGCGACGAGTGGGTCGTTGAGGCCGAGAAACGTGGACTGGACGTGGAGAAGTCGTGTCCGAAGATCTTTGAGCGCTACCTGGACAAGGAGAGCATCCGGATGTTCGAGAGTCTGGGCGTAATGACCCGGAAAGAGTTGGAGGCTCGCAACGAGGTAAAGTGGGAAACCTACACCAAGAAGATTCAGATTGAGGCCCGTGTGCTGGGCGACCTGTCCATGAACCACATCATCCCCGTAGCTACCCGCTATCAGAGCCAGCTGCTGAAGAATGTGGAGAACATGACACTGGTCTTCGGCTCTGACCATGCGGAGACGCTGTCTGGTCGCAACATCAAACTGATTGAGGAGATAGCCGAGCGCACGGCTGCCATCGAGAAGGGCGTCGAGGAACTCGTTGCCGCCCGCAAGGAGGCCAACCGCATCACCGACGAGCACCAGAAGGCCATTGTCTACCACGACAAGGTGGAGCCTTATCTGGACACCATTCGCTACCAGATAGACAAGCTTGAGCTCATTGTGGACGACAGACTCTGGCCGCTGCCAAAGTACCGCGAACTGCTGTTCATCAGATAACTATCTTCTTACGACAATCTGCCGACAATCATTTTTTCTGATGATTGTCGGCAGAATTGTTGGTATTGTTCAAAAAAAAATTGTACCTTTGTGGCGTAATTATAACATACTAAGATGAATCTAATTCTTAAGTCTATGTTTGTCTGGGCTCTGCTACCGCTGAGCGTAGCGGCCCAGCAACGCCAGGAGGTAGTACTGACCGACGACTGGCAGTTCTCTCGTGACAAACTATCGTGGCAGACTGTCAGCGTGCCCCACGACTGGGCTATTGGTGGCCCTTTCGACAAGAAGTGGGACCTGCAGCGGGTGGCCATCGTGCAGAATGGCGAGACGGAGCCTACCGAGAAGAGTGGGCGCTCCGGTGCGCTGCCCTGGATTGGTGAGGGCTACTACAAGCGTACGCTGACGATTCCCAACGGTTTCAAGGGGCATGCCGAGTTGGTCTTCGACGGCGCCATGGCTGAGCCTACGGTTTTTGTCAATGGCCAGAAAGCAGGCTATTGGGCTTATGGCTACAATGCATTCCGCATAGACATTACCCCCTTTGTCAAGACGGGCGACAACCTGTTGGAGGTCAGCCTGAAGAATGAGGAGGAGAGTTCGCGCTGGTATCCCGGTGCCGGCATCTACCGCCCAGTAACGCTCATCCTCACGCCTGAGGAGACGCGCATCGACGACTGGGGACTGACCACCACCACGATACTGAACTGGAAAGAGGTCAACGGCAAGAGT
>CACWFV010000001.1 GCA_902760315.1 uncultured Bacteroidales bacterium | reverse complement strand
TTGCGCCGATGGTACTGCAATGCAATGCGGGAGAGTAGGAGGCCGCCACTTTTTCAAGTAGAGAGAAGCCCTTGGTCAGAAATGACTGAGGGCTTCTTCATTTATAAGAAATAAGTTCATCTTCTTGGTGAACTCATTTTTTTTTGCTATTTTTGCAGTGTTAAGAATATTCAGAGTAAGTATTACTACAATTGTTAGCGCCTATGACATCGCAGAGATTAAATGTTTACGAAGAGGCGAGCCGCTGTTTGTTGTGCAAGGATGCTCCGTGTACGAAGGCTTGCAAGAATGGTGACCCTGCACGTGCTATCCGTGCAATCCGGTTTGATAATCATAAGTTGGCACTGCACTGGGTTTGTGAGTGTTCGGATGCTGACTTAGAACGTGCTGAGCAGTCCTGTATCCACTATAACTGGCCCATCCGTATACGCGAGATGCTGCGTAGCATTCATGAGGACGATGCGCTGCCCGTCAACAGTCTTGACAAGCTGGAGAATGCGCCGTCGCTGGGTATTGACTTTTGTGGTATACGCTGTGAGAACCCGTTCTTTTTGGCATCGTCAGCTGTATGTACTAATTATGAGATGGTCGCTAAGGCGTTTGAATTAGGTTGGGCCGGTGTCTTTTACAAGACGATAACCATGCAGGACATTCGCGAGGTGTCGCCACGCTTTGATGCCATGCATGACAATGGCACTCACGGTGACTTCTATGGTTTCCGGAATATGGAGCAGCTGAGTGAGTTGCCTGTTGACGAGGATTTCGACATTCTGCGTCGTTTGAAGCAGAACTATCCGACGAAGATTGTTGTGGCCTCCATTATGGGACAGTCGGTTGAGGAGTGGGTACTGTTGGCTCGGAAGGTGGAAGAAGCTGGTTGCGATGCCGTAGAGTTGAATTTCTCATGTCCGCAGATGAAGTATGAGGGCATGGGTAGTGACGTAGGCCAGAGTGCCGAGTTGGTGAGACAGTATACAGTTTGCGTGAAGCGCTGTGTGTCTATCCCAGTCATTACCAAGATGACTCCCAACATTACCCACATCACCGAGCCTGCCTCAGCCTGCATAGAGGCCGGTGCTGATGGTCTGTCAGCTATTAACACGATCAAGTCGGTGACGATGGCAGTCGATTCCGAGGTATCAGGACACTTGACTATTTCGGGCTATTCCGGCCGTGCTGTCCGTCCCATTGCCATGCGTTATGTGTTAGAGCTGGCACAGATGGCGAACATCGGACGTGTGGAACTGAGCGGCATTGGTGGCATAGAGACATGGCGCGATGCGCTGGAGTTTATCCAGCTGGGCTGTAGCAATGTCCAGGTATGTACGTCGGTGATGCAGTATGGCTATCGTATTGTAGAGGACATGATTTTGGGACTACAACGTTATATGGTAAAGCGTGGCATTACGGATGTGCGCCAACTGGTTGGTGAGCGTGTGCCAAAATTCCTTTCGCCTGACTCGTTGGATCGTGACACAGTGATTTACCCGAAGTTTAACCGCGAACAGTGTGTGGGTTGCGGCCGTTGCGTAGTGTCGTGCAGCGATGGCGGCCATCAGGCTCTTGAGTTCGACGCCGTGACGCGAACCCCAAAATTGCTTGGTAGCAAGTGTGTCGGTTGCCACCTGTGTCGTTTGGTGTGTCCCACAGGAGCCATTGGCGTCAGCAAACGCGTGGCGAAGAAAAAGTAAGGGAAAGAAGCTATTCTTCTTTCCCCGCCTTACTGTCTATAAGTCCAGCTCCAGCACCACCGGACAGTGGTCGCTGCCGTAGACGTCTGTCAGTATCTGGGCATCGGCAATGCTGGGGCGTAGCCGTTCGCTGGCGACGAAATAGTCAATGCGCCATCCTGCATTCTTCTGGCGAGCCTGGAATCGGTACGACCACCATGAGTAAGTCACTTGTTCCGGGTATAGCGTGCGGAACGTATCAATAAATCCCTCGGCCAGCAGTGTGCTGAATTTCTGGCGCTCCTGGTCTGTAAATCCCGCATTCTGGCGATTGCTCTTCGGATTCTTCAGGTCAATCTCCTCGTGTGCCACGTTCAGGTCGCCACACAGTATGACCGGTTTCCGTTGGTCCAGTCCCTTCAGGTAACTACGGAAGTCGTCTTCCCACCTCATGCGGTAGTCCAGTCGTTTCAGCCCATCCTGTGAGTTGGGTGTATAGCAGCATACCAAGTAGAATTGCTCCATCTCCAGCGTGACGACACGACCCTCATGGTCGTGCTCCTCATATCCTATGCCGTAGTTGACGCTCAGCGGCTCGTGGCGGGCATAGATGGCAGTGCCCGAATATCCCTTCTTCTCAGCGTAGTTCCAGTACGAGCGGTACCCCTCAAACTGCAAGTCCAGTTGTCCGGCCTGCATCTTTGTCTCCTGCAGACAGAAGAAGTCGGCGTCCAATTCCCTGAAGACGTCGCTAAACCCCTTCGATTCACAAGCCCGCAGCCCATTCACATTCCATGATACCAGTTTCATCATCTCTTCTTGCTTTTGATAATCATGTTGCGAAGTTACTAAAAAGGAATCGAAAACGCAAACTTTCTTGTATCTTTTTACGAAAAATAAAGTCACAAAAGTGCATGGGAGGATATTTGCTTTCATTTGCTTGCTACTTCCAATTATTATGCTTATCTTTGCAGACAACAAATATGAATGGAACGATGAAGAAACGGTGGTCGATGCTGGTGGCGATGCTGCTGGGATGGGTGTTGACAAGCAGTGCTCAGCCTGCAGACACTATTCGGCAGCGCATGGACTCGCTGCAGCGCGAGTTGCACGCGATGAAGGTGAAAGAACTGGTGCTTCAGAACCGTCTGGACGAGAACGGACGTAGCGCCAAGGAAGACTCGTTGCGCAAGGCGGAGCAGAAACAGCGCATAGACTCGCTGCGGAAGATAACGCCCGGCGTGCCGCTGGTGGTGGAGGGTGACACCTTATTGTATATCTATGCTGCTTTGGGTGGCGACGACCCGTCACACCGTGTAGAGGCCGTGCAGCGCAAGGTGATGCAGATAGGCAAGAGCCTGAAGCTCACGACAGACACGATGCACATCTTCAGTAGCGAATATACGGACGACGTGATGTGTGGCGAGGTAGTCATCCTGAGTGTCAGTGACTATGACGGGTTGTGGAACGGTATGTCGCGACGGGCGCTGGCCGAGGAGTATCTGAAGATTCTGTCGCTGGAAATCGAACGTCTACATGCTGACTATGGTCTGAAGGCTAAACTGACTGGCTTGGGTTGGGCTATTTTCCTGATAGTTATACAGATACTGTTCTTTATGCTGACGGCCCGTTTCATCCGCTATCTGCGCCGCATGGTGTTGGAAGGTTTTGACGGCAGAGTGAAGCCGCTGGAGGTAAAGGGCTACGAACTGATGAACATTCACCAGCAGAAGCGCATCCTGCTGTTCCTGACCCGCCTGCTGCAGGTGTTCCTGGTTTTGGTACAGTTGTTCATTTCACTGCCCCTCCTGTTTAGCATTTTCCCGGAGACGGAGAAGTTTACATGGAACATGATCAACTACGTGTGGAGCCCGCTGCGCGACATGGTGGTGTCGATAGTGCGCTACTTCCCCAATCTGGTGAAGATAGCCGTCATTGTCTACGTAGTGCGTTGGCTGCTGAAAGGCGTCCGCCACCTGTCCGACGAGGTAGCGGTGGGCCATCTGAAGATAGACCGCTTCTACGAAGACTGGGCGCAACCCACATACCAGATTATCCGCATCTTCATCATAGCCTTTACGCTTGTAGTCATCTGGCCCTGGCTGCCTGGTTCGGAGTCAGGCATCTTCAAGGGTGTCAGCATCTTCGTGGCCGCCCTGTTCTCATTGGGTTCCACGGCCAGCATCGGCAACCTGGTCAGCGGCATCATCATTACCTATATGCGTCCCTTCCTGGTGGGCGACTTTGTACGCATTGGCGACCAAGAGGGCGAGGTGGTAGAAAAAAATGCCTTCATCACCCGACTGCGCGACATCAAGGGCAACATTGTGACCGTGCCTAACAACTCGATACTGTCCATGCAGACTGTGAACTATACCGCCGCCGTACGCCACGGCAAGGGCAGCATCGTGCACTCGACGTTTACCTTCACCTACCATGTGCCGCGCGAGACGGTGAAGTCGTATCTGCTGGAGGCTGCTGACCGCTGTAAACTGTTACAGAAGACGCCGAAGCCCTTCGTGCTGTACACGTCGCTGGAGGACTTCTATACGCAGTACGAGATTAACGGCTATACCCAAGAGGCCTCACGGCTGTGGGCCGTCTATTCTGAGTTGCACCAGAACATCGTCGACGTGTTCAGTGAGCACGGACTTGACCCAACGTCGTCGCACTTCGTAAAAGTGAAGAACGAGGTGTGACTGAGTGACGAGACAGGCTGATACAGCGACAGGTACAGCTGATACAGCGACGGCTACAGCTGATACAGCGACAGGTATAGCTGATACGGGAAAAAGTGGTAGGACTTTCTGAAAAGTGGTACGACTTTCTGAAAAGTGGTACCACTTTTTTATGGGAACAGCTGACTCGCGGATGGGAACAGCTGATACAGGGATGAGAACAGCTGATACAGGGATGAGAACAGCTGACAGGTGAAGGTAACAGTCTGTCTCACGCACATAAATAATGTACACGCGCAGGCGTGCGCCGCGCGAGCATTTTTCAAAAATTATCTTTCACCTTCACCAGTGACGCTGAAATTGGCGTATACAATGGCTTTTCCGCCCGTCAGCCTCCCTGACGATGTTTCACCTATCTTTCACCTACCTTTCACCCTCTTGTGACAGCCAGTCGGTGAAAGATATGTGAAAGATAATTTCCCTCCGCACCCGCAGGCAACACCCGCGAACCGCCTATTTACAGGGCATTTCGGCGAAAGTGGTGAAAGTGAAGGATATTTTTTAAAAACTATTTTTTGACTGCTTGCTGGATGTCGGCATCGATGGTAGCCATCGGCTCCGTGGGCTCATAGCGCTTCAGGACACGTCCGTCACGGCTGACCAGGAACTTGGTGAAGTTCCACTTGATGTCACTCTTTTTGTCGTAGTCGGCATCGATAAGTTTCTTCATAGTGGTCATTGTATGCTTAAAAAAAACGGATAATTCCCGGAAAGTTACTTGCTCGTGCTGTAGGTGTGCACACTGGCACCCTGGGCCGAGGGCAGGTAGTTGATGCCCCACCAGCACATCTGCAGCAAGACGAACGAGATGAGCAGTACGCCAAGCGCCAACCTGCCATTGTGCTTCGGAACGCGGCGGTAGTGAATGTAGACCAGATAGGCAAACCACGTAATAGCCGCCCACGTCTCCTTGGGGTCCCACGACCAGTAGTGGCCCCAGGCCTCCTTAGCCCACAGAGAGCCAAAGAGCATGCCGAAGGTCATAAAGGCCAGTCCGACATAGACGAGGTTGTCGGTAATGTCGAACTCCTCGTTGGTGATGCCCCTCTTCTTGAAGAACAACAAGTAGAGTGCCATGACGGTGGCGGCCCCCAGGACAGCATAGGCAAACATATAGACTATGACATGTGGTGCAAACCACGGACTCTGCAGTGCCGGCATGAGCGTCTTGTCGTGAATTTCCGGCTTGAACAGGTTCACACAGATGAACACCACGGCAAGCAGTGTCGAGAACGACAGTATCCACTTGTAGCGCCACCGGGAATAGACAATGATGCCTGCCAGAGGCAGGAAGAACGAGTACCACAGTCGCGTCTCGCCCATGGTGCGCAACGGCGGACGCTCCAACGAAATCCACATTGCGGCAATGAAGGCAAAGAACACCAGCAGGCCTGTGACGGTAGTGGTGTATGCTAGACGCTCACGCTTTTTCCAGGCTGCCCACGCCCCCACCATCCATAACAGTACAGCAGGGATGGCAAAAAATATGAAATGTTCCCAAGTAATCATACCCAATCTCCTTTACTTCATGCGATTAACAACTACCGTCTTGCGGTTTCTGCCGCCAAAGACAAACATACACACGGCTCCGGCCAGCATCATGTAGATGCCGCAATAGACTATCGGCAGCCAGGGATCCTTGACCAACTCCAGTATCGACATGCGACTGTTGGCACCCTGCTGTGTATCGTAGCCATACTGATAGATTTTCCAGCCGTCGACCTCGACAGGCTTGTTGACATCGACGACGGCATCAAGCGTGGTGCTCTCTTTCGTCGTGACGTGAATCTCTGACGCAAAGCGTTTGGGCGATCCGTCATCGTAGGTCTCCATGATGAACTTCTTCAGCTCTATGCTCAGCGGCATCTCCTTAACAGCGCCATCGTTGGTCAACGCGCGCCACTCCGCACCACCGATGGTCGTAATCATCTTGACGCGTTGCATGTCGCCATTGCCCAGACTGCCCGTAGTGAGAGCCAGGAAGATACCGACGTGGTTGAGCAGGAAAGGCACGTCTCGCCGCCACGACTGCAAATGCGCCAACCTGTTGAGAATGATGATGCCCAGGATGAGTGCGACATACAGATAGACCAGCACGAAGGGCCAGAAGGTCAGCATGCTGTGCAACCACGTGCCGTCGGACTGCTGCCTGGTCAGTCCCATGACCATGGTCAGGGCGACGACATACACCAGGGCGGGCACGGCAGCATGGTACGTACAAAGGAAGCGAAATGCGTACACCTTCTTACGCAACAGGAACATGGACTCAATCAGTGCCAGCAACGCGCCAAACACCACGACGTTGACAGGCCACGAAAAAGTCTCCCACACAACAGGACCGGCCACCAGCTGGAGTGCCAGTCCGACAAGAATAAGGGCTCCTCCTATGAAGAAGCCTTCCTTAAATTTCCAAGGGTTCGTCCACATTTTTGTGTTATTTGCCGCAAAATTACGAATAAAATCCCAATGCTACAAATTCTGTGCGGCATTTACCTAATAATAGGTATAGAACAAGTGCTCAACGCAGAGCCTTGAGCACTTGTTCTAATACTTGTTGCGCAATGGCCTGCATACCTTTGATGGTAGGATGACCAGCCTTCTTGTCGATGTCTTTCAGTTGGATGACAGGCACATTATAGTGCTTGCAGATAACCTGCGTAGACTCAACAAACGACGGTTTCAACTGGGTGTTCTGGATAAAGAAGAGGCGCACGTTAGGATAGCGCTTCTGTGCGTCGCAAAGCAGTTTTGCCAGGGCCGGCCGATAAGTGTAGAGGTCTGCACGCTTCCAGTCGCCATACTGATACTCGCCCAACTTAGCGCCACACCAGCTGTCGTTGGTGTTGCCGAAAATCAGGATAATGTCAGGAGAACCCAGGCGGGGCAGACGGGTAATGAAAGAACGCGGCGAATAGTCATCGTCATTATAACCCGTATAGCAGATGGTGGAACCGCTGTAGGAGTCGTTTTTCTCTAGGATAAAGCCTCCGTCGTGGACAAACTGCCACCACCAAGTCTGGCAGACATCGGCCACATCGGTCATGTCGGCCCTCATGGGTTCGAAATACCAAGGCTCGTTGCCCTCCGGAATATAATACTGATAGGTGGAATAGGAGTCGCCGAGGATAGAGACACGCAAACGCTGCTGACCATACGCGGTGATGGTCAGCAGCATAACTAGTAGTGATAAGATGTTACGTCTCATATAGGGGACTATTACTTCTTTTCTTCAGCCTTCTTGGCAGCCGCTTTCCTGCCAGCAGCCTTCTTCGGTGCGGCAGCCTTTGCAGGCTTCTCTTCCTTCTTCGGCTCCAACTTCTCCAGACGAGCCTTTAGACGGATAATCTCCTTGTCCTTCATCTCAATCTCGTCGCCCTGATTACGGATGGTGGTAAGCAGAGCGTTGAGTTCGTCGTTCTCAATCTCCTGCGGATAGAGCGCGTTGACTCTGTTGATGAAGTCGCCTAGTATGTTCATGTAGTTGGTGAAGGCATCAAACGGTCCGCTGTAGATGCCACGGTCCAGTCCGACGTTAGAGGGCTTGGTGGTCATGAAGCGGAAGTTGTTAGAGGCCTGCAGGTAGTCCCAGTCCTGATTGATACGCGGGTCGTCGGCAATGCGCAGACGGTCAGCCACACTGTACAGCTTGTTGAAGGCCTCGCGCTGCATGGCGTTGCCCAGCCAGCATGAGCAGTCGCGCTCCTCGTCGACCCACGACAGGGTGTCGGGCACGTCGATGGCACCTACGCTCTTGGTCTTCATGCAAATCTCGGTAGGCGTAGAGAACGTGATGCCCTTCTCCTTGGCACAACCGGGTAGTGCCTTCAGGAAGTCCAGAATATTAGAACTGAGCGGCTGTGCGATGCCCAGCGCTGAGAGTTCCATGAAGATGTTGATAATCTGCTCCTCTTCGGGCAGAGCGGCGATGCGGTTGATGTAGGTGTCGGCAAACAAGGGATAGCCCGGCCAGTCGGGATTGTTGAAGCGCAGCGAGATGTCGTCAGACAGCTCTACGTCGCGCAGCAACAGCTTCAGGTTAGGAGCGATGTTGCAGTTGTAGACATAGTGTGGCGACTTCCAGCCCAGCACGTGCTTGGCACCTTCGGTCAGCATGCCCTTGAAGCCCATGGCGGCAATCTGTCCGCCAATGTCGTCAGAGTAGATGAGCGACGAGTTGCGCGCTACAGTAGGCTTCTTGCCGAAGAGTTCCTCTATCTTGGCAGCCTGCTTCTTCACGTCGAGCGCGAAAGTCTCCTCGTTAGCCAGCGACGACAAGCCATGCGAGTAGGGCTCAGCCAGGAACTCCACACAGCCGGTCTTGTTCAGCTCCTGCAGTTTCTCAATGACCTGCGGAGCGTGGAACTCCAGCTGCTCAATACCTGTACCTGAGAGCGAGAAGGCCACCTTGAAGTAGTCGCCATGCTCCTTAATCATGTCGCCGATGGCCGTCAGTGCCGGCATATAGCTGCGGTTAGCGATGTCGGTGATGCTGCGCTCGTTCTCGTAGTAATCTGATGTATCTCGAAATATAAACAAATTGTTTTCATAATTATCAATTTTCAATTATCAATTATCAATTTAATTACTGTTCCCAGCCAAGGGTGCGCTTGTAGAGGGTAGCTATCCAGGCACCCACCTTCTCCCAGGTAATCTGGTCGACCTCGTTCTTACCTTCCTCTTTGAGGTACTGGAACAGTGAGTCGTTGGCACAGATGGAGTAGATAGCGTCGGCCAGGGCGTGGATGTCCCAGTAGTCCACCTTGATACAGTTGGTCAGAATCTCGGCACAGCCGGACTGCTTGGAGATGATGCTGGGTGTGCCGCACTGCATGGCCTCCAACGGCGAGATGCCGAAAGGCTCAGAGACAGAGGGCATGACGTAGACATCAGAGTCCTTCAAGCACTCATAGACCTGTTTGCCGCGCATAAAACCGGGGAAGTGGAAGCGGTCGGCAATGCCACGCTCGGCAGCCAACTGAATCATGGCATCCATCATGTCGCCCGAACCGGCCATGCAGAAGCGAACGTTCTTGGTGCGGCGGATGACCATATTGGCAGCCTCAACGAAGTATTCAGGACCTTTCTGCATGGTGATGCGTCCCAGGAAGGTGACCACCTTGTCCTTGCCAGTGTGGTCAGGGCGCGGTATGGCCTGATACTCTTCGGGCAGAGGATAGACGGCGTTGTGTACGGTGAAGCACTTACGCGGATCCTGGTGATACTGGTTGATGACCGTCTGGCGCGTCAGTTCCGACACACACATGATGCAGTCGGCATTGTCCATACCATTCTTCTCAATAGAGTAGACGGTGGGGTTCACCTTACCACGCGAGCGGTCGAAGTCGGTCGCGTGTACATGGATGCACAGAGGCTTGCCGCTGACCTGCTTGGCATGGATGCCGGCAGGATAGGTCAGCCAGTCGTGGGCATGGATAATGTCGTAGTCGAAGGTGCGGGCCACCACGCCGGCAATAATCGAGTAGTTATTGATTTCTTCGTGCAGGTTGCCGGGATAGCCACCGGCAAACTCCATGGCGCCCAGGTCGTTGACGTGCATGTAGTTGAAGTCAGCATAGAGATGGTCGCGCAACCGGAAATAGAGGTCGGGGTCCATGATGTTGCCCACCCGCTCGCGAACATAGTCAGCCGACACGTCGCGGTAGGCGATGGGCACAGCGTTCATGGCTACGATATTGCAAGCCGAACGGTCCTCGTCGCCAAAAGGCTTGGGCAGACAAAGTGTGATATCCATATCGCCCTGGGCGTGGAGACCCTGAGAGATACCATAGTTAGCGGTGGCCAGTCCACCGAATACGTGAGGAGGATACTCCCATCCAAACATTAATACTTTCATAGCGTTTCCTCCTTATTTATTTTTGGTATGTGTATTTCTCCAGCAATTTCAGCGCACGCAGTATCTCTGCCACGTTCATGGCAAAGGCCATGGCGCCACGTCCGTGGAAGGGCGGGTTGCCGTCGAAGAGTTCACTGATAGTTCCCAGGGCGTGGTAGTTCATCTCGTCCTCGTAGCCCACCATCTGACGCTCGATGAACGACAGGCGGGTGCGCTTGTATAGCTTCAGGCTGGCCTCCATATAGAAGCCGCCCAGCCACGGCCACGCCGTACCCTGATGGTAGGCATAGTCACGCTGTGTCTGCGGACCGACATACATGGGGTTGTAGCCGCCACTCTTGGGCGACAGCGAGCGCAGTCCCTTGGGCGTCAGCAGTTCGCGGGTGCAGATGTCGAGCACACTCTTCTTCTGGTCTTGCGACAAGGGCGAGTAGTCGAAGGCCACCGGGAAAATCATGTTGGGGCGTACGCTCCAGTCCATCATGTTGCCATCGACATAATCCAGCAGGTAGCCGTACTCGTTCAGGAAGGTATCGACAAACGACTGCTTGCACAAGGCACCACACTGCTCCAGTTTCTCAGCCAGCTTCTTATCGCCGAACTCTGCTTCCAGCGAAGCGCAGAACATCAGTGCATTGTACCACAATGCATTGAACTCGACGATGTAACCCGAACGCGGAACAACCGGACGACCGTTGGCCGTGGAGTTCATCCAGGTGATGGCTTTGTCTCGGCCGTTAGAGTAGACCAGTCCGTTGTCGTCAAGTCGCATGTTGTCGGCCTTGCCGGAAATGATGTAGTTAACGATATCCTTGACCAGCTTGCCATACATCTTGTAGCCCTGCTCGCGGCCAACCTCTTTCACGTACTGCTGGATGGCCCATACAGCCCACAGGGGTACGTCGGGATGTTCTATCTCGTAGATCTTTACGCTCAGCGGCTTGCCTTCCATGAATTCACGAAGTCCCTTCTCGGCAGTCTTCATGACGTGTTCAAAGTAGTCCTGCTCGCCAATGGCCAGCGTCAGACCGGGCAAAGCAATGAACGTGTCGCGGGCACGAGCCTTGAACCAGGGGTAGCCGGCCAACAGGTAGCGGTCGTCGCTGTCGTCAAGATGCTCTGCCGAACTGCCACTGCGACGGTCGCGGAAATGGAACTGGTGAGCAGCGGCTACCAGGCAGTGGTAAAAACTGTCGCGCGACAGACGGACGTCAATCTCCTTCTGGAACAGGCTCTTCAGCGTCGAGCTCTTAATCTCCTTGGTCGAGGCAGCAAAGACGATGCTCTCGCCCTTCTTGATAGACATCTCGAAATAGCCGGGCACGTAGAGATCCTCGTTAGAGGCGTAGCCGCGCTCCTGCTCCTTCGGGTACTCAATGCCGCGATACCAGTCGGGCTGGAAGACGAACTCGTTCTTCTTGTTAAACTGCATGAAGAGGTCGGGGTAGCCGGCATACATGCAGGTCTTGATGCCATTGTCCACCTCGTGATACTCGCGGCTGGCCGTAGAGTTCTCGTGGGTAAACTGGCGCACAGAGCGGAAGGCCAGGAACGGACGGAAGCGTAAAGTGGTCTTGGAATGGGCATCTTCCAGCGTGTAGCGAATAAGGATGCGGTCCTCATAAGTCTGGAAGATGGTCTCTCTCTTCAACAATACGCCACCGACTCGGTAGACGGTGGTGGGTACTACGTCACAGGTAAACTCGCGGATGTACTTGTGACCCTTGGGGCTGAAGTTGTTGCCTTGATACTTGTGGAGTCCGAGGTTGAACTCGGCACCGTGCTGAATCACCGTACAGTCGAGCGAAGACAAGAGCACGTGGTTCTCGTCGTCAAGCTCAGGTACGGGAACAACGAGCAGACCATGATACTTACGTGTGTTGCAGTCTACGAGCGTAGATGCACTGTAGGCACCAGAACGGTTTGTTCGAAGCAATTCACGACGGAGCGACTCCTCAAGATTGGTCATCACAGCTTTCTCGAATCGTAAATAACTCATAGTTCCTATATTATTATTTAGTGTTTTAGATTAGTAATCACCTTCAAAATTAAGCAATTTCAGTGTGACTACAAAATATTTTTGCACTTTTTTATATAAAATGCAGTATTTTGTAGTATCAGTGTAGAAAAACGTAGTAAAAATCGGGTCAATCGGGTATCAGGAAGTTGATAACCTCCTGTTCTACCGTTATGCGATAGGCACCTACAGGTCGCCCTATCAGTCGGCCATCCACGCCGACCAGTGCGTGGGGCGCATCTTCTACGACAACCTCGCGAGTACGATAGGGATGTACGCTATGGTGGTTCAGGAAACGGCCGGTCACCAACAGCCACAGCCCGCCCAGCAGTTGCATCATTTCCGTATGGTACACCATCGACACGTCCAGCATTCCGTTGTAGGGTACGGCATTGGGCGTTTGTCCATATCCCGGACCGCTACCGATGCACGTGGTCATGATTTTGCGCTCTACGGTCTCATTGTTCAGCCTCACCCGCATCTTGTAGTCCATGCGGTGGAATATCATCAGAAAGATAGACACGATGAACGATAGCGTACGTGACCCCAGCAGCGAGCGCGTCTGCCGGCGGAGATTCATGACGTCGGCGATGAGTCCGATGTTCACACAATTGAGGAAGTAGCGATGGCAGTGCTCGTTCTTCTTGTTGGTATAGCGCACACAGCCCAGGTCGATGGCACGGACACGGTGTTTCAACAGCCAGTCGACCGTCTGCTCCATCTTGTCATCGTCGAAGCCCCAGTAGCGTGCAAAGTCGTTCAGCACGCCATTGGGGATGACACCCAGCGCAATGCTGTCGCGCACTTGCTTCTCTTCTGCCATCAGGCAGTTGACTGCATCGTTCAGCGCCGAGTCACCACCCACGACGACAATGGTTTTATAGCCATTGCGTATCAGCATGGTCATCAGACGTTCCACACTATCGTTGCTCTCGCTCTGTACAAAGTCGTATTGCACGCCGCGGCCGTCCAGCAAGCGTTGTATCTTCTCACGCTGCTTGCTGCCGTACCCTTTAGGACAATAAAGGATGCCCCACCTCTCGTTCGCTACTTCCACAATTGATGTTGTAAAAATGTTCAGTCAAAGACTGCAACGCCACGCTTTGACTTAGTCAAAAAAGCCGGGTTGCTTATACTCAATACCTAACTCACGGTCCACGGTGGCCAGAATGCCCTGCACCTGTCCCAGCGCAAACATACGTCCCAGCAGGGTGTAGCCTGCATTGTGGCCATGGCTCGACTCGTCCATGATGCCGCCGGGCTCGTCGGTGAACGTCATGCCGTGGTCTACGCGCATGGGCAGTTGAGGATTCTCTTTCTCAAAGATGCGGCACAGCTCGATGAGGTCGGCACGTCCACCCAAGTGGCTGGCTTCGGTGAAGTCACCGTTGGGGAAGATGTGGCATGAGCGCAGGTGGACGAAGTGCGTGCGCGAGGCAAACTTCTTGGCCAGGTCTACCACGTTGTTGTATGCTCCGGCCGACAAGCTGCCGGCACAGAAGGTCAGACCATTGTGCTTGTTGGGCACGGCATCCAGGAACCACTGGATATCTTCCTCGGTGCGGACAATGCGCGGCAGTCCCAGTATCTCAATGGGTGGGTCGTCGGGGTGTACGCACATATTCATGTCGCACTCCTCGCAGACGGGCATGATGGCCTCCAGGAAGTACTTCATGTTCTCGCGGAGTTGCTGCTTGTCGATGCCTTTATACAGGTCAAGGAACTCACGGAACTTCTGCACGGGAGCCTCATCGTTTTCAGAGAAGTTGCCGCTGACGAAACCTTGCGTTTTGATGACGATGGTCTCCACCAGTTTGTGGTCTTTCTCCGGTGTCATGGTTTTGGCCAGTTCGTCACACTCGGCCAGCACGTTGCGGCCCTCACCCACACCTGCGGGGAACTGGAAACGGGCCCACTCCTCGCGAGCGCCGGGACGCTTCAGAATATAGATGTCGAAGTAGGCAAACTCCGCATAGTTGAAGTATAGGTTGGTGGCACCGTTGGGATTGTCATGGAACAAATCGGTACGGGCCCAGTCCAATACGGGCATGAAGTTGTAGCAGATGCAGTGGATGCCCTCTGCCGAGAGATTGCGCAGCGACTGCTTATAGACCTCTATCTGTGCGTCGCGGTCGGGACCGCCATACTTGATGGTTTCCACCACCGGCAACGATTCTACCACACTCCAGCGCATGCCGTACGACTCAATGTACTCTCGCAGGTCACGGATTTTCTCACGCGTCCATACCTCTCCGAGTGGCACGTCGTGCAGGGCGGTAACGATACCCTCCACACCAATTTGTCTCAGCTGGGCAAGTGTTATCTTATCCTTCTTGCCAAACCATCTCCATGTTCTTTCCATAGTCTTACTGTATATGTTTTTTTTGAATAATTGATAGTTTCTTGTTCATCAGAAGGGATAGCCGATAGCAAAGTGCAATGTATGGCTACCCTTAAAGCTCGGTACGTTATAGAAGCCAGACTTCTCTGTCGTATAGGGCACGTGTAGCGCCACGCCCCAGTCCAGTCGCAGTATGAGGAAGTCCAAGTCGTAGCGCAGTCCCAGACCGGTGCCCACGGCCATCTGGCTCAGCGCGTCTTTTAACTTAAACTGACCTGTCCCCGACAGTTGTGGGTCGTCGGCGTGCTGGTCGCGCATCGTCCACACGTTGCCTGCATCCAGGAAGACGGCGCCATAAAGCGAGCCGAAGAGCTGGCGGCGGTATTCAACATTAGCCACGAACTTTACGTCACCATTCTGCATCAGGTAGGATGAGGCTTTGTCGTCCACACCGGGGAAGGCACCGGGGCCGATGCCACGTACCGAGAAAGCGCGGATGCTGTTGGCACCACCGACATAGAATAACTCGCTGTTGGGCACCCATTCGCTGTTGCCATAGGCATAGATGACGCCGGCGTTGACATGGCCCACAATCTTGGAGCGGCTGTCAAGAGAAAGGGTTTTCGTGTAGTCTACCTCCAGTTTCAGGAACTGTGAATAGGGGTTCTTGAACATCGTCTTGCCTTTGTCGTTCCACGACTTGCCGGTCAGTACGTCATAGAGCGCTACGCCATTGCCAGACTCGGCGAGGGTGACCTCCAGGCGTGCCGGGTAGAGTGAACTCTTAGGCGACGTATACGTATAGGTATAGCGCATCTGCGGTATGAAGTAGTCTTGCATGGTTGACCACAGGTAGGGATTCTGGGCCATGAGGTCGTCAAAGTCTGACGTGTGACTGTTCATAAACTGGTACTTCAGCGTCAGCGGCGAGAATTCGTGGCGACTCATCTCTGACGTCTGCCAACGGTAGGTCCATTCGCCGGAGACGACATGCATCTTGTAGTAACCTGGTCGGTAAATGATGTCGGTAGAGGCCTTGGCCAGTGTGGTCGGCGTGCTGTAGAACAGGCGGCGCCGCCGACGACCGTCCTTGTCGCGCCGCGGGCGCGAGAACTTATTGACAAAAGGAGCAATAATACGCGGAAACTCTACAGAGGCATCGGCACCATATTCGTAGTTGTTCATCGACGAACCGTTGTTGGTTGCCCACTCGTAAGAGCCGTGCACGTTGACGTCAATCTTTTCACCGCCACGGAAGGCGTTGCGCCTGGTGACACCCATCTTCAGCTCCGGCCCCATACGCCCAATGGTACGGGCGTTGAAGTTGGTCTCGATATAGAAGTCCCATGGCTTGTCGAAGGTGCAGTTCAGCGCCAGGTCAAGCGTGTCGCAGACTGCCGTGGTGTCGCGTGGCGTAAACTGGAACTCCGTCATGGAGAAGAGCCCCATGGCATTAATCTTGCTGGCCGACTCCAGATAGTCGGAATAGCTGTAGAGACGACGCGGGCGCAGCTTCATGTCGGCCAACAGGACACGCGGACGGATGGGCGGCTTCTTGCCAGAATAGCGGATGGTGAGCGAACGGCCTACGAAGGAGTCGGTGGGTTGTTCCGTGAACGACTTCTTCATGTTGACCGTGATGCGGCCTATGTGCCACGGGTGCGTGGCAGCTACGGGCGCGTCCTTGGCCATGCGGAATTGTAGCTGTGCTTTGCCGGCCACGACAAAGGTGTCGGCCAGGTAGGAGGCATAGTCGGGCTGGTAATAGTAGTAGCCGTTGTTGCGTAACAGGGTGCTGATGCGCTGGCGCTCGGCATCCAGATGGGAGACGACAAAGGGATCGCCGCGCCGGATGGCGGCGTCGCTCAAGGTTGAATATATCAGACTGTCGGCATGGGCAGGGAAGTCGAAGTAACCTACGCTGTCGAGCATATACAAAGGACCGGGGCTGACCGTATATTGTATCTTGGCCGTCTTGGAATTTTTCTGCTGTATGGGCTCGTAGTCTACCTTGCCGTGGATGTAGCCGTGGTTGCGGAGCACGTTCTGGGCAACAGAGGCGCGCAACTCCGGATTGACCCACGACATCAGTACGGGCTGACGACCAAAAGTCTTGGTCATCCAGCGGGCAAAGGGACTGTCCTTCTCGGCATACTTGTTCCATACACTGACGCCAAACGAGAAGGGCAAACGGTAGTAGCTGCTGCCAAAGAGCGAACCGTTAGGAGCCGTGGCAAGGGCTGCCTCTACCTCGGTCTGGGTTTCTATATGGTTGGCCTCCACCTTGTCGAAGGAGGGCAACGTCTTGTCCTCTGTTCCGCCATCTGCCCACTGGATGGCCTTCAGTCCGGTGAAGAGTTGGTCGCCTTCCGGAATGTCCTTGGTCATTGAGCAGGAGACTACCAAGAAGTAAGTGGTGAGATGTATGAGGTATGATGTCAGCTTATTTCTGGTCATTGCGTGTGGTCTTTGTTGAGTCAGTACGTGTGGGAGGCAGCGACAAGGTGTTGCTGTCGTCCTTAAAGCGGAAGATGTCGGTGAAGTGCTGCAGGGTGCGACGCCAGATGAAGCCGCCACCATACTTCTGGGTGTAGCCGTCGAGCCAGTCGTAGGAGTTGTTCTCGAAGAAGAGGTTGAGATACTTGTTGGCGGTGTCGTCCAACCGGTACTCCAACGAGATGTTGTCGAAGAACGAGTTGTTGCGGCCACCGGGCAGTTCGTCGCCGGTGGTGACCTTACCGCCTACGGCCAACTTCAGACGGTTGTTGAGGAACCGCTTGGCAAACTTGAACGAATAGTCTGTATGTGACTGACCGCTGGCGTCGGTGCTGTTGTCTACACCAAACGACAGGTCCAGCGTGCGCAGGGCATTGCCGGTCAGGTTGCTGATTTCACTGTTGAGGAACGAGCTCAGGGCGGAGTTCATGGAGAATGCCTTGGTATTGCCGTCGGCCAGATACATGCCGGTGGTCAGCATGGTGACGGCCAGCTTGCCGCGCTGCTCCACACCCATGGCCTGCAGTTCGCCGTGCAGTTGCATGTCTTCAGGTGCGTCGAGGGTAAACTCCAGCCCCATGTCACTGAGCGTGCGGGTAATGTTGACGCCACAGTCGAAGGTGACGCTGCGCCCCACACCGTTGGTGCCGGTGACGGTGGCCTTGGTGCGCTCCGTGGCAGCAATGTTCAGGGTGGGATTCATGGGGTCGCCGGTGAATTCTATGTACGAACCGTCCTGGATGGTAAAGGTCTTCAACGGAATGATGGGCAGCGCGTATTTCATCTCGCCATTCAAGAGGGTGTAGCGGCCCGTCAGCTGCAGATTGTCGGCTGGCGAATAGAGCATGCGCAGTGTGCCGCCACCCATCAGGTCGATGTAGTTGGAGTGGTCGGCATTCATGTAGGCCATGATGTGGGCGCCATTGGAGACGTTGAGCGTCATGTCCATGCGGAAACCGTTGATGGGCGGGCGTGTCACGGCGGTCTGCGTAGTGTCGCTGAAGTCGGTAAACTTCACCAGGTTGTCCAGCTGGTTATCAGTGGTGATGGGGGTGTCGCGCAGAATATAGCCCATATCGGTGGTGCCGAGCACGTCGAGCCGGCCTCGCATGTTGAGGTTCTCCAGTCGGCCGCTCATGCTGGCAAAGACGTTGACGAAGGCCTTACCGTAGGCTACACTCTTGGCGTGCTCCTTGGCACCGATAATCTGGAAGTTGCTGGCTCGCATGCGCAGATTAACCATGATGCGCTCCAGGTCGTGGAAGTCTACATTGCCCTGTACGTTGAGGGGATTGTCGTTATGGGCATAGACGGTGAAGTTCTCAAACAGCAGGTTGGAGTGCTGAATGCGCACCGGGTCGTCGTCGAAGCGCAGTTTCACACCATAGGGGATGCTCTCTAAGTAGGATTCGGAGAGGTATATCTCGCCATTGACCTCCGGGCGCGACAGGGCACCCTGAATGGTCAGTGTGCCCTCGCCATAGCCTTGAAGTCCACACAATTGGTCGGGCACGAAACCATTGACCATGTTCAGCGGAAGACGCTCCAGTTGCAGCTGGGCATCCAGTGAGCCGTCGCCTTCATTATAATAGGTACCCGTGAGGAGTCCTATTTCCTGGTCGTCCATCAGCAGACGGGCTTCCACGGCATGGGCATCGTCCTCTTTCTGCAGGTAGACAAATTCGGTACTGACATTACCGATAGGGCTGCGCTCATAGGTCATCTTCTGGACACCCATGTCACCGGCTACCGAGAACTGTCCCCCGGCATCCTGCACGACATGGTAATCGCCATTCAGCATACCCGACATGCGGGGGGCATAGGGAATGACGGAGGTAATTTCGTTCAGGTCGAAGCGGTTCAGACTGAGCGTCAGGTCTTGCAAGGCGGTGGGGTCGGTCTCTTCGGAATAGAGGCGGATGCCCATGCCGTCGTCGGCGCGCAGGTCGACCTTGGCTCTCACCTTGCCGGTAGCACCGAGGAAGAGGTAGTTGTCTTTGTTCACCGCAAACTCCTTATAGCCCAACGTGGGACGGGCGGGAACCAGATGGATGCTGAGTCCGCTGTCTACCACCTCGGCCTGGGCACCGACACGGGCGCCAAGGCGGTTGTCGGCATCGAAGTAGCGCACGCCGAAAGTGGCACCGCGCTCTTGCAGGATGCCGTCGAAGAGGGCGTTGAAGACAAACTGCGGATTCTTTTTGTTGTTGCGTATCTGACCGCCAAAGGAGAGGTGCTCCTTGCGTTGGGTCAGCGAGAAGTTGATGGTGTCCAGGCGCACGTCGCTGACGTTGAGCGAGTGGATATGGCCGCGCCCATTGACACCGGCAGTGGCTGAGGTGGAGAGGTCGAAGAGCAGCTCTTTGAAGTCGACGCCGCCAGTGGCTTTCAGGATGGTGGCAACGGGGTTCTCGCGCTGGCTCTCCACAGTCATGCGCATGGTGGGCAGCAGACGGCGCAAAGCCGGCTGGTCAATGGTCTTGCGCTCCAGCTGGGCTAGGGCGGAGTCGCCTAATATCGTGAACTGCCGCAACAGTTGCTCGTAGTTGCCGCTGGCGTCGAGCTTTACGACGAAGTCGCCGCTCCGGGCATGCAGATAGGTGGTGTCTGCCGTGGTATTGACGAGCATGTCAATGGCTGCTGGACGATAGAGGTGGCTGGAGTCTCTGACGGTGAGGTCGTCAATGCGTCCGGTGGCCCGGTGGGTCAGCTTTAGGTCGGAGTTGATGTCGAAGTGGCCGCACAGACCAATGTTCAGGGGGTCATCCACCAGCCGCATCTCATAGAGGTCCAGCCGCTGGAAGTCAGTGCTCAGCGTACCGTCGAAACGGGTGGTGGACAGCAGGGCGTCAAATTGGAGAGCACCATTCAGCAACGCGTTGCGGCTGACGATGCCGGCATGGGCCTTGCCATTGCTGACCTGTGCCTGGGCGCTGACGTTGTCGATATGGAGTTGGCCATAGCCAACATGGTGTATCTGGGCATCGGCGCTGAGGGTGGTACGGGGCGAGAGGAAGTCGGTGCCCTGACCCTTGGCGCTGAGGTCGGCAGAGACGGTATAGATGCTGTCGTGGGGCATGAAGTGGTGGACGTTCAGGTCGCGCACCTTGACGTCGGCGGCATAGCGCATGGCACCGGCATGGAACGAGCCCTTGACGGCCACCAGTCCCCTGCCCTCGCGGGCGGTGATATCGGCAAGGTACTGCTGACCATCAACTCTGACGCGACCTTGGGCGGTGAGTGATGGCAAGCGGTAGTCGCGCTGCATGTCGCGGGGCAGCATGACCATGACGAAACCGAGGTTCTGGGTGCTGGCCTTAAACTGCACGTCGGCACGCAACCGCTGGGGGGCGTCAAGGTTGGCGGCAAAACCGGTGGCGGTGGCGTGGAGGGCGGTGGGCAGCGTCACTTCCAGGTCGTGGAAGTCCATGTGTTGCATATTGCCCTTCAGAAGACCGCTGACGGTAAGTGGATGTTCGGGCCAGCGCTGCCTCATGCCGGCGGGCAGGTCGGTCAGGAAGGGCAACAGGTCTTGCTTGCCCAGCGTGGCACTCATCTTGAGCCTCATCTGGCCGGGGTCTACGGCTTCCATCAAGGTCAGGGGCATGTCGAGTTCTACGTCGACATCGCTATAGGGGGTCGACAGCCGCAGCTTGGGCAGCCTGAGGGCGCCATCCTCCATGGCCACGGGACCTGAAATATGGCTGACGGCCAGTCCGCTCTTCTCCTGCAGGGCTACCTGTCGCAAGTGGAGGCGCAGCGTGGGGTCGCAATAGTAGATGGAGTCTATGCCGACGGTAATGTTGCTGAGGTCTATGTGGTTGTAGTCCAGCCCATCCACGCGGGGCTGGTAGTTTTGGTCGTATTGCAGGCCACCGTGCTGCCAGTCGACGCTGCCTATGCGGTAGGTCTGGCTGCCCAGGTCTATCAGGGCGTCACGGGCGGTGAGCGAACCCATGTGGGCCCTGACGCTCATCGTGTCGCCGGGCATGTGCAGCACGACGTCGCTGCGGTCTATGGTCAGCTTGTCGGCCATAATCTGCCACAGCACGGGGGCGCTGGCGGTGGTGTCTTCGGGTACGCTGTCGGCCAGCTGCACATCGAGGAAGGCATCCTCCAGCAGCGAACCGTTCAGCGTCACGGTCTGCTTGTCCAGGTCTATGCCTTTGCTGGCCAGGAACAGCCGTTTGAAGCGGCCCTGCACCTTGGCGGCGGCCACCAGGTCGAGGGTGTTCAGGCGGGTGTTGCCGACTTCCAGCTGGTTGACGATGACTTTGCTGCCGAGCAGGGGCCACAGCTGCACGTCAACGACCATGCGCTCTACGTCGGCAATGGTATCAGTCTGTTGCAGCATTCGGAAATGGTCTATCGAGAGGTCAAGGGGAAACGACAGGTTGACGTGCCCAACGCTGATGTCCATGCCGGTTTTCTCGGAGGCGATGGCGGCAACCTTGTCTACGGCCCAGTTCTGTACTGGCGGCATATAGAGCAGCACCGTCAGCAGCACAAACAGCAGGACGGGACTCAGCAAGACTATCAGTATCCACCAAAACAACTTCTTCATAACCTAACGATACATGATCATATTACTCCATAGCGGGTCGGCGGGTAGGGGCGACTCCACAACGACGCGTTCTTTGGAGACGGGGTGAACAAACTCAACGCGGTGGGACAGCAGCGAAATGCTGCCGTCGGGATTGCTGCGTGGAGCACCGTATTTCAAGTCGCCCTTGATGGGGTGCCCCAGGGCGGCCAGCTGACAGCGTATCTGGTGGTGGCGCCCGGTGAGCAGCTGCACCTCTACCAGCGTGTAACGGTCGGAATGGCCTATGGCGCGATAGCGCAGCACGGCTTTCTTGGAGCGAGGCACTTCGTGGTCGTAGGCGTACGACTTGTTCTGCTGCTCATTGCGCACCAGCCAGTGTTCTGCGGTAGCAAACTCTGCAGCAGTAGCAACCTCTCTACGCTCCTCTCTCTGCTTATCACTACTTACAATGGCCCAGTAGGTCTTATGCACCTGTCCCTCAGCAAACATCTTGTTCAAACGGGTCAGCGCCTTACTGGTACGGGCAAAGACTACCAATCCTGAAACGGGACGGTCCAGTCGGTGAACAACACCTAGGAAAACGGCACCAGGCTTTTGGTACTTCTCCTTGATGTATTGCTTCACCGTTTCCGACAGGGGAGTGTCGCCGGTCTTGTCGCCCTGAACAATCTCGCCACTCTCCTTGTAGACGATGATGATGTGGTTATCCTCGTAGACTACTCGCATAACTTTATAGAGTGTTGAATATTAGCTATTTACAAGTTTCGCAAAAATCTTCCGACAATAAATCGGTTCGTGTACGCCTCCCCATTGATACCAATTCGGCGAGTCTGCGAGGGTCGTCAATCACCTCGTCGATGATTGATTCCCTGTAGTGCGGACACTCCAGAACACCGCATTTCTCAGCATAGGTGTAAACCTTATGGAAGAGCTTGCCCTTGGCCTTGTCGGTATGGGGCATGGTGTCTGGAAGGCAGACCATTAGCCTGCACCCCCACCCTTCGACTTGGGAAGAAAGACGGCATCTGTCCTCATCCCATTTCTCACTGCATTGTCTTACGAGTTCAGTCATACCCTTCTTGGAAGTTCTAAGATTAAACAGCGTCTTTCTTTTCAGGAACGAAGCCCTCCGCACCGAGTTTGGCACGAAGAAGGTCAAGTTCATGTTCCCTTCTCATCAGCTCGATTTCCCTCTTGTTCAGCTCCGCTTCTTTGGCCAGAAGGCGTTCGGCCTTCTCCATGAGGTCGCTTTGCATCTGCATGGCCTTCGAGAGAATGGCAGTGGCTTCGCCTCCGGCTACGGGGTTCTGGATGAGGTCTGCAGGAATGTCAGAAGAGAGTACTGGCCCCTCTCCAGTATAGAGGAACTCCTTGCGGACTTGTGGGAAAGCAGCCACAATCATGTTCACCACACCAGGATTGAACTTCTTGGTACGGCCACGCTGAAGGTCATAGATACGCTGGTATGCTATGCCTGTTGCAGTGGAGAACGCTGGAGCGTTCATCTGCAGGGTGTCGAGCACTTGTGCTATGATGACTTTGGCATCGACGTTGTTCTGTGCGTATTCGCTTTCTTTCATACCTATATATAATAATGTGAATAACCCTTTTTGGCAGTCCGTCACGGAGTGCTCAGATATTTTTTTAGTATTTCCCGTAAAAAAGATAAGAAAAGTTTGCGTATTTGATAAACTTTTTGTATCTTTGCAACAGAAAATAACGATAACAACGGCAAAGATAAGCATTTTTCCGTTCCTATGCAAATTTGATATATACCTAAAAATAACAAAATGACAATGAAGGTTATCATTTCTGTTAGGAAGTAGAAACCTCCCCCTCACGGGGGAACAAAATTAAAAAGATGAATCGAATGACAGAAGTAAAGAAGAAACCCATCTCTGGGGAACTTCGCAAGATTGGCATCGGCGGCAAGGCCGTTTTCCCCATCGAGCAGAGAAGTTCAGTTATCACGGTTGTCAACAAGCTACGCAGGGAGCTTATCAGAAACAACTGGGACTGTGAAGTGAAGGACAACCTGAGCAAGTATCAGGTAGAGGTAACGAGAATCCGCTGATGAAGGAACTGAGCGACACCGAGGTTTGCGTAGCCGAGCAGTATTGCCACGGGCTGACAGACAAGGAGATTGCCGATGTCCTTGACAAGCCGATCTGGACTGTCAGGACGCACAAGAAGCATATCTACAAGAAGCTGTCTATCGCCTCTACGCATGAGCTTGTGCTGTATATGGTGTCACGGTATGTCGGCAAGGCTTGGGATGCAAAGGAGGTTAGGCGCATGGGCCTGGCTGCATTGCTCACATTGCTCATGCTGCTGCACATCACCATTGTAGAGAACAAGGACGTGTACCGTCGTGGTCGCAGGGTCGAGGTGGAAATGGAAATGAGGATTGAAGATGCAGAACGTTAGCGGAATGGACGTCATGGCCCAGAAGTACCAGTCAATCATCGAGAGAACAGAGGACATGACTTTCTCTTGGGCTGTGGCCGTGAAACTCGTAGGAGGCAAAAAGAGACTGGAGAGGCTGATGCTTGAGGAAAAGGTCAGGTACGACAAGCCGTTTGGGGCTGCAAACACCAGATGGAAGTTCGCCGCCAGCGATATTCTAAGGAACGTAAAGCCGCTGAGCACCTAAAAGTTAAACTTTCTAAAAATGACTTTCAGGGTGTCTGAGGATGGCCTGAATCGTAGAAAATCGACCTGAGATTTGCAAAAATACGATGGTTATAGAAGATTATCAATGATACGACATTTGTTTAACATTTTAACGATATTACATTATGGGTTTAATCAAGAAAAAGAACGAACTGGACGTAAACGTCCGTTTGAAGATGTTGATTTACGGTCAGCCTGGTATGGGTAAGACCACGTTGGCGCTCAGTGCGCCAAAACCTCTGCTCGTTGACTTTGACGGCGGTATCAATCGTGTGGACTATGAGTTTATCAAGGACACTGTTCAGGCCGAGAAGTACGAGGACATTCTGGACCTGTTGAACAACGAAGACCTGTCCGACTACGAGACACTGGTAATCGACACAGGCGGCAAGCTGCTGGACGCTATGGCCGAGTACATCATCAAGCAGTACCCGAAGATGGCCAAGCGTAACGGCTCACTCACTCTGGAGGGCTTCGGACAGCGTAAGCGTGAGTTCAGTGACCTTCTGAAGCTCATCGACACCAAGAAGAAGAACGTCATCTTTGTAGCCCACCGCCAGACTGACAAGAACGGTGACGTTACGAGATATGTCCCACTGTTCGGAGGCTCCAATTACGACAGTCTTGCTACAGAGCTTGACCTTATCGGCTATCTGGTTGCAGATGACCGCAAGCGCACTATCACCTTTGACCCGACTTCTGAATCAGAGGGAAAGAACACCTGTAATATGCCGTCGGTTGTGGAATTGCCCAATCTGAAGGATAAGGATGGGAACGTGGTCGGCATAAACAACTTTCTTGAAGAGAAGGTTTTCAAGGCTTACCGTGCCCGTCTGATTGAGCGTTCCACTGAAGGTGAGGCATACACGAAGCTCATGGAGCAGATAGATGCAGACATCGAGACCATCGACTGCATCGAGGGAGCCAACAACTATAAGGATAACGTCAAGACAGGCTATGACCATATCGGAAACTCGCTTGCCGTTGCACGTCAGAAGTTCATGGCCAGAATGAGCAAACTTGGCTTCGTGTACAACAAGGATAAGAAGGAGTACGAACTTCCTTCTGAGCAGTCTGCACCAGCAGAGGCTCCGGCCAATGAGCAGAAGCAGGAAGAGAAACCAGCTAACGAAAACAAGCCAGCAGATGAGCCACAATCAGGAAAACAGGCCAAAGGAGCAAAAGCAGGAAAGTAATTTCTGCTTCTATGCTACGTTGCTGGACGCCTTCCAGAACTATCTCGACACAGACGAGCTGTGGGAGAAGTTCTGGGGGCACTCAGACGACCCGAAGATGACCTACGACGAGTATGCAGACAAGCAGTTTGTCGAGATTATCAACCGAATCAACCGTGTGCCATTCACGAATGAAGCGGTTGAGAAGGGTACTGCGTTCAACAACATCGTGGATATGCTCCTTGACGGGAAAACGGATAACGGCCAGTTCCTCTTGCAGACTGATGACGAGAAGCAGCTCATCACCATAAGCGAGAGGGAGATAAAGGTTGATGATGACGGCCAGCCATCCGAGACATTTATCAACCAGAGGTCGTTTTCTCTTCCTGTCGTTAAGGAGTTTGTCAATTACTATGAGGGTGCCATGAAGCAGTACTTCACGAAAGGCGTCCTTGATACCTGTTATGGAAACGTCGAACTGTACGGGTTCATCGACTACCTGCTGCCGTTCAGCATCCATGACATGAAGACGGCTAAGAGCTATTCTGCTGGTTCCTATCGGAAGCACTGGCAGCATATCGTCTATCCGTTCACTCTTCAGCAGAATGGAATCAACATCAGCAGCTTCGAGTATAACGTCACGAACTTCAGGGAAACGTTCACGGAGCTGTATGTGTTCAAGGCCGAAAGGGATATACCGAGACTCAGGGATATGTGCGAGAGGTTCATAGGGTTCCTTCTGAATCATAAGGACTTGATTACTGACGAAAAGATTTTCAACTATAGAAAGGTATAATATGGCAGACAGTAAATTAGTAGGCTCATTGAATCTGGGCCGTTTGGAGAATGTAGGCATCATGAACGTCAATGGGAAAACAGCCACAAAGAAGTGTCTGGTCATCCCCATTGAAGAGAATGATATCTACGTGAAGGTTGAGGAAAAGACCAACGAGCAGACGGGAGAGATAACTATCTCGAAGCTCTATGCCCTTGGGATTGAAATCTTAGAGAAGCGCGAGCCTGACCAGTGGGGTAACGTGTGCTATGCCAAACTTGCCACAAGCAAGGAGTGGATAAACGCACATACTCCGCAAGAGCTGGAGGCACGTAACAAGGTGTACCTTGGTAACTTCAAGTCGGTAGCCATTCCGAGCAGTAACCAGGCATCCACGATGGAGGCGCCGACAGTGGAGGCAGACCAAAACGATGACTTGCCGTTCTGATGGGAAAGGTGATCAGACTTGAAAAGACACCCTTCGGAAGTACGAAGCTGAGTTCCTCGCTTGTCGAAGCGGTTGACGCACTGCCATGCGGCAAGTACGTTATCCTTATCGAGAAGCAGGGCTTTGCCCGTACCATGTCACAAAATAGGCTGTTCTGGATGTGGATGGCACAGCTGGAATACTGGTCAGGTACGCCAAGGAAGGTGTGGCACGACCATTACGTTTCGCTGTTCATACCGCCATACAAGCATGGTACCAGCGACCTGAGTACTGAGGCCATGAAGCACTTCATGAACCAGATACACGCCGATGCGCTTACGGAATGGGGAGTAAACCTTCCCCTTCCTGATGATGAAGATGACAACGATACTTTCTATGAGTTTGTGGATGAGTATAAATATAAATAGTAGTAACATGAATAAAATTCAAGATTTAAAGATGACGTTGCTTGACAAGTTCGGCATCGTCGATGAAATAAAGAGTGTAGACTTCTGTCGTGAAGCCTACAAGTTTATCACGGAAGGTGACGCACCAGCCACCACTCCAGAAACATTAGTTCCGAGCGAGACGATTGCCGTTGAACTTGGTCTGCCTTCTGGTACGCTCTGGGCAGACCGTAACATTGGTGCCAAAACTCCAGAAGATTTCGGACTCTATTTCTCATGGGGCAATATCGAAGGTCATGCTATGGGCTCAGGTTACGACTTCGACGACTATAATGAAACAAAAGGTCATGAACTCGATGGTGACATAGACATCGAACATGATGCGGCCCGCTTCAATATGGGTGAGCCATGGCAGATGCCAACAAAAGAGCAGTTTCAGGAACTCGTTGACAACTGTACTCGCGAGTGGTGTTGCGAGAATGGCCACATGGGTAGTCGCTTCACGTCTAAGATTAACGGAAAGTCCGTTTTCTTTCCCGCTGCTGGCTACGGTCGCGGTACGAGCGTCAATAGTGTCGGTTCGCTCGGCTACTATTGGTCCTCGTCGTGGAACTCTGCCGATTACGCGTACTACGTGAGCTTCGATAGTTCGAGTGTGAGCCCACAGAATAGCAACAATCGGTACGGCGGGTTCTCGGTGCGGGCTGTTCAGATTTCGCCTACCAAATAACCAATCAGTCAAAGCCAGGCACAAGCCGCTCCACAAGAGCGGCACAAGACTGGCTTTATATATAGTAATTAACAATTTAAGAACAAAGAATTATGAGAAGTAGAACAGCAGAATGGTTTGAGGTCAAAATCCGCTATGAGAAAGTCATGGAGGATGGATTACAAAAGAAGATTACAGAGAAGTACACTGTTGACGCCCTGAGCCATACAGAGGCAGAAGAGCGCATCACTGAGGAAATGTCTGCGTATATCAGTGGCGAGTTTGAAGTCAAGGGTATTGTTCCGGCATCCTACAAGGAGATTTTCTTCTCAGACAATGAGAATGACGACAAGTGGTATAAGGCCAAGCTCCAGTTTATCACCATTGACGAGAAAACTGACAGGGAGAAGCGTTCAAGCGTTTACTATCTAATCCAGGCAGGCTCTTTGGGGTCGGCAGTGAAGTACATCGGAGAGGTCATGGATGGAACCATGATTGACTATGTGATTGCTTCAGTGGCAGAGACTCCGCTGATGGACGTTTTCGAGTACAAAAAGAAGTCTGATGACGTCGTTGACGGCAAAATGAAGGCAGCTGGTGAGTAAGTTCGTCCTCAGAGAATATCAACAGCAGGCCAGCGACATAGCGGTAGATTTCTTCCGCTCAAAGGCTAAAGGGAACGGCATTATCATTGCTCCCACGGGCAGTGGTAAGTCGCTCCTTATCGCTGATATCGCCAGGCAGCTTAACGGGAACGTCATTGTCCTTCAGCCGTCGAAGGAGATTCTCGAACAGAATTTGGCAAAGCTGCAGAGCTATGGAGAGACTGCAGAGGTCTATTCGGCTTCCATGAAAAAGAAGAACATCGGCAGAATCACCTATGCCACCATCAAGAGTGTCATCAATCATCTGGAACTGTTCGATGAGTTTGCAGCCGTCATCATCGACGAGTGCCATGAGGTCAATTCGGAAGGTGGCCAGTATAAGGATTTCATCGAGAAGGTTCCTCGAAAGGTTCTGGGCCTGACAGCGACTCCATACAGGCTGTACGCTTCCCAAGGTATTGAAGTTGACGGGAAATACAAGCCTAACGGTTCCTTCAAGGATGAAGATTACTTCGATGAATACGGACGTCCGATAAACGGAGCTGAGTTCGCAAACAGGTGTGTGCTGAAGTTCCTGACTCGTACCAGACCCCGTATCTTCAGCAGAATACTATATAATATAGGTATAGACACACTTCTGCAGCAGGGCTACCTTGCCCGGCTCCGATATTTCCCGATAAACGTAATCAATCCGGCCAACGTTCGGAAGAACAGCACGGGAAGGGACTATGATGAGAGGTCTTTGTTTGCCGAGTACGAGAGGTGTTCCCTGAGTCAGCAACTTGCGTCCATCGTAAAGCGGTTGCTCAATCCGAAGGACGGAGTGCCAAGAAGGGGCATACTGGTATTCACCAGATTCATTGCAGAGAGTGAAGCCCTTTGCCGTGCCATTCCTGGCAGTGCGGTCCTGACTGGAGAGACCAAGCCGAAGGAGCGTAAAAGGATAATCGAGGACTTCAAGAGCGGAGCAATCAAGGTACTTGCAAATGTCGGAGTCCTGACGACGGGATTTGATTATCCAGAGCTTGACACTATTGTAATGGCCTGTCCCACGATGTCACTTGCCAAGTGGTATCAGTGTGTTGGGCGCATAATAAGGCCGTTCCCAGAGAAGAGAGGTTGGGTGGTTGACCTCGGAGGCAATATCGAGCGTTTTGGTTACGTGGAGCATCTTCGCCTGTGTGAGCCGAAGCCAGGGATATATGTCATCAATGGATGGGTAAACGGAGAGTGGAAACCACTGACAAACGAATATTTCTAATGGCTACGAAATCATCAAAACAATCATTCAACAAGAGGTTGCTTGCAGCTATTGTGGCAGGTCAGGATAAGACAAGCGTTCCTGCGTGGGTCATGAAGGAGAACGGCCAGACAGAAAGCCAAATCCAGCAAGACTGCCTCCAATGGTTTGCGGCACAGTACCCTGTTCTATGGCAGGAAGGTATGCTCTTCCACATTCCAAATGAGGGCGTCCGTCTCGGGAAGATGGGTGCGAGGATGAAGAGGGAGGGAATACGCAAGGGGGTGGCAGACCTTTGTCTGTGCATCCCTCGCGGTGGTTATGGGGCTCTGTATATTGAAATGAAGAAGCCTGGAGGCTATCAGAGCCCAGAGCAGAAAGAATGGCAGCGGAACTGTGAGAAATACGGCAATCTCTATGTTGTCTGCAAGTCACTGGAAGAATTTAAGGAGATAGTAACAAAGTACCTCCGTGGTGAATACCAGCGTGAGGTCAAGAAGAAATAATATGGGTGAAGGCTGGCTAAAGATATATCGGAAACTGACAGAATGGGAGTGGTATAACCATTCTGAAATGGTTCATCTGTTCATACACCTTCTTATCAAGGCGTCACCGATAGATAAGACGTGGCAAGGAAGGCAGGTCAAGCGTGGTCAGGTGGTCATCAGCAGGCCAAAAATAAGTGCTGAGACTGGCATTTCTGAGCGCACAATCAGGACTTGTCTTGCACGTATGGTTGCATCGGGTGAAATTAAAATCGAAACGACCAACAGATTTAGTATAGTAACCATCTGTAAATATGACGATTACCAACCAAAGGAGAGGCAAAGCGACCAGCAGAACGACCAGCCAAACGACCAACAGAGTGACCAGCCAAGTGACCATATCATAAGAAGTAAAGAAGTAAAGAATAATAATATTTCTCCTGCACACCCTGACGGGGATGCAGGAGCAAGGGCGGAAATCAAGAAGAATTCCAAAAGAAAGAAGCCAGAGGACTATACCATCGTCACCAAGGGGCGCAAGGTATATGAGGCCTTTTTCAAGGAACTGTATGAAGTCGATTATGTATGGAGTTCTAAGGACGGAGGCGTTATGAAGGCTATACTGAATAAAATTATCTCCAGCAGACGGGCACGTAATATGTCTGTGGATGACGATTCGGTGGTAGGCGCTTTCTCTGCACTTCTTCAGAGCATAACGGATGACTGGATATTGAAGAACCTGTCTTTGGACTTAATCGTAAACAAATATAATACTATCGTGGCTCAGGCCAAGGCAAATATAACAAACGGAAATGGAGCAAGACAAAAAGTTAGTACGAGGGCAGACGGTGAAAGCGTCCTCGCTGGTCAGTCAGCAGCTGTTATCAATGACATCGCAAAGGCAGATGAATACTACTATAACGGCGGTGAGTGATGCGGCCAAAGCGTTGCGTAAGGCTTACAAGCCGTCCAAGATAACGGCAGAGTACCCCATCGACCTGCAAATAATCGTCATGGGAGCCTGTCCTACTGTGGATTGCTGCGCAAAGGTGGAGTCACCTATGCTGTGCGTTCTTTCTGAGGCTTTTCCGGCTTTCGTTGACAAGCAGATGAATAAAGTCGAGAATACTGCGATATCATGGATGCGTGGCCAGTTGATTGCCGTAAGCGCCTTTACCAATGTCCGAGACAAGATGAGCGACTGGCAGATGACGGCTCTCTGCCAGCAGATACTTGCAGACTACCCCACTACTACCATGCTGGAGTTCGTGCTGTTCTGTGCAAGGCTCAGGACGGGAATGTATGAGGACTTTTATGGTTCCGTTGACCCCATGCGCATAATCAAGTCGTTCCGATCCTTCATGGATGACAGGAGGCATGACTATGATAGGCTGTATGAGGAAAAGCGCAAGGTCAAGGCCGAGCGTGAAGCCGAGGAAAGCAAGAAGAAAGCTGTGGGGCTTGACTGGGTTCAAGAACAGGTCAATCAGGGAAAACTACTGAATGTGGCCAAGCTGTTCAACATAGAGATACCAGAAGAGTTCAGGGATGAGGAACCTTCAGAAGACGAAAAAAACTTGTAATTTTTCCAAAAAACATGGTCAAAAACTTGCATATTTGATAAACTTTTTGTACCTTTGAAGTAGCAAATAAGATAAGTAACAAACATTCAAAACTTCAAAATTATGGCAACTATCAGTTTCACGACTAGCAACAAAGTTCAACTTACCATTAACGGTAATGAAGTATCAGCAGTTAATAGTTTCGGTGACCGCTTCCATGGTACGCTGAATGAGAAAGGCAAACTTGTTTGCAAAGGTCGTCTTTCTCTGGCAGTGCTTATGAGAGCAATGGACGAATACAAGAAGGCAATGGCATAAAAGAAACAGCAAATAAGATAAATACAAGGTAACGGCCATCTAACCAGTGGCCACAATTCAAAACATTATGGAATTATTCAAGAAACTATCCGAGAGTATGGAAGCAGGCAGTACTGTGGTGATGACGGTGGCCAAGAGTGAGAACGGAATGACGGTGAGTGTCCTGCCTGGAAACAGTCTGGTCAAGGATGCAGCCAAGAACAAGTTCATCCCCATCTGCATGACGGGAACGCCAGAGGAAATAGACGAGAGCTTCCTCGATACGGCGTTGCGTCCTATTGCCAGAGCCAACGGGCTTCTGTCTAATATCAAGGACTTCGAGCAGTCCACGATAGCAGCCAAGGCCGCATCTGAAATGGAGAAGAAGGCCAAGGAAGAGCAGAAGAAGGTTAGCAGCACTTTCTCTGACTGGCTGGCACTGGCCGAGAAGAACTACGGCGAAGACAAGTTCAAGGATGCTATCACCTGTCTAAACAATGCTGAGAAGATTGCTGACAAGGTGAATGGTGGCCAGACGAAGATTGACGCCATGCGTAAGAAAATCCAAGAGGTTCTGGGTGAGGGCACGATGTTCGGAGCAGCCAAGGAAGACAAGAGTGACGGGAAGAACGTCAAGCTCAACGGCAGCACCAAATCTGCAGCAGCCGAGAAACCAGCCGAGGAAACAGCAGACGAGAGTGAGACAACGGAAGAAGAGTAACCCTTAAAACATTACGATTATGGCACTTCATGTAAAAGAGTACAAGCGTGTTTTCAAGCACAATGGCCAGAAACTCTCTGACCCCAACCCTGATATGACACCTGAAGAGGTGATGAACTTCTACAGCAACCAGTACCCAGAGCTCACGACGAGTAACGTCCATGGCCCGAAAATGGAGAATGACGAGGCCGTCTATGAGTTCAAGACAACAGTAGGCACCAAGGGATGAAGAAGAAACGAGACAAGAAGGACAAAATTACAGAGTTATGGCAGTTCCATCAAGCAATAGGTCGGGTGTTGTGTCTGGAAGAGAGCAGAGAAGAGAGAAGGGGCGTTCTACCCGAAAAGGGGTGTGCTCTGATTTTCTGAACTTCCAGTTCGAGAACCTGTCAGGCTATGACCTCTGTACTGTCACTGCAAGGTGTGAAGATATCGACTTGCCTGCTATCGAAGGGCAGGTACAGGAGTTTCTTCACGTCCTTGGCAGTGATGTGGAAGTTGAGCATAGTGGGAACCCATACAAGGATGCAGCAATCCTCATCGAGCAGGTCAAGGGAAAGACCGATAACGAGTGGGTGGAGTTTGCCAATGTAGAGGATGACAAAGGCAATAGGCATCAGGAACTAATCGGCTATACGGTATGCGACTTTGATACCTATCATCTGTTTTTCCTTCCTGTGAAGATTGTCACGGGAGTTGACGACGATCTGCGCAATATCCTCATGGATTTCTATGCTTTCCTTGACTGGAAAGGCCCGTTCCTGTCACCAAAGTCTCACTACGATTTTGAGTACCAGCTTGGAATCATGGATATGGAGGACGATTGTCAGATAGACCCTGAGCAGTCCGAAATGTGGACGGACGAATACAGGGATTGGGCAGAGTCCTATGTTCATGGCGATATCAATAAAATCTTTGAAGAGATTGAGAACAGACGTCGCAAGTTTGCTGGGAATCCTGAAGATCTGGTCAATAGGATATGCAAGAATGTCAAGGCCTACGGGCAAAGCGGGAAGGCATATTACAAGACGGGGAAAGGACACCGTAACAAGGTGGCCACGCTGTTAGACCTTATCTATCAGGGAATCCAGATAACCCTTGAGGACAACCTGTTTAACTACGAGCTTCGGTTTATCAGGTACGAGCTTGGCGACGACAGTTTCTTTGACTGGGACGCAAACGATGGCATGATGGACTTTGACCGCCAGTTTGCCCTCTGTTTTGCACTTGATGATGAAGACCCCGTTGTGGAAGGAACCATAGAGTGCCTGAATAACGATGCAGGTAATTTTGGCGGCACTGTACTGATGGGAATAGAAAGATTCTCTGGTGAGAAGAAGATAAAGATGAAAACGGACTACCCCAAGAGGTGGAACGAGTGGTTTGAGCAGTTTATAAAATACACCTATGAGTAAGGCGATAAAACGTATAACGGAAGTCTATGAGCCATTTGCAGCCATTGTTGCATATATGACTGGAGATACAGACAGCAGCGAGAGAGGGTACTATCTCGAAAAGCGGAATATCCGTAATGGGAAGATGGGCGTAGGAAAGCCGTTGACCCAGAAGATGCTTGCGAGCATCATCAAGACCGTGCAGACGACTTCAAGCCAGTTGGACTTGGGTATGTACGGCAGAGTACCGAGTAACGTTCTTTACTGCGACACCCGTATTGACCATGACAAACTGGTATGGTATCACGGGCCAGAGGAAAGAAACGTTTTCTTCTCGAAGTCCCTGAATATTCCCAACGGGAAGATGAAGGTGCCAGGATTGGTGTACGTGGTGGCGAATGGAAAGATGAGACTGTACGCCTTCAAGGGAAAGCATCCAGCAGACAAGCTATACCATGCTCCATTCATGAATACAGCAGAGAATAGCGTCTGTCTGGGAAATGCGAAGGTGGAGAAGCCAGAAGAGCGTACCTTCGAGAATGTCATTGCCTATTGGGAGAAGATGTACTGGAACTCTGAGTTTAGCCACATCTTAGGCGATAACCCTGTCAAGGGAAATCTTGCCGTCCTGACCAAAGAGCTTATCGAGACAGGCAAGGACTTTCCCTCTGACGTGCTCGTTCCCGTAAATGTCAAACTAAGCAATTTACTAAGATGAAGAAGAGACATTTTGCAGATAACTATATCATAAACCCGATGCACCCATTGACGGTAAACGTCATCGGTGCTGGTGGTACTGGCTGTCAAGTAGTGACCGCACTGGCACGTATCAACTGTGCCCTTCAGAGCCTTGGCCATACAGGTCTTGATGTCACGGTCTATGATGACGATATCGTTACGAGGGCAAACCTTGGCCGTCAGCTCTTCATGGCCTCTGAGGTAGGAGCTAACAAGGCAGACGTGCTGGTAACCAGAATCAACCGTTTCTTTGATTTCGAGTGGGAGGCCGTGCCAGAGCGATATCCGAGTAATGATGCCGATACGGTGGCGAACATCACCATTACCTGTGTGGATAATGTGAAGGCAAGGATAGATATCGGTAAGCACCTCCGTAAGTGGAAGAACAAGGATAATGATGACAGAACGAGGGCATACTACTGGCTGGACTTCGGGAATACGGCAGAATCGGGTCAGGTCGTGCTTGGTACGGTGAATCCCATAGAGCAGCCGAGAAGCAAGAAGTTTGAGGTCGTGAAGGAGCTGCCTTGTGTTGACAAGCTCTTTGACTTGACCGCTGTGGACGAAAAAGAAAGTGGCCCAAGCTGTTCTTTGGCAGAAGCCCTGACAAAGCAGGATTTGTTCATTAACTCTACGCTCAGTCAGCTGGGCTGTGACCTTCTTTGGAAACTCATCAGCAAAGGCTCCGTAGAGCAGAACGGTCTCTTCCTGAATCTCAATACATCGAAAATGAATCCAATAAATATATAGATATGTGTATGAGTTTTTATAATTGGAAGCCTACAGGCGAGAACCCAAAGCGCCTGTTCGTATTGGCGAAAGGGCCGTATCAGCAGGCTTGTGAAGAAGCAGAGAACCAGCATCTTGTTGCGAGTCTCGCACCAAGGGAGCCTGGTGCAAGTATCACTCCAGATGATATCGGTGCAAGATTGTGTGTTGACTTTGAATTGTAAGATATGGAAACAGTAAAGGAAAAGGCAAAGGTCAACTATGTGCAGTTGGCAAATAGTGTTCATCCGCAAAAGGTGAGCCTGAGTCTCAGGGAGAGCATAGCCGTTATGAGAGACTGCCGTGAAAGGGTGTGGTCGCAAGTCATTGTACCCGTTCTGATAGCGGAAGCAGAGTTCATGAAGGTCTGGGATATATGTGAGGAACGAAAGGAAATCCGCTTCAATCGTGGTAAGTGGCTCAGGGGTACTCTTGCGAGTTTTGAGAAGTTCCGTGAATGGATGAAAATGGCCGATCAGCACACAAGGACTCTGATAGACGACTACGCCATCCAAGTGGAGAAGAGAATAAAGCGTGAACAGACGAGCCTGTTCGTGACCTTCAGACGATACTTTGAAGAGCACGGCCAGAAAGACCTTGACTTCAAGGCTAATGTTCAGATGGTTTTGACGTACATTACGCTTGCCCGTGACCTGTTTGACGGCTTCTTTGACACATACCAGGAGAGGTTCGGAATAGACCTCCGGAAAGAATATCTTCCTGTACGGATAATAGATGCAGACCTTCAGTTCTCCAGATTTGCCGATGATGTCATACAGCCATCGAGGAACGATTTGCACCCCTGCAAGAACTGGGCTTCAATTAAGGCATACGAAGAACTGATAGAAAAGCTGATGAGCGAGAAGATGCTGGATAAGGCAGGGCTGGAGGCCCTGAGGCTCAACAATGAAGATGAGTTCCTGAGTAAAATCGAGCGTGAGACTATGGGGTTCGAGAAGCTGAAAGAGAAATACAATGTCGGCTTAGACAAGCGGATAACGGGCAAATAATTGTATATTTGATAAATTTTAGGCTAAAAATTTGTATATTTGATAAACTTTTCGTACCTTTGTCGTAGCAAATAAGATAAACGTTTCAAAACAAGACATTATGAAGAAACTGATTTTGTTGGTAGCAGCCGTTATGATTGTCGGCTGTCACAGTCGGGAAGAGGGCGTCAGGAAAGAGGTCAAGTACCGTGACAAGATGGAACTAATGATAAACGGTCATCAGTTCTGGTTTCCTGTCGTTGGCTCTGTATCAGGGCAGAGTGGCGGAACCGTTCAGCAGCTTGTGGAAGACCCAGACTGCAAACGGTGTGCAGAGATTAGGGACAGCGTTATTCGGCGTGTCGTGCGTGAGGAATTGCGTAATTTTGGTGAGGAGGTCGAGTGATGGATAAGGAAAGTGTCATCAGCAAGATTCGCAAGCTCCTGAAGCTCCAGTTCAACGCTGAGAAGATTGGCAGTACTGGAGAGGCTTATCAAGCGGCTAAGATGGTCAGGAAGTTGCTCATGGAGTATAACCTTTCCATGGGCGATATCGGCAATGAAGAGGAAAAACTGGGGGGGGCAAGAATGAAAGAGTCGGAAGACATGACCACCTCAGACAAGTACGGGAACGTCTGGAAGAAATCTTTGCTTCATGTCATAGCGAAGAACAATCTTTGCAGTATGTACACAAGGACGTACAACGGGAAGATGTTCGTCATCGGTGCAGAGGAAAACGTGATTGTGGTCAAGGAGTTCTACGACTACTTGCTGAAAGTTTTCCGTCGCCTTGCAATCGAGCGTTTTAACGAAGCCCAGAACGAGGCAATGGCCAATGGCCAGAGATATACGGACAAAGGCCGGAACATCTTCATGCGCTCCTATCTCGAAGGCGTAAGCGTCGGCCTGCAGGAGAACTACGACAGCATGAAGCCCACCTCTGAGGAAACGGCTCTGGTTGTCAGCCACAAGGAAATGATAGAGGACTATCTTTTCCAGCAGAACAACTACAGGATGGATAAGACCAAGCACCGCCAGCGCAGGCGTGAAGTCCTGGGTGAAGCCTATGAGCAGGGCCAGAAGGACGGAAGGGAGGTAAACCTGAACAAACAGCTTGGCAATAAGAATAAAGATGAACAACTTAAAATAGATTTCTGATATGGGAACAAGAACAATTATCAATCAGTGCTCAGGCTCTATAAATATGAACGGCAAGGAGTACAAAAACATCAAGGGCACCATCGAGATTACGGACAGCGGAATCTTTGTTGATGGCAAGCCTATTGAGGAATACAAGGAACCGCCTGTATTCAAGATAGTCATCGAGGGCAGTGTGGAAACCATCGAGAGCGAAAACGCTGATGTGGAGGTCAAGGGCACTGTCACCACCGTCAACTCAAAGAACGGAAACGTCACCTGTAGCAAGGTGCTGGGTAATGTCGAGACGAAGAACGGCAATGTCATGTGTGGCAGTGTTGGTGGAGAGGTAACGACAAAGAACGGAAACATAATGAGAGGATAGCTATGGAAGTGAATAATGAAATACTGGCCGAACTGAACGGTAAGGCACTTTACTCACCCAAGGGCGCAGCCCTCGAATATGCCGCCGTAGGCTGTAATTTCTATAAGGGCTGTCCCCATTCTTGCGAGTACTGCTACCTGAAACGTGGTGTGCTGTCCCATGAGCTGGGCAGTACAGAGGTAAAGCTGAAAGCCTGTTTCAAGGATGAGATTCATGCAATGAAGGTATTCGTGAAGGAGCTGGAGGCCGACCTTGACTACATCAGGCAGACTGGTGTATTCTTCTCGTTCTCTACCGACCCAATGATAGATGAGACCAGAGACCTTACTTTGTCCGCAGTGATTGAATGTCTCGCTCACGGTGTGCCAGTGAAGATACTTACGAAAAACGCCTCATTCCTCAGTGACAAGAAGTTTGTCGATTTCGTGGACGGACTTGATGCAGACGTTCGTAGGAATGTTGCCTTTGGCTTTACGCTTACAGGCAGGGATGACATGGAACCACATGCTTCGCCAAACTACGAGCGCATACATACAATGAAACTCCTTCATCAGTTGAGCTTCAGGACTTTTGCCAGCATCGAGCCGATTATTGACTTTGACAGTTCTTTCAGGATGATTCAGGATTCGGCTCTGTTCTGTGACCATTTCAAGATTGGCTTGCGATCAGGCGTGAAGGATGACTACTACAATCCAGATGAGTGCGCATACTTTGTTGGCAAGGTGACAGGACTATGTGAACAGAGCAACTTCACCGTGTACTGGAAAGAGTCGATGCACAAGTATGTACGGAAGCACATGGCCAAGGACAATTTCGAGGTTGCCCTGTCATGCAGCAATCATTTCGTGGATATGGACTATAACATTTTCAAGGAGGCAAGTATATGAACATAAACCTTATTCCTTTGGAGCTTCCGCATGACGAGAAGCGTCCTATAGTGATAGCAGGGCCTTGCTCTGCAGAGAGTGAAGTACAGGTAATGGAAACGGCCAAGCAGCTATACTACAAGGGCTGTTCCATCTTCCGTGCAGGGGTATGGAAGCCGAGGACGAAGCCTGGCTGTTTTGAAGGCTGTGGCAAAGAAGCCCTTCCTTGGCTCAAGAAGGTAAGGGAAGAAACGGGGATGCAGGTAGCCATCGAGGTCGCCACTCCTGAGCACGTAGATTTGGCTCTGGCTCACCATATAGACATTCTCTGGATAGGTGCGAGAACTACCGCAAACCCGTTTGCCGTGCAAGCACTGGCAGATGCCATGAAGGGTATCGAGGTTCCCGTGTTGGTCAAGAATCCCGTGAACCCAGACCTTGAACTGTGGATTGGAGCCTTTGAACGTCTTGCAAGAGCCAACGTCCGGCGTCTGGGAGCCATTCACAGAGGTTTCTCATCCTACGAGAACAAGCTGTATCGCAATGCCCCTATGTGGCAGATACCGATAGAGCTTCGCAGACGTATGCCAGACCTCCCCATTCTGTGTGACCCGAGTCACATGGGAGGCAAGCGAGACCTTATAGCACCTATCAGCCAGCAGGCACTTGACATGGGATTTGACGGTCTTTTCGTGGAGTCCCACTACAAGCCAGACACGGCGCTCAGTGATTCAGGACAGCAGATAACACCTGCCATCCTGAGCTATATCCTGTCACAGCTGACTGTCAGGAGTAAGACGTGGGGCAATGGTGGTCTCGGTGAGCTCCGCAGCCAGATAGACGAGGTTGACACACAGCTGATAGAGCTGCTGGCCAAGCGCATGAAGATATGTCGGGAGGTCGGAGAGTTCAAGCGGAAGCGTGGCGTTCCTGTCTATCAGACGAAACGCTATGGTGAAATGATGGATAAGCGTGAGATAAACGGACAGCTGAACGGACTGAGAAAGGATTTCATTACTCACATATTCAGTCTTATCCATGAAGAGAGTGTAAGTGAACAAATTCAAATAGTAAATCAGAAATAATATGGAAAGGTCAGAAGTAAGAAAGAAAATTATTGAGTTTGCAGACAACAATGTCGGCATTGATGAATCCCTGAGTGACGAGCAGAAGGAGCAGCTGAGAATCGTTGAAGACCTCGGTGGTGACAGTCTTGATATAGTTGAGATATGCATGGATACAGAAAGGGAGTTTGGCATTATCATTACAGACGATGAGGGCGAAAAGCTGTTAGCAGACGATCCGACTATTGGGGAAATCGTTGACTTCATGATGCAGAAGATATCTGAGCAGACTGAGTAATGGAGAAATCCAAGATATGCTGTGATGTGAAATGCGGAGTCCGTCTTGAGTGCGCTCTGTTCTCCCTGGCTCTTGATGTCAATTCAGGAAAGAAAATCGGCGAGTACGATATCATTCCAGACGGCGAGTGTCACGGGAATTTCTATGAGAAGGCCAAGAAATAAGCGAATAGACATGAAGATAGAGGATATTGAAACAGCCGTAAGGTTGAAGAAGCGCTGGGATAGTCTGCTGATGGCGAAGGACCTGATAGAGAGAAATCCGACTGGCATCGTGGTAAAGTTACTTGACGGAAACAAGGAAGTGTCAGTCGATGAAAACACTCTGGTTGGAACCATCTATAAATTTTGCACAGAGACCATTGCCCTTATTGAAAAGAAGATCGAGCAGCTATGAGTGCCAGAATCAAGAAACGGAAGAAGGTCTGCCCCTGTTGCGGACGGAAGCTGTGGCTGAAAGACTACTACAGGGACAAATACGGAATCGTCTCTTCCTACTGCAAGGTGTGTGTGAAGGCAAAGAAACGTGCTGAGTATGCTGCTGGCAAGAAGAAACCAGATGGAATCAGAATGGATTTTTCCACTGGCCGAATGTATGAGAAGAGAGGCTGCAGCAAACGGATATTCTGGAATAAGCAGATGTGCGATGACCTCAGACGACTTTATCCTACAACCAAGAACGACGAGCTTGCAGGATTGTTCGGTGTCAGTGTCCGCACCATGATACGAAAGGCACGGGAGCTGGGCGTGGAGAAAGACAAGGACTGGATGCACGGCACCGTCATGAGCCACTTGAAGATGGCAAAGATGGAGTCGGACAGGCTTGGAAGGCCAGGCGCTTTCCCAAAGGGTGTTCGCAGCAATCCCGACGGAGAGTTCAAGAAGGGACGTGTGGAAACGCCAGAGCAGAGGGAAAGGCGTGTTGCAGGTATGCTGGAGTATAACAGGAAGCATCCCGACAAGCTCAGGGAACGTGCAAAAAAGGCATGGGTGACAAGAAGAGAAAACCAAAATTTGAATATAGTATGAGACCAAACAACAAACCAATGGCCACCGTGAGTGACCGAAACAATGATTACCAGAACGACTGCTTTGTAGTTGACTGGGCGTGTATTAACAACAAAAAAGGAAAGGTATGATTATCAAAGGAATTTCAGTTGTTATCCTCTGTGTCATCATCGTTGGCCAGTGGATAATCGGAGTGAGAGCTAACAGGAGGGAAGCAATCGGTGGTACGATGAATGTCTTGATGACGATCTGGACGCTGTTCTTGTTCGCTCTGCTGTACTTTGCAGGGTGTTTCGATTTCTCAGCAAACCAGTAACCATCATGGAGTAAGTAACGTAAAAATCTTATCAAATGGAGAGACAAGAAGAGAAGCTAATCGAGGGGATTCTGGGTAAGGAGTTCCTTGCAGCAGCCAAGGAGTATGGCGCAAAGATGAAGTTGGCCGTAGGCGCTCAGGGTGCGAGTCCGAAGATTCAGGAGGCTATGGAGCGCCTGGCATCAGTGGCATTTGCCAAAGGTGGAGAACATCTGAAGAGCGTCATGTGGACTGAGCTGGCAAAGAAATATCCCAAGCTCAATACATGGGTGTTATGCAAGGGAGAGTCTGGCCGTATGTTCATGGCAAAGGTAGTGAAGGCTGGTGCTGGCAGTCTGAGGTTCCAAGACTACGACGGGGGAAAGACAGAGAAGGTGACTCACTGGATGGTCGTTCCTGAAATCGAAGAACAAGTGAAAGAAGCAAAAGAGGTGGCCATGAACTGAGCCACCCCTTTTTACAAACAGAAGGTCCTACTCTCCCGAGCAAGACCGTTCCTATGCAAATAAGATAAATACCATTCAAAACTAAAACAATGATACCCGTGAAGGGCAAGATTGGTTAGATTAAATGTATCTATCCGATAATGCAAAGGTACAAATTTTTATCGAATTTGCAAAATTTTGAGTGAAATTTGATAAAAAGTTATCAAATATTTGGCAATTTCCGTAGAAATGATTATTTTTGCAAGGTAATAATTTGGAACTATGATAAGAGAACGTATTTATCAGCAGATGTTGAAGCGTGGAGTGAACCAGACAACGCTCTGCAATGACCTCTGTCTGCAGGTGTCTAATTTCAATGCCTTCATCCGTGGCAACAGGTCTATGCCATTCAAGGACCTTGTGGCCGTGATGAAGTATCTTCGCTTGTCGGTAGCACCGAAAGGGACGGAGTTCACCAGTACGCCTCCGGAGAACATCAACGAGATTTTCAGGAACCGCATCAAGCAGGGTGGCTTGAAGCTGGTGGAGGTGGAAGCTGCCTCCGGCATCAACAGAACAAGTATCTCCAGTATCATTACTGGAAAGCACGTCACGTCATCGAGGAACCTTGGGAAGCTCATGCAGGCTCTTGGTCTCGAAATCGTGCCGTTCAAGGCAACAGTTTAATTCAAAACAATATCAGGATGGAAATAGTAAGAAAGAAACTTGACGAGCTTATTCCAGCGGACTACAATCCAAGAAAGGATTTGCAGGAAGCCGATAAGGAATACCAGGACATCAAGAGTGGTATTCTGGAATACGGTCTTGTCATTCCGCTTATCATGAACAAGCGGACGGGCAACCTTGTGAATGGCCATCAGAGGCTAAAGGTGCTGAAAGACCTCGGCTGGACTGAGGTAGAGGTCAGTATCGTGGATATGGACGAGAAGAAGGAGAAAGCCCTGAATCTCGCCCTCAGTCGTATTGACGGTGACTTTGACAACAAGGCACTGACAACTGTCATGGCAGAAGTCCGTGCTGCTGGCATCGACCCGATGACTCTTGGCTTCACGAAGTCAGAGGTTGAGAAGATGTTCCCAGCGCAGATGCAGGCTGAGAACCTGTTCGGTGACGACAAGGACAATCCCTTCAAGGACTATGACAACAAGCCAGAGGAAACGGAGGTTGTCGCCATGGTCGGGAAGTACCGCTTCAGCATGGATAAGAGCAAGATGGAGGAAGTCATGGGTGATATCCGCTACCGCAATGGCTTTGTGAAGGAGAGTGTGGAGAAAGAAATCAAGCTGAGATTATTCTATGGGAAAGAATGGGAAAAGCACCTCGCAGACGATGACGTTTCGGACGCTGAAGGTAAGTGAGATAGAAGAGGCCTTCTACAATCCCCGTAAGGTGATGAAGAAAGGCAGTAAGAAATACGACAACCTCAAGAACTCTCTGGAGGATTTCGGCTATGTCGAGCCTCTGGTGGTCAACGAGGTCAACAACCGCCTTATCTCTGGTCACCAGCGTTTGAACGTCTTGCGTGACATGGGGCAGGAAGAGGTGGAGGTGTCTATCGTCCATATTGAGGAAGAGGCAAGGGAGAAGGCCCTGAATATCCTGCTGAACAAAGTCAAGGGAAAGTGGGATAAGACCAAACTGGCCGATGTCCTCAAGTCCATTGGTGACGAGTACAATGCCCTTGACCTCGGATTCGAGGAAGGCGATATCGCAGAGTTCCTGAAGAACGATGACGATCTGGGCGTTGACGGAGCCAAGGCTGACGAAATGGATTCCGGCATCAAGCTAAGGAAGGATGCGGCAGCCGTGGTTGTCGCCATTGCTGGTGTCCGTTTCAATATCCCAGCCCCAGAGTTTGCGGAGCTGGAGAAGGGGCTGATAGAGCAGGGCTTCTTCAGTGAGAAGGAAATGAGTGAAGAACTTAAAAAAAGATTTATTGCCGAATGATACAGATGGTAGCGCTGGATAAAATCCATGCATCGACTTACAACCCACGAAAGTCAGACCCCAAGCGTCTTGACCTATTGGAGCTTTCCTTGCGGAAGCTCGGTTTCGTTTCTCCTATCGTCGTGGACCAGGGAGGCGAGATAATCTCTGGCCACCAGCGTAGCTTCGTGGCTTCAAGGATGGGTGTGAAGATGGTACCTATCACCATTATCCCACGAATGACCCTTGATGAGCGTAAGAGTCTCAACATCGTGTTCAACCGTGCCACCAATGACCTGAAGCGCAGCGACACTTGCCAGACGGTAAAGGAGTATATCAGCAAGTATGACGTTGAAGCAATCGCCTCGGAGTTGCCAGACCTAACTCCAGATACTCCAGAGTTCTATCCGTGTATGTACACAAAGACTGGTGACAGTTTCGAGCTGTTGAAGAAGAACGCAGGAAAGGTAAACCAGTACGCTACGAATATGTACGGGAGCCTGGCACGAAAGAAGATTGAGCTGCCTACTGTCGTGGATGAGGAAGACAATGTGGTGAATGGAATCGGACGTGTCTGCTACTATGCCCAGCACAATGTCCGTCCTATTCCCATCTGCAGAATAACCAAAGCTCAGGCACAGTTCGCCAACCTCATGCTGAACTACCTGACCATGGACTTCGATATCCAGAACCGTTATGCCGACACCCTTCGTCACAATTCCTTCATGAGAACGAGGAACACCCGTGCAGGAGGTCTTGGCTGTGGCTTCTACAAAGGGCTGTGGCCACGCCTGAAATGTGTTGATACAATGATACTGGAAGGCCAGAAGAAGGATGAGTGGGTAGGACGTTTCGGTGACAGCATCGTTGACTTCGGTGCTGGAAAGCTCAACAACACCCGAATACTCAGGGAGAGCGGAATCCAGTGCTCTGCCTTTGAGCCGTACTTCATAGCCACTGGAGAGGATATCAGCAAGACGGAGAGCTTGAAGATAGACCGCAAGTTCCTCGAAGAGATAGCGGACGGGCGCAAGTTCACCGCCATCTTCATTTCCTCTGTGTTCAACTCAGTACCCTTCATGGCTGACCGCATGGCCATTGCGACCATCTGTTCAGCACTGTCAAGCCCTGATACGATATGCGTATGCTGGACTCAGGGTGTGAATGTCGGTAACAATGCCGCCATTTCAAGTAACGTGCAGAGCAAGACCGCCGCAGGTCAGATAACCTTCAATATCGACTACGAGCCGAATGTGGTTCTTGGTGACTTCTCCAAGCTGCCGAAGGTGCAGAAGTACCATACCAACCGTGAGATATTCGATATCTTCAATCCTGTGTACGGCGATATCTACCGCCTTGACACCATTGACGGCTATGTGTATATGGAGGCACGGGGCACCAGACTCGACGTGAACAATGCCGAGTACATGGAAAGGTTGCGCAAGGCCATAGAATTTGAGTTTGACCTTCCCTATCCTGACGGAACCCGTGCAGGACTGGTTGACGAGGCCAAGGCTGCTTTCAGCAAGCGGTTGGGAGTGCAGATTTGATAAATTATTCTCTCTAAAAATTTGTATATTTGATAATTTTTTCGTACCTTTGTAGAAGGAAAAATAAAAAAATTGAAATATCAAAAATGAAAGATAGAATAATTCTGTTGGATTTGAACTACACGCTGGTAAGCAACCAGGAAAAGACTCGTATGATACGGCCTTTCTCTTCCCGTCTCAGGGCAGAGGAATACCGTAGGGACTTAATTGAGGCCATCAAGGAGAACCCCGTCATCATCATCACGGCCAGACCGTCCTATCAGGGGCGGGAGTCTCTGGAGAACATTCAGAGGAAGACACGCTGGAACCCGATGGAGGCGTACTTCAATGACCTCAACCTCGATCCGCCTTCAATCAAAGAGAGCATCCTGGAGCGTTTCGTCTTTCCAAAGCATGGAAATGACGGGAAGCTGTATTTTGCCGTGGAGAGCAATCCGAGAACGAGGGCTATGTATTACCGTCATGGAATCCCTGCGGAACCCTATGACAAATTCATCCAGCGGTTCCCAGAGATTGTGTTGCGGATGACTAAAGACCCTGCACAGTTAGAATTATTCACAGATGAAACCGAATCAAAATAAGAATAAAGACGAGAAAGGACAGGACAATTATATCCCCACTCAGAAATGGGAGTTCAATAAAGAGGTGACAGACGTATTCCCCAATATGCTGTCTCGCTCCATCCCTGGCTATGACAGTATGCGAGAGCTCGTTTACCGCATGGCCAGAAACTTCGTGAAGGAAGGGACCAACGTCCTTGATATCGGTTGTTCCACTGGTATCTCGTCTGAGCTGCTAATCAAGAACTTTGGAGCCAAGTGTAACTTCATCCTGACCGACGTAAGTGAACCGATGATTGAGAAGTGCCGTGAGAAGTACGCCACTGAGATAAAGGACGGCTATGTAAACGTGAAGTACAGCGACCTTCGGGAGAAGCTGCCCGTGAAAGGCTGTTCCGTTATCCTGTCTTGCCTGACCATCCAGTTCACCCCTATTGAATACCGCCAGTTCATCTTCAAGAACATCTTCGAGTCCTTGGAGCCAGGCGGAGCCCTCATACTGGTGGAGAAAGTCATGGGAAACAGTGACGATATAGACCAAGTGCTTGTGAAGGAATATTATGATATCAAGCGTGACAACCAGTACACCGAGGAACAGATAAAGACCAAGCGCCGTAGTCTGGAGGGTTCATTGGTACCGCTGACCATCAACATGAACGAGCAGCTGCTGAACATCAGTGGCTTCAGAAAGGTAGATACGTTCTGGAGATATCTGAACTTCGTGGCCCTCATAGCGATAAAGGAGAGATAGCCTATGCCAGCACCAAAAGGAAACCAGTACTACAAGTTGGCAAAGGAAGCCCTTGGGCGTCCCCGTACCATCCCCACTGCCGAAGAGTTCGCTGAAAGGTTCTTGGAATATGTGGCATGGAGCGAGGACAACCCCATCCTTGCCAAAAGGGCCTCACGAAGAGAAGGAGGGACAACGGTCAATGGAACCGCCAAAGACCCAGAGACCCGTCTGGACTCAGAATCGAAGCGCCGCCCCCTCTCCATGTATGGCTTCTGTGCCTTCCTCGGAGTGAGCAGGAAATGGTTTGAAATGAGGCTCAAGATGCTGGAGGAAAAGGGCGATGGACGTACCGAAGAGGAAGAAGATTATTTTACCGCCATGTCACGCGCGAAGAGCATCATTGAAATGCAGCAGTACGACGGTGCCAGTGTTGGCGACTTCAACGCCACCCTTACCATGAGGGCACTGGGACTTGGTGACAAGGTGGATATGACCAGCGACGGTGCGCCCATACAGACTGCATTACCAATCATTAACATAATGAGAGACGAACGCTGTGCAGAAACAGGTGGACGTGAAGCTGAATGACAAGCAGTTCGAGGCATATGACATTCTCACCGACATGGATAACGGTGTCACGGAACTGTTATACGGAGGCGGCGCACGAGGCGGAAAAAGCTGGCTGGGCTGCTTCTGGCAGATAACCAATCGCCTGAAATATCCTAAATCAGTCGGCTTCATCTGCCGAGAGCAGCTTATCCAGCTCATGGATACCACCTTCAAGACCTTCCTTGAGGTGCTGGACTTCCTCGGACTGACACAGCAGGTCGTGTACAAAGGCGGCATGGTCAACAGCTTCTTCTTCCCGAATGGCTCGATGATTTACTTTCGCTCAGTGCAGTATAAGCCCAGAGACCCGAACTTCGACCGCTTCGGTTCGTACAGCATCACGGACCTGTTCGTGGATGAGAGTCAGGAGATAGCGGAGAAAGCCATCAACGTGCTCAGGGCTCGTTTCTCCCTGCTGGAAGGCCCGAACCCAGACGGTACGAAATGGCACGTCATCCCGAAGTCCATGTATAGCTGTAACCCTTCAAGGGGCTGGAACTACACCCAGTTCGTGAAACCAGCCAAGGACGGGACTCTTGCACCATTCAGGCGTTTCATCAAAGCTCTGCCGAAGGACAACCCGTATATCACTCAGGACTACATCGACAACCTGTTACGCTCTGATAAGATAACCATCCAGCGACTCTACTACGGAAACTTCGAGTACGATGACGATCCGGCTTCGCTGATAGACTACGACGCACTTGTTGACCTTTTCCACAACGAGCATATCCAGCAGGTGGGAGGCCGCAGTTGCTCAGCCGATATCGCAACAAAGGGACGTGACCGATTCGTTGCAGGCTCATGGATAGGGAATGTGTGCACCATCCGCATAGACAAGGAATACTCACCGTCGAAGGAGGTGCAGGAGGACTTGAAACAGCTGATGATAAAGGACTCCATACCAAGGACGCTGACAGTGGTGGATGCCGACGGCGTAGGCTCGTTCCTGGAGTCGTACCTTGACGGTATCAAGGAGTTCCACGGAGGCGGTAAACCGCAAGACCCCCGTTATCAGAATCTCAGGGCTGAGTGTTACTTCAAGCTGGCAGAACTGATAAACGCCAGAAGGATAAGGGTCATCTGTACCGACGAGCAGCGAGAGCGAATCATTGACGAGCTGGGCGCACTCAAGCAGGCACATATCGACAATGACGTTAGCAAGAAGGACGTCATCAAGAAAGACGAGTGGAAGACCCTGCTGGGTGGCAAATCCCCTGACTATTCGGATATGTTGATGATGGCCATGATATTCAGACGAGGCAAGGCAACGGCAGGCGCACAGGCCTCAGTGAAGATACGCAGTAATGAATGACGGAGTTCAGTAACTCGATATGCAAATAAGGTGAATCCACCAAAATTAAAATGTAATTTTGAACATGAAGAAAAAAAAGAAGCGCAAGCAAGGGAAGAAAATGGACTGCCAATACAAGGCTTTCCTCATACTCTTCCCATTTGCATCGAAGGAAGTCCAGAAGGAATTGCTGGAGAGACTGAAGAACCAGCCGAGGCCAGAAACCCTCTGTGGAAAGGAAGTCCCGACAAACCTGAATGGTATCAGCTACGGCACTTTGGACGACCTTCGCTCTTCGGCAGACGATGACGACCCTGCAGGAGCCTGTGCCAAGGTGCTGTTGGGAGTCGAGCCGAAAGAGCTGCTGCTGGAGGACGTGAATGACGTCTTTGGCTTTACGAATTTCGTAACGAAGGAGCTCAAGCGTATCAACGAGCTTTTCAAGTCCATCAAGATACACTACTCCAGAGAAGAGATTGCAGCTGGCATCCGTGAGCTTGACTTCGGCAGCTTCGGAGTCCTTGACTGGTACGCTAAGCGAATGGGAATCACCAACCAGAACGAGGTGCGCAGCGTGGCATGGGTACGTATCTTCCAGTGCATGAAGAACGATGCGATGCACAACAACTTCGAGCGCAAGCTGAGTGAGCAGTACAGAATGAAGGCAGGTAAACGCAAGTAGAGATATGGGAACGACATTGAAGAATATTGCCGAACATGGCACGGTGGAGAAGAAAATCCACAAGATTGTTGACAGCATGGGTGCCGACGTCGCCTATCAGTTCATGAACTGGGCTCAGGCAAACGTGGAGCTTGACCGTGTGGATAAGCCATCGGTCATTTACATACTCCCCCCTGCAGGGGAGCTTGATTTCGGCTGGGCTCAGGTCAAGGACAGACCAGATGCCCAGATTGCGTTTGTAGCCCCTACAGACTTCGACTTTGACGGTGAAGAGAACGATGACATCATCGAGCAGATGAAGCGGCTGTGCATCAGGTTCGTAAAGACCTTGAACGAGAGCGGCCTGTTCGAGCAGATAGAGGGCAAGCAGCCCTACCGTGTCCTGTACGACTACCTTGACAGGAACGTGACGGGAATTGTCATCGAGCCCAAGCTGAAAGAGGAAGAAGGAATACTTATCTGCGGTGACAGTGAGCTGAGAACGGAAGACGTACTGGAGAATGGAGGCGATTAGGGACATAGTTGTTAAGCACCTGAAGGTCGTGCAGGATGGTATCGCTGCCAACATGAAGCAGCAGAACCGCACGACATCTGGCCGATCCGTCGCCTCGCTCAGGATTGAGGACGAAGGCACGGAAGGACTTGCCCGTGTCATGCTCACTGGTGACAAGCAGTGGGAGGTCATGGAGAGAGGTCGAGGACCAGGCAAGGTGCCTCACAACTTCTCGGACATCATCAAGGAGTGGATATTGAAGAAGGGCATAAGCTACCGTCAGTTCGCTCCGAAGAACGGGAATCCAGAGAGAGGCCTGCAAAGTCTGAGCTACATGATAGCGCACAGCATCATGAAGAAGGGAACCAAGCTCCATCGTGACAAAGGCTACAATGACATCTTCGACACCCTTCTTGAAGAAGAGACTGAGAAGCTGGCACTGGAGGCAACGGGAATAGTTGAAACAGAAATTGACAAGATAAACGACAAAGACGATGAGAACAATTAACATATCCGGCGGCGGGCTGTCAGGGAGTGCGACCATTCCAGATGCGGTTGTCTATGCGTTCAATCCGAACTACGTGGAGCTGAGCCTGTCAGGGTTTACGGGAGTAGTGAAGCTCGTAGCGAGTAGCGGAGGCCGTGAGTATGACATTGACGTGACCGTGTTCAACGGCAGCGCAAGGTGTTACGTATCAAGGCTCCTGCAGCTGTTCTTTGATGACTACGTGAATACCCGTTCAAAGAGTGTCACGCTGAGTATCAGGACAGAGGAAGGCGTGTCTGCTGGCTCTGCATCATGTATGGTGCTGTGGGCAGCTCTGGAGGCTGGGCTGGAGTACGGCTACTATCTTCCTGTAGTCAGTGACCGAAACGGAGGTGGAAAGAGACTGAGGGAAATCGTGTGGTTCACTGGACTGCCCTTCAAGGTCTCGCTGTTCTCTGCTTCGTCGGGAATAACAGAGGCAGACCCGTCAAGCGTCAACGATGCAGGGATAAGGATCATCAGGGACAGTTCAATGGAAGGAACGTACCTTCGCTGGATTGACAACTACGGCTTCTGGCAGTACTACCTCTTCGACAGCGGACAGCGCAAGAGCAAGAACAAGCTGGGCGGCGTGTCTGTCGATGCTGAGTATTCGGTAAACGGAGTGCGCCATCAGGCCCAGCGGAATACCCACATCGAGAACAAGGACACCATCAAGTGCTGTGCCGTCAACCTCAAGAAAGAGATACTGGCCTATGTAGAGACCATCTACAAGTCGCCGCATATCGAGCTGTATGTGGGTAAGGTCAGCGGAACGGAGGTTTGGAAGCCCGTCACAATCGAGGCAGGGAATTTGACCGTGGCTGCTGACAGAAAGCTATATGATTACGAAATATCAGTTACTTTACCAGAAACTCAGGTACAAACAATATGACATATGCAGAATATAAGAAAGTGAAGGCCGGTGGCCAGTGCGTCATCATCCAGACTGGAGAACCAGGAACGGTGCTTGCCGTGAACCGTGAGACAAGTGAGATATACCTTTCGGCAAAACGTGTAGGCATGGGTTTAACGAAACTTTGGTATCATTACACTTTACTTGGGAAGATATGAAGACAGCTTTTATTATCGCCGGAATACTGTTGCTCCTTTTTGTGGCATATATCCTCATCAGGATTGTGCTTATCGCTATCATCGTCTATGCAGACACCCTAAAACGTAAAGGTCTCAGAAAATGAAGGAAGAGCTATACATCTATACGCCTGACGGGTCGAGGGAACTTCTTGACCTTCCAGTGCCGAGTGGCATAACGCTGAAATGGGTAAACAACCTATTCAGCGATATTAGCAAGCTGACGTGTTCGCACAGCTACACGTTTAAGTTGCCGATGACGCAGAAAAACATCCGTGCGCTGGATATGGCCAATGATATCCGTCACCACTCTAAGATGATTCGAAAGAGGGTGTACGCGGACTTCTACATCAATGGTGTATGCCTGTGCCCAAATGCCAACCTCTACGTCTCTGAGGTTGGAGATAAAACGTTTAGCTGTGTAATGACATGGAGGGTGCTCAAAGCCTTCGAGATGTTGAAGAGCAGCAGCTTGAAGTTGAATGAGTTGCCTTCACTGGGAACATTCACATGGAAAGACGATGACAATTCTTTGCATTATGGCCAGCCGTCAAATCTATTTGGTAACGACACTGATATCCTCTATCCCAACTACGATGCAGGAGTGCCACATGAGGAAGGAACGCCACCAAAGCCAGTGGTACCTATCTACCGCATTATCCAAATGATTAATGAGTACTTCGGCGTAAAGTTCGATATCGGGAGGTGTATCAGTCAGGGAATGGGAATCATGCCTGCAGCCAACTTCAACAACAAGAACTACTATGGCCGTGAGGTGTACGACGACTTCGTGACGTATGGCGTCATACCAATTACTGGTGTCGTTCCTTATCTCTCTGACAAGTATGTCGTGAGGGATGTCAATCTTATCAATCTGTCGTACGCCATACAAGATGGCTCATACCAGATGGAAGGAAGCTACCGCCGCTATACCAAAGAAACAGATGATAAGCAATCATGGAGGAAATACGAGAACTGGATGCTGTCAAACGTCAGCAAGCGCCACTATTGGGGAGGTATAGCCTGTCTCAAAGGAACTAATAGTCGCGGTGATGTTATCAAGCCAGAATGGAATACTTTTATCGGTTCAGATCGCATACAGTCAAGGGAGAGGGAGTCCGGCGTATCTGAGGAACTGGTGGACGTACTGGACGAGACATGGTCATCAACGACCAACGGTGTGTGGAGCGGGCGATACAGAGCCCATGAGGTGTACTTCGCAGAGCGCACCGTCGAGGGATATCTGCAGGCATCTGAAATTCCATACTCTAATGACCTTGTAACGTTGAAGCTTGAAGCCAAGTGTGAGATACGCGGCACGGCATCTGTCGTGGTCAAGAAATCTGCCGTAACAGCAGGGCGCATTGCAGCACCTGACTATTGGTGGATATACATCGTAGAGGCGAAGAAAGACAGCGAAGGGAAAGTATCACTTGACACATTATCAGATAACGGAGAGGACTGGATAGGGCTTCGCTCCATCCGCAGGGAAGAGAGTGAGAACGCATATACCTACTATTTCGACTTCGGAGTAGAGTACGAGGCCAGACGCATCAATATAGATGCCATCGAAGAGGATTCAATCGGTTATCTGTTCTGGTCCGGGTATGAGTACACGCCGCCAGAAGATGCGCACCCGACATTCAAATCAATCATTCAGGGTGCAGGGTATGACTTTGACGACTACGACAAGGGAAGGGGTCTTATCTTAGGATATAACTATGTTGACCATGACGCAGAAGATAGGGACGTTGTCGTATACCATACCAACGGTAGCATCATCGGCGTTAGGACACCAAACCATACAGACACTTTCGACCCTGATGATGTGCGCTTTGGGTTTCTTACCATTGCCAGTATTACGCCATCGCAGGAGGTGGCAACGAAGATTCCCGTGGAAATGGGCATTGTCAACAACCTACCACCAATCAGCTGTTTTGACTTCATGAAGGACGTGTTCTACATGAACGGAGCACTGCCAAGGGTTGAGAAGGACGGAAAGACAATCGTCGCCATGTACTATAACCAGTTGCGCGACAGGGTGCTGTCGGGAAACGGCGTTGACTGGTCGAATAAACTCCTTGAAGGGAAAAGCCAGGCCAGTCTCTCGAAGTACGAGAATACGAACTTCGGCCAGAAGAACTACTTTGAAATGGCGTATAGCAGAAGGGAGAAGAGCGAAGAAGACAAGCGTGATGAGCTGGAACTGTATGGAGAAGGGTATGGAACGGTAGGCATTGCCGATTCCCTGCTGGCAGATGAAAAGACCCTATACCAGTCGAAGTTTTTCCCAGGATTGAGGCAGGATATTGCCTATCCAGAGGTAATCACTGGACGTACTGCAAAAATATGGGACGGAGAGAAGCATATCGTCACCACCGTAAACCCGATCTATGGCTTCCTAAACATGAGGGCTCTTGACCCTACGTATGAAGAGATTAAGGATGTCCTTAAACGACCGATGATAAAAGAGAACGGAGCTAATTACAAGCACATCCGCATGGATGTTTTCGAGCCATTTGAGAATATCGACAATCTTTTCGGATATCTCGCAGAGATACTGGAGAACTATACTTGTGTCAAGGAGAAGATGCTACTCAACGAGCTTGACCTCCGCGACTTTGACGAATCTATGCCTGTCTACCTTCACAAGTACAATTCTTTCTTTGCCGTCAGTAGCATACAGCGTGACAAAGACGGTGTGAGCAACGTAGAGCTTATACAGCTACCATACGCAAAGCCTACCTATAAACATGCAGAGGAAGTGGATGTTGATACAATTTCGTATTCATGGGAAATCCTATGGCAGAAGATAACAAATACCTCTGGAAGTTGGGACGACAGACCGAAGTTCACCCTCAACATGGGAGTAAATAACAGTAATCTGGGTTATGGCGTGCTGGTGAGCGATGATGTCTATGCAGAGAATGGTGTGCTGGTCGGAGGCAATGGCCTCTTCATACCTTCCGACGGTAATAACGTCAACAATGAATGGTACTTCCAAAAGTGGTTCCGTCCGCAAGGCAGTTCTACGTACGACCAGCAAGCAAGATGGGATGAGCAACCATATACGCTAATCATTAACGTCCCGTCAACAGTGCGATACACCATCAAGAAGACCGTAGGCTTCGATGTGGAATATGAAAAGACACTGCGAGCTGCTGTCAAAGTTTACTATGACGACAACCGACTGACAGCAGGAAACCATACGTTCACGTACACCAAACAAGAGGACGGACAGTACCATGTCTTCAAGATTGCTGTTGACATCATTGATGATGATGGTAATATCGTTCACGAACTCAGAAAGAAGATATACTACTTCGTCTATACGATGGATTTGTCTGTCATCAATGACGAATGGGGAGAAGAACATGAGTACGTCGTTAAAGTCGATACGGTCAACGTCACTGGAGATACGCGCATACTTAGCACCAAGGCCCGCAATTACTCTCTTTCATTCGCGCCCACGAATGCTACCGTTGGTGTATCGTCAGTTCAGGTGATATCTAACAGTCAGAATATAACTGTTAGTAATGTCACCACCTCCGGCTTTACACTAACACCTGTAGCATTACCTCTGAATGAGGAAACAGCGAAACTGACCATCAGGACAACTCTGGAGGACGGTACGAGCTTCGACACTCCGTTTACAGTACTTCTGCAGAGCGTATTGCTCACAATAAATGGTGCAGAAGAAACAGAAATCGTAAATGGCAATGGAAGCTCAGATTATACGCTTCAGACAAATCCGTTGGTATCTATATCTGTACGAAGTATCACCTCATCTAACGCGGCGGTAAAGGTCGAGAATATTGTTGGAAACAGATTCTCGCTATCTGTTGCTGGTATCACGGAAGATACCATAGCAGAAATTACGGCTCATGCTACATACGATGGCGACGAACTGACGACGACGAAACAAGTTAAGTTCGTTACCCATGAAGCACAAGCTACCAACGACCAGAATGCGCTTGATGTCGAAGGAGCTATGATTATAGATGTCAACGGAATGCTATACACCAAAGATACATGGAATACAGCCAACATCCTTAATGAGGACGCAGACGGTATCGCTATCTCTGACGGTACGCATCGTTTCATTATCGCTAAGAAAAACGCTAATGTCAAAATCGGTGGCGTAAGAGAGACAGGTATGACATGGTATGACTGGGGGGCAGTCCTGAACTACGAGGGTACGCTGGTCAATGGCCAGTTCACCACGAAAAGCGACGCACAAGCCATGACGGACTTCAATGGTAAGGCGAACACGGATGCTATCATCTCTCAGGTATCAGACACTACCGTAGGACAGCTACGTGACGGCAAGCAATTCCCAAGTGGAGCAGCAGCCTATCTTGGAACAGTTGGCCAATGGAATATTATCATCGGCAAATTAGTACTCATTAACGAGCTTCTGAATACTATCGGCGGTGAGATTATCAGCAAAGAGGCTTATCAAGAAACATCTACGCAATATGACGAAATGAACGAGTGGTATATAGCTCAGTCAAAAGGGTTGTCATACCATAAGAAAAATGGCATCAATCCGACAAGGGCCTTCAGTGATTTCCGTCAGGTGCCATCGGTTGCTTTTGCCTCTCTTCTCGTAAATGGTGCTGACGCTGTAAGGGGAGCCACATCGTCATCGAAGGCCGTAGACTATACATTCTCTACAAATCCTGCAGGAGCATCCATAACGGATGTAGAAATAGTATCTAATAATGCCAATGTGACAATAAGTAACGTTTCTGCATTAGGATTCAGGGCAACGGCAAGAATAGTCAACAACTACACAGTAAAACTGACCATCACAGCCCGTGTTAATGGACTGAAAAAGGTCACGAACCGTGAGTTGAAAGTATTTGTCGATGGTGATGCTGTCATCGACATAACTAAGCTGGATGATGCAAAGGCTTTGATAGCTGACACAGAGCTTAACCTATATACCAGAGAAGAATGGTCTGCAAGTGGCAAAAACGATTCCCAAGCAGAGGGTGTGGCATTCTCTGATGGAGAGCACCGTTTTGTCATTGCCAAGAAACAATACTATGGTTATGCCAGCAAATACTTCGGAGGAACTGGAGTGAAAATTGAAGGTCTGGAATACGGCAAGAGCTATAACGGATATGAGAATACACAGAAGATTATAGAGTCTATCGTCGAATCAGATGGCTATTATACTGATGAGCCATATAGCGCTGCTGCATTTGCCGCAAACGCTGAAGTGTTCCCGTCAGGAAAGAAAGGGTACATCCCTGCTGCATTGGAACTGGAGGCAATATCTAACAGAGAGATATTGACACTCGTAGATGGACTAATGGCGTTCATTGGAGGTAATCAGCTCATCAGTTCTGGACTATCATCTTACTGGACCTCCGACGTCGTGTATGACGAGAATTATGCTAACAAATTTGCATATATATGGTGTCAGATGTATGACCATGGGTGGATTACTGAGGCACAACGTAATAGTGCAGGTAGTATCATCATTTTCAGAAAACTCGAAAAATAATTAGGATATGGCAGACGAAAGAGTAAAAATCATAGACATTCAGGTAAGGTACCAAGATGCCGTCGAGGGACTTGCCAAGTTCCGTTCCTCATTGGCTGAAGCCCGTAAGTACCAGGCCGACTTGAAGAAGGAGTTGAAGGCTGGCACCATTACTCAGGAACAGTACGAGAGTAGCATGGCTGCAAGTAATATGTATATCAAGCAGCAGGGCGACCAGATGCGTGAGCTGTCTAAGCAGGTGAACAACCAGATAAAGGCCACCCGTGAACAGGAGGGAAGTCTGAAACAGCTCAGGGCAGAGCTATCCAACGCCACTCAGAAATGGGATGCCATGAGCCGTGCAGAGCGTGAATCCGCAAAAGGTCATGAGCTGAAAGACCATATCAACCAGATAACGTCTGAGCTGAAAGGCGCAGAGGAAGAGACACAGCGTTTCTACCGTAACGTGGGTAACTACAAGAGTGCCACAGAAGGTCTTGAGACCATCCGCATGAAGGTGGCCGATATCGGCAAACAGATGTTGTTGGCTCTGGGAGGCGGAAGCCTGCTGGCTTTCTCCAAGGACGTGTTGCAGGTCACAAGGGACTTTCAGGACGGTATGGCCAGAGTCCGTGCTGTCACCAATGCGTCTGCAGAGGATATGAAGCTGATGACCGACGAGGCCCGAAAGATGGGACGTGAGACCATCTATCATGCCACAGATGCGGCAAAGGCCATGGAGAACCTTGCCCGTGGCGGCTTCGATGCGACTGAGGCGACAACGGCACTGTCACGAACCCTGCAGCTGGCTCAGGCAAACACGATCAGCCTTGATGAAGCCAGTGACCTTATGATTCGCACCATGCGAGGCTTTGCCCTTCCAATTAGTGAGGAAGAAATGGTACACGCCAATGACGTGCTATCCAAGACCGCCGCCAGTTCTGCCACAAACGTCATAGAGCTGGGAGAGGCTCTGAAGAACGCCGCACCATTCGGCCATGCGCTTAACCAGAGCGTCGAGGAAGTCAATGCCGCTCTTGGTGTGCTGGCAGACGTCGGTGTGCGTGGTGCCGATGCAGGTACCGCCCTTCGTATGGTCATCCTTGGCCTGTCATCACCAACAGCCAAGCAGCAGAAGGTTTTCAAGGAGTTCGGTATTGAGATAAACCAGCAATCCTTAGAGACGGAGGGCCTGACAAAGACCCTGCAGAGATTGAAGGACAGTGGAATCATGGAGGCTTCCAATTCCGCAGAGCTGCTGGCAAATGTGTTCGGACGCCGTTGTACTCCGCAAGTCATGGCACTCGTCGGCAACATTGACAGGCTGGGTGAGAAGCTGGGGACGTTGCAGGAGGCTCAGGGAACCACCGAGAGAATGTTTGAAGATTCCTATAGTGATGTATCAAAAGCCATTTTTACTTTGTCATCGGCATGGGAGTCGTTCAAGATTTCTCTGGGAGAAAGTAATAACTTAGCACTAATTAACCCATTAAAAGGACTTACTGAATCTATCCATTGGTTAGAAGAAAATCTTCCATTAGTCCAGAATCTTATTGTAACACTACTGGCTTCTATCAGCTTTGCCAAGTTGGTCAAGGAGGCTCAGACTGCTTTCGTTACCATCCGCAACTCAGCTGTAAGTAATGCAGAGGAAGCAAGCACGACTGTCCGTAACCTCCAGAATCAGGAGATTACCTTACGAAAGACAGTAGCCGCTCAGGAAGTAGCACTGGAGAGTGCATCAGGAACGGAGCGCACCATGCTTGAGGCGAAGGTGCTGGCCAATAAGAGACATCTTGCAGAGACGGAGAAGGCTCTGGTTAAGGCTAAGCTGACAGAGATACAGACATGGGAAACGGCAGCAGCCGTGAACTCTGGTAATGCCTGGAAGTCTGCAATGGCCGCAGCGAGTATCGCAGTCAGTGGTTTCGTCACAGCAGCTAAGGTAGCCTTGAAGAGCTTTGTCTTTACTGCTGTCATCATGCTTGCCTTTGAAGCCCTGCAGAAGCTCTTTAGCCTCATGGGGGACAGTAACAGCTGGTTTGGTAAGCTGACATCATCGGTTGTTGGATTTATACAGCAAGGTTTAAACTATCTAATTAAGCAGTTCAATCGAGTTTCTAACTGGTTCAAGTCTTTTGCAGAAGAGAGCAAAATTATTCAAATATGGATAGCGGTATTCAAAACCGAACTTGCAGGCCTCATTAATGTATTTAAGTTGTTATGGACTACTGTGAAGGCTGTATTTTCAGGAATCTTCTCTGTGTTCAAGGCTGCAGCAAAGGCAGCAGGTGGATTGGGAGAGATATTTAACGGCATATTCAACTTTGACGTAGACACCATTATGAAAGGTGTAAACAGACTTGGCGATGCTTTAGCTACATTCTTTAGGGGAGTATGGAATAGTATATCAGACGTAGTAGGAGGTATTGGAGACGCTATTACTGATACTGTTGACGCAGGTGTAGAGGCAGCGAAAAAAGCTGGCAGGAGTAAAGCCTTCGGTGGTGACGGTTCTAATGCCAATACAGCCGCAGAAGGAGCGAAAATAGGTGGTGCAATAGCAGGAAACAAAGCTGAGACCACAGATCAGGCCGCAGGTGAAGATACTAAAAAGAATGTCAGCAAGCCAACTACATACGCTGAGGACGCCAAAAAAGCCAAGCAGGACTGGGACGAAGCCAAGGCTGAGTACCAGCGTATCATCAAGGACCAGAATGCTACGACAGAGGAAGTCCTTGAAGCCCGTAAGCGTATGTCGGAGGCTAAGAAGGCCTACGAGGACTTGACGGGTACCAAGCAAGGTAAGTCCGGAAGACAAGACAGTACCGCCAAGAAGCAGGCAGAGCTTGAACGTAAGGCTTTCGAGGAAGCAGAGAAGGCCATGCTTGACCTGATGAAGGACACAGCAGCTAAGCGCCGAGCACAAGTTGAGAAGCAATATAATGACGAAATTCGAAAGCTCACCGTTCGCCTGAATACCGAGAAGAACCTGACGGAAGCAGCAAAGGAGGCAATTCGTAAGACTATTCTCTTGAAGGAGCAGAAGAAGAACGAGGAACTGCAGAAACTCGATGAGAAGGAGCTGGAGCGTCAGATACAGGAGCAGCAGAAGCTCACGGAGTCCCGTCTGTCTGTTGTTCAGAAGGGAAGCTGGCAGGAACTCCAGTTGAAGAAAGACCAGCTCAACGAGCAGCTACGCCTGAATCAGATCGCTCTCCAGAGAGAGAAGGAGGACAGGATGGCTGATGCCGAAGAGAAGGTACGCCAGGCAGAGGAACAGTACGGTGTCGAGTCCACTATGGCCTATGAAGCCGCTCAGGAGAAACTTGCCGTCGAGCAGGAGTTTGCGGAGCGTATGGCCAACATCAGGGAGAAGGCCCGTCAGGATGACCTCGCTCTTGATGACAAGTACCGCCAGCAGCTCATCCAGCAGCGTGAACTCGCCTTTCAGAATGAGGCCACTCAGTTCGAGATATGGAGTGAAGAGCGGAAGCTGGCGGATATGGCAGACAAGGATGAGTACATCGAGCGTGAGCTTGGTTTCCAGCAGCTAAACCTTGAAGTTGTTGAGGAAGGAGAGCTTGCCGTTCTTGCAGTCCGTCAGCAGGCCGCACAGGAGAAATACGAGGCCGTTGTAAGGGCTGGCCAGCTGGAAGGTGAAACAATGGAACAGTATCGCGCAAGGGAGCTTGCAGCAGAAAAGGCCAAGGTGGATGCCAAGCTGGCTTTCCAGAACGCAGAGATAAAGAACCGCAAGGCTTACTACCAGTCCATGCGTACCCTGACAAACAGCCTTGTCTCTCTTACTGCCGCCATCGGTGAGAGTGACGAGAACTTTGCCCGTCTGAGTAAGATTATCACTCTGGCACAGATTACCATTGATACGGGTCGTGCCATATCCGCAGGTGTGGCCAGCGCTTCGGCTCTTCCATACCCTGCCAACCTTGCTGCCATTGCCACGACGATTGCTACTGTCCTTGCGAACATCGCCACGGCTGTAAGTACCGTCAAGTCGGCAAACTTCGCTCAGGGCGGTAAGGTTACAGGACCAGGCACGGGAACCAGTGACAGCATACCAGCGAACCTGTCAAACGGCGAGTTCGTCATGACTGCAAAGGCCACAAGGATATTCGAGCCCCTTCTTGCGGCCATGAATGATATCGGTGCTGGTGTGGTACCCATGCAGGCCACCAACGCATACCGTGACTATAATATGCCTACCGATGAGCTGACCGAGAGCTTCAAGGAGGCTGCAGAGTCCATCCATCCCGTCGTCTCTGTCGTGGAGATAGCAGAGCGCCAGAGAGAGGTGGAGGTCGTAGAGACACTTGACAACATTGAATAATAACATAATTCACGATTCTAAATGACACGATTTGAACTACTGAAAGCAAACAAGACGTTGATAGAGACGTTAGTAGAGAACTCTATTGATGTGAAGGACATCGAATACCTCAAGCTCGTAGAGGAATTTAAGGACCTGAAAGCCAAGCACCACAAGGTGGGCTATATCGTCTGTCACCTCAGCGAGAAGTACGGGAAGAGCGAGAGAGGTATCTACAAGATTATCGACAGGATGACAAAGCGTGTGAAGCTATGAAGTACTTCAATACCATTGAGAAGAGCCAGTTGTTCTATGGCAACAACATTGAAGTGATGGATGACCTGCCAGCGTACAGCATCGACCTGATAGTGACAGACCCACCCTATAACTTCACCAAGGCCAACTGTACGAAGATGTATAAGGAAACGTCCAAGAAGCTGATGTCGAAGTCCGGCCTGTATGACTATGATGACGAGACGGAAGAGTGTCGTATCAAGGAAGGCTTCGGCAAGGAGGAAATCTACAGGTGGTTGAACATGACCCCAAGGCTGATGAAGAAGATGAACGCCTACATCTTCTGCTCAGAGGCTCAGGTGTCAGTCTATGCGCAGTGGGCTGAGGAATATTGCTGCAAGTTCTCAATCCTGGTTTGGGAGAAACCGCTTACGATTATCAGCAAGAGCCGCTTTTCCCAGAACGCGGAGTTCATTGTACGCATCTATGAGGACGGCACGGCCCTTAATAAGCTGGAAGACTGTGAGCATTACAACCGTGTGCTGCATTTTCCTGTAGTCACGAACAAGAAGACACCTACCCAGAAGCCCGTTGACCTCATGGCAAGGCTCATCCGCCTGTCATCACCAATGGGCGGCGTCGTGCTTGACCCATTCCTTGGCTCAGGAACGACAGCCGTAGCGGCTAAGAGGCTTGGACGCAAGTACATCGGTATAGAGAAAAACCAGCGGTTCTACCGCATAGCAGAGAACCGCCTGAAAGAAGAGAGTGTGCAGATGGAATTATTTGAGGTTACGGAGTGAGAACTCTATGCCGAAACCAATCCAAGCAGTATATCGTGTATATGCAAGATAAAAGTTGTGATATCCGATTTTCTTATCATAGTTCTGTAGGGAGAGAGCTGCGCCATAGTCAAAGCCTTTCTTGACATCTGTGACATGAAAGCTGTTTATGATTCCTGTATCAGCTTCTTTCCAGTTGCTACCGTCTGTTATACCGTGCTCTACCCTTGCGTAACCGAATAAAGGTGTTAGTTTGATGCTGCCGCCATTGTAGTAGTGGATGGGGATCTGATAGCCAGCGTGGAAGGCAAAGACCTTGGAATCCTCCCATTTGTCAACACGGACGTCATCGTAATGCTTTCGAGGCCAGCCCATTGCGTCCAAGTAGAAACCGTAGAAGGTGGCGTTAAGACCAATGGCACCGTAGTTGAAGTTATCTATCGTAGCGCCGATGATACCTACCGATACAGCTTTGTTCAGGTGGAACAGCTTCGGGAAGAAAATCGGTTTTTCCGAATTTTCTTGTGCTGTGGCGCTGATGGATGTGACTGTAATCGCCAGTAGAAGGGCCTTACGTAATATGCTATTCATATCGTGACAATATTGATTTGGATGCAAAGGTAAGAAATATTTTCCATACCGTGTTACAAAACAGAAAAAAAATTATCAAATATTTATCAAAAAACACCCATAAAAATTTGCATATTTGATAAACTTTTTGTATCTTTGTAGTAGCAAATAAGATAAGTGACACAATTCAAAACTTCAAAATTATGGCAACAAAGTTTTTCAGCGTGGAGCTATACAGCTCCCAGAACGGAGAGATTGTAAGCATCGTGACCAGCGCACAGCTTGGGGAGAAGGTATCTACCTTTGACGAGATTCAGGACTACTGCATCAAGCAGGCCAACCTTCATAAGTACAAGGGGGCAGTCCGCAATGAGTACGGCATTAAGGTGCTGGATTTCAACTACAGCCCGTCGTGCGAGTATAATATCTGCTTCTGCTATGATGAGAATATCCTGCAGGAGTTCATCAAGGCTCACCCAGAGTGCAAGACCGTATCAATCAATCCCGCCATGGCGCAGTTCCAACAGTTAAAGGAGAAGCATTCAGACGCATTACTGCTGTTCCGCTTGGGTGACTTCTATGAAGCATACGAGGATGATGCACAGGTATGCGCAAAGACCCTCGGAATCACGCTCACGAAACGAGGCTCTGACAATATACGGATGGCTGGTTTCCCGTACCATGCGCTTGACACATACCTTCCGAAGCTCGTAAGGGCTGGCTACAGGGTTGCCATTTGCGAAAGTGCGGAGAACCAGAGACAGAATAATGCGATCAAGCGAGGTATCACTGAATTAGTAACCCCAAATACAGCAAGACAATGAGTAAGAAGTGGATATTCCAAGACATCAAGGACGCTCAGGAACAGGTGCTTTACCGCACCTCTTCCAATGAGCCGATGAAGGAAATGCAGAACAACCTCGAAGCCTATTATGCACGGCTGAGAGAGAAGGTCGAGCCAGAGACATACGTCCGTTATGAGCTTTGGAAGTGCGATATCTACGTTGACATGGAGTACATCATCTTGGTCACTGAAGCCATCTATGGTGACAAGGTGAGCAGGGAGCAGGTCACGGGCTGGGTGTTCAAGCACATCGAGAAGCAGCATTACATCACTGACCCAGACAAGGAGATAAAGAAGATGGCCTATCTTCGGTCACTGTCCTTCAGGGTATCGTACATCAAGGGGACTGAGCACTATTCACAGCTGGCCAACTACCAAGGAGCGCTTGACCTCCTGAATGGCAGGCTGCAATACTTCGGAGTGACGAGGGACGCCAAGGCAGCAGCCCTCAGAGCCTTTGAGGGAAAGTGCCTTTCCGACGACTGGCATTTCCCGTATGAAGCCGGAGTAATCACCATCACGAAGGCCGACGGCTAATAAAAAAAATAGTAGAAATGATAAGTTTTTAGGCAAAAAGTTTGCATATTTGATAAAATTTGCATACCTTTGCCGTAGCAAATAAGATAAGTAACATCAAAACTAATAACATTATGGCAAGTAAGGTCTACGAGAACACCGCCAGGCGTATTGTCGCATACAGCGACGACGGGGCTTTCAAGCTAATCGCCACACGCAGGGCAAACAAGACTGAGCGTTTCGGACGTGTCGCCTTCGTCGGCTCGTTCTGGACGTTAGAGACATTCCAACGGAAGGGTGACACCTTCCAGCCTTTCGTCTTTCAGGGGCTTCCCTCTCGATTCGATTTGAAGCAGGACGTCATAGACCAGCTTAGAAGTTCCGTTAGATTTACTCAGGCCTATAAAGAACTATCCGTATGAATCTGTTTACAAGTAACTCAGACTTCTATCCTACGCCTCCAGAAGTGATTCAGCAGATGATGATGGGCGAGGACTTCATTGGTAAGACAATTCTGGAACCGTCTGCAGGGAGTGGTAATATCGTGGACTGGCTCAAACACAACGGGGCTGGAGAAGTGATTGCCTGTGAGAATGACAAGCACAATTTGAAGTTGCTGCATGGCAAGTGTCAGATTATCGCCGAGGACTTCCTCACTGTTACGTCTGACATGGTTAGTCACGTCCAGATGATTGTGATGAACCCACCCTTCAGCAGAGGTGCCGAGCATATCCTTCATGCTTTCGAGATTGCCCCTCCTGGCTGTACCGTTGTAGCACTGTGCAATGACGCCAGTCTGGAGCGTAGCAGTTATTCAAAGACAAACCAGCAGCTAAGGGAAACGGTAGAGCTATATGGACGTCATGAATATCTTGGTGACGTGTTCAAGAACGCAGAGAGACGCACAAACGTACATGTGTCTCTGGTCAAGCTATACAAGGAAGGAGAGGGGGAAAGCGAGTTCGCTGGCTACTTCTTCGATTCTGTAGATATGGATAACGCTGGAGGCAAGGAGGGACTGATGGAATACAATTTCGTCCGTGATATCGTCAACCGCTTCACGTCGGCTGTCAAGCTGTTTGATGGCGTGATGAAGGCATCGGAAGAGATAAACGAGATAGCAGACTTCTATGACTTCAAGACGGTAGTAGATGAAAAAACTGGAGAGACGAAGCAGATCAAACAGACCTATGGCTGTATTCCTATCAAGTTCGGTGCCGTTACTTCTGGTGAAAGAAGTACAGCAGTCAGTCATCAGCGATACAAGAAGGAGCTGCAGAAGCACTACTGGGATATCATTTTCCGTAAGCTCAATATGGAAAAGTATGCAACGAAGGAGCTGAGAGAGCAGATTAACAAGTTCGTGGAACAGCAGAGCAATGTGCCGTTCACGATGGGTAACATCTATCGGGTTGTCGATATGGTCATACAGACCAACGGCCAGAGGATGCAGAAAGCCATAGCAGAGGCTTTCGATATGATTTGCAGCCTGTCAGCCGAGAACAGTACGGCAGGTGAGAAATGGAGAACCAACGCAAACTACATGGTCAACAAGAAATTCATTGTTGACTATATGACCAGTTATGAATCATGGCGAAGTGACAAAGAACACCTCGAATTAAACTGGAGTGGCCACAAGGAGAAACTCGAGGACGTCCACAAGGCTCTATGTTACATCACGGGGACAAACTATGATGATACCGAGAGCCTGACGAGTGCTGTCAATCATCAGCGTCCGTTGTATGGTGAGTGGTTTTCATGGGGATTCTTCAGATGCAAGGGCTACAAGAAGGGAACGATGCACTTTGAGTTTCTGGATGAAGAGGTATGGTTTAAGTTCAACTATGAAGCAGCCAAGGCAAAGGGCTGGAACCTTCCAAAGAAGACCCAGAAGGAGCGCAAGAAGCCTGAGCGCAAGAAGAAAGAGGCAGCACCAGTGGCAGAGCCAGACGGTCAGCTTGTTATGTTCGGAGAAATGGCAACAGTATAAATCTAAAATCAATAGAGTATGGCAATGTTAAGACAAATCACCTTTACTGGTATCGGTGTCGAAACCGATCTGAAAGTGTTGAAAGAGATTCAGGACGAATACCCACTTGTAGAATGGGGAGTCTTGTTAAGTAAGAACTGGCAGGAGAACGGCCCTCGTTTCTTCGACCCGTCAGAGTTGAATACTCTACGCTGGAAGGGACTGAATCTTTCCTGTCATCTGTGTGGTTCAGCAGCCAGAGCCGTTGTAAGCGAGAACTGGGAGCCTGCATTTGAGGTGACACGGGGAATGTTTGGACTGTTCCAGCGGTGCCAAGTGAACATCAGCATGGAGCAGCCAAATGACCAGACACAGTATATGCGTCCGCCTATCGACCTTAGCGAGCTTATCATCCAGCAGAAATCAGCTGGAGCCATGAACATCTTCAACGCAATCAAGAACCGCACGAAGATGTCCGTGTTGCTCGATGCCTCCGGAGGCCGTGGCATAGATACGCCAGTCAAGCCGTTAAACATTCCTGGCTTGAAGGTCGGATATGCTGGAGGTCTGAATCCTGAGAACGTGGGCGAAAAGCTGGAGTACCTTATGGAGAATGTCGAAGGCGAGTTCTGGATTGACATGGAAAGCGGAGTGAGGACAGATGACCGTTTCGATATCGACAAGTGCGTTAGTGTCCTGCAGACGTGCCAGAAGATTATGGAGGGCTGAGTATGGTCAAGGAGAGAATCTGCTATTTCTGCAAGAAGTGTGAGAACGTCGGAATGTTCAGCCCTGATTACCAGTGCAAGGACTCCGGCAAGAAAGTAGAAAGCTCTGACTCATGTTCTGAGTGGGAAGATTACGAAGAGAAATAATTTTTAGTAGTTGCTTGCTGCCAGGGGTCGTCTGCCTGTCTTGATTAACGGCATGACTAAGTGGACGGCCCCTCTACAGCGAAAACCGAAATGAAATGAAGGAATACACAATCAACGTAAGAACAGACGGGAGTGCCGTTATAGCGTCAGACCCGTGGAGTCACAGTCACGAACTGGATGCAGACCCATTCGTTTACAAGGAAGGGATGAAGGTTGTCGATATCTTCAGTGAAGTTGTGACGATTAAGGAGATTCTAAAGTTCCCTCCTTCAAGGCCTGGCTGTTGTCCTGAGTGGAATATCCGAGTTGAGGAAAACGGGAATACCTACCGTTATACCGAGATTGCAGGCCCGTTAGTGTGTGAACTTACCAAAGAGCAACTCGATAGGCTGGTAGGAAAGAAGGAAGAGTCAAAGGAACGTGCTGATGGCGTTTTCGAGGTCGGCGATATCGTCAAGACCAAGAAGGGTATCATGGTTCCTATTATCGACAAGGGAGAGATAAAGTCTGTGCTGTCTGACGGATGGTATGAAGTCATCCATGACGGTTTCAGGACCAATGTAAGAGGTACGGCTATGGAGCTGTTTTACAAGCCAAAGTAGAGTGGATATGGAGACGTTAGAGGCAATAGGCTTAGTGGCAGGTGGAGTGCTTTGTATCATTCTGGCATTAGCAGATATCCTGTTCATCCTGATAACAATCAATTCAGGAAAACTGGAATATGGGAAAAGGAAGTAATCAGGTCTGTATGAACTGTGAGACGGCCTTCAATGCCATCAATGGCCGTTTCTGTCGTAAGCTCAACAGCTACGTTGAGTACGCAAAGGAACCGCCATGTAGGAAAGTCGAGGCAAACCAAAAACTATGATATATGAATAAAGTCAAGCATCTTAAAATGGTCACCTGTTCATGGTTCCCCATGAAGGGTTATGTGGCAATAACCATCCTTCGCTGGATGATTGTCAGGAAAGAGTATGTCAACAAGGTTTCTCCGATTGTGAAGAACCATGAGGACATTCACTATGCACAGGAGCGAGAGCTGTGGTATATCGGTTTCTATCTTATGTACGTGCTGATGTTCGTCTGGAACTTCCTGAAGATATGGAACTGGAGTAAGGCCTACCGTGCCATACCGTTTGAGGTGGAAGCGTATGCAAACGCAAAGAACCTTGGATATCTGGAAAGCAGAAAACGTTTCGCATGGAAGAAAGGAGGTCAGGGATGATTAGTACATTCTGCAGGGGAATCGGTTGTCTGTTGAAGAACGGTTGCCTACGCTGGTTGAGGAACCCTCTTCCAGCAGACAAAGACGATCCCGTCATAGACAAGTGTGATGAGGAATCGAGGGAGTTGTATGTAGTAGGGGGATAACGATATGGGGAAAGCACATTATCAGATGAAGGGCGACGAGCCCATCAAGAGGGAATATCCAAACGGACGCGATCAGTTTGCACTTGGATATGGCAAGGCCATAAAGGAAGTGAAGGCCAGGCTCATTGCATCGAGGCGGAAGATGATTGAAGCCTACAGGAAGAAACTTGATGTGCTTCCAGACAAAGAGGCGTATCATGGCGCGACAGCAGTCATGGCTCAGGAAGTGGAAACACTTATTGAGGAATTAGGAAAGATAGCAGTATGAAGGTACACCGTTTTATGTCTGGAGGTGAATATCTGAAGCTGCTGTCTGGCGAAATGCTCTATAATGACAGTAGGCATGAAGGATGGCTGACGACAAGCGTTGGCTTCTGCTTCTTCACGGAAGACCCAGACGATGCTATTCATTGGCTGGGTGGTGTTACAGACCCAGAGTATTGTGTCACGATGGAGATTGACGAGAGGTGCCTGAAAAAGTCTGTAGGCCATTATCGCAATCCAGATGGTGGAGCAATAGATAAGACGGAATACAGTTGCATCTTCTATTCGCTGAAGACCGCCAGGATTCTAAACGTCACGGAGAAATACAGGGACAGGGCAGAGCTCAGGAAGATGCTTAGAGAGTTAGGTGTTCTGCCATAAAAAAACTTGTAATTTTTCCGAAAAAACTTGCCTAAAAATTTGTATATTTGATAAATTCTTTGTACCTTTGAAGTAGCAAATAAGATAAGTTATTCACATTCAAAACTTCAAGATTATGGCAAGTACAGTTAAAAACATCGAGAGTGCAAACAAGAGTTTGGTCATGAAGGCAGCTTGGGCTATCCTCAAGAAAGCCGAGGTAAGAACGTTAAGCGAGGCCATGAAGCAGGCTTGGAAAGCTGTCAAGCTGAAGGTTGCTATGGCAAAGGGCGTAGTGAAGTTCCAGTACCGTAAGGCCAGTGGAGAAATCCGCAATGCTATTGGCACCCTGAAATCAGGTGTGGTCAACTACGAGGCCAAGGGCACGAACCGCAAGCCGTGCTACTCTACCGTTGCCTATTGGGACATCGAGAAGAAGGGATTCCGTTCATTCTGCATCAGTCACTTAATCTAAGAGAGAATTATGACACACTTCGAGAAAGCCATCCAGTACGTAAGGGAGAACAGGACGTGGAGCGATGCCGAGGAAGCAGCAGCTCTGGAGCGCATCAATAGTTTCCGCAGCAGCATCGGAAGCGCCAGCAGCGAGATTGCAATGTCAATCAGTGACCTCATGGAAGAATACGGTGCTGAAAACGACCTGCCCGAAGGCTGGTGGCTGGACGAAGGTGACGAAGACGATATATTCATGCAATTATAGGAGATACGATTATGATACAGAAAGTTAATGAGCAGTATTACGAAATGGGCTTCCACCTGATGTCGGGTGTGCTCGTAGATGAAACATTGGCTCCACAGCTGGAGGTCATTCTGTCAGAGGCCCGTGAGAAAGCAAGGAAGCTCATCATGGAGAACCAGGAGCACATCTTGGAAACCAAAACGACTGGCGTATATCCAAGAGGTAAGAGAACAGACGTTTATCTGGCCATGCCGAAAGGAATGTTTGACCTCAATCTTGACCAGAAACTCAAACTCATGGATAGTGCCCTGTGCGTCAATAATGTCGAGAATATCTTTAAGTCAGATGAGCGTGACGAAGAAAAGTTAAAGGCTTTCGCTCAGAGAGCCATCGAAGACGATCTGGACCAGAAAGGAGGCACCGTATGAGCATCATCAAGAAGCCGATATTAGCTGTGCGCTGTCATGAGTGTGGGGCTGTCTATCTTGCCATAGCTCTTGCGTATGGCGTGGACGCCAAGCGCTCACAGGAAATCGTACAGGCGGTGGCTGATGGTGACGATGTGTTCATAACGGATGACGTACATCTGGAGGCGTGTAAATGCGACAAGCCAAGGATTGACCCTCAGAGTCGGATGGATAAGGATATCTGTACGGTATGCCGTCATTGCCTGTCCTGTATGTGTGGTGAAGAGTTCGAGGACTGTAAACTGAAGGAGGCTCATGGATAAGGACGTAAAGCTGTCCTTCTCCCAGCTAAGCAAGATGAAGCACGCCGTAGGGCTGAACAACATCAATAAGCTGCCGAAGGACGGGAAGTATTCAGCTTACAGGAATTTCTATGCGACACAGAAGGAGGACGTGGATTGGGAAGAGCTTGTGAAGATAGGCCTTGCCACCCGTCGATTCATAGAGTGGAACAAGGAGTATTACTATAATGTCAGTCAGGCTGGGCTTGACTATCTGGGGAAGTTATTTGGTATAACCATAAAGGAAATGAAATAGAGTTATGGATAAGTTCATGTTCAACGAGCGTTTCGGTCTGCAGCAGGCAGTCTTTGATAGGATAAAGACCGATACGAGACGAATAGAGAAATGCCTGTCTGTCCTGCCTACAGAGTTCGGTGAAGGCGAATATGTGGTTCCTCATCTGGAGAACGACAAGTTCATCGTTAGGAAGTACTGGCAGGGTGCGCTTCTCGACACCTATACCATCGTGCCGAAGTTCAAGGTCGGTGATGTCGTGGCCATTGCTCAGAGATATAAGGATTTTCTTCTGTTCAATCATGCTGTTTATGAAAAGGGAAAGCAAAGAACTGCTGGAATGACAAAAGGATGGACTAACAAGATGTTCGTTAGGGCCGACCTGATGAAAAGGCACGTTGAGATTACCAACGTCCGGCTTCAGAGGCTTCAGGATATCAGTGAAGAGGATTGCCGCAAGGAGGGAATCATCCCCGTAACATGGCGACAGTATCACAAGCAGGACTGGAACGACCTTTCTCCACAGCCTTATACCGACCATAACGTGTGGACTCTGCCGAAGTTCCGTGAGGGAATAGAGGACCCGTGGGCTGAGAGTGACCCAGACGAATACATGGCAGAGACGGCACAGATAGCCTACGCTGTCCTTATCAACAAGATATCTGGGAAAGGCACATGGGAGAGAAATCCGTGGGTGCTGGCATATTCATTCAAACTGATTGACTGAGCCATGAAGAGACCTACAGACGATCAGGTACGCTGGATGGTTCGCCATCCAATCCAGACGGTAATCTTCTCCCTGCTTGAACTGCCGTTCTTCATACTCTTCAAGCTGCTGGATTTTATGCTCTGGCTGATAGTGAAGACGGAAACCAAGGAATTACGTAGAATGAGAAGGGCAATAATGTATTACATATTAAAATCAATGAGGTCATGAATACAAGTATAGCAAACAAGGCCATGCTCCGTTTTGCCAAGGAGTATGCACAGAAGAACTGGCTACTCGAAGAATGGGTAAGACCAGATGATTTCTGGGCAAACAAGGTTGAAAAGTTCCTGCATCCAGAGAAGCCGCAGGTGATTGAGGTGAGCTTCGTTGCTCCAGTCTTTGATGAAGACAAGGAGAGAGGGGACTACTGGCAGATTCCGAGAGTGAAGATTGACAGCTATTGGGGACACCCACGGCTCAGCATGGTTGACAAGGAACATAACTTCTGCTGTATCTCCTATGACCGAGAGACCAACAAATTCAAGGAAGGTCAGTTCTGGGGAGAGCACGGACTGGAGCTTGCTGAGTCTGTCAAGTCCAAGTTAGAGTTGTATATTCAGATGGAGGTGCCACAGATACAAAACGAACCAAATAATAGGAGAAAGTAATTATGGAACATGACCAACCACAAATGCGGTTCTTTGCCGCAGAGCTTCGCAGGGAGCTTGAGAGGACAGCAGTGGAAGGCTGCTATTGTGAAGTCGAGGACTACAATGACGGCACGGACGTACCGAAAATCAAGGTGAAGTCGAGTGCGCTCAATCCTGACCAGGCTTCTTTGTTCTGTCTTGATGAAGTGGTAGAGTACTGCACCGCAAATGAGCTGCATCACTATGTGACAGTAGAACAGCAGCTGAGCGGGACTGTCATACCAATCATCGTAATCTTCTGACGGCAGTTGCGCTTCCTCAGTACTTACCTTATTTGCTACACGGGAAGTTTTGAATGAGGGGAAGCAGCCGTCTGGGGCATCCGCTTTGGGTGCCCCTTTTTCTCAAAAAAACTTATGATTTTTCCGAAAAAACTTGCTTAAAAACTTGCATATTTGATAAAAACTTTGTATCTTTGTAATAGCAAATAAGATAAGTGAAACCCTTCAAAACTTAGAAGTTATGCAAAAGAGAACCATCATCAACAGAGTTTATAAGGCAGTTGCTCAGACAAAGGCCACGTCAAAGATGTACCACGACACTGACTGGAGTGGACTAAACGGGCTGGTTGCCGATATCACTAAGGCCGTTCCTGAGACATCGGAACTGTCACTGATAAGCGCAGAGTACGAGGGAGTCCTCGGAGAGTGCGGCCACCGCAAGGTTTACAGATATATCCTCACCGATACTGAGAACGACATCACGATTGATGTTCAGATTATCGCAAGTTTCTGTGGAACGATGGCTGACCCGATGGGCGCCTACGACCTTACGATGTTGTTGAACTAATGAAGGAGGACGGAATTATGCAGAAGATTAATTTGAAGAAAGAGACAATCAAGGCCATCGCAGACCGCATCAACGGAACTGAAATCGAAGGCCAGTTGACAACTGTCACCGATGCAGAGTTTGAGCAGGACGGTTTTCTCATCATGGTAGATTACGAGGTCTATGCTGAGTGGCGTGACCAGCAGATGAGACACAGTGAGGTTCCCTATAACAATATCGAGGACCTGTCAGGCTGGGAGCGTGACGGTGCCGCCATCAACTTCATCAATGCCTATGGGGATGACGGTGAGGACGTGGAAATCGAGAAGAGCGACCTTGACGCTCTGATGAATGAGATAGCAGCATAACGAGGACGGGGCCTGTCCCCTTCCTCTTCACCATAAAACAGAAGAGAATGAAACTATACATTGCGACGCCCATCAACTCCAGAACGGAGAAGACGATGGAAGAGAAGAAACGTGCGGCCAAGCACCGTATTAATCTCCTGAAGGAACTCATCAGCAGCGATACGCGCTTCAGGCAATACGACCAGCTGGTTAGCACCTTTGACATCAGGCAGAATATCAGCACGACTCCGGAGGAAGTGGCATTAGGTCACTGTGTGACGGCAGTGCTGCAGAGTGACGCCATCTATCTCGATCACGGCTGGAACGCCAGTAAGGGGTGTAACCTCGAATACAGGACGGCCAAGATTTACGGGAAGTATATTTACGAACACGATAAAATGTAGGGACTATGAACAAAGAGACTATTCAGGGATTCACTGTAGAGTGTTACGACAGCTGGAAGTTCTGTCAGGATGAAGATCAGAACAAGGTGGTGGCACAGCTTCCTCATCTGGCATACGATGAGCTGCTGCATCACCGGAGTATGGAGCGTGGCAAGGTGTATCGGGCACAGCTGACGCTCGACGTGTCTAATCAGGACATGGAGGTTCCAATGAAGCCTGCATATCTTGGGGAAATGTTCAAGCACAACTTTGTAGAGACCACAGACAAGAAGAACGTGTTTAGTGGCTGGATAGTACGGACTAAGACCAACTACAGCGACAAGGACAGTCTCACGTTCTATCTGGAGCATCCAGGCCCAGGAATACAGAGATGGTGCGGAATCTGTTTCGGTTACGGTATGTTCTGGCATCCCATGCCTAACGACATGCTGAGGGACAGCACACCGCTCAACACCCCACTGAAATGCTTATTGACCATCGAGTTAATATAAGAGACACAGCGCCATGCGCTGGAATTTGCTAAGTTTTGAAGTTGTAGCTGCTCGTCAGGGATGATAGGCAGCTACATTTTTTAACGTGGATTTGCTTACGTATTTTAACGTTATTCTTCAAAACTTTCTGGCCGAAAACTTGCATATTTGATAAACTTTTCGTACCTTTGAAGTAGCAAATAAGATAAGTAACAACAATTCAAAACTTCAAGATTATGGCAAATACTTGTTTTACGGACTACACGTTTGTAGGAGAGCCAGAGAAAGCGAAGAAGCTGCTGGCAGATTTGAAGAGAGTCATTAACACCAAGCGTAAGGATTTAGGTCCTGACACCTACCTGTCTGAAAGCGACTGGCTGGGATGGATAGTAAGGGACTTGCTTGGCAAGGATGAGAAGACCGACAATATCCATTGTGGGGGGACGTTCTATCTGGAGGATGAGCTGACTAATAACGAGGTACGCTTTACGACATCGACACGCTGGACGCCCTGCAGGGAAATGTTCAAGATGCTTGCAGAGAAGTACGGCCTTGACCATTACTACTACGCAGAGGAAATCGGCTGCAATCTTCTGGAAACGAACGACGACCAAGGAATGTACTACACCAACCGATACATGGTGACAGGTGAGGATATCGAAGACCAGTATTTCGCCACTCAGGATGAGGTATTGGCTATGCTCAAAGAACAGCTTGGGAAAGAGTTCGGAAGCTGGGAGGAAATGAGAGAGGATGAAGAAGGCACATACGAATACAATGTTTATGAGATAGAAATTGTGTAAGATATCCATAGGCAAAAAAGAATCCGTGAGGACACTTTGAGCAACCGCAAGACCGCCAAGGCAAAGGGCTTTGAGCGGTCTTTTTTGGTGTCTGGTACTGCACGTTTGAGTTCACCGCTTTGCGAGACAGAAATCCCTTCACCTATCTTATTTATCCTTAATTTTGCTATCGTAAACCAAAGTATCAGGAAAAAATGGCAAAACTATGCATTTACAACGAAATCGTTGATGAGGAAACCAAGGTGATGTACCAAGACTGGTACGGAACCGATGGCGTATGCTTCAAGGATATCCATGAGTTCCTTGACTCCATGAAGGATGATGACGGTGACATAGACATTCGTCTGCACTGCCCAGGCGGTGACTGTATCGAAGGCTGGGCTATCTATGATGCTCTCCGTACATCGGGTAAGAACATCACGGCGACCATCGACGGTGAGTGCTCGTCAATGGCGACCATCGTTCTTCTGGCAGCTCCCAAGGAGCGTCGTTTCGGTAACAAGAACGCAAGGCTGTGCATCCACAACCCTGCTGTTGCCTATCTCGACTTGTGGCCAGGTGACCGTCTCACAGCCGATGAGCTGGAGCAGCTGAAGAGCAAGCTGACGGCACAGCAGATGTCGCTTGTTGAGGAACAGAACAAAATCCTTGACCTCTATGTAGAGCGCACGGGCTCAGACCGCAGCGCACTGCAGACCCTCATGAATGAGGACAAATATGTTGATATGGATAAGGCTATCGAGCTTGGCTTCATATCATCTACTGTGGAGCCTAACACAGCATCCAAACATAACAAAAACAACAAGAAAATGAAAGTTTCGATTGAAAACAGAACGTTGGCCAAGCTGCTGTCAATGGCAGGAGTAGCCAAGATTGAGGACGTCGCAGTTCTCGATCAGAAAATTACCGCCGCTGACGGTTCGGAATTTACCGTAGAGCGCGAAGATGGTGACCCGCAGGTAGGCGACAAGGCTTATCCTAACGGCACGTACACCCTCGACGACGGTACCGTTGTCGTAGTCTCTGATGAAGTCATCGAGAGCATCACGCCCGCCGATGAGAATAATGATGAGGATATTAACTCCTTGAAGCAGCAGGTGGCTGACCTGACTGCACAGGTAGAGACCCTGACCAGCGAGAAGGAGGCTCTGGCCTCTGAGAAGGAAGCTCTTGAGGCAGACAAGGCTTCTCTGGAGAGTCAGGTGTCAGCACTGACTACCGACAAGGAGAATCTGACAGCCGCCGTTAGCACCCTGACTTCCGAGAAGGAAGCATTGGCAAGCGACAAGGCCGCTCTGGAGGATGAGAAGACCACTCTCACCGAGGCTCAGAAGAGCGAGGAAGAGATTGCTATTCTCGACATCGTGAACAACGCCGGAGGCAAGGCATGGCTGGAGGCTGTTTCCAAGATGAAGTCCACCTTCCACACTGGTAACCGCTCTTTCCAAGAGCATCAGGGGGGCGGACAGCATGAGGGCGAGAGCAAGACCCAGAAGATGCTCCGTGAGCAGCGTGAGCGTCAGGAGGCCAAGCGCAACGCTCGTAAATAATCAAGAATGTTAAACAAATTAAACCCATAGTGAATTATGAATTTCGAACAGTACACTGTAGACAATGGTGCAATAAGAGACCTCAATGAACTCATATTCACCTCTGTGTTCAACGACCCTGACTTGGAGCGTGTCATCACCCCAATGACGAAGGTTGAGAACGGTAAGAAGCTGGGCTATGTTGACCGCATGGGCGACGTAGGTACGGCTGGTTCTGGTTGCGATCCCACCTATACCAAGGTGGAGATTTCGGGCTACGAGAAGCAATGGGAGCTGGGCGATTGGGAAATCCCCAAGAGCATCTGCTACAAGGAGCTGGAGCCCACCATCGCACGTTACGGTATGAAGGAAGGTACGGAGCGTGCCGACCTGCAGGACACCCCGTATTGGGATAAGTTCCTCATGCCTCTTCTGAAGAGCGCCATCAACGATATGTTCTGGCGTCTGGCATGGTTCGGTGACAAGAATGCCAAGCACACCACTGACGGCGGTGTCATCACCGAGGGCATTGACCTGAAGCTGCTCACCGTCTGTGACGGTCTGTGGAAGCGTCTGGAGACCATCATTGCCGCTCATCCAAGCCAGCAGATTGAGATTACCGCCAACCAGCAGGCTACCTATACGGAGCAGAAGACCGCTCTCCGAGCCAAGGGCTATGCCATCGGTATCATGGACGACCTGCTGAGCGAGGCCGATAGCCGTATCTTCGACAAGGAAGACCATGCTATCTTCGTGACCAACTCTCTCTTCAAGGCCCTGCGTAACGACGTGAAGAATGTGAACAACATTCAGATGCCTGTCGAGAAAATCATGTCCGGCATCCAGCTCTCTGAGTACGATGGTCATCCCGTGATTGTCATCGACATCTGGGACCGCATGATTCGCAAGTACGAGACCGTTACAACGACCTCTGGCGAGGGCTCAAGCGCCGTGACCACTTTTAAGCTGAACTGTCCTCACCGTGCAGTCCTGGCTTCGCCCCAGAACCTCTTCGTAGGTACATCTGACAAGGACCGCATGGCCTCTCTGACCGTGAAGTTCGATGACCGTAAGCGTGACAACTTCATCTATGCAGCCTCTAACCTCGGTACTCTCATCGGTGAGGACGAGCTGGTACAGGTTGCTATGTAATGTGTAACCACTAAACATATACGTGTATGGAACTATGTGATTTCAAACTTGCTCAGGACGTTGCAGGCTCTTGCGAGAATCCGCAGGTCGGTGGCTTGAAGAACACTGGTTATCTCATCAACTACGATGATATCGACTGGGACCAGCTCGCAAAGAACTCTACCAATCCTAACATCGTTGAGACATTGCTCCTGCTGAAAGGCAAACGTGCCTATAAGGTTGTGGTGCCAGGCAAAACTCCTTTCACTGGCACCAACGTTGCCATGGCTCAGGGAACATACCGTAATAAGTTCACCAAGACGGCTGCAATGGTTGTCCTGAACAGTGGTCCTGACGTTTCCAAGAACATCATCGACCAGCTGGCCAACGGACGCTTTGTGTTCATCTTCGAGAACAAGTTCCAAGGTGCCGACCACAAGAACACCTTCGAGATTTACGGTCTGGAGCAGGGTCTTGCTGCAAACGAGATGTCCAATGACAAGTATTCTGAGGAAACAGACGGTGGATGGGCAGTTTCCCTCCAAGAGACAAACGCCCCGTCAAGTGGTATGTTCTTCTTCAAGACGGATATCGCCACTACCCGTGCTGCCCTTGTATCTCTCGCTACAGGTAATACAGATGATAACGGCTAAGAGATAACATAAAATAGCGTTATGGCTGATTATGAGAAAACCCTGAAAACGCTTGAAGAAATGAGAAGTCGGTTTGAGTCCGGCTTCTCGTCTTCCGATAGAGTGACTATTGAACAGCTCTACTTGCAGATATGCGGTAAGAGGGTTCGCAATACTGGCTGTCGTGACTGTTATCGTGATGCCTATATTGAAATCAGAAGTAAACTTAAAATTTTAGGAAAGATGCCAAAGAAAGCTAATTACGTGCTGAAGGCTGGTGCTATCATCCATCCGCAGGGCACAAGCAAGTTTTACAGCCTGAACAACTGCCCCGATGAGGTAGCAGAAGAGTTGCTGGCTAAGTTCCCGTCTGAAATCTCTAAATTCGAGACCTTCCCCACCGATTGGGAGAGCCGTGTGAAGGCTCGTAAGGAAGGGACTGCCGTAGAGCCCACCAAGGAAGAGCTCAAGGCTGAGATTGACAAGCTCAACGCAGCAATCGAGACCAAGGAGAAGGAGATTGAAGAGCTGAAAACCGCCGCAGACAACAGCGAGGCTGAGATTGAGATTGAGACCCTGAAGGCCGATCTTGCAACAGCCAACGAGAAGCTGGAGAATTGCAAGGCCGAGGCTCAGGAAGAGGTGAAGTCTCTCAACAAGACCATCGCTGACCTCAAGCTGCAGCTGACCGATGCAGGCACTGAGTCGGAGAAGAAGGACGCAGAACTCAAGAAGGTCGCTGCTGAGCTGGCCGACGCCAAGGCCAAGGACGCAGAGCAGAGCGCAAAGATTGAGGCTCTGCAGAATGAGCTCGAAGCTGTCAAGAAGGCTGCTGAGTCAAAGAAAGAGACTGAGAAGAAGTAATTGATTAGCCCATTGCCTATATATGAATATCAATAACGTACAGCGTTCAAAGAAACGTTTCGACACATCGTACCTAAGCAATCTTGGAATCCAAGCATACGGTAAGGATAATCTGTACCCACAAAGGATGAATGACCTCATCCGATGCAGTGCAACTGGCGGAACGTGCTGTGACCGCTATCAGGCGTTTATAGAAGGCAATGGGCTGAACAATACTATTTTTGCGGAATATGAGTGCAACCGCATGGGCCAGACCGTTGACGATATCTACAGTCTCGTCGCTCAGGACATGGCGCAGCATCATGGGTTTGCCCTTCATGTGAACTATAACATGATGTGTCAGATTGTGGAAGTCAATCATATACCGTTTATGCAGTGCAGGCTCGAAGAAGAGACTGAGGACGGCAAGGTGGTGCATATCGCCGTGCATCCAGACTGGAGTGGTCACAAGACTCGTAAGGGCAAGCCTATCAAGGTCAGCAAGGAGAACGTCAAGAAGATTTATACCTTCAACCCACGCAAGGAGGTCGTGCTGTCTCAGATAGTGGCCTCTGGCGGCATAGAGAATTACAGGGGACAAATACTGTGGTTCTCCATGGACGGCAAGTGGGAGTACCCCATACCCATCTATGACAAGGTGGTGACGTGTCTATCTACAGATGAAGGACTGGATAACGTGAAGTACCGCAATGTCCGTAACAACTTCCTTATGTCTGGTATGCTCGTCCATAAGAAGGGCTCAACGCTGGGCATCGACGATGAGGGGAACCCCATCAAGGAAGACAACAACAGTGATGTCAGCGAGAGTCTGAACATCTTCCAAGGTGACGAGAACGCCTGTGCTATCATGGACGTTACGATTCAGCAGGAGGAAGACAAGCCTGATTTCGTCCGTTTCGAGGCCAACAATTTCGATGGCAAGTTCAAGACAACGGATGAAAGCGTCATCAGCCGTATCTATTCGGCTTTCGGGCAGGAGCCTTGGTACCGCATCAGGAACGGTAGCCTTGGATTCTCCAGCGAGGTACTGTCTGAGGCATACGAATACTACAATTCCTATGTCAGCAAGGAGCGCCGTGCCATAAGCCGTGCATTAAAACGTATCTTCGATTTCTGGTATGAGCAGGCAAATCCTTCTGGCGACTATGAGGTACAGCCATTGGTATATGTGAACAATAAAAAGGAGGACAACAAATGAAACACCTGCTGAAACCAGAAGAACTACGAAAGCTCGGACGACCTATCGGAAAGGTTGCCGATGACAAGTTGACTGCCTTCATTACGGAGGCTGAGCAGCTTCATATAAAGCCAATCCTCGGTGACAAGCTCTTCCTGGAGTTACTTGATGAAGCCGAGAAAGAAGATGACGGAGAAAAGAATGAGACCTTACAGCTGCTGTTGAACGGTGGCACGTATAAGGTCAAGGAGGGTACGGAGAACGAAAGCCCGTGTTCCTTCACTGGTCTGAAGGTGGCAATGTCTTACTTCGTCTATGCTCAGAACCTCATGGTGGGGGATATCGAGAGTACACGCTACGGCTCTGTCATCAAGAACGGTGACTATTCCAATCATGTGTCATCAAAGGAGCGTTCGGACGCTTACAACAATACGCTGGAGGTGGCTAACAGCTACCTCAAGGAGTGTGTGGCCTACTGCAAGGAGAAAAGGCTGATACAGTCTGCAGGGAAGGCCACGGCAAAAATCGGTGGAGTAATCATTAAGAAAATCGGATAGATATGATTGATATTCGCAGTTTGCTCAATGGAGGTTTGGACGCTTTCGGAAAGACATCTTCCGAGAGGTGGAAACTTCTTGTGCAGGCTGTTATAGAGCTGCAGAAGCGTACCTTTAATGGCGGTGGGAGCTCATCATCATCAAGCATCGGCTCCGGGAGCAGCTCCAACGGCTCTGATGGAGCAAGCCATGTCACAGAAGCATATCATGCGAAGAAAGCAGATAAGGCAGCAGAAGCCACACATGCTGAAACAGCAGACAAAGCTCTTGACATAGCAAACAATTCCATATTCTACAAACGTTTCCTAAGACGTGATGAAGAGGACACGGCAGAACAGACTATTGGTTTCCTGAAAGGACTGTGGATAAATGCAAAAGAGTTATTTGGTATTGACAAGAATGGAAATGCCGTTTTCAGTAGCATTAATGCCAAAAGTACTTTAAGAGTAGACGGTAATGCTGTTACCAAATCACTTTCTTCTTATGAAGGAATAACCGTTGGTCCTGAAGAGGAATACGGTATAAACCAGGAAGGCGATGTCAATGCTAACAATGTCAATGCAGAAGGTGATGTTTCTGCAAAGGAAAATGTTCAAGGTAACAACTTGATAGCAGGAAACAGTCTTACTGTAGGAGGAAAGGCAAAAATCAATGATGATATTTCGGCAGGGCACGACATTGATGTTGCTGGTGAGGAACGAATTGACAGGATTCAATCGCATAACTATTCTGGTACTGCTTTGTCAGATACTGGCTTCATCATTACTGCCGACAATGGCACAGGAAGCTCGATGGCTGTTTTTGATTACCTGACTATCCGCAAGAAGATGATTGTCAATTCCCTTGAAATCAAGGAGACGCACTTCTCGGCAGGTGACGTGGCACATACCCTTGCTGCTGCAGAGATAGCACGTACGGACTATCTGTATGTCGATGCCAGTGGAAGAGAGACCCTTCTGGGCTATTCGCAGATCAAGGTGCCCTGGCTTTTGCGAGGTGCTGCCTTGCTGCTCGGAAAGGAATCGTTTGCCTCACGCCGCCTTCTCACACACTACAAGAAGGTGCGTATGACACTGACGAACGATGACTTGTCGGTATGTAACCGTGTGCGCTGCTATTTCCTCGCCAAGGACGGCGATAGGGAGATAGAGAACTGGTTCAGGGTCGGCGACCTTGTGCGCTGTCAGACATGGAATATTGTCAAGACCAGGCGTGAGACATTCATCCCCGACCTTGAAGACCATGCGGGGAATGTCTATTGGTGGCGTAAGATTACCGATGTGTCATGGAATACTGGCGTGCAGCGTTATGTCGCCAAGGATGCCAGTGGGCAGCCTACGGAGAATACCACGACAGATATCAACAGCGCCTATATCAACGAGGGCGGCATCCCACGCATAGCCAACAACGGAACATACGGTAACCCAGACATCAAGCACTCTCCAAAGACCATCGACGGAAACACATACCACTGGTTCGACGTGACCTTCGGGTATGACGCAGAGAGAAGTGGAGAGGCTAACTGGTGTGACATGGGCAGCGATCTTCCTGCTGCTGGCGACAAGGTCGTACAGTTCGGTAATACCACTGACCCAGACCGCATGAATATCTTCTTGATAGAGGTCAACGGTGCCGGCAACCCAGATGCGCCCGACTGGAAGATGTATCGCGGTGTTCATACGTTCAATCTGACGAACTGCTGGTGGGGTGGAGAGTCCTGCAGAAAAACCAAGTGGTCTGTGGCTACAGGCATTGAAGCCTATGCCCCGCAGTTCAAGTGGATAACAGAGTATGGCATTGCCCGTCAGGTGTTTGTCAGGGATGAGGTATATTGGAACAAGATACCTTTTGAGCGTGATGACGACTGGAGTAAGGCCATCAGCAGCTATCCCGACTATTCCGACGACATCGTTGATGCCAACGGACACTTCGTCAGCCGCGCTGACGGTAGCCCAAAGAACTACGTCCGTAAATGCCGATACTATGAGCAGGTATCACACAACGGCAGCGCATGGCTCTGCTCTGTCGTTGAGAGCTTCTATTGGCGTAGCGCTGATGGAAGAAAGCTACCTGCTAAGACAGATGGTGCGGAGTATGTCCGCAACTACACCTATGACGAACCGTCTGCAGAGAGTAACAACTGGACGGAGCAGGTGGAGAAGGGCGACCCAGGAGCATTCAAGAGCACGGTGTTCTGCCGCAGCAACAGTACGCCAGCAGCGCCAAGTAATGATAAGAAGGACGGCTGTAACACGTTTGACAACCCTGTTCCTCCTGCTGTAAGCGGACAGCCTACATGGACTGACGGCATGCCTGACGGCACCGCTATCTTATGGATGAGCACCGCATGGTTCTATTCTGACGGAACACATCAGAACTGGACAACCCCACGGCAGCAGACGGACACCGAGACGCTTGATATTGAGTTCTCTCCCAATGCCACGCAGCCGTTGGCCCCCGTAGGAACAGCCGCCAACAAAGACACGTCGAGCATCAAGACCAAGCGCCACAACCAGGGCGGTGAGAATATGGGATGGTTTGACCCCAACGACACGCTAACGGGATGGACATGGAGCGACATGAAGTGGCGTGCAGAGCGTAAGATAAAGAACGGCGTCTATTACGGCAGCTGGGTTATAACACGCATCAAAGGCGAGAACAGCGTCCGCATCGACCTCGTCAATGATAACGAATCGATGCTATATACCAGCGGTGGCACACTCGTTTCTGGCAACGTGCTCTCTACCGCAAGGCTATTCGACGGCGCTACGGATGTCAGCACAAGTGCCACATGGACGATGACGGCGGTGGGTTGTACGATGTCAAGCGGCAACTCCCGTAATATCGTCGTGACGGGCATGACGGCAGCGACAGGCTATGTCAATGTACAGGCTGTATATACTGACAAGAACGGAACGGTATATAAAAAGACTAAGCAGCTGACACTGAAGAAACTCGTCGATGTAGACAAATACGACCTTGATATCACGCCCAACTCAATAGCGTATAATGCCACTAAAGACAAGCCGGCGACAAGCTTGCTGACTATCAAGGTATGGAAGATGACCGTTGACGGCAACAGAGCATTGTCAAACCCGCCGTCAGGCTATGGCGTGTATGTCAACAATGTCAAGCAGACGGAATCGTCTACCGGAACATATTATTACACCACTGACAATAGCGCCGTCAGCAGTGTACAGGTCAAGATAGCAAAGGACAGTAACCTTGACGACGTTCTTGACAGTGAGACAATCCCAGTCAATAAGGCAGAGGATGGCGCAGGCGGTGACACACCCATGCAGGCTTTCAAGTGGAACGACAGTCCGACGTCTGCTCCTGCGCTCCCGACAAAGGGCAGCTATAACAACGGATGGACGGCTACGGCTCCCAACCGCCCGACAGGCACGGCTGAATATCACCTGTGGATGACGCAAGCCGTGAAGCATACCGCTGCCAACAAGTCTGTGTCGTATGATGCGTGGGGCGCTGCCGTGCGTATCAGCGGTGACAAGGGAGAGCCAGGTGTTGACTCTGCAGACCGCGAGTGGATATACATCGGTTCCAAGACCTACAGCAGCCCGTACAGCGGAACGCATCCTAAGAATATCACCAAGGACAAGGACGGTACGCAGCGCACCTCTGAATATATCCATTCAACGGATGATTTCGTTCCTTACGGTTGGCAGGATACCGCTATCGCCACCGACGATACTAATAACAAGTTCGTGTATGCCTCATGGCGTGACAAGGCCAAAGGCGCTACGACTTGGGGTGATTTCACTGACCCTATCCTTTGGAGTAACTGGGGTGTGCAGGGTATCGACGGTGACGGTGTGCAGTATGTCTATAAGCTCTTCGACCACGAGCTGACCGATGCTGAGCGTGTCAGCAATATTCCTGCCAAGCCCGCATCGCAGACACAGGGTGAATGGATTCCGTCCGGATGGAGCGACGACCCGCTGGCTCCCACGTCAGCAAAGCCGTACTGCTACTGTTCGGTCATCAAGAAGATTGGCGGCTCATGGTCAGATACTTTCGAGAAGCTCGGCATGTGGTCTAAATGGGCTAAGGATGCTGACGTCTGGACTATCGACTCCGACGGCTACTGGTGCAAGAACGACGTGCGCTATGTCACACCGGACGGGAATTACGTCCTTGCCGAAGGTAAGAATGGTACGGGCGTAGAGATGAAAGGCTCTGTTGATGTGCTCTTTAATTCTGAGGCTACGCAAGGCCAGACGTCACTTGAAGGCGTATCAGCTAAAATCGGCGAGTGCTATTCCGTCAAGTCCACGAGGCACCTGTACTTCTATGACGGCACGTCTCAGGAAAGCGGAATACCGTCAGGCTGGGTTGATGTCGGCGAGTTCAAGGGTGAGAAGGGTGACAACAGCTACGTGCATATCGCCTATGCCCGTTCCGTAAGTTTTGACGGCAGCACGATTACTGCTGTTACGGGCTTCATCGTTGACAGCAACGGCAGCGACTATGAGTGGATGGGCCTGTGTGCCGACAACAACCCACTTGACCCAGGAGCGTCTGGACGCGATGCCGGCAGCGACCTTGCCAATGCCCGTTTCTACAAGTGGAACTACATGAAGGGCAAGGACGGTAACGGTTATGAGCGTGTCTATCTGCTTGCCAAGGACGGTGTCACGCCTACCGTCAACCAGAACAGCTATACCGTGACCAGCGACAAGCCGAACTACGGGCATACCGATAGGACAAAGGATGAGTTCTGGCCGCAAGTTGCCAACTACAACAGCTCACAGATGCAGACAAGCTACTGGACTGACGACCCTCAGTCCAACCCAAGCGAAGCATGGCCAGTGCTATGGTGGGCTGAGCGCAAGTTCGACGGGAATACTCAGACATGGGGCGACTTCTGTCCGCCGACAGAGCATAACCGCTTTACCAGTGAGCTTGCCATAACGCTGACGCGCGACAACCTTTATACGGAGGCCAGCTGGAACACATACGCTGCCATCGGACATACTGAGTCGTTTGTCAAGCGCAGCGGTGACAGCGACTTCACCGTCTGCCGTGTCGGTGACAGATTTGTCGTGTCGGGAAAGTCGAGCGACAAAGGCCTGTACCATACTGCCACATACAAGTGTACCTCAGTCAGCGCCAACAATATCGCAGGTATATGTATCAGCCATCTCCACGACGGAAAAGGTATTAGCAATGTAGCACGCACCTTCGCCATCAGCAATGTCGGAACAACGGAGAGCGAGACAACAGAACCAGTTCATCACGGCAGCTGGACAGCAAACAGCCCTGCCGTTACGGAACAGTACCCTTACCTCTGGGCAAAGGAGGTCGTCACATTCTCCGACAACACGACGACGACAAAATACTACTGCATAGGCTCGCGTGGCGACAACGGCGTGGACGCCAAGGACTTTGAGTGGGTGTATATCCGCACAAAGACATCTGCAGCGCCGACGATACTCAACGACGACACTTATGTAGACACGAACGGCAAGGATTATACTGCTGACGACCACCTTCCCCGTGTCATAGACAACCCAAATGTCGAGAATAACGGTAGCAGGTACCAGTGTACCGATGACCCCAAAGGTGTTGACGAGACATGGAAGTACGAGTGGGAGAGCAAGCGCACAAAGGGTAGTGTGCAATCTGACAACAGCCGTGCATGGAACTACTATATGGGTGTCATGAAGCTGCACAACAACTTTGCCGAGAGTGCCTTTATCATCGACCTGTCAAACGACAACGACCAGTTTGGAACGGATAGCGATAGCAAGGTCATTGAAGCGCAGACACGCAGCACATCCGTCATGCTGTACGACGGTGCTACCAGGCAGGTACTCAATGAGAGCGATGGCGTGTCAGCTGTACTGAAATATATTGATGATGACACCGCTGTACCCACTTCTGTTGCAGAGGTAAGCTGCGCTCGTGATACGCAGGATACCACCATAGGCTATGTGCGTGTCACGTTCAAGAAGGATGTGACATTTGCCAAGAGCGGCCTCTATGCTTATATCACCGCCAAATGTGCCAAGGGCGAGAAGAATGCCACGTTTACCGTCCGTAAGTTGATGAGCGGCCAGGCAGGCATCAGTCCCACCATATACCAGCTTGCGCCTTCTCAGAAGACCTTCTCCTTTGGGCGTAATGCCAGCAACATACTCACGCCAAATAGCCGTACAGTGGAAATCAATGCCACGAAGACGACAGGTAACACCACCTCGTCAGCCACGACATCAGACGACGGCTTGACATACAAGTGGGGTTTTGATGAAGAAACCGCTACGTCGGAACATTCAGGTCTGACACTTGGGACTTCTATTACCGTTTCAAATACGGATGCTGCCAGCCATTATCAGGTATGGGTGGAGTTGAGCAGCGGAGACAAAGAGACGCTTCCTATCGTCAAGGACGGCACTGACGGACTTTCTGTGCAGTCGTACATAGAAACGCAGGAGGCATGGAGTAATCAGGAGACTACTGCGAGCGCTGATACAATGCCTTCCGACTGTCAGGAGGGTGACTGGAAGGACTCGACGCCAGCTAACACTAACAGCCGCACATATCTGTGGCGCAGAAGCCGCAAGATGACGCTGAAGACTGACAAGAGCGGATATGATGCGGGACAGTGGTCGTATACTCGCCTTTCGGGTACCAATGGCACATCCATCAAGACACAAGGAACTGTGGCCAACACCTCCAAGCTGCTTGACAGACAGGTTATCCCACTTGTCAACGGTTCTGACGGACAACGGACGGACGTCCAGGACGGCTGGGCGTATATCTCCGAGGCAGACCGCCACCTCTATCAGTGGAGTGACGAGCTGCGCTCAAAGAGTTCTACGTGGGTCGACTGGCGCAGCGGATGGCTTGACCTTGGCGAGTTCAAAGGAGAGTCTGGTAAGACATATTACACGCATATTGCATGGGCTAAGGGTGTCATCCTCAAAAAGGACGGAGACGGCAGGGCTGTCACCACAGACCGCACAGCCGGCCAACGTACCATGCCCAATGCGGTCTACCCAATGACTGCTGCGGAGCAGGCACTGTTTGACTTCAGCATTGCACCGCAGGAAGACCTTACGTGGATGGGTACACTTGTGGACGAAGACACCAACGATGCCGCTGACTACAAATACTACACATGGAAGTATGTGCAAGGTGCCGATGGAAAGAGTGCCGTTCGCATAGACCTTGACAACCAGGCAGACCTTGTCAGTGTCGATGCAGACGGAAAGGTGCGTTTTGCCCGTACCGTCGTTGTCAGGGCGCGTATCTTTGATGGAGCTGACATGGTGACGGATGACAGTAAGGTCAGCCATAGCATGACGAAGGCTTCAATGAAGTTTGGTAGCCGTGAGCCGTCTTCCATTGTAAAGAGCAACGGTGTCGTCACTGTGCAGTGGGACTTTAGCAAGGGTGACAGTGTTACGGACCAGACCAAGACCTTTACGCTGAACTACGGTGGTCAGGGATATTCCGAAGAGTTTACCCTCGGCACCACGAAGTCCGATGTTATCTACCAGCTGATGCCGTCACCTTCTGAGGTGTCCTTCTCGAAGGGCAGCGACGGCAAGACCCTTACGCCATCACATATAAACCTCTATGGCGGCTATGTCAAAGAAAATGGTGGTGCCCCTGTCACTGTTCAGCAGCCAAACGGTTCGCAGATAGACAGCAGCAACTACCTTTATTATCGCGTCAAGGGTGCTGACGGAACATGGGGCGCGTGGACGGCATACCCAGCCTCTCCGAATAACTTCTTGCAGGTAGCAAGCAGCACGACTAATACGGATATAGAGTTCTGTATCAGCACGGCTTCTGTCGCAGGCAGTGTCAGTGACAGCAACATTGTTGACCGTGAGAACGTGCCCATCGTCAAGGACGGCATCAATGGTGACAAAGGAGATAACAGCATCCGCCTTGCTCTTGACAACGATCATGAGGACTTCCTTTACAATGCCTCTGGCGAGCTTGTCGCTCCTGCAGGCGGCGCGACGTCGCAGGCGAGGCTGTATGACGGTGCTTTGCCGATCAGTGCTAATTCTGTTACGTGGGCTGTTGACTTCAGCAAGTCCAGCGGCGTGCCTACCGCAGGACAGAATGCTCCTACATGCGTAAACGGTCTGCTGACCGTTCCTCATGTGACAGGTGCGAGTGCCAAGGTCGCTGTCAAGGCAACATACAACAGCAAAGATTACTTTGCCGAGTTTACTGCCAACAAGACAGAGGGTGACAAATACGATATCGTCGTCAAGCCTAACGCTATTCCGTATAATAGCAGTGAGGCGTTTACGGAAAAGACTATTAATCTCTCTGTCAAGGGTATTGATGCGCAAGGTCATAATATCGACAGTATCAGCATTGATACATCGGAAACGCCGTCTGCAGGAAAGTTCTGTGTCTTCTGGGGATATGTCAACGCAAATGGTTCTGTCGGCACGCTTTCAAACCTGAAAGCATCGAGCAAGAAGGTGACTGCCGTTGAGTGTAATACTTATGCCGGCATCTACTTCGAGCTGCGGAGATACAGCGATGGCAGCACCTACCGCCTCTGTGACTATGAGACGGTAGAGATTGCCAAGGTGCAGAATGGTGATAGCAACCTTATAGTAGACCTTGACAACCAGGCCGACCAGTTCGGCACTGACAGCAATGATGTGGTACAGGGCGATGCCGTGCGCTCGACAGAAGTCAGCCTGTATTACGGCTCTGAGCAACAGGAGTTCCTTGCCAGCGGTGGTCTGACAGCGCAGCTGTACTACGCATCTGACAATGACGAACTGCATCCTATCACGAACGGCAACATCGCCACCGTAGGTGTGTCCTATTCCGGCGGCACCGGTACTGTTACCGTAACCGTCAAGGATGGCGCGACGATTGCCGACAGCGGACTGTTTGCGAAGATCGTAGCCAAATGTGCGAAGGACACCACTGGCAAAGTGGCATATTTCAACCTTGGGAAGGTCAAGAGCGGAGAGCCTGGCAAAGCCCCCGATATCTGCAACCTTCGTCCTACATCAAAATCCATCAGCTTTAACAAGTCCGAGTTGGCAGGCAGTACACCCAAGAAGCTCGGATGCGGATATACGCTCATCAAAGACTCCGTTACCACAAATGCAGAGACGGCAGAGAGCGTCGTTGTCAACGGTGTGACATACTATATCTACTGGCGTTATGCCGGAGGAACGTATGCAAGGTTCACCACGTCATCAGCGATATGGGCTACGGGTATTCTGCCTGCTACGTCTGAGAAAGGCGTTGAGTTCTGTCTGTCAAGTGCTACGACAGCAGAAGACATCACCATCGCCAATACCCTTGACACGGAGAATGTGCCCATCGTCAAGGACGGTGTCAATGGCTCTGCAACATTTCATGAGATACAGAGTAGCCAGGCGAGTGTCATTGTCGGCGCGGAAAGCACGCAGGCTGTCATCAATGTCAATTTCATATTCAGGCTGAATACTTCTGGCGTGTACAGCGCATACTCCTGTTACTATGCGGTATACCGCAGAAAGGGCGGGGCATACACTTTGAAGGAGAGCAGCCACGCAAAGGCTACTACGGGAAGCTATTCTGAGACCGTCTCTAACTACACCACCGTAGATGCATGGGTGGTAGTGATGAGTGATAGCGTAATCACGAGCGCAGACTCACTTCCTTCGTCATTCCTCGCCAAGCTGGAGATTCCCGTCGAGAAGCAGGGTGCCCGTGGCGATGACGGATATACCATCTCTGTCAATCCTGTAGGTGTCACCATCATTCAGGACGGCAGCGGCAACTTTAATGTCAGCAGCTCAGTACCTGCCTACGTGGATGTCAAGATTACCAAGGGTAACGACACCGCCACGAACCTTGTAAGTGCGGTTGCGATAGCCAGCAACCAGTGTGCCGCCGATACTACTAAGCCTATTGTTGTTGCAACAGTACCAAATAATACCATACGCCTTAAAGTCACGGGTGTTGGCAGGGACGCCGCAGAAAGCAAATACACAAAAGGTAGTGTTGTGCTTACCGTTACTGCCGACAGCAAGACCTTCTCCGTCACAGTGCCTGTCGCTGTCAACTATCTCGGTACTTATATCCAGACTATCTTCACCGATAGGAAAGAGGAGATGGCACACGAGACAAAGACATTGATAGACAAGGAGGGTAACTATGTAGTCAATGACAGCACGTACAAGTCTGTCGTCAATGCTGCGCAGACCTCCATGGAGTGGATAAACACCGTCAATACTCCTGCTGCTACCGTCGCTAACTATAACACACGTCTGAGCACCGCCGAGCAGAATAGCGCAAGGATAGAGCGTGACACGACAGAGCTTGTTAAGAATATCGACAATACTGCTTTTGAGGACATAGATGGTACGCAAGTTGAACTGAGTGCTGGCGAGTACATCGTGCAGTTAAAGGTTGACACGGAAGATTTGCCGACTGGCAACTATGTCTTTGATTTTGCTGGTTTCCACTACGAGGGTGGCGAACAGTTCATAGAACAGCGCATCACCGTAGAAAATAGCGGAACGTACACCATTACGTTGCATAATGATGTACAATCGGGCGTAGGCGTAGTAAATATGTTGTACATCGGCAGGGTGTTCAACGTGTCATCTGAAATCAAGCAGATGGCAGGCAATATCATGCTGAAGGTCAACGGCAAGGTAAGCCAAAGCGATTTTAATATCTTCTCGAACAGTATACAGTCCTCTGTAAAGAATATCAGTCCGAGCAAGAACTTGCTGAAAGGCTCGCTGTCGGCAAAAGGATGGTTGAGCTCGCCAAGTGATGTTGTTGCTTCTGGTGTGCCATATACGAGCGCCAAATCGGATGATGACGGGTATATCGTTACCAACGGCAACGACCAATATCTGGCACAGAAACTTACCCTTTCAGGCGGTAAGACGTATGCACTATCGTTCTATAGCAAAAAGACAACGGCTATCACTGTAACGGTTTGGGTTGTAGACTATCCAACGATGAAACAGACCTTTACGGTCGCTGCGACTGGCGCATCTGACCGTAAGACGGCCAAAATAGAAGTATCTCCTTATCTCGGTGGTTATATGGGAATTTCCATCAATGCCACAAATATTAAGCATCCGCAACTTGAAGAGGGCGATACGGCTACTGATTTTATTGCGGACAGTACGGAGATATCATCTGATATCATACAGATAGCAGACAATATCCAGCTCTTTGTCACGAAGGGACTGAGTAATACGGGTATAGATATTACCAATGGCACCATCATGCTGCAAGCCAACAAGGTGACTTTCTGTGATGCCAACGGCGGGAACACCGACAAGATACGGATAGACCCGACTAACGGCACTCTGCACGCCGTCGACGGTCATTTCTCTGGAGAGATTACGGCGACAAGCGGCAGCATCGGTGGCTTTGGTATTACTGGGTCGCAGATAAGCAGCTTAAACAATAATATTATCCTGAAAAGCGACGGCTCTGCTACACTCGGCGGATTCAAAGTTGCCACCAATGGAACTGCCTCGCTGACGAGCACCCTGACCGTCGGTAATGCGAACTCACAACGCATAGAAATTATACCTTTCGATAAGAATAAACTCGGTTCAGGAACGATAAACTTTATCAACGCGGACAGTGATAAAATATTGAAGATTGGATTCTACAATGATTATTATGGGTCTATAGATCTTTATTCGCCTGCTACAAAACAAAATCCAGAGGAATGTGCGGTAAGTGTACGTTCCAACTATCTTCAGATTAGCTCGGAGAATACGGATAATGCCAAAGAGTCGTACATCACTATGCTTACATCCACAAACAACGCATATTCACAATACACCTTTGATGATAAAGTAAACAAGATGTTCCTGACTTCGGGTGTAGAAGGTGGTACGCTTATGCTCAGAGCATACAAGCCGAACGGTTCTTCCGCATGGCCTGTCTGCAGTCTTGACCCGAATGGCGCAAACTGGATGGACAAAGGGCATGTACATGTAATGACAATGGGCGAGCTGAAGGTCCTTCTGAATAATCCGAACTCTATATACAGTAGCCATTTGGCCAACTACGCAGTAATGCTTACAAGAATTAACGGCAATTAAAAGATACGATTATGAAGATAAATTTCGAACAACTAAGGGTCTATAACAACATCGCCAAGACGAGAGAGCTGGTAGTTAATGTCAAGGTACAGGTAGCAGACTCCATATACCAGAGCGGCATAGGCATAGCAGCTCACGCGCTGGCATTGAAAATCTACAACTCCACGGGCGACTGTGAGCTGACGGACGATGAGTATCAGTTGTTGATAAGTTTTGCCGAACGCCACTTCATACCTATGGTTATCGACGCATTGAAAGGAAACAATTAAAAAAAGAATATGGCAGTAACACAAGAATTTATCGAACAGGTCAGCGAGGCGCTGATGGCGATAGGCGATGCCCTGGAGAACGAGTCAGGCTACCCACGTGGTGCTACTCTTATCACAACCGCCGCAGAGATGACAAAATCCATCAGCGTGCCAGGAGTATTGTATAATGACAACCCACTGACCAATGAGAATGCGGTGGCAATGGCTTATGTGCAGATACCGTGGGCTGTGATGGCAGACGTACTGGAACACATGACCGCTGCCACTGAATCGGTAGAGAGCCTTGTGGAAGGCGCGGAAAATGTTAACGCTACACTGGATGAGGAAACTGCGGTCTTGACCGTTACCGACCGTGAAGGAACGGAGACCTCTGTTGACACGGCAGCAGAAGCCAAGAAAGCAAAAAGTGAATGGGACCAGACGTATAAGCCTGACATTATAGCAAAGATTACAGCGGCAGGGCGTGTCAACGTTCAGTTGAACGGAATGATGGTATCAGTTACCAATCGTGAGGGTGTAACGACAAGCGTCAATATCGGTTTCGAGATAACAGAAGACCACGTATATCCAACTAAGTCTGCAATGTTAGCTGATGCAGCGAACGTTCCAGCGGGCAAGTTCTGTATGATAGCCACCATTGACCCCACCTCTACAGATAATGCACAGCTCTGGAGCCGTAACTCTTCGCCAGCAACCAGTGACCACCCGTTTACCTTCCTTTCAGACCTTGACCAAGCGTCATCGAGTGCATGGGCTGACTGGCTGAACAACAAGAAACCAGAGATTGAAGCTGCCACCTCTGCAGCTAATACCGCCGCCGCAAATGCCAATGACAAGGCTTCGCTGGCAGACACCATCTATAACACCGTGCGAACTTGGTACAACGGCACGGACAATAACGGTTTCAAGGCGACCGTAGAGGCTTGGATTTTGAATACCCAGACGGCCTGGAACAACTGGTTTAGCGACAGCCTTGCTACTGGTGTCCGCAAGTTATGGAACGACTTCTGGACGAATATCAACAGCCGTTGGGAAAACTTCTTCGGCGAAGAGACAGGAACAGTCACTAAGGGCGTACAGAAGATTTGGGCTGACTGGTTTGCTGGAAGAGCCACCGACTGGAATAACTATAAGGAAGCCAAGGACACCGATTGGAGTTCCTATAAGAGCGGTAAAGATACTGATTGGAACAGTTACAAAGAAGGCAAAGACAGTAACTGGAATACCTATAAGAGTGATAAGAATTCCATTTGGGACAACTGGTTTGGTGCCGATGACAATAGTGGTGTTCGGAAGCAGTGGAAAGAAACTAAGACTGCTGCTATAGCAGCCACCAATAATGCCAATGACAAGGCTGGCTATGCTGAGAATGTAGCCTCTCACCCAGCCTATATCGCAGAGGGCACACAAGATAAGCCCGGTGATATTGGTTACGTGTACCAGTGGGACTATGCCAATCAGGTATATGTAAGAGGCATCCGTGTATCACTCGATTGGAACACAATGTCTCAGGAGGAAAAGGATGCTCTTGCTGCAGAGGTGCTGGCAAGCATTGCCTTTGATGACGGTCCTGTCAAAGACAGCAATAAGGCTGTGCGCTCAAGTGGTATCTATTTAGCCTTAGCAGGCAAGCAAGACAAGCTGGACTTCGCAACCGATGAAGAAGCTGATGCTATATGGGAGAACTATCAGTTTGAGACAACCGATTAGTGAAAATATATACATGAATTAAAATAATACGATTATGGAAAAAATCACATTTACTAACCAAGGCAGCTACGTTTCAAACATCTTCAATGGAGGTGTTGCGTTGCAATTCACATTCAGCAAAAAGGCGTTATATGTAGTATTCCTTGAAACAAGAATTGAGCCATCACTGCCATGGTCATATGAAGCACACACCATCAAGCAGAATGACATCTTGAATGTGCCACAAGGTGCAGAAGGACAGGAGTTCCGTATTAGATGCGGAATAGAGCCTGCCGATGTTTCTGTATCACCTCTTTATGATAATAACGGGAAAAGTTCTGGACCTAATAGTGTAGGTTCTGAAGAAATTGAAGATGGTAGTGTTCACTTGGAAGACTTGGCTCAGGAGGTTCGTGACAAGATTATCGGTGACGACATTACCGAGGACGATTTGGAGAATGTCTTCTTCGAACCAACTGTCAACGCCATCACCGCCGATACGACGGGTGAATATGTGGCTCTTCATGCCGATGCTGATAACATCGACGATGACGAAGAAGTGACATGGCATCTGGATATGGACGGCGTTGAGATAGACATTGACGGGAACGGTACGAGCCTTGAGCTTACAACCGCCCAGTCAGCCGCTTTCAACGACGCTGCCAGCGTAACGGTATCGCTGACCTGCTCCGACTATGACAGTCAACCTTTCACCATCAAGGGTACTGCAGAAGCTGGCGCGGCAGAAGACTCCGTAGAAGGTGGAGGTGCAGAACTCGACTAACAAAGACTGAAATCGGGCATAGCCCATTCAGATAATTCACATTATTTACTAATTTAATTATTTTCAAGCTATGAGCAAGAAAACATTAGCTCCTTCAGAGCTTAAACTGAAGAAAGTCGCCAAATTGGCGAAGAAGTACACCGACCTCGCTGTCAATGGTGCCGAGTTGAAGAAGTATGAGAAGGCCGAGGCTAACTCTGGCTATCTCAAGACCATCATCCTCTCGTCTGCCGCTACCGCCACGGCTGCTGCCGCTGACCCCAAGCGCATCGAGATTGACATTCCCAAGGATTTCCTTGTGAAGTCTGGTTCTAAGCTGCTGACCGTAGAGGCTGGCACTGGCACTCTGGACGGCAAGCTGGCCGTTGTGAAGGAGAACGGTACTGCCGTAACTCCTTACGAGGCTCCTGCCACCATCACCTCAGCAGGTTTGTGGATTGACCTCATCATCAACACCAAGAGCGACGGTAGCGGCTCTGCCGAGACTGACACTCACGTTAGCATCCCTGTTAACGAGCTGATTGACACCTACACTGGTGGCAACGGTGTTGACATCACCAACCGCGTTGTCTCTCTCGACCTCGACGCTAACGGTGGTCTGCAGCTGACAGGTTCTACCGACGGTTCGAAGAAGCTGGCTATCAAGATCGACAGCACGAATGCTAACGGTCTGGCCCTGACTCCTGACGGCTTGAAGCTGAACACTGCCACTCCATCTGCCGCTGGTGCCATGAGCGCTGCCGACAAGGTGAACGTTGACCAGGCTCTGCTGACCGACGCAGAGATGGCTTCTTGGTTCGGTTACGACATCACCGGCACACCCGCTGAAGGTAGTGACGACGAGGCTGTCAAGAACATGCTGGAGGCTTCTGGCATTGACGACAGCATCACCGACGAGGCTTGATTGTAGGTCTTTGACTTCTCGGAGGGCGGCATGAACTTTGAAGGCCGCGCCGCCCTCCTTTCTTTTTTCCCGACGAGGACAAAACAAAAAACGACAAGTATATGGCAAAGAAAAAAAAGCTATCAGCCTCTGAGCTGAAAATGAAAAAGATGGCAAAGCTGGCTATGGCTAAATTTGCCACGAAGGAAGAGGTAGCCGACATTGCCGGAGCAGACTTGACGTTAGCTGACGACGAGGACGCAGAGGCAATATGGGATGATTATACTTTCAGCACGACTGACTAACATCATTTTAATTAACAACTGAGAATTATGGCAGAAAACGAAGCAAAAGAGATATATACGAAGGACCAGGTTGACGGCATCATGAATGATTTCAAGACGCATGTCCTTCCTCAGATCAAGACGGCCATCGAGGCACGTCAGAAGAAGTCTACTGGCGTAACGCTGGTGACGCTGAACTCCGCTCCTACTGCAAGCACGCTGCAGTATACCATTGGTGAAGGTCAGGACGCAAAGACGTATGACTTCAAGATTGGCGACGAGGTGCGCGTAGCAGACAGCGAGAACGCCAGCGACGGTGCCAACGGCTACGTATTCTACAAGCTGCATGACATCACGGGCAGTGGTAGCAATAAGACGGCCTACTGGGACTTAGGAGCATCTGGTGGTGGCGGTGGTGGTGCACTTGGTAAGGTGAAGGTGTACCTGAAAGACATCATCAACGATGTAGAGAACCTTTCTCCGTCGTTTGCTGGCGTAGTGGTGACGCTGACGAACACCTCCGATGCTGGCAGCACGCCCGTAACAAAGACACTGGCCGCTGGCGAGAAGAGCGTGGTATTCACGAAGGTCACTCCGCTAAAGAACTATTCGGTAAGTGTGGCACAGCTGGACGCCCAGCATACTACACCTGCTGCACAGACCATCACGAACCTTGCCATCGGCGAAGAGAAGGAGCTGACGTTCAACTACGAGGCCGACGAGTACACGGCGGTCATCAGCTCCAACCAGGGGGCTTCCGATGAAGCTGTAGGCTCGGCATGGGTTCGTGCACAATACACACTGGACGGGCAAACAGTCAACTCGTCGAACCTCACCAACGGACAGACATGGAAAGTGCCTCACGGCGTGACACTCTCCGTCGGCGCATCGAGCAACGTGACGCACTACAGCAAGCAGACCGGCGTTGACACGACGAACAAGCTGCTGACTGCAGCCTATGCCACGACGAAGGTAAACCTACAGATGGTGGGTGTGGTCAGCGGTACGGAGGGTGCTTTCCCCACAGGTGCGGCAGGCACGGTGAAATATTCGGGCGGTGCAGACCAGGTGTTGGAGGACAACTCTTCGCTGGCTCTTGTGCCTACAGGAACGCCATTCACCATTGACTACGCGGCTGTAGCCTCCTACGGCACACCCGCACAATACTCGGCAACGGCAGCAGGCACGCAGATGACTGCCCCGAAAGCGGCATACACCTACGGCATGTTGACCGTCAACGTGACCAACAACGACCAGGACGATACCGACCTTGCGAAGGTAAAGGTGTACATCACCATAGGCTCAGGCAGCGAGGAAGAGGTGACTGGCACCATTGCCAATCACGTCAAGACCTTCCAGAAAGCCATTGTGCCCGGCACGCAGTATAGCATCCGATACGGAGCGGTGGAGGGCTACGACACGCCTGCAGCCGTCTCAGGCACCATGCCAGCAGCAGGTACGGACACACTGACGGCTGAGTACCACACCGAACGGCTGTCGGTCAGCCTCTCTGCCGACGAGGGAGCACCCAATCTGACCACCGTCACCATTACGGTAAAGAACGCAAGCGATGACTCCGTACTGACAACCGCTACGGGAAGTCTCACTAACTATAAGATTCCCTTCGGTGTGACGTACAAGGTGTCGCTGTCTTCTGTCGAGGGATATACGACTCCTGCCGACGTAACAAAGGACTGGACGGACACACAGGCTAAGAGCCTCGCGCTGATGTATGAAAAGATAACCGTCGTGACGGACTACATCATACTCGACCAGACCAGCAGCGACCCGACGAAGAAGGTGCTTGACTCAGCAGGTCGTACCTATTCCAACGGATATACCCGCCCGGCAGTCATCGACCAGATACGCGCCGCGTCACACTGCTACGTGGGCACTTTCGCATCAAACAAGATGACGCTGAAACAGCTCTCCGACACCGACGGAACGAAGTATGCCGACGGCACGAGTGCAGCCTCTGACATTGCATCCACATCTAAGGATGTGTTCATGCGACTGCCCATATTCTATACACGTACCACGCAGGTGGAGACCGACAAGTGGAAGATAGAGTTCGCCTTCGACCCCTCGCAGGTGGGAGCCAACGGGCAGATAGTGTCGCTCACCTCCGCCGTACCAGCAGGAACGGGATGGAAGAAGTGGGGAGGCAACGACCTCATAGGTAAGTACGAGGCCGAATGCTCCGACACCAGCAACAACACCAGCGGCACCCTGCGCTCGCGTAGCGGCGTGCAATCGACGGGTAATGTCTCGCAGGCTAACTTCAAGACGAAGGCACGCAACAAGGGTACGGGCTTCACCATCGTAAAGTGGCGTCACCAAAACATCATGGCCATCCTCTTCTACGCCTACTACGGACATACCAACTGCCAGCAGCTGATAGGCACGGGTTACAGCGACTATCAAGGCAGCAACCGCGCCACTGGTCTGAAGAACTCGCTGGGCATGACGGACACCACAGCCAGCAACGGTAACTCGAACAACATCGTGTTCTGGGGTCTGGAAAACTGGTGGGGCTGTAAATATGAGTGGGTGGACAACGTGGTAGCCAACAATCCGACGTGGACCATCACCGAGGACGACGGCACGACGCGCACCATCACCGTGACGAGCAACAAAGACGCTTGGACTTACCCATCGAAGTTCGTCCTTGGCGACGACCTTGACGTAGCGGCTGCACCAGGACAGAGCGGCGGCAGCGACTCGCAGGGCTACTGCGACGGACAGTATCACTCCAGCAGCAGCTCCCGTGTGGTGGCTCGCTCGTTCCACGATGCGGGCACGGCGGGCGGTGTCGCCTACGTGAATGCGTGCGTCGATGCGTCGGGGTCGGACACGTACCGCGGGTCTCGCCTCGCCTTCACGGGTGCAATCGAGATAGCGTAATCGTGGGGGTGCAGGGGGCTTGCCCCCGCTCGTCCCCGCGTCCCCGTTCACACTCTTAGGTGGTGGATGACAACCACCACTTGAAAATAAAAAACGGGTAGAGACAGGCAGAGGGTCCCGTGTGGTGGCTCGCTCGTACAACAATGCGAACACGAATGGCGGTGTCGCCTACGTGAATGCGAACAACGATGCGTCGAATACGAACACGAACCACGGGTCTCGCCTCGCAAACAAGAAAGTTAGGAAGCGCAGAGTCAGCAATGATGAAAAAGATGCGGCATAGGCACGGCATTACGTGATGATGCACAGCTCCGCAGCCTGTCGAGCCTCACTACACCTTCTGAAACAGTGAAGGAAGTGGAAAATCACGTGCGCGTGGCCGTTGGCGGTGAGTAGACTTCTCTCGGTAACGAGGCAAGGAAAACGAAAATGGTCTGGCCACTGACCCCTGAAGGCTGACAGATGAAGGGGCCGTAAAAAACAACGAGAGTATTAACAACAAAAAGTAATAACCAAAAGGAACAGATGTCGAAGTCGCATAAGCATATCGTCGAGCAGGCAGCCCAGTACGGCAATGTTGCCGATTCGCTGGACTATGAGCTTCGCGGCAGTCGCGGAAAGACGTGGGCGGGGCGCTGGATTAAGGCTCACCGCGAGCGTGTCATCCGTGCCTGCCAGCAGAGCATCCTCGGCGGTACGCTGCGGCCCGGCAAATACCGCAACCTCAAGGTGTGCGAGCGCAACAAGACGCGCCAGGCACAGTCTATCACACTACTCAGGAGTATTCCCATCCATGCCATCATGCGCGTGGTGGAGGAAAGAATCACACCGACGTTCGTAGCCGACACAGCCGCCAGCATCAAGGGACGCGGCGGGACATATCTGCTCAGGCGCATTCTCCGTGCGCTACACTCCGATCCTGACGGAATGCGATATGTCTGGAAGGACGATATAACGAAGTTCTACCAGTCGATAGACCAGGACCTGATGATGCAGGTCATCCGCAGTCGGTTCCGCGACCGCCGTCTGGTGCGCATCCTGGAACGCTGGGTAAGGATGCTGCCCGATGGTGTATCTATAGGTATGCGACCGTCGCAGGGGCTGGCCAACCTACTGCTGAGCATCTACTTCGACCACATCATCAAGGACCAGATGGGCATGAAGCACATGCAACGCTACTGCGACGACAAGACGATGGAGAGCGGCGACGAATATACCCTAACCCATGCCATCCGTACGGAGCGCAGACTGATGGCCGACGCGCGGCTGGAAATCAAGCCCAATGCTCAGATGTGGGACTGGCAGAAGCGACCAGTGGACTATCTCGGCTACGTCATCTTCTACTCTGGCAAGGTGCGCATCCGCAAGCACATCAAGCAGCGTTTTGCCCGCCGGTGGCGCACGGTCAGGAGCCGTCGCCGTCGCAGAGAGCTGATAGGCTCGTTCTACGGTATATGCAAGCACGCACATGCACGGCATCTTTACCGCAAACTAACAGGCATTGATATGACAACATTCTCAGAGCTTGGTTTCATCTACCAGCACGACGGAAAGAAAGAGTTTGCCGCTGAGCAAATCAAACTGGCACGGCTGTCAAACAGGCGCGTCACGGTGAAAGACTTCGAGACAGGCATATCGACCAAGGAAGGTCCCGACCGCTACGTGGTGCTGATAGAGAACGAAGGCCGTGACTACAAGTTCTTCACCAACTCCAAGAAGATGAAGGCCGCACTGGACTTTGCCCTCGAGCGCAACGCCCTGCCCTTCGAGTGCGTCATTGAAGACCTCGGAGGTAACCAGGGATATATGTTCAAGTGACAACAATATGTATAACGATTTAATATAAGGAGATTAGAGATTATGAACATCGACATCACAAGACACCATGGAGCCACCGAGCTGAAGGTGGCAGAGTGTATCGACAAGCGTTTTGGTACATGGCGCGTGCGTACCGACTTCCAGCCAGACATGGAGGAGGAAGGCAAGACACAGCGCGGAGTGACGTTCATCGAGGCGGAGTACCCCTACAAGCCGTCCATGCAGGAGGTGAAGGATTTCGTCTACGGAGTAATCAACATGCAGACCGACGAGAAGATTCTCGCAGGCTTCGTATGGAACGGGCTGCCCGTATGGCTCAGCCCTGAGAACCAGCGTAACTTCTCGGAGGCAGACCGTAAGGCCGAGAAGAACCATGACATCCTTCCTATCGTATTCAAAATCGGTGAGCAGGACGGACAGCCCGTCTATCATACCTTTGAGACATACGAGGAGCTTGACGGATTCTACACTCAGGCATTTGCTTATATCCAGCGGTGCTTGGTAGAAGGCTGGCAGAAGAAGGATGCCGTGGACTTCACACCGTATGAGAAGGCGCTTAACGGATAAGGAGGATAGGCTATGAAGAAAATCTGGGAATGGCTGTTAGCAAGCCACAGAATACTCCACTTGGTATTGGGAATACCTGCAGGGCTATTCCCTACGGATTGGTACAACACCGAGGTTTTAGCCAGTGGAGTAGCAGGAAGTATGGAATTTAAAGACGGGCAATGGGGTGGCAAGCCAGATGCCATTGACTTCATACTTACTGTAGCTGGTGTCAACTTAGGACATCTTCTGAGAATTGGTTTTATTGCGACATTATAAGTATTGCGCTTATGAAGATTCCAGAGAGCATATCGGCAATGGTCTACTCCATGAAGCACCCAGCATTATGGACTCTGATGGTGTGGGCTATTGCCGCTGTCGGCTATTGGCTGATGTGCAGGGATGGTGATGGGTATGTACCTATCGCCTTCCTGTATCTTGCGTGCATTGCCTTTGTGGGATGTATGCCACTTATCAAAGGTGAGCATAATACGCTACACTGGATATGCGGCATAACAGGCTGTGCGGCGAGTCAGGTATGGTGTGTGCTGATGGCCATTACAAAACCATTGCCGCCAGTTGGAATATGGGTGACGGCATGGGCATTATTTGGTATTATCATGCTGTGTGCACGATTAAGACACTGGTGTTTCTGGTTGGAGGTATGGTGCATGGTAATGGTAGTGATTTATAGTTTATAATAATAGTATAAAACAAACTTTTATTATTTAATAAAAGAATTCGTGAATAACTCAGACCGTGTTGCCCGTGAGGGTCGCGCGGTCATTTTTGTGTATTTGATAAAAATTTAGCATAAAATATTTGCATATTTGATAAACTTTTTGTACCTTTGTCGTAGCAAATAAGATAAACGAGTTCAAAACGTAAAAATTATGGTAAGATTCACGTCGAATTGTGATTACGCATCACTGACAGTTTCGCTGATTCTCCTGCTTTTGTGCATAGCTGGAGTTATCTATGGAATAGTAACGAAGAACACCGCCGGAACAGGCAACTGTGTTTTCTTCGGAGTTATGGCTTATGCCCTTGTTCGTGTGCTCTGGAAGGAGGGAACGGCCAAGAAGGAAGGGAATTAGACATGAGAAGGTAGACAGGTATGGCAGACACGAAACTGACAGTCAAGGAAATCGAGCTGGCCCTGCGGAACAGCGGTTTGTGGAACAAGCGCAATGACGTTATGCTTCCAAACCTGTCTTGGGGATTGCTCAACCATGAGGCAGACTTCTGCGTAATCACCAAGTCCGGCTACTTGACCGAAGTGGAAATAAAGCGCTCATTCAATGACCTAAAGGCGGACTTCAAGAAAGACGTGTTCCATAAGGATGAGCGTGTCTATAAGTTCTACTATTGCCTGCCTGAGTCCATCGTTGAGAAGTCTCTGGCTCTCTTCAAGGAGAATGAGGACAAAATCAAGCAGCTCTACAATACAGATTACTACCATGACCCAGCCTTGCTTATTTACGATGAGCATTGTGCGATTAAACATGATGGAGGCTACCCGTATAGAGGTGGCCGAAAGCTCTTCCTCGAAGAACGGGAGATTGTAGGGCGTCTGATGTCGCTGCGCTATTGGGATTTGCAAGAGAAACTGAATAAAGAAAAGAAAGATGGAAGAATTGAATTTTAGCAGACTGGCGAAAATAGTCAACTCTCTTCACCCTGCTATCGAGGACACCGATGACGGGACAATCTACACGTTCCGTACAGGTACCTATCCTGATAGTGAGAATCCTGGCAAGTACATCTGGCTTGCAGGCTATTTCTCAGAGGAAGCAGATGCGTGGTGGTGCGTGGGAAGGGGTGCTACGATGTTTAAGGCCATACGCCACCTGAAAAAGCAACTTACCATACGGGAACCAAACGAGAAGAGATTATAAATGCTGGATATATGGTTAGAAGATTAAATATGTATCACAATTAAAATAAGTAAGTATGAAACTTTTTCTGTTCGATTTAGAGAGTACTGGTACTGATGTCAAGAAGCATGGCATCCACCAGATTTCAGGTAGAGTCATCATCAATGGCGAGGTGAAGGAGAACTTCGACTTCAAGGTACGTCCGAAAGATGGCGCAGAGTATGACCCTGTGGCCCTGCAGGTCGGTAACGTCACAAAGGAGCAGCTGGAGGCCTATCCCTCGATGCGTGAGGTGTTCCCAAAGCTCAAGGCAATGCTTGACAAGTATGTGAACAAGTTCGACAAGTTAGACAAGTTCTTCCTTGTGGGCTATAACAATGCCCATTTCGACAACCAGTTCTTCCGTCAGTTCTTCTTGGATTGTGGGGAGAAGTATTTCGGTTCTTATTTCTGGTCCAACTCTTGCGACTGTATGGTACTGGCCACTCCGTTCCTGATGGATAAACGGAAGGAAATGGTTGACTTCAAGCAGGCCACCGTTGCAAAGGCTCTGGGTGTAGAGGTAGAGGCAGACAAGCTGCATGATGCTTCCTATGATATCGTTCTGTGTCATGCTATCTATGACAAGGTTTGTGGCAAATACTAAATTCTGACTGAGTATGAGAGGCAGAAATGGAATGCTTATGCTGGCGGCAATGATGGCTGCTGCAGCTGGTGGCAATTCTCCGTTTATGACGGGCTATCCAGAGCGTCGCAAGTTGAGTGACGAGGAAATGAAGAGACGTGCCCATGCTCTGAATCCTGTCGATCTGACTAAGCACGAGTTTATCATCAAGGGTGAGAAGATTATGGCCAGCAACAAAAAGACGGCCATGAAGATTTATGCGAATCGTCATCCTGAGTCAAAGAAACGTAAGAAGTGACCTATGGCAGAAAAACGATATTATATCCGATTCGGAGGTATACCGAAAGACGAGCAGTCGATTGCATGGAGTTCTCAGAACGAAATTATAGGTAAGGAGCCTGGCGTATCAGTTTATGACGCTCTATATCTTGATGACGGAGAAGGGAATTGGCATTGGCACCTCGTCATACCGTCACCAATCAAGGAAACAACGATTGACACCATGATTTCACTTGTCACTTACCAGCACCGTCAGGTGTATCTTGTGGAAGGTGAGTATGTGGGACGTGGTTCTGGCAATGAGCCTTGCATCCGCAACGTAGAAATTGTTGAGAACATCACGGAACAGTTTAGAATAAGAAAGGAGTCCTGACCTTGGCAAAGAAGAATCAAAAGACCACAACGGAGGCGCTTCAGGAAATGGCCGATGAGTTCGGAAAGGTGGCTGCTGACTTAACAGCGTTCATGACTGGCGGTATCGGACCAACACAGCAGGAGTACATCGACAAGATTAATGCCGACTGGAACGGCTATAACTTCATCGTCGTCTTTGGGCATGTGTACCGTCTGACAAACGAGAAGAAATACAAGGATAACGGTGCCCTGCGCTGTCCGTGCGAGGTGTGCGAGCTGAGAGACGATTGCTGTCAGGATGGCGATAAGCCACTCTGCAGAATCCTTCGTGCTGATACCGACGAGTATTTCTATGATGCTGGAGAGCTGGTCATCGACAAGCGTGGAAAGATGAAGGTTGAGAAATGGTTTGGAGATAAGTAAAGACTAAGATATATGGCAAAGAAAGTATTTCTCGGAAATGGACTGAGCCGCACGGCGATGGTGTTCAAAATTGCGACGCTGGCAGGACATAAACTGACCGTCCCTGAAATGAATCGAATCAAGACGATCAATCCCCGTGCTCTGGAGCGAGTCTATGACTCCGTAGTGGGGGGGGTAAGTAAAGGTGATGCGTTATTCGCACTCAGACTGGTATTGAAATAATATTAAGGAAGATAACTATATGAACATCGGAAAAGCAATCGTCACTATCCGTAAGGCACGGAAGATGACACAGAAGGAACTGGCAGGGCGCTGCTGCATGTCGCAGAACGCCATCGTGGCAATAGAGAAGAACCGCTCACAACCGCCAATGGAAACAATGAAGCGGTTGCAGGAAGCACTTGGTGTACCGCAGTCGTACATTCTACTATACAGCATTGAGAACTGTGACATTCCAGAGGACAAACTGAAAACGGCCAGGCAGTTGCTAAAGCCACTGAAGGATTATTTATTGAAGGAGGATGAAGATGATTGACATTCATTTACATTGGTCATGGCTTTTGATAGCCGCAGTTGTGATAATCGGGATATGTGTGGCATATCCCTATCTAAGAGATAGAAATGAAGGTATCGGCGGTGCTGTAGGTGGTGTCATTGGCTGTGCAATACTTGTAATGGCCATCCTTATAGGGCTTGTTTTAGGTGGAATATTCATTTGGTAAAGGAGGACAGAAAGATGTTTGACTTAAAGAAACTGAAAGACAATAATGCAACGTTCTGGGTGTTCAGGCTTCCAGAGCTGAGAAAGATTGCCGCCGAGTGCGGCTGGGCTATTGCCATACACGGCTCACTGGTACACGACCTTGACCTTATGGCCATGCCTTGGGTGGAGAAACATACGACAGCTGACGAGCTGGCTCAGAGGTTCACGGATATCAACGAGCCGAATTGGAGGCGTCCCTATGAGAAGAGTAAACCAGGCGACAAACCAAACGGGCGGATTGTCTATACTATCTTTATGGGTGATACCTATATCGACATGAATGTGATAGAAAACCAAGATGTATGAAAACAGATATATGTACTTCTATAGAGAAAAGCAAAAAGCTGATGGAACTTGGGGTTGACCCAAGCACGGCAGATATGTGCTATGTTGGAACAGAAAAAGAGCATATTCTTCATGCTGAGTCTTACAATAAAATACTTGCGTGGAGAAAAGAGGATGCTAAAAAATGTCATAATGCTCCATTCAGTACTTCAATAACTCCCTGTTGGTCTCTTGCAGCCATTTTGGAGTTGATGCCCTTCTTCATCACTATAAAAGAAGAAGGTGAACCAGATGAGTATTATCATTTTCAATTAAATAGAAACGGTTCTGTCTTTCATAGTAAATGGTGGGCTTCCTATCATGGTCTAAAAACTGAAAGAGGGAAGGTACATACACGCAGAATACATTGGGCAGTTGGCCCTAAGGAAGAATCAGAGACTCCTCTTGATGCAGCCTTTGAACTTTTGTGCTGGCTAATAGAACAAGGACAAATTAAAGTAAACAAGTAAAAATATAAACTATGGAAATTGTAGGAGTAATTGTAATTGTTGCGCTGGTGGCCATATTCTTTGCGGTCGTTGTTGCAGCGTTTTGCTGGGCTGGAAAAGCTGCAGAGCAGAAGAGTGATGCGAACGAGGAACAGGAGAGGAAGCCAAAGCTGAATCCCCCATCGGAAGGTGCTTACTACACCAGCAAGCAGGACCGTATGCTTACTGATGAAGAGCTACAGCAGATGGATGAAAAGGGCTGGGTTCTGGTGAATGTCATTCCTGAGTCTTACCATGACTACCTTGGGTGTTACCCAGAGGCTCCAATGGTGTTGAGGACTCGTTATACATACCTGTTCAGGAGAATAAAGCAGGCAGAATTGAAATGAGTAACGTCATGCAGTTTATGAGTACTACAGGTATCGTCATTCTGGCATTTGTGCTTGGTGTTACAGTAGGGCGTTTCGGTGCCTATGCTATGGGTGTGAAGTTCGGTATGAGATACGGAATGGAAATGACTATGATGAACTTATATAAGATATTCAAGAAGTACGGGATATATGACAAGTTCCGTGAGATTATGGAAAAGGAAGTAAGTGAACAATGCTGGAGTAATAACAAACAATAACATTTTTATTATGGAAGAGAAGAAACTGAAAATTAATGGAGAGCACTTTGCAGAAGTGCTGGAGTCTGAAATTAACAAGCTCCTTGCGAGGGTGAGTGTGAAACGTGCCACGATGGGCAAGGTGAAATCCAATTCGTTGCTGAAGCTAATCGACAGTGGAAGGATGACCAAGGAGTATATTCTTACTGAAATGCCGAAGCTCCAGAACAAGACATCGACACTGCCAAGCGGCGAGAGGGCTGTTCTGCGAGACATCATCGGCACGGCCATCTATCGTACTGCTATCGAGCAGGCCAAGAAGGAAGCAGAGGAAGAACAGAAGAAAGGGAAGTGATATGGCTTACATACTGGCTGAGAATGAGCAAAGGCCGATGACGAGGCGCATCCCTGCCCTGCCTGAGAAGCAGCTGGCCAGAGACGGGAAGATTGCCGCTCAGTTAATCAGGGCCTATGAGGTGGAGAACGATATCCAGAAAGTCAAGGATATCTTCTTCCGCAAGGCCAAGCTGTTGTCGAATCCCCGTTACTGGGAGTTGATGCGCACGGTATGGGTAGTGGCCGGAAGCACAGAAACGTCAAATGAGTTTCGGCCTTACTTCAAGTCGGCACGTCCCTGCAAGGGATGGTTTATGACTGTGGAGGATGCAGAGGCTCTGGAGAACATGGAGTTCCCTCTTACCGTCTATCGGGCATACGACCCGTACTACGACAGCCCTGAAGGACTTGCAGAAGGCGGTGACCCAGGCATATCATGGACTACTGACAAGGATTGGTGCGAGGGCTATGCCAAGGGAAGGGGGCGAATAGTCAAATCCCGTGTCGTTGAACGTAAGGATATCTTCGCCTACATCAGCAGACGTGGTGAAGAGGAAATCATGATTCTGTGATGAATAAATGTACTGTTTGCCGTGGTTGACTATGGGTGGCCACGGCTTTCTTTTTAATAGATTTCAGGGCCAACTCTGCACTTTCAAGTTCACTAAAACATCATATTGCCTACGGCAAAGACTTGCAGATTATCACTAACTTTGTCGAAAAGAATGTGAAATGAAAGTGAACTGGTTTTTAAGTATATACGACTGGGTTCTGAGCTGGAAAGGAGCATGGGCCGCAATCGGAGGTATCTTCGGTTGGTTCATCGTTGAGTTTGAACCGACATTCCCTCTAATGAGTGCTGTGGTAGTATTGATTTTAAGTGATGCTTGGACGGCTTATCAGCTTGACAAGCGTGTGCACAAGAAATATCCAGATAAGGTAAGTAGGGAGAGAGCACATTTTACCAGTTTCGCTTTCGGAAAGGTTATCAGAAAGACAATTCCCAAACGTCTATGGCTTATCATATTGGCTTTTATCGTGGAAAAATGGATATGTGTTCATGTCATGATACCGCTAAGCTATATCGTTGCTGGAGCGATAGCCTTTGAACAAGTGCTCAGTATATTGGAGAACGAGGCATCATGTAGGGAAGATGATGGGGAAAGCCGATTCTGGAAGATGCTCAAGAAAATCCTCATCGACAAGACAGAGAGACATTTTGACGTGGAGCTGGAGGATTTGAAAGACAACGATGAGAACAAATCAAAGCGCCAAAGGAAAAAGCCCAGACGTGACGACGAATAATTATAAAAATCCAAAATATGTTATCAAAGCACAGTTTATTTACATCTGAGGCAGTATCAGAAGGCCACCCCGACAAGGTGGCCGACCAGATTTCTGACGCTATCCTCGATGCGCACATTGCGAAAGACCCGTCATCGAAGGTGGCGTGTGAGACGATGGTCACTACTGGCCAAGTCATCGTAGCTGGAGAAATCAAGTCTGCAGCAAAGGTCGATGTTCAGGAAGTAGTGAGGAAAACCATCAAACGTATTGGCTATGACAGGCCAGAGTTGAAATTTGACGGCGAGAGCTGTGGAGTCATAAACCTCATGCACGAACAGAGTGCCGACATTCGTAGGGGTGTCGAGCGCCATGAACCCATGAATCAGGGCGCAGGCGATCAGGGCATGATGTTCGGATATGCGACAGACGAGACAGAGGCTTTCATGCCTTTGCCTATTTACTTGGCCAACCTCATCGTGAAAGAGCTGGCTGCTATCCGCAGGGAGCACGTCAGTATGATGTACCTACGTCCAGACGCAAAGAGTCAAGTAACGGTTGAATATGACGAGAACGGAAAAGCCGTTCATATCGACACGATTGTAGTTTCCACTCAGCATGACGAGTTTATTACGCCAGACAACTGCAATCTGCCAGACGAAGCAGATGCGGAAATGCGAGACCTTATCACCTACGATATCGAGAACTATGTACTGCCAAGGGTGAAGGAGCGTATCAGTTCTGATGAAATCCTGGCACTCTTCGACAAGAACACGAAGCTGCTGGTGAATCCGACTGGAAAGTTTGTCATCGGTGGCCCTCATGGTGACACAGGTCTGACAGGCCGTAAGATTATCGTAGATACATACGGAGGCAAGGGCGCACATGGCGGTGGTGCTTTCTCAGGGAAAGACCCCAGCAAGGTTGACCGCTCTGCTGCTTACATGGCACGTTACATTGCGAAGAACATGGTAGCTGCTGGAGTTGCCAAGGAAATGCTGGTACAGCTGAGCTACGCCATTGGCATAGCGGAGCCAGTAAGTGTGAACGTCCAGACCTTCGGCACCTGTAAGGTCAACAAGACAGATGCGGAGATAGCCGGAATCATCAGGGAGATTTTCGACCTGAGACCAAAGGCCATCGAGTGCCAACTGTCACTGAGACAGCCTATCTATGAAGAGACAGCTGCCTACGGTCATGTAGGTCGAGAACAGACGTGTGTGACCAAGACCATCGAAGGAGTGTCCTACGGCGTAGCTCTGTTTACGTGGGAAGCCCTTGATTCCGTGGAGAAGATTCTTGAATACTTGAAGACAAACTCATAATAAGTGAGCTATGAAGAAGTTTTTCATCCTCGGCTTTTTGTTGGCGATAGTCAGCATCATGGCCACGGGCTGCTCTTCCTGCCAGTCCGAGAAGAAAAAGCAGGTTGACGGGATTGAGAAAGTGGATTCGGTTGCACAGGCCGATTCTATTGTGTGTGATGTCACTGGTGACCACGACGGCGTAGTTCCTGACATTACGGCATCAGTGGAGAATATCATAGCCAAAGACCGCCAGGCAATGTATAATCTTGCCAACGGTGCAGACTACAGGTTCTTTGAGAGTTCCATCAAGCTCTGTGAAAATCTTGACTCAGAAGATTGTGACGGAAAGATTATGTCTGTTACCAACGTTTTCCAGCAGGTTATTGAAAAGGAGAAAGGCTATGATACAAAAGTTCTAATGTTCATTACAACAGGAAAGGGAACGCAGGTAAATATATACGACAACGCTTTCTATATAGAGAACTCCCCTTTGAACGACGAGCAGATGCAAATTACATTCGAGAAGGCATTTGAGCTTATGATGAAGGCGAACGTGGTCAAGCCCAAAAGTAGAAATTGCATATTGCGAAAACCTATAGGGCCTACTCCATGCAATGCTCAGTACATCTTTGGTAATCGTAGACAGCAGGTATATGTCGATGCTGTCACTGGCGAGGTCAGGACAAAGAATCCTGCCTTTGACGGATATCTTGGTAAGCCTCTTGGAGAGTGGCCCTGACTCATAGGACATAGAAAGCGGGAGAAGATTCCCCTTATTGAATAACTTAAAACATCACCGATTATGATTATACTGACGAAACAGCAGCTGAAACAGGTTATGCCCAACGCCCTATCGAAGAACGTTGACAAGTATCTGCCACATCTTAACGCACTGATGCCCAGATTCGACATCGACACGAAGTTAAGGGTTTGTCACTTTCTCGCTCAGATCGCTCATGAGAGCGGAGAGCTTCGCTATAGCCAGGAGATTGCAAGCGGCAAGGCTTACGATACGGGAAAACTGGCAGTTGCTCTTGGTAACACTCCACAGGCTGACGGTGATGGGCAGAAGTACAAAGGCCGTGGGCTTATCCAGCTCACAGGCACAGCGAACTACCGTAAGTTCAACAAGTATCTGCATGAGAACATCGCCAAGGCTCCAGATGTCCTGAAGAATCCCGAAGTTCTCAGTACCAACGATTACTATGCCGTCCTTGTTGCCTGTTGGTTCTTCAAAACCAGTGGTTGTCTTGCCCTTGCAGACAAGGATGACATCAAGGCTGTAACAAAGCGTGTGAACGGAGGTCTTAACGGCTTCGACCAGCGCAAGCAGTACTACGAAAACGCTAAAAAAGTAATCGCATGAAACAAGTTGTAAGATTGATTGTTTGCCTTTTGCTCCTTACTTCATGTGGGAGCGTTCAGAAGGCAGTGAAGGAGGATATCAGCCAGACTTCTACCGTGACCTCTTCCAGCACGGAGAACAGCCAGACCGTGACTTCCGCCACATCTGAATCGTCACAGACTCAGGTGTCAACCACACAGGAGCAAGTCGATGATAGTACCGAGACCGTTACTGTCACTCACACCACATGGTATGACACCAGCAAGGCTGACAGCAATGGTGTTGCGCCTATCCTCAAGGAGGAAACCGTTACCAGTAAGACGCGTCATGGTAAACGCAGCACGAAAGGTTCAGAAGAGAAGAACAATACCGAGGACAAATCTCAGTCCTCGTCAACATCTACAAATTCTGCTACGAAGGAAGAGTCTGCTGAGAGTGATTTGAAAAGTAGAACAGAGAAAGACACGTCCATGACTGAAACCAAGCAGTTCGCATATCTATCTCAGGTGCTATATGGACTTGCTTTCTGCATCCTAATGGCGGTACTCGCCTACTGGGTATTCACCAAGTACCGACAACGAAGGAAAGATAGTTAGCCAACTTCCTGAAGTTACGTCCCCTCGCCCACAGCAGACGGGTGAGGGGAATTTTGTATAAATCCCAGACCTAATACACTAAAGAATATGGCACAACGCTGTTGGCCCTTATCGACCAGATGAGGGATTGCCGCAAGAAGCAGAACGCTTTCAGACAGCAAAAGAACACTGAGAACTACAAGGCCATGCTTGCCTCTGAGGAAACGACAGACGCCCTTCTCAGGGACGTGCGTCGCTATGTGGCTGCTCAGATGAAGGAACGTAATATTGAGGTCATGCCATGAGTCGATGTGAGTTTATAACACCAAAGAAGAAAACGATGACAGCCCGTTTCGGCGTATGGATTCATACGGCGGACGGTGTGACAATCATATCGTTCTGGACGCACAGGGGGCAGCAGGTGTCACTACGTTCCCGTGCTCCATTCACGGAACACTGGTGGAAGAAACTCAGGGGGCTTTATGGTATGCACAGACCCAGGAAGCCACGCAAAGGCTACTCTCCCAAATAGCACTCCAACGGGTGCTATTTTTTTGTGTTTTTGGTAAAACTTTTTCCAGAAATATTTGCATATTTGATAAAATTTACCTACCTTTGTAATAGCAAATAAGATAAATACAAGGTAACGGCCATCTAACCAGTGGCCACAATTCAAAACTATTATGGCACATAATTTGGAAATCAATGCTGGAGTAGCCAGCTATGTAGAGAACGGAAGGCAGGAGCGTGCATGGCACAATCTCGGCCAGGTATTTGACGGACCGATGACGGTAGAGCAGGCTCTTGAGCTGTCTCATGCCGACTATCAGGTAGAGCTTCAGCCCGTGATAGCAATGTCACCTGAGATTCAGGATTTGATGGCGAAGGGCGAGAAGATTGACCCAGACCTGCTTCTGTCTCTCGTCATCCCCAAGCGCAAGGCGACTATGCGCATGGATAAGACGAAGGCGCTGGGTGTGGTATCAGACCAGTACGGCGTAGTCCAGAACGCCGACGCCTTCAAGTTCATCGACACCATCTGCACGGGTGAAATGGGTAACAGTCACGTCCCTGTCATCGAGACGGCTGGTGTTCTTGGTCAGGGTGAGCGTGTTTTCATCACCGCCAAGTTCCCTGAGCAGATTCGTCTCGACAACAAGGGAGAGGACATCGTGGAAATGTATGTGGTATTCACCACCAGCCATGACGGCACGGGTGCTGTGAATTGTCTTGTGACTCCTACCCGTGTGGTATGTAACAACACTCTTAACTTCGCCATGTCGCACAATGTCGGCAAGCTGTCGCTTCGTCATTCCTCCGGAATCATGAACCGTCTCGATCTGGCCAACAAGGAGAACGCTGAGTTTGCCTACAAGGCCCTGAATATGTATAACATCTATAAGAAGTCGATGGAGCAACACTTCGAGCATCTGCAGAACATCAAGATATCGGAGAAGCAGCTTGACTCAATCCTTGCGGAAGTCCTGCTGTCTGAGAAGAATCTGGAGGTCTATAGAGCAACTGGTGACGTCCACCATCAGGATATCACAACCGTTGGCCGTAACCTCATAGACAAGGTACGTGAGACAGTAGAGACGGGTATTGGTCAGGAGTACGGAGAGCGTGGTACTGGAATGTGGGTCATCAACGGCATCACGTCATACTACCAGAACGAGGCACGCTTCCGTAATGACGAGAGCAAGTTTGACAGCATCATGCAGGGCAACGCTGCCAAGAAGGTGCAGCAGGCCTACGACCTTATCACAGCTTAGGAATGGCCAAGATAGAGTTTCTTGGCATACTGGCCAAGGAGAAGCACGAATATGAGGAACTGTACAGGCTATTCAGTTCCTCATACAAGTGCGCCTGTCGATGTGACCCAGACTTCTTTCCCAACGTCAAGAAGCTGTGCGAGACCATCAGCACGGACAGGGAGCTTCAGTACGGGCTCCTTACCCTGCTGAAGAACTTCAAGGTGGCCGTCGAGCTGAACCAGAAGTTCAAGGAGAGTCTGGAGGACTGATAATCACTAAAAAAACTTGCAAATTTCCCAAAAAACATGGTCAAAAATTTGCATATTTGATAAACTTTTCGTACCTTTGAAGTAGCAAATAAGATAAGTAATATCATTCAAAACTTAGAGATTATGAAGTCATTGAACAGCATCAAGAAGCAGGCCGAAGTGCTCAAAGCACAGGTCAAGGTAGCAGAGCAGAACCTTCAGGGCTGCGAGGTCGATTACCAAGAAGAGCCAAGCGCCGTGAACTTTGAGGCTCTGGAAATCGCCAGAGACGAATACCGCAAGGCTTTCTCCCTGTATGAGAGCTGCATCAGCTACATCGAGAACTACGATTTCTACCGTCAGTGCGAGAAGCTGGAGAAAGAAGAAGCTGAGAGCCGCCAGATGGCTATAGCATATTGTTAAACATAATAAATCAAGTAAAATGAACAAGAAAATTATCAAAGCGATGTTTGCCAACATCTGCGCAAAGGACGAAATGCGTCCTATTATGTGCGGAGTACATTTCGAGAGAGAACGCTGTTATGCCTCAGACGGTCACGTTCTGGTCATCTTCAAGGAGGGCAGCGAGAAGTTGGATGGAAAGACGGTCAACCTTGAAGGCCAGGAGATAGAGGGCCGTTATCCCAATGTTGACAGTGTTTTCCCACCAAAGGACAATCAGGGGAATCCGTTTGTGTGCGACTTCGTGCAGTTGAAGAATGCCTGTGCATATCACATCAAGCAGCTGTCGTCAACACAGAACGACAGAGTAATCATCAACGGGGTTGGTCTAAACGTCCGCACCTTGCATCGTCTGTTGTGTACTATCACCCTTCTCGGAAATCCGAACGACATCAAGTTCTTCATTACAGACCCAAGCCGTGCTGTAGTCGTCGAGAGTGAGCAGATGCGCAGCCTTATCATGCCGACGTTATATCAGGAAGGAGAGATTGATTTTGAGACTGACTTTGGAGAGACCAAGACCTTCTCCTATGAGAACTTCATCAACGACTACGTTTTCAACTGCTGGAAGAAAGAGCCCAAGAAAGAACTGGAATGGGCAGATTAGCCAGCACTTAAAAATAAATCAAGTTATTCACAATTCAAAACAGTAAAACTATGCAAGTAAGAAACATTCCATTGACAGACATCTGTCCGAGTTCACTTAACCCTCGTAAGACCTTCGACCAGGAATCACTCAACGAACTGGCCGAGAACATCAAGGAGAACGGTCTGATCCAACCCATTACCGTCCGCAAGCTCCCAAAGGGCAGCGACCACAAGTTTGAAATCGTATGCGGTGAGCGTCGCTTCCGTGCCACTACCATTGCAGGACTTGACGAAATCCAGTGCGTAGTGAAGGAACTGGATGACAAACAGGCTTTCGCTGCAATGATTATCGAGAACCTTCAGCGCAAGGACGTTGACCCGATGGAAGAGGCAGCAGCCTTCCATAAACTCTACACTGAGGGCACCATGAAGATTGCCGAGATAGCCAAGCTGCTTGGTAAGTCATCCAGCTTCGTCACCAGTCGTATTCAGCTTAACAGCATCATCCCAGAGTTCGAGAACCTGATGCGTAACGGCACACTCTATCTCGTACATCTTCTGGAAATATGCAAACTCACTCCAGAGCAGCAGCAGGTACTCTTCCGTGACTGCTTCAACGAGGCCAGCATTGCCCGTTGGCCACAGAAGATTCTGAAGCTCGAAATCCTCCACGAAATGATTGATGAGCACGTCATGAACTTCCTCGACACGGCACCGTTCTCCCAGACAGACGGGACTTTCAAGTGCAACAAGGACTGTGAAGGTTGCCCGTTCAATACCAAGAACAAGCCAGAGAGTTACAAAGACAGCGCCCGTCCCCGTTGTATGGATGCTACTTGCTTCAGGAACAAGACACGGGAGTACATTTTCCGCACTGCAAAGTCGCTGGATATACCTATCGTCTATCAAGGTAGTATCGACGATGATATCGTGAAGGCAGCGAAAGAGTACGGACTGGAGCTGGTGGATATGACCAACCGCAGCTATGTGCAGCTCCCCAAGGAGCCAGAGAAGGCCAACTTCACCGATGAAGAGTTCTATGAGAAGCGTATGCAGGCCTACCGCCACGTCAAGGCCATCTTCGACAGCAACATCGAGGACGGGAACGTCCAGAAGGTATTCGAGATTTGCTTCCATGGGAATCTCAGTGGCCAGTTCAAATACGCCTACTCTATACCGAAGGAGGCTGAGAACAGCACGGACATTGCCGACAGTGACCGCCAGAAGGAACAGGTGACCAAGCTCAAGGACGCATTGCTCAAGACCGAAGAGAAGGAACAGGAAGAGCTTGTAGAGAAGAAGCGTGAGGCTCTTGAGAGCTCCGACTATTCCAAGCAGAACACGGCCCTCTCTGGAGAGGAACAGCGTATCTTCCACGCCCTGCTGGTGAAGCGTCTGTCCTATGAGTTCAAAAAGTCTATAGGTCTGGAGTGGAGTAACACCCCTGACTGCTTCGAGAAGTGTGCCAAGGTCATTGAGGAAAACCGCAATGCCATCAAGCGAGAGTTCATCAAGCAGGCGCTCAGCGAGAAGAGCGTATGCTACTCCCATGACCTTGCAGGTCTGCTGGTGGCACTGTTGGCCGAGAGTGACCAGACGGCATCCAAGGAGATTGAGGATGAGGTGGCCAAGAAGTACGAGTCACAGCGTATCAAGCTGCAGACCGATATCGACAAACTGAACGGCAAGCTGGAGCCTGGCGTAGTCAATGAGCCTGCCGATGGTACCAACGTCGCAGAGTAATCAATCAGGGGAGGCGGTGGCAATACCGCTGCCTCCCATTATATAATAAGGTATGGCACGGAGTTCTTACAAGCAGCTCAACAGGGAGGCAGACCAGTGTGGGTACGGCACTTTCGAGACACAGCTAATCAAGCTGACGTTCGCCGGAAAGGACAGTGATGTAGATTTTCTGCTGGAGTCCGCTTCATGCCATGCAAAGAAGAAGGTACTGCTTGACCTGATACGCACACTGGGAGAGTGTCACGAATGGTATTCCCAGGAACAAGTGGCAAAGGTGGTCGGACTGGCCACGAAGATAGTAGAACAACTGTTAAACCAAGATAAAGAGACACAGATGTTATCTGAGTTTTGAATTGTAAATATTTGCTCGGCTCATCGTCCCCTGTGTGGCGGTGGGCCATTTTTTGCATTTTTGCCAAACTTTCTTGCTCAAAAACTTGCATATTTGATAAACTTTTTGTACCTTTGAAGTAGCAAATAAGATAAGTATAACATTCAAAACTTAGAGATTATGTTACAGTCAGAATTTGAGAACATCGTAAAGATGACAGTTAGCCCAGCAGAGTTTGAGGCCATCAACACCGTGTATATGAACAGTGACCTGAACAAGTGGGAGTTCGGTGCCCTCTGGATTCAGATGAACAAGTCGAGAGTTGCCAAGGCGAAGGAAGATGCCAAGGCCAAGGAGAAGCTGGAGAAACTTCATGAGAAGCTCTGGAATATCATCGGCAAATACGGCTGGAAGGACTACCAGTGGAAGGAGCGTATGCTGGTTTACTCGGTACTGACAACCAGAGAGCAGAATACTGTCGAGGAAGCTGGACTCAACATGAAGGAGTACGACAGATATGCAGGTCACTACGTCTATAAGCGCATGAGCACCATGCTCTGGGAAATTCGCAAATATTTGAAGGCAGCATAAAATGAACTATCACAAGTGACTATGGAACAGAAACATCATTTCATCATTACGAGATACTGCCCGATGGAACAACTCTTCGACGGCATGATGACATTCACCGAGGCCCGCAAGTTCATGGACGAGCACGCCAGTTTTGAGCGTCGTGTAGGTTTCAAGGTTTTCAACGACGCAATGAACCGCTGGGAGGACTTCAAGGACTCCTACCACGGAGGGCGCAAGGTGTACGACAACAAAGGCTACCTTTACATCCTCGACCCCGACCATAGTGGGATGTGGAAGCCTGAAGACCAAGCGTGGCACCTATGGTTCGTCAGGAACGACAGCACGCGGATATTCGTTCAGTCGTTCAAGACTGAGGAACAGGCAAACAAGCGGCGTGACTTCCTACAGGAGGGGCGCAAAGAATACAAGTATGTCGTGGAACCATCTGACATTGACATATCAAACTTATAAACAATGGCAGTGTCATAGTTCTGGAGGCTCCGGCCTCCAAACTTTTTTTGCAGATTTCCCGAAAAAACTTGGTCAAAAGTTTGCATATTTGATAAATTCTTTGTATCTTTGTAATAGCAAATAAGACAAGTACTCACATTCAAAACTTAGAAATTATGAAGAAGATTACAGTTTACCAAGTGAACGACGAGGCTCCACAGGCCCATTATCTCATGTTCAGTGGCTTAGACCTGGTTCACAAGATGGGTCTGAAAGTTACCCGTGACAACTACACCATCGTATGGCAGGGTGAAGTCGAGGACAAAGGTGATGCAGATGCTACTCTCGAAGGCGTTTTCCATCTGCTAAACGTCGGCCAGAAGCCGGAAGGCTACAAGGGTCACAGCCTGTCTGTCTCAGACATCATCGAAATGGACGGCAAGTTCTATTACACAGACGACTACGGTTTCGAGGAAATCCAGTTCTAACCAGGTAACGGTGGGGTTAACCACCCCACCACAATAATCAAGGATATGTTTACGATACTGATTCAATACAGCGGTTCTGGTAGGACAGAGCGCAAGAAGTTCAATACCAAGGAGAAGGCCGATGCCTACTACGAAGAGAAGAAGAGCAAGTCCCAGCTGGCTTTCGAGCCGAGAGAGAAGTGGTTTACCTACATCAGCTCTTGGGGGCGAAACGTTCACGTTCAGAAGATGTACTAAAGAATAGGAGATAAGGATATGACGACACATGAGTATCTACAGCAGCTGGGCATAGCGCCCGAATCATACATACAGCTCGCTTTCATGGTGGGCGAAGTGATTGTTGAGTCAGAACACTGCAAGCGCATGGTGTTCCACAGTACGCCTATCTGGGATATCAGGCAGTGGTACAACATTGACCGTACCGACACCGACAAGCGAAGTTCGGTGTTGGACTACATCATCCTGAATAACGAGGTGCACGATCTGAACTGGCTGAGTGGTGCCAACTGGAATCCCGCCATTGAGAATCACCGCATGATGATGATAATGGCAGTACCAAAGGAGGAACTGGAAAAATACTACAGTCCCAAGCAGGCTCAGGAAACAGCCGACTATATTGAAAAGAAGATTATCGACGATATCAATAGCGGGAGAAATCCTTGGATTGGTAGAAAATGAAAGGAGCAGCTATGACGATTATAGAAAAGAAATCAGAGCATGGTGGCCACGAATACAAGTTTGACAACGGCGAGTGGGTTTGCCTGTGGCCAGAGGATGAGTCTTGGGAATATCAGAAAGACCCAGACGATGAGGAAACCTACATGAGTGGGGGCTACGAACTGGAGGGCAACACTGTAGAGGGCTATGACGGTTGCTTCGAGCTTCCGCAGGCCGTTCAGGATGCCATGCGTGATTACGGTTACAAGTTGGACTTATAATATAAGAGGTATGAGCAGAAGATATAAGTGGCTCTTCACAGAAGAGTGGTATGAAGGTGGCAAAAACCATGTCGCCGCCTATGGTAAGCGCAAGGTGTCTGAGATAGAAAAGCTCAGTGACCAGATGGAGAGATATTCTCCTTACGACTATTGTTGCACGAATGAGAGCGACACGGAAGAGGAATACAAGTCAAGGCTTCAGGCCTGTATCAATCGGTGCAGAAGTGAAATACTACGATGAGAACAATAAACAGATAGAAATATGCCAGGAAAGAATAAAATAGCCCTGTTTGGTATGGGTGGAATAGGAGGCGCTTGTGCGAAGGCTTTGCTGGCATCAGAAGCAGACTGCTTAGAGTTGAGGGAAGCCGTTGATGTTCCGCAGATAGATAATGAGACGCTCCGCAATAAGAGGCCATTTGTGATAATTGGAAAAGAGCAGTATGATGTATTGGGGCCTGTGCACCTAAAGAATCTGGAACAGAAATATGGAATCTGTATCGTAAGCGATGCCATGCAGTTTCCGTTTCCGAAAGATGAACTTTTGGAAATGAAAGATAAGCTGAAAGATGTCGCTCTGGAAGATAAGCCTGTTCCACCATTGGTAAATATATGCAGCAGTTCTAAGGGGCGTAGCCATCAGCAAGAGGCAAGGAACATGGCTAAGAAGAAAAAGGCCAAGCGTCGCCAACAGAAGATATCAAGAGGAAAGAATCATTAACTAAATAGAAAAGATTATGGCAGAGAATCAGAAAGTACAGGCAGTCCAAGAAGTTCTGGACGCCTTGAAGGAGAAACTGTTGGACTTGCTCTACAATGGCGAGTACACGATTAACAGAATCAATCGCAGTATCACGGATAACCGCGTCAACTGGGTAGAGGTCAAATTTGGCAAGCACACGGTATTCCTCAATGAGCCGCAAGGACTCGGTGAGAATGGATATGTCGAGCTTCGCATGGATATCGAGGAAATCCACATCAACAAAGCCTTGCTGGAGGAATACGACAAGTTGAGCATCGACAGGGATATTTCGTACCACCAGAGAAAGCTCGAAGAGCTGCTGGCCAGAAAGAAGGAATTAGTCGGAGATAATGAGGAACAGAATAATGAAACAGGCAAATGACGCATCTATGACGGAAGCCTTACGCAAAGCGAGTGAGTGCCTGTCCCAGATAGGACGTTCCATGTCGGCGACAGCAGAATCATTACAGATGGCTTCTGATAGCATGGCAGAGTTAGGGAAGGCCATCGGCCCGTATTCGCAAGAGGAATTAGATATGAGATTTAAGCGGAAACGAAGTAGATGGTGGATAGTCCTGATTGTGCTGGTAATCTGTATAGCGGCAGTCTGGCTACTGCTATAGCCCATACTCTTCTACCAGTTCGTCCATCGTCTTTGTGGACGCAACTGCATTGAACACCTTACGGATGGCTGCATCAGCCATCCTTTTGTTTACCTTGATGTAGGAGCCAATCACCTTGCGGTCATTGCTAACAGCGTCGCCTATACAGAACTCGATGATGCTGTCTTTTATCATCAGCTCATTGGCAATCTGGGTGAAGGTCTTTCTTGCTGAGTAGTATATGAATCTGTGTTTGATACCGCACTGTTCGGCGACATCAGGCAGGAAGCGGTTCAGGAAAGAGTTGTAGCCGACGAATGACTTGGGCTTCCCGTTGAAGAGAAACTTCCCGTCCTTATATATTCGGTTGAGGATATCCCGTGCCTCTGGCTGGATGGTGAACTCTGTGGCCATATCGTCCGGCCTTCTGCTCTTGGTTTTCTGTCTGAGGAAATGAAGGTATTCGCCAGAGTAGTCCATCTGTAGTACATCTACGAGGTTCATGCCGCAGAGGTAGAACGACAGCATGAAAAGGTCTCTCACGAAATCCAGCTGGGCTGCAAACTTACCTGTGAATTTCTTGTCTCTGATGGTTCGCAGCTCTTCTATAGAGACGGCCACGTTACGGGATAAGGACTTAGGTCCGTCGAAGTCACGGAAGGGATAGACCTCATACTCCACGTACTTATGCCTGCAGGCGTAGTTCACAATCTCTCGGAATATCTGGAAGTATATACGCTGGGTTGAAGGGTTCTGTCCGTCACTGGTCATGAAGTCACGGAAGTCATACAGCACTTGCGCATTGAGGTTCTTTAGGAAGAATCTGTCATCGAAGAACTTCCTGAATACCTTCATGGCGAATTTGATGATTCTCATGGTTCCTGGCGAAGCCGAGTTCTTCTTGTAGGCCACGAACTCATCTATCACATCAAGCAACTTTTTCGGTTCGCCACCCCTTAGCTTGGCCTCGATCTGCTCAAGCAGCTGTGAACAGGTCAGGTAGTCTGTGTCCTCCAGTTCGTCATACGCCTTATATATCTGAGTCATCTTCAAGAGAAGCTGCTGGTTCATATAGCTGGAGTTGGGGACACCAATGACCTGACCGCCCATGACGTTCTTCGGAGAGGGAACAGTGAAGCGTGTCATAAAGTAACGGGTACTGCCACGGTGGGACATGGCAATACGGATTCGATGGGTGCCGTTGATGAGCACCTTAGCTGGTAGGATAGTCGCTTTCAATTTCATACACAACCATATTTTTTCCGACAACAAAACGGTTCGTCTTAGGCCTTCCGACAACTCTCCGACAATAGTTTTGCAGGTTGTGTCGTTTTTGGTCTAATTTGACAAGTCGCTGAAAATCAGCGTTATGCGTGAAAATCAGCGACTTGCAAATTTTGAAACGGTTGTCCTCGTAGACTACTCGCATTTCTTAAATAGGTCTTTCAGTCCGCCAATGCTCTCGACGGTCATCACAATGCTGGCTACCAGACACAGCAAGACGGCACCAATGATAATTAGCACGATACGCACGATGATGAGGATACCACTGAACCACTTGCGCTCGCCATGCTCCGTAATCTGACCGTCGGCAGTGGTGCTGCGGGCCACATAGTCGGGCAGTAATGTAGTAGCTACACCTGCTCCCAGCAAGAACATGGCTGTGGACATGCCGGCCTTGCGAAACAGGTTCAGCAGACTGCGACTGCGCTGGCGGCGCTCAATGGTGTATCCGCGGGGATAGCCTGTAATAATATAAATAGGTATCAGCACCAGCAGATAGACCATATAGGCATAGATTAGCACGCTCCACAATCTCTTGCTGCCTACCTGGTCGTCCAGATCCTGCAAAGCCACTTCGTGGATTTGCTCGAAGTCCATGGCGTTGATGGTGTCATAGGTCTGGCGCAGCGATGTATACTGGGCGGTATCGGCCAGCGCCTGGCGTTTCAGGTCTGTCAGCTTATAGGTTTTATAGCGGTCCGCAGAGACAAGGCGCATGACATAACTGTCTGAACCTTGCTCTGTAGGACACATATCGAAATCGACACGGCCGACACTGATGGCTTTCCATTGAGCCACCTGTTCGCGGTCGGCACGAGCTTGCAACAGGGCGTTCTGCTGCTTGTACTGGACGAGATAGAGCACAGCAGCACCCAGCAGGGCGGCAACGACGAGCGTCCACTGCCACGTCTTATGGCGCTTCCGCAACCACTCGTCATGCAAATGTTTCTCTTCGTCCATCATCATCTGTTTCTTACATGTTCATGCCACCATCAACCTGAATGACCTGACCACTGACGTAGCTGGACATGTCGCTGGCTAGGAAGGTGGCGACGTTGGCAATGTCGTCAACCTGACCGCCACGGCGCAGGGGTATCTTGTTAATCCATTCCTTGCGGATGTCGTCGGGCAGAGCCTGGGTCATGGCGGTGTCAATGAAACCGGGGGCAATGGCGTTGGCACGGATGCCCTTGGGACCCATCTCCTGACCGATACTCTTGGCCAGTGCGATAAGACCGGCCTTCGAAGCGGCATAGTTGGCCTGGCCTGCATTGCCGTGAACACCTACTACGGATGCCATGTTGATGATGCTGCCACCACGCTGACGCATCATAATGGGTACACAGGCATGGATAAAGTTGAAGGCTGACTTCAGGTTGACGGCGATGACGGCGTCCCACTGCTGTTCGGTCATGCGCAGCATCAGACCGTCCTTGGTGATGCCGGCGTTGTTAACCAGAATATCGATAGAGCCAAACTCTTCCTTTACGGCCTTGACGACTTCTTCGGTCTGGGCGAAGTCGGCAGCATTAGAGGCATAGCTCTTGGCCTTTACGCCCAGAGCGGCTATCTCTTGCTCGGTTTCTTCGTTGACCTGCAGGTCGGTGAATGCAATGTTGGCGCCTTCAGCGGCAAACTTCAGTGCAATGGCTTTTCCGATACCACGTGCAGCACCGGTTATCAGCGCTGTCTTTCCTTCTAATAATCCCATAATTCTTTTCTTAATTTAATTGTCGTTATTTTATGAATTCGTTTATTCTGTTTTGCGGCATCCCGTTGTTCCGGCTTTGCGGCGTCTCGGTGTCCCGCTGTCACTTACATTTTCCGCTTTCCCAGTGCACTGTACACAATCTTCGCTACCTGGGGCTTGGTGTCTTCCTCTTTCATGCCGTGGGCTATGCGGCCGTAAATGTAAGGCACCTCCAGACCCTTGATACAGTAGTGGGTGATGTCGGCCACCAAGTCTACGTTGTCAATGTCAAACTCACCGTCTTCCTTGCCCTCGCGGAATACCTTGCGGAACAGTTCTATCTCGGCATCGTCGAAGTTCTTGCGTACCTTCTCGACCATCCAGATGTTGCGGAAGAACTCGGCACGCAGATTGCCATTGCGCACCACCGTCTCACGTATCATGCTCAGGTGCATGTAGATGAGCTCGATGATTTTCTCCTGTGGGGGAATACGCTTAGCAGCCACCTCGTCCAGTTGGTCGCTCAGACGCTCCAACTCTGACTCGATGACGGCAAAGTAGATGTCGTCTTTCGACTTAAAATAGGTATACAGCGTACGGCGGCCCTTGCCTGAAGCTTGGGCTATGTCGTTCATCGTCGTATTCTCCAGTCCGTTCTTTGCAAACAGCTGACGGGCTACATCTACTAACTTCTGTCGGGTCTTCGATATGGACATAGTTCTACTCCTCCCAAAGTTTTTCATAAATTGCACAATGCAAATACAATGTGCAAATTTAGGAAATAGTTCTGATATGGCCAAACAAAATAGGGGCAAAAGTGTACGAATACCTTTTTTTTGTGTTTTTTCTGCAAAAAATTTGCATAATTCAAAAAATAGTCGTACCTTTGCACCCGCTTAAGAAAAATCACATCGCGGAGTGGAGCAGTTGGTAGCTCGCCAGGCTCATAACCTGGAGGTCGCACGTTCGAATCCTGCCTCCGCAACTCAATAGAAGCCCGACAAATTGTCGGGCTTCTATTCTCTTAAAATGGATCTCCTGCACAACCGCGTGTAAACGTCCCCACTACAATGGCAATCAACAGCTGGTGGTGTGCAACGGCAGTGATGATAAGAAATCGGCTGACCCACATTTTCATAGATTGGTTCTTCAGATGATCCGAAGTTTGTGTTGATGTTCACATGTGGTTATGCAGGTGATCCTTTGTTTAGTGGTGCAAATGTGGTGCATTATACAAAAAGAAAATCCAAAAGCAACTGTTAATCAGTCTCTTGTGGATTTTCTAATGTGATCCGCTTGGGGCTCGAACCCAAGACCCCAACATTAAAAGTGTTGTGCTCTACCAACTGAGCTAGCGGATCTACCTGTAGAATAATGGATTCCTTGCGGAAATCGGCTGCAAAGGTACGATGATTTTTTGAAATAGCCAAATTTATTAGGCAGTTTTTTACATCTTTACGCTTTACTTTTCACTTTTAGCCTTTTCCTCCTCTGTCAAGGCTTGCTGGTAGCAGTCACGGCAGAGTGGCTCATACTCCTGGGTTTCGCCTAAGAGTACCCGCTTGTCGTTATCGACGGTTCGGTGGCTGACGTAGGCCAGCGAGCCGCATTTCACGCAGATGGCATGCACCTTGGTGACGTCGTCGGCAATAGCACACAGGGCAGGCATGGGACCGAAGGGAACTCCCTTATAGTCCATGTCGAGGCCGGCTATGATGACGCGGACACCACGGTTGGCCAACGCGTTGCAGACGTCGATAAGTCCCATGTCGAAAAACTGTGCTTCGTCAATGCCCACCACGTCGATGTCGCTTGAGAGTAGCAGAATGCTGGCTGAGGAGTCGAGTGGGGTAGAGGGTATGGCGTTGTGGTCGTGGCTGACTACCTCTTCGTCGCTGTAGCGGGTGTCGATGGCGGGCTTGAATATTTCCACCTTTTGTTTGGCAAACTGTGCACGGCGCAGACGGCGGATGAGCTCCTCGGTTTTGCCAGAGAACATGGAGCCGCAGACCACCTCTATTCTTCCCGGACGGCGTGCTTCGCCTGATGCTGGATATGTAATCATGGTGCAAAGATACGAAATAATTCATAATTCATAGTGTTTAATTCATATTTATTTTGTAATTTTGCGCCGTTATGGGCATATTATATATTGTACCCACGCCTGTGGGGAATATGGAGGATATGACGCTACGTGCTATCCGCATACTGAAGGAGGCTGACGTGGTGTTGGCAGAGGATACCCGCACGTCGGGCATCCTGCTGAAACATTTCGACATCAAGCAGCACCTGTTGTCGCACCATAAGTTCAACGAGCACGGCACCAGCGCCTCCGTCGTGGAGCGCCTTCAGGCGGGACAGACGGTGGCACTCATCAGCGATGCCGGCACGCCGGGCATTTCCGATCCAGGTTTCTTTCTGGTGCGCGAGGCTGTGAAGGCCGGCATTGAGGTGCAAACCTTGCCGGGAGCCACGGCTTTTGTGCCGGCACTGGTTAGTAGCGGTTTGCCTTGTGACCGCTTCTGCTTTGAGGGTTTCCTGCCCCAAAAGAAGGGGCGGCAGACCAAGTTGCAGAGCTTGGCAGACGAGGAGCGCACGATGGTATTCTATGAGTCGCCCTATCGGGTGCTGAAGACGCTGCAGCAGTTCAGCGAAGTGTTTGGTGCAGACCGGCAGGTCAGTTGCTGCCGTGAAATATCCAAGGTCCACGAGGAGAGTGTGCGGGGTTCACTGCAGGAGGTGATAGCCCACTTCCAGGAGCACGAGCCCCGCGGTGAGTTTGTCATTGTGGTGGCGGGAAAGGCATAGCATCGAAATGTTGGAACATTGAAATAACGAGTTAACGAAATAACGAGACATATGAAAAAATGGACGATGGCTGCCCTTTGCCTGTTGGCACTGGCGGCATGTAAGCAGAAAGGTAATGATGCGGCAGAGGCTGCTTTGCAACAGCAGCGTGACTCGCTGACACGCATCATCGAGCAGAAAGACAACGAGATTGACGACATGGTAGCCACGATGAACGACATTCAGGAGGGATTTCGTGCCATCAATGAGGCTGAAGACCGTATCACGCTGGCCAAGGATGGCGAGGGCGCGACGTCGGCAGACCGCATACGTGAAAACCTGGAGTTCATCAAAAGTCAGATGCAGCAGAACCGCGAACTCATTAGCAAGTTGCGCAACCAGCTGCGCCAGAGTTCTGTCAAAGGCGATCAGCTTCGTCGCACGCTGGAGGCCATGACCCAGCAGCTGGAAGACAAGGACAACCAGCTGCGCCAGTTGCAGGCCGAACTGGAGGCCAAGGATTTGCAGATTGGCGAGTTGAACCAGCAGGTAAGCACGCTGTCTGGCAACGTCAGCCATCTGCAGGAAGAAACCGCCAAGAAGTCGCAGACTATCAGTTCACAGGACAAACAGCTGAATACCGCCTGGTTTGTATATGGTACGAAGAAGGAACTGAAAGAACAGCACATCATTGAGGACGGCAAGGTGCTGCGCAGCAATTTCAATCGTGACTACTTCACCAAGATTGACATTCGTATTGACAAGGAGATACGCCTTTACAGCCGCTCCGCCAAGGTACTGACGGCTCATCCGCTGTCAAGCTATGTGTTGCAGCAGGATGCCAATAAACAGTACATCCTGCGCATTACCAATCCCCAGCTCTTCTGGTCGGCTAGCAAATACTTGGTAGTGTTGGTAAAGTAACCACTCACTTACAAATAGAAATTGGAAACGGGTCTCAAGCTAAATGCTGAGACCCGTTATCTTTTATTGTTCGTCAATCGGCTAATTGTTGACGACTTTCTTTCCGTTTCTGATGACCAGTCCCTTGTAGCCAGTGCCGACTCGCTGGCCGGCCATGTTGTAGGCCGGTGCGTCAGCTTCAGCCGCTACGTCGTTGGCTATCTGCACGATGCCTGTCGGCTCGGTGCCCTCCTCAACGGCCTTGGTGACGTTCAGTTCCTTGATGATGCTGTTGTTCAGCATGTTTCTGCCGTAGATGGCTGTGACGTTAAAGAACTTGCCGTCCAGCTGGGTGCTGCTCTTCAGGCCTGTCGACACGCCCAGGTTGCCAGCCCAGATGCGGGCAGTGGTGTTGTCGCTGTAGGCCCAGAAACCGCTCTCTCTCTTGATTTTCACCCCTTTGACCACTACCAAGTCGTTGTAGTCGGCAGCTGTCAGGTCGTCAAAAGCCACCTCACGGGGCGTTGCCTCGCTGCCCTCGGTGACGATGAGGCTGCTGGTATTGGTCTCGCCGTCCACTGTTACGCCCTGTGGTACGTCATACTTGAACGTGTTCTGCAGATAGACGATGCCATTGACGATATCGTTGTTCTTGACAGCCATGGCTACATCGCTGAGCATGATGGCTCCTGTCTGGTCGCGCAGATAGGTGGTTTGCTGGTTGTTCTTGGTATAGGTGAACAGCACCTGTGCGTCTTCCAGTCGCAGCAGGGCTTTTTCACCGTCATACAACTGTTTGAACTCGCTGATGTTATAGGTGGGCATTTCAATAATCGTTACCATGCACTCTGCCTCTATGCCATTGTTGCTGGTGGCTGTGATGGTGCACGTGCCTGTTTGGATGCCCTTCACCCAGCCTTGTTCGTCGACGGTGGCTATGGTTTCGTCGCTGCTCTTCCACGTCAGCGTGTATTCTGCATTTGTCGGGGTGGGCATGGGTGTCAGCTGTTTGACCATGCCGACACCCAGTGTCAGTGTCCCGTCAATGGCCAGTGCTGTCAAGTTATAGTTGTCAACCTTGAACTTCACGATGCCATTGCTCATTTGGATGTCGAACAGTCCGAACTGATTGTGCTTGCCGGCCCACGTCAGCAGGTTTGCCGGCGACGAGCTGTTGGTCAGCTCGCGAACCTGTTTCGTTCCGGGGAAGGCATCTGAGGCATTGGCACTTCCCCTATAGCCGTTGGCCCGCAACAGTTCATAGTAGTTGTGGTTCGGGTTGGCATTGACCGTATTTTCATACCATACCCGTTCGTTGGTAAAGTCCACGCGGTGTACCAGCATGCCGCTGCCTGGCAGGTAGGCATCCCACTTGAACCGGTTCTTCTGGCGGTTCTCCAGCAAGAAGAACTCCTTCTTGACGGGTGTGTCCAGCCGGTAGCCCTGCATGTTGGCGTGCAGCGGTTCCAGTTCATAGTTGCCCGTCTCAGTGATGACTTGCGGCTCGTCGCAAAAACCCACGGAGTAGCGCTCGTAGAGCGAGTAGCCCACCGGTGTGCGGCTGTCGTTGAAGTAGCTGCCACCAGACATGACAGACCATTCGCCGGGGTCATTGCTCTGGCCGTCCTCCTCGTAGTTGGTGTCGTAGAAGTCAGGCAGTCCCAGCACGTGGCTGAACTCATGGCAGATGGTGCCTATGCCGTCAATTTTTACCGTCTGAGGGTAGGTGGTGTAGCCTGCCAGCTCCACGGAACTGGCATAGTCCCACAGTCTGACGCCATCTCGGTACATATAGTTGAATCGGTTGTTCTTATAGTCATAAATGACGGAGCGGTGGGGCCACCACAGACCTTTGTCGTTGCCGGTAAAGTTGGCGCCGTTGCCGGCCAGAATGAAGTAGACCAAGTCCACAGCACCATCGTTGTCGCCGTCGTAGTCTTTGAAGTTGACGTCAGCGTCGGCAGCATCCAGTGCAGCATTGATAATGTGGTAGGTGGCATACGGGTCGTACTCGTCTTCGTCCGACTGGTAGCCACCCTTGGCGTCGTACTGGCTGTAGTCCACGGTGTAGGGACCCACTACGTCGAACGCTGGCTGGAACTTGCCACCGGAGTTGTCGGAGAAGTAGTCGCGTACACTGCCCGTGTAGTGTTCGTTACCATAGCCCGTATAGTTCTCTGTGTTCACCATGTCGGTGACGATGTCTTTATAGTCGCTGCGTGAGAACTCCCTGTCGTTGTACTGCACCAGGATAATCAGTCCCTTGAACTTGGTGTAGTCGTACTGGGCGGCGCGGCGGCTCTTCAGCGTCTGCTGCTGTCGCTGGTGTACGGCCTGGCGCAGCTGGGTGGTGCGTTCCGACATCTTCGGTGCCTGATATTTCAGTTGGCTCTGCAGAAATGCCATCTCGTCACCCTTGCGGTTCTGCTCGTCGTGAGCTACCATGTTGGTAGCCTTCAGTACGTCGCCCTGCCGCTGAGCGTAGACGTAGTATCCCTGCTTGTCTTTTATCACGGTATATCCGTCACTGGTTGTCGTAAAGTGCTGCCACTCGTCGCCATGAAGCCTGATGGTTAAGGTCGTGCCGTCAGGCTGTGCCACTTTGACGGCCTCTCGTTTCGCCGGTATTGCCATGATGCTCAGCGTCATCATGGTCAGCAGGGTGATGATGATAGATGCTCTTTTCATTTGAATATAGTTAGAATTATGGGGACAAAGGTACTAATAATTACTGATACAGCAAAACATTTGGCGTCTAAAAGTATCAGCGTAGATTCAACTCCAGATAGAGCAATACCTGCACGTCAAGCGGCAGGACCTCGACCGAGCCACCCGTTTCATGGCCGATCACGGAGCCTGGATGGGCTTCTTTTCTTTCCTGCCCATCCTCGGCTCCGCCATCACCATTGCCTTGGGACTCATGCGGGCCAACATCCCCATTTCACTGACCAGCATAGCCATCGGGAAAATCCTTCGCTATATGGTGCTAATCTATGGTGCCCAACTGTTCATATAGATAGCTGTCTTAAATCAAATATCACCATCACGGCTAATGCACTGTAAGCAAGCATGTTAGGTGTGACACTTGTTTTTGTGACTATCGGCCGAATGGCGGCCAACGGGGAAGTGTGAAGCATTGACCAGGCATTATCCGGAGAAGACACACACAGTTGGATTAATCAGTCGTAACAGACTGATGGGTTTCGTGCGACGGCCGTCGAAGATATTTGCGACGGCCGTCAAAAATATGTGCGACGGCCGTCGCACGAAACGGTAGTAGCTGATATGGAAACAGGATAGGCTGGCTTGGGAGACGAAATGGACTAATCTACAACGTATTGACTATAAGCAAGTTGCAGGGATCGACGTTTTCCGTAGCGAGCCAATATGACCCGGTCATGTCTAGTTGTGAAGAACTGAAACGTAAGCAAATTAACATTCATTTTGATTCATTTTTATTCGTTAATAATCACGATAGAATGCCTTAGATTTCCGTGAATGGAAGAAATCAGCGGTACGCGCATGGCGTTTCAGCTGATGGATGGGACGGAAAACAAGTGTCACGCCTAACGCTGTATGGCACAGCACGTTAGGCGTGACGGTGATATTTTTTTGAGGGCTTACTTCAAACGATCCTCAAACGCTGCGAGAGCCTGCTGGACGATGCCGACGGCCTCAGGGAGCGTGCACGCCAGACGGCCGCCAGAGGCGTTCAGGTGGCCACCGCCATTAAAGAAGCGGGCAGCCATCTCGTTGCAGGGGAAGTCGTCGACGGAACGCAGCGAGACCCATACCATCTGCTTGTCGGTGTCTTCGCGCAGAGAGATGCTCAGTTTCAGACCCTTGATCTGCAGCGGCATGTTGACCAAGCCCTCACCGTCGCCCTTGATAAAGTGGAAGCGCTTCTGGTCCTCGCGGCTCAGCGTGTAGTAGGCGGCATGGCGTTCGGCGTCGACCACCAGACAGTTGCACAGCACATGCCCTACCATGCGCAGGCGGTGCTCGGAGTAGTTGTGGAAGACGTTGCGATAGATTTTGTCTTTATCAATGCGCTTGGTGAGCAGTTGTGAGATGATGTAGTAGATGTCGCTGTTGCTGGAGTTATAGGTGAAGCCCCCCGTATCGGTCATCATGCCGCAGTAGACAGGGATGGCGAAGTGCTTGCCCAGCTGGTCGAAGAGCCCCAGTTGCCAGACGACGCGGAACACCAGTTCGCACGTTGACGAGGCCTGAGGGCGCGACACCTTGACGACGGCCTCAATGTCGGGATCGGGGTGGTGGTCGATGAGCAGTTTCTTGGCCGGCGACGCCTGCAGTGCATCCTGCATCTGGTCGGTGCGCGCCAGCGTGTTGAAGTCCAGACAGACCACAAGATCGGCTATCTTCAGCACCATGTCCACATAGTCGCGGCGCTTGTCGTAGCGTACTATCTTCTCCGTATTGGGCAACCACTGCAGGTAGTCGGGATATTGGTCGGGAACCACCATGAGCGGTTCCTTGCCCAGCATGCGCAACAGTTCGCCCATGCCCAGCACGGCACCTACGGCATCGCCGTCAGCATTCTGGTGGCAGCAAAGTACGATGGTCTCTGATTGGGACAAGAGGGAGCGCAGCGTGCTGCACTCCCCTTCAGTCATAATGTTTTCAAGCATTATTACTTATCAGTTTTCAATGTTCAGTTGTCAGTATATTATTGGCTATTGTCAATATTAAAAGAGCTTGTTAGGATAGACTCCCTCGTCCACCAACTGCTGGATGCGGTCAACGGTGGCCTGGCGGTCAGCGGCATAGGTCACGCCAAACCACTTCGAGGTGGTGTCGAGTACCTCGCAGGTGGCAGTGCCATCGTTGATGAGTTTGTTGACCATCAGCGGAATGAAGAACTCAGCCTTTAGGTTCTCCATGTTCTTCGGGTCAGAGAGGAACTCCTTGAAGTACTCCTCGCTATACTGGAAGTAGTCGGGAGTAAAGCCCCAGACGTTCATTGATACAGGTGCGTTCTCCTCCAGCGGCTGCCACTGTCCCTGCTCGTCCTTGTACTTGATGGTGCCATCAATGCGCATAATCTCGGTACGCTCCACGACGTCGGTCAGGTGGCGCTTCTCGTTGTAGGCACAGACGCCACGAGCCACGCTACCATTCTCGCTGAGCGTGTTGCAGACGCGGAAGCCCACCATGGCATACTGGTTCTTGGCACCCTCAGGCAGGTTGGAGAGGAACTTACCTATCTGCATGAAGCAGTCGCGGCCGTAGAAGTCGTCGCAGTTGATGACGCAGAAGGGCTCTTTGATGATGTCCTTACCCATCAGTACGGCATGGTTGGTGCCCCAGGGCTTCTGACGACCCTCAGGAACCTGGAAGCCAGCGGGCAGGGCGTCGAGCGACTGGAAGCACAGCTCACACTGCACCTTGCCTTCGTATTTAGAGAGTATCTGCGTGCGGAACTGTTCCTCGAAGTCCTTGCGGATAACCCACACAATCTTGCCGAATCCTGCCTGGATGGCATCGTAGATACTGTAGTCCATAATGGTCTCGCCGTTGGGGCCCAGACCGTCCAGCTGCTTCAGGCCACCATAACGGCTGCCCATGCCTGCTGCCAAAAGAAATAATGTTGGTTTCATAATGTTTTTCTGTTTCTTGTTATATGTCTTAATGTTTTATTTACTTAATTCTTAATACTCAATGCCACCTTCTTAGTAAGTTTGCGCTGCTTGTCCTTGACAGTCAGCGTCAGTTTACCTGCCTGCTGGGCGCTACGCACCACCACGACGAGTTGTCCGTGGAACAGCTTCATCGTGGGCTGTTTAAAC